>CAMCTY010000044.1 GCA_945878725.1 Bifidobacterium breve | reverse complement strand
ATCACCCGATTGCTCGTCGAGCACTTTGCGTTCAGCAAGAAGTTGGACACGCTTGTCCCAGGAGTCGATGATCGATAGCGCCGTGGTGTGAGCAGCAAGCGCGGTATCGGCCGCAAGGTTCAGTTGGCGCTCGTTGTCGCGCAACGGTGCAGACTTTTCCGTAAGCCCCGTGAGTCGCGTCGCGAGATCATCAAGTGATTGTTCATCAGTCGGCTCACTATCGACTGGCTGTTCATCGACATCGGAATCGGTCGGCTCGTCCGCATTCGGCAGCAAGTCGTGCGCCGCTTGCAGGGCGCCGCTGATCGCAAAGTGGTGTTGACGAAGCTGATCTTCGATATCGGCAACAACGCTCTTGGCGTCGTTGGCCCGCGCTTTCAGTTCCTCGACAACTGTGAGCCACTTTCCGGTGCCAAAGAGTTGACGAAGAAGTGGGAGACGCGTTGCCGTGTTCGCCAGCAAGAACTCTTGAAACTGGCCCTGCGGAAGCAGAACGACGCGTTCGAATTGATCAGCGTCGAGGCCAATGAGTTCGACACATGCTGCCGTGACCTTCTTTGGTTGGCTTGCGAGCGAGACATCGTCGGATTCGCGAACCAAAACAGCCCTGGCGGCAACCTTTACTGGGTCGCCATCACCGCGAAGTCGCGGCCGAAACTGCTCGGGCGTGCGCTCAACCCGGTGGACCTCGCCATCGACGGCGAATCGCAAGACAACCGAGCAGGTGGCGTCGGCGTGAGCGTGCTGAGAACGAACATCACCCTTGTCACGCGCCCCAGGAACCTCGCCGTAGAGCGCGTACGCCATTGCGTCGAAGATCGTGGTCTTTCCTGAACCGGTAGGACCAGTGACCACGTACAGACCAAGCTCGGTCAGCGAGTCGAAGTCCACCTTTTCGGGGCCCGGATACGAACCAAAGGCGGTGAACTCAAGACTCAGCGGCTTCATCGTGTGACCTCATTGGTGATGAAGACCTTGTCGATCGCGGCGATGACAGTGTCTCGCTGCAGATCGCTGAGCGGTTCGTTCACGATGTCCTCCCAGAACTTCTCCGCAGCGTCACGCGGTGAAAGCGCTGATCGGATTTCATCGTTCGGACCAATGGCCGTTGAAGTACCTGCCATCTTCATGACGACGTCGGTGCAATACGGATACACCTCAAGCAGTCGTGACTTCGCGTCGACCACATAGGCGTTGTCGGTGAGCACCGCCTTGACGTATTTGTCGGCGGCCTCGGGGTGGGCGCCAGGCGCAAGCAGTTCATCGATCGTGCCGGTAAGCGTGATGACGCCGCGGCCAACCCGAACGGGGACCGCTTCGGTCGAACAGGTGCCGTCGGGACTCATCTCGATGAGTACGACCGACTTTGGGCCGGTTTCTGAAAACGAATAGGCGATGGGCGTTCCTGAGTAACGAACCTGTTCAGCCCCACCGATGACCTGAGGCGTATGGAGATGCCCAAGGGCCACGTAGGAGAAGCCCTCGAGCACCGTGGCCGCAACTTGGTCCGTGCCACCAACCGTCAGTTGTCGCTCGGAATCTGCGGTGGTTGATCCGCCAACAAAGGCATGCACTACGGCAAGCGACCGGGACGATGTTGATTCGGCCCGAGCCCGATTGATTGCCTTTGCGAGCACTGACTCGTGGGTGGCCTTCACGTCGGCCTCGGCCAACTCTGCCTTCCAGTCGGGCGGAGCCAGCTGGGGATCGAGGAAGGGAATCAGGGCGACATCAAGAGGCCCGTCGGAGAAACCGAGGGTGATGATCTCGCCCGCTCGCCCGTAGCCACCCCGCACAAAGACGCGGGCGTCATCGGTGAGGCCATCGAAGGCCGACACGCGATCGGCGCCGTCGTGATTGCCGGCGATGGCCACAACCGCAATGCCGGCCTCGTGGAACGCGATGAGCGTCTGACGCCAAAGCGCAACTGACTCCTGGGGCGGGATGGACCGGTCATAAAGATCGCCGGCCACGACGAGGAGCTCGACTCCGTTGGCGATGGCGGTTTGCAGGACCCATTCGCAAAACGCAGCCTGGACCTCGTGAAGAGAGACCGAGCCGAAGTTCCGGCCGAGGTGCCAGTCGCTGGTGTGCAGGATTTTCATGATGGGCCGATGGTAGGGGTCGGGTGTGACAAAAGGGCCGGGTAGCCGCAGGAACCTTTCGCTCCAACGTGCATCGCACCCTCCCGACGTACTAGGAATCATGAAGACACAGAAGCGGTTGCCTGCAATGTACGGCTTCCGTTTCGCACCGGGAATAGAAGTACCCCCTGCACGTGTCCTGCTACCCGGGCCTTGTACACAGTTCAATCCAGTGCGCTGATAACTACAGAGCGCAGACCCACCGTCAGAATTTCCGGAGAGTCCCCTTTCATGACCACAACCGCTGCACCCGAGTCCGCAACTCCCCCGGCGATCAATGCCGAGGACGAACTCCTTGGCGTCGTCCTCACCCCCCGCCAGATCTGGGAACTGCTCGACTTGATCAACGATTCGCCCGGCGACGCCGACGAAGACGTTCTCGACGCCATTGCGAACAAGTTGCGCTCGCCGCGGGTGTTCACTCGCGTCAGTGCCGCTCGTTATCAGGGTCGACTCCTCGCCCTCAACGCCGAAGAGCACGCCTCGGTCATGGCCCTCGTTGAAGACGACGCCACCCCGTCCGCCGAGATCATCGACACCGTCGCCGCCCGACTCGTGGCCCTCGTGCCCGATCGCGGCCGCGGCTCGCGTCATCCCGACTGATCCAGTCGGTTCGCGCAGAACAACAGGGGGAATCATGGGGAATAACTGGGGCCTTGATGAGACCCGCGTTCGCAATCTTGCGGCGGTCGAAGGCGCATTCGCGGGAATCGCGGCCGGTGATGCCGAGGCCCAGCTTGCGAATTACACCGATGACTTCGTTCTCGACTTCCCGTTCTCCGATCCACCCAAGGTCATCAACGGAAAAGCCGAAGGTCTTCCCTATCTGTCCGGTGCGTTCACGGCCTTCCGCTTCTCGCTGACGATCGGCGAGGTGCACGCGTGCCTCGATCCCGACCGACTGATCGTCGAGTTCACCGGCGAGGGGAGCTATCTCCCCACCGGCGCTCCGTATGCCAACACCTACATCGTGGTGTTTGACTTCCGCGACGGATTGATCAGTCGCCAGCGCGAGTACTTCAACCCGCTCGCTGCCCAGCGTGCGACTGGCGCAACGCCGCCGACTCGCTGATTCAGCCGGGCTAGGCGTCCAGCGCCT
>CAMCTY010000043.1 GCA_945878725.1 Bifidobacterium breve | reverse complement strand
GTGCTCAAGAACCTTTGTCTTTTCGGCCCGAATGACGTCGATCCGCTTTGACCATTCGTCGGCAAGGATCGCCTCCTTCATCGTCTGGAAGGCGACTTCGAAGTCATCGAGGTCAATCGGGATGAATGCCCGATCATCAATGTGATCGGCGGCATTGGGACTACCCCAATAGAAGCAAAGCGTTTCGGTGAGCAGCGGCTCCCAGAGTTTCTCCGTGATGAAGTTGGGCTCGGCGTTGTTCTCCACGCCGATGAAGTAGCGATAGGGAACGAGCGCAGCTTCCTTTTCGCCGACCGGATGGGGACCGACCCAGCACTTGAACTCCAGCGGATTGTCGTAGGCGTACATCTCGACGCGTACGACGTCGTCGTTCTTCTCATCGAGGAAGTGCAGAAAGTCGACACGCTTCTTATGACCCGGATCGAAGTATTTGGGACTGCAGATTGTCGCGAGCACACCGGTCTTCGTGATCGGCTGATCTCGAAGTTCCTCGTAGGTCAGACCCAGTTGCCAGAAGGCATTGTTCACGTGGCTTCGATGGGTGCGAACCTGAAGGAACGCGGCCGGATCAGGCCGTGCCCACTCACCCCAGGTTTTGACTCCCCAGGTCTGTTCTGGTTCCCGACACCACGGCTCCATTTGGAAAACGATCGTCCGGCTGGCGATGAATTCCTCGCCGCGACGCGGACGGTTGATGATCACCCAGAAGTCGATGTCGGTGTCGTCCGACGTCACCTCAATGTCGTTCCAGCGCAGATCGCCCTGCGACATCCGATTCCAGTCGTCACAGATTTCCGCTGAATCTGCCCAGCTCCCCAGCAGCTTCACCCTCAACACGTCTGCGGGTTTTTTTGCCACATCCGAACAGTAACGGGGCCGGTGAATGTCGACGCGTCCACACCTATTACGCCGGATTCGAAAGCCGGTAGCTTTCTGACGTGACGAAGCGGATCAAGTCGGTCGAGGTCATCGCCGAGGGCACAAAAAGGCCGTCGATCTGCCTCAACATGATTGTCCGCAACGAAGCGCACATCGTTGAGGAGTCGCTGACCTGTCTTCTCCCCTTCATCGACACCTGGGTGATCGTTGACACCGGTTCGTCGGATGGAACCCAGGATCTCATCCGAGGATTCTTTGAGGAAAATGGGGTGCCGGGCGAATTGCACGAGCGGCCGTGGGTCGATTTTGGCCATAACCGCTCAGAGGCCCTCGCCCTCTGCGCCGGCAAGGCCGATTATGCGTGGGTGTTCGATGCTGACGACCTCGTGATCGGCGACATCGACCTGTCCGACCTCACCGCCGACTCCTATCTCTTGCAGTTCGGAAGCGACTTCACCTACTGGCGAACGCAGATCTTTGGCTTGTCGAAGCCGTGGGAGTACCGCGGTGTTGTGCACGAGTATCCGGTGTGCCTCGAGCCGGGCGCGACGCAGGAAAGACTCGAAGGCAACTATCACGTCGAATCGCGACGACTCGGCGGTCGAAATCGCACCGGCGACAAGTACGAGCGCGATAGCGCGCTTCTTGCCCGTGCCCTTGAGGCCGATCCCAATGACACGCGATCGATGTTCTATCTGGCGCAGAGTCGTATGGATGCCGGCGATCTCGACGGCGCCTACGACTACTACACCCGCCGATCACAGATGGGTGGCTGGGACGAAGAGGTCTACTACTCGCATCTGCAACGGGCTCGGGCGCTTGAACGGCTCGGCAAACCGTGGGAAGAAGTTCTCGGCGTCTATCTCCATGCATGGGAGTTCCGTCCGACCCGCGCTGAAGCGCTCGTCGAGATATCCCGTCATTATCGGTTTACCGGCGAGTTCAACCTCGGGTATCACTTTGCGAAACTCGCTTGCGAGGTTCCACTTCCCGAGAACGATGTGCTCTTTGTGCGGGCCGATTCCTACAACTGGCGTCGGTTCGATGACCGCGCGATCTGCGCGTTCTATCTCGGCAAACACCAGGAAAGCTTTGAGCTCTGCAATCAGCTTCTCGATGGACCGTTTCTCCCTGATAGCGAACGCACCCGCATCCTCGGCAACCGCGATTTCGTGGTGGAGAACATCCTGCGTCAGCCCCCCGCGCATCCTGTCGACATCATCGCGGGCATCGTCGATCAACAGACGAACAAACCGCGCAAGCGCCCGCGCGTCACGCTGACGATTACAACGTGCCGGCGTCTTGATCTTTTCGAGCAAACGATGGATTCGTTTCTGACCCATTGCCTCGATCGCGACCAGATCGATCGCTGGATCTGCATCGACGACGGCTCGACAGCCAAAGAGCGTCGTCGCATGAAAGAGCGGTATCCGTTCTTTGAATTCATCATGAAACCGCGACGCGACGCGGGACATGCGCGCAGCATGAACATGCTGCGCGACGAGGTGTCGTCACCGCTTTGGCTTCATCTCGAGGATGACTGGCGATTCTTCATTGATGATCACTACGTCACGCGGGCGCGCGCCGTTCTTGACGACGACCCGGCGATTGCACAGGTCCTGTTCAACCGGAACTACGCCGAAAAACTCGACGATCGTGCCGTTGGCGGCGGTTATCCCAAACGAACCGAGGCCGATCGGACTCCGTATCGCCTTCATCAGCACGCCGATCCGGGAACGTCTGAGTATCACGATGCCGTCAACGCCCTTCCCCCCGGTCGCGGCAGCAACATCTGGTGGCCGAACTTTTCGCTCCGGCCATCGATCATGCGGACGAAAGCCCTCAAGAAACTCGGGCCATTCAACGAGGACGCCGATCATTTCGAGCTCGACCTCGCCCGGCGATTCACCGCGGCCGGGCTGCGATCGGCCTTCTTCGACAAGACGACGTGCGTTCACTTGGGGCCGCTCAGCGTGGATCGCAGCCCCAATCGTCGACCGAATGCCTACGCGCTCAATGGCCAGCCTCAGTTTGGAAAGCGAAGCGTCACCCCATCAACCGCTACCGGACCAATCAATGTGCGCCTCGTTTCGAACTGGGCCTCACCTGAAAAGTTGATCGAGTGCTTCAGGCGACAAATGAAAACTGGCGACTCCTGGGACGAGTTCACCTTCACCACTGATCCCGAGGCTGCCGAGTACACCGTCGTCCAAAATCATCCTGTGGCGCGCGAGCTCCCTCTGATCGATCCGGCACAGACCGTCATTATTCCCATGGAGCCATCGACCTTTATGCCCGATGGTGGATTATGGGTAACGAACAACCGGAAAGCGTTCATCCAGATCCGTTCCCATGATCGCCATGTCAATCCCGCTGAGTGGCATATCGATCGATCGTGGTCGCAGTTGGGTGGTGGCGGCCCTGCTCCCGATCCGATCGAGAAGACGCGCATGCTCTCGGCCATCGTTTCGGGGCGGCGCGCTGATCCGGGTCAGATTCTCCGTCTCGACTTCGTGCGCCATCTCGACAAGAGCGACATCGAGTTGGACATCTATGGGCGAGATCCCATGCCCGGGGTCACTAGTTACCGCGGGCCACTCCCATTCCGTGACAAGTCTGACGGCTTGTTCCCGTATCGCTACACGTTTGCTGCGGAGAACAACGCCGAACCGAACTACGTCACCGAAAAACTCTTCGACGCCGTGCTCGCCGAATGCCTCTGCTTTTACTGGGGCTGCCCAAACCTCGAACAGATTCTTGATCCGCAGGTGTTTATCCGCCTTCCTCTTGATGATTTCGACAAAAGCGAGCGGATAATCAGGGAGTCAGTTGCCAACAATGAATGGGAAAAGCGTCTCCCGGCGATCCGAGCCGAAAAGCAGCGCATCGTTAACGAGATCCAACTCATCCCCACGATCGCCCGCGCATTGCGCGGCCATCGCATGCTCGCCGACGTACCTATCCGCATGATCAACCTTGATCGACGTACCGACCGTCTTGAACGGATGCAAGCAGAGTTCGCGCGCGTCGGTGAGGAAACACTCGCCCCGAACGTCGTGCGTTTTCCCGCTATTGACGGGCAGTCGCTTGAACTAACTCCCGAGATCGAGTTCATGTTCCGCGGAAATGATTTCGACTTTCGCCGCGGCATCGTTGCGTGCGCCCTGAGCCATGTCCAACTTTGGCGAGACGTCGCTGAGGGCGACGGACGACCCATACTCATCTTCGAAGACGACATCACGCTTGTTGATGACTTCACCGCGCAGCTGTCCGATGTGCTCGGCGCGCTGCAGGATCGTGATGATGTCGATCTTGTGTTTCTCGGCTACCAACGATGGTTGAATGCTCCGGCCGTCAGCACGGACGACACTGCGCCACGCCTGCAGCCGATGCAGTGGGAGCATTTTCTTGGCGGCACGTTTGCCTATGTCCTCACACAAGTTGGCGCCCGCAAACTGCTGGAGATCGTTGATCGTGACGGCATCCAAACGGGAATCGACTGGGTCCCATTACGGCACAGCGCCGAAATGGTTGCGCTCGAGGTCTCACCCACTCTCGTCAGCGCCACACTCGCGTGGCCGGGACAATCCGGGGATTCCGACATCCAGCATGAATTCGCCAGTCTGAACACGAAGACGGGAATGACCATTCCTGACCCAGATAACGCCTAGAGTTGTAACAACATCACTACCTCCCATCGGCGGAATCCCAATGGCTATTTCCGAAGACGACCAAGCATCGATGAACGACGTGAGTTCGTCCGATGAGACCCGTCCCGATCGCGCTCCGATCTCGCGACGTAAGGCCATCACCAGCATCGCCGGAGCCGGCGCGTTGTTTGTCGTCGCTCGAGCTCTTCCGGGGCGCCAACTCGACATCATAAAAACGGTGTTTCAGGCGGCCGCCAACGGTGC
>CAMCTY010000042.1 GCA_945878725.1 Bifidobacterium breve | reverse complement strand
ATCTCCTCGTCCGGCGGTTCGACACCATTTACATCGGGAGTGGCGACCATTGGTTCACCGGTCTCGCCCATCACGCGCATCTGCTGGGCCTCAAGGTTGTTGTCGTATCGCGGGCTGTCGCCCTTTCCCGCATGCTCGAGTCGCGGGCCGATGAGTTCATCGAACTTCCTGAACTCGCCCTCCTTCCTGACTATCTGATCCACGCGGCCTGAGGCTCGACCATGGAAGCCGGTGACGCCATCGAAGTGGGATGTCTCTCCATCAGACTCGCGCTTTTCGTGATTCTCGCGATCGTCGGGTTTCTCGCGGTACTCGTCGTATTTCCTATTATTTTGCTTATCTTTCTCGCTATCCCCCTGATGTTCCTTTAGCACCAGAAAACATCGTCGGCGCGCTCACTCGTAGTGATAGCGCGCTTGCAGAACGATGATGTCCTTATCGTCCACGAGATAGACGAGTCGGTGTTCTTCGTCGATCCGCCGTGACCACGCGCCGGCCAGAACATGTCGAAGTTGTTCGGGCTTACCGATGCCGTCGAGCGGATCGCGCAACACATCATCGAGAAGTCGATTGATGCGTCGGATTTTGGATCGGTCAACCGTTTGCCAATGGACGTAGTCGTCCCAGGCATTCGTGGTGAAGACCAGCCTCACCGGTCGAGTTCGTGGGGCACGGCCTTGCCGGAACGGGCTTCGTCGAGACTCTCAAGAAGACGTCGGACATTCGCCGGAGCGCGGAGCAGATAGGCGGTCTCTTCGAGAGCCCGGTAATCGTCGACCGAGATCAACATCGCATCGCCTCGCTTCGAGGTGATCTCGATCGGGTTCCGATCGAGGTTGACCTGCTCGATCAGAGGAAACAGGTTCTTCCGGGCTTCGCTTGCGGTGATTGCCATAACTGTCCTCCCTGACTCGTACCTGAAATGGTACCAGTTGGCATTCGTGATGAGCCACCCTTGCGGGGTTCGAGGCATATGCCCAGTGCCGCCCGTACCAATGGGACAGAAAGTTCCGCGCACACTTGATCGATCTCCGTGCGTTCTTCTGCTTGTGCCCCGGACTGGATGTCCTTGGCACAGGCGGAGGCGAAAATGAACGAACAAGAACCAACAACAGACGCAACCCAAATCGCAGGACCCGATAGCGACTTCCCGATTCGGATCCCACTTCCGACGGCACCAGTGGCGTTCGATGCGATCGCTATGCAGCGACTCGTCGGCGCATTCCTCGGATCGGCGGTCGGAGATGCTCTCGGCGCTCCGTTCGAATTCGGGCCGGCCGGCGCCTACTCGGCCCGCTTCCCCGAACCCGTCATCGGCGGCACCGGCGAGCTCATCGGTGGCGGCCCATTCATCTGGGCGCCCGGCGAATTCACCGATGACACCCAGATGGCGATCGCGCTCGGTGAATCGATCATCGCCTGCAACGGATTCGATGCCGATGATGTCTGGACCCGATTCCAGGCGTGGCGCCGCGGCGCACAAGATTGCGGAAGCCTCACCAATCGAGCCCTCAGCAATTCCTCGTGGCTAGGTGCCGCTGAAGATGCTCACCATGCGTTGCGCAGACGCAGCGCCGCGAACGGATCACTCATGCGCGTCACCGGCCTGGCCTGTGCGTACGCCGCCGGCGATGAAGCAACCCTCATCGAAGCCGCACGAGCGCAGAGTGCACTCACCCATTTCGATCCCGCGGCCGGATGGGGTGCTGCGATCGGCGCGGCACTCATCCGCCGATCAATCCTCGGCGAGGACGCGCTCGCCGCGATCCCCGGATTGCTTGAGTTGATCGACGAGCCGATCCGCGGGCGATTCGCCGAGATGCTCGATCCGTCGTGGTCGCCAAATGATCCGAACGATGTTTCGAACGGTTCGGTGTGGGGCTGTCTCGCCCAGGCCGTGTGGGCAGTGCGCACCAACGACACCTTCGCCAATGCCGTCATCGCTGCCATCGACCTTGGCGGCGATACCGACACTGTCGCCGCTGTGGCCGGAGCAATCGCCGGGGCCCGCTCCAGCGTGCAGGGCATCCCTTCGCGTTGGCTCACCTATCTAAACGGTGTCGTCGGAACCGGGGATGGCACCGCCCGCTACGACAACGCCGCGCTTCAGGACCTCGCCCGCAGACTCGCCGGCCTCACAGGCAATTCGATCGCCACGCAATCTGAGGAGGAGCTCACCTGAGCGGCCTACCTCTGGCCCAAGAAACTTGGGCGCGCCCAGAGGATTTTCAGGCTTTCCTTTGTACACTTGCTCTCCCAAAACTGGTCCTAAGCAGGGCAAATACGGCGCATCCGACCCCATCCCAAGGGCACTGTCACACCCCCATGCGCATAGTTGTCCTGCAGCCAGCCACCGGTTTCTCGGGTTCCGGCGCTGCGCACTACCAACCCGAATTCCATTCCCCGACAGAGGAGCACATTTGAAATCAGATCCTGCAAACTTCACCACTTATTCCACCGAGACGTATGTCGCAGTGGTCATCCGGCGAGCCTTTGCGATTGCCTATTCGAAAACTGGTCATCAGGCCAACGCCGACGACATCTCCCAGATCGTCGCCATTCAGTTCCTTAGCGACGCCGAGAACATCATGGCGACGTACGAGCCTGAGGTCTTTGCGGCCGTCGCCGTCAAAAACCGCAGCAACGACTTCAATCGCAGCGAGCGGGTCCAGACCGGCAGCGGTGCCCGTCTGCACACCAACCCCGACGGCACCCTGTGTGCCGGTCGCAAGAACGTCGTTCTCGAGACCATCACCGAGCACGGTGAAACGCCCCTGGCCGGCAATGTCGACTTCGCCGCCGATCTGATCGACTCGATCGATCTGCGCGAGGCCATCGCCCTTCTCGACCCAATCGACCAGCAACTTGTCCACGACGTCTTCATCGAAGGTTTCACCGTGACCGACGCCGCAAAGCGCCTCGGGCTCGGTCGCACGGGCGCCAGCCGCCGCCTCTCGGCGGCTCGCCGTGTCATCAGTGGCCATGTCATGGCAGCATGAGAGTCATGAAGTCCGACGACGACCTGATTGAGGTCCAGATGCGTTATCGCCCAGTCGGCGATGTGCTCATGGGCTCTGTGTCGTCCGATGTCCCACCTGAGAAGCGCCATCGCGAAGAACTCGACGCCGACACCTTTGTTGAATGGGCGCCTCGTCACGATGGTTCTCGTCAGCTCGTCGGTTTCGAAGTCCTTCACGCCCGCAGTCGTACCGATGAGTTCCATCGCATCACCGCGCTGCCCGATTCGGTTTCGGAACCGGCCGCTCGTCTTGTTAGCGCCACCGTCACCGACGCATCTGAACCGCTCGGGTCCGCCGTGCAACAAGCTTCCGACTCCACCGTCGAAGTGCGCCTCGGTGCACTCGTTCTCGACGACGCCTCGCCCATCGAACGTGGCGAGGCCGACGACGCGCTCGCTCTTGCTCATTCGTTCCGGGCCCTGGCCGAAACACTCGCGTCGCTTCCCGCTGGCGCCGATCGCGCCCGCACGCAAAAGCTCTTGTCTGCGCTCGCCGAACTCGCGGCCACACTGCGCACCGCCGACGGACTCCCCGCTCCCGGCGCCACTGCCGCCGCGCGCGCCGCTATTCGTGGCGGCCTTCCGCTCACCGACGGCGAGCGTTCCATCCTCACCGAATTGCTCACCATGGCCGACTTTCCTCACGCGTGGGTCGAGACCGACCGGCGCGTGCGGGCGTTCACCGTCGGACTATCACCGGGTGGCACGCACCACACGTGACCGATTCGATTCGTGAGCGCCTGCGGCGGATGCTCACCGATCGGGCCGATCGGCTCGGTGATGGTGACCTGACCGAATCTCGTCCCCTCGAGTGCATTGTGCACGGCGAGGCGATCAGCGCGCGCGTCTACGAGCGCTTCAACGGCACGTGGGTTTTCGCCATCGACGCATTTGTCGACGATGTCCCGATGGACCCGGCCATCATCCAATGGGTGGCCACGCGATCGGGCGTCATGCCGTTCACCACGATCCATCTCGATCGCAATCGGCGCGATCCCACTGGCACCGCGCGTCTTCTCGTTTCACACACGCTAAAGGCCGATGCCATCGAGGATCACGAACTCGACGAAGTGCTGAGCACCCTCACCTACGTAACGCGCCGCACACGTCGGCGCATGGAAGAGCTCATCACCGCCGGCGATCCTCCGTCGCTGCGCCCCCCGTCGAAGCCAGCTGCCATCTCCTCCGATCCCGATCCAGAATCCATCGAGTTCGACGAACTCGACGACGAAGACATCGAGAGCGGATCCGTCGCCGTGCGTTCAGTGCCCGAAGGGCGCGGGCTTGAGGCGCTCATGGGCGAGCTCGACAATCTGATCGGCCTCACCCCGGCCAAAGACGAAATCCGCGGGCTCATCGCCGCCCAGGAAGTCGCCCGCATGCGCGGCCTCAAAGGTCTCGCCGCCGCTGTGCCCTCACCACACCTTGTGTTCGTCGGCAATCCGGGCACCGGCAAAACCACCGTGGCCCGCATCGTTGGCGAGCTCTACCGAGAGATCGGCCTGCTTCCCACCGGGCATCTTGTCGAGACCGATCGGTCGGGCCTCGTTGCCGCGTATCTCGGTCAAACCGCCCTCAAGACAAAGGCTGTCTGCGAGCGCGCCCTCGGCGGCGTGCTCTTCATCGATGAGGCCTACAGCCTCGCCGGCCGGCGTGACGATTACGGCTCCGAGGCCATCGATGCGCTGCTCACGTTTATGGAGAACCATCGCGGCGAGTTCGCGGTGGTCGTGGCTGGTTACCCGGAGGAGATGGACAACTTCCTCAGCTCGAACCCCGGCCTCAACAGCCGCTTCGATCTCACGGTTCCGTTCCCCGACTATTCGGCCAACGAACTCGAATCGATCTTCTGCGACCTCGTTCGTGAACACGATTACGACCTCGACAACGACGCTCTCGCTCAGCTCCGATCGCTGCTCGGTTCGTGGCCCCGCCATCGCGGTTTCGGCAACGGCCGCGAAGTGCGGCGTCTGTTCCACACTGTCGTGCGCAATCAGGCCGAGCTCGTCACCGAGGGGGGAGCAATCAATACGCAGTTGCTGCGCACGATCCCCGCAGCGGCGATTCCTTCGCCAATTCCCGTGAGCGTCCCGCCCCGCGGCGCCCGCAACTACGGCGGCTATCTGTAACCACTTCGTCGAATGGGGTCATTCGGCTCTGTACAAGATCGAGCTAGAGACGTACAATAGTCCCTATGGCCCAGATCACGGTAAGCGAAGCCCGAGGCAATCTCTCGGAAGTTGTCGAAACGTCGCAGTCCGAGGTGGTGTTCCTCGAGCGTTATGGGCGGCCAGCGGCGGTGCTGATCAGCCCAGAGCGTTACGAAGAACTGCTCGAGGCCTTCGAAGAGGCGCAGGACGTTGCAGCATTCGACGAATCGCTTGCCGACGAGAACCCCAACATTCCGTGGGATCAGGTGAAGACGGATCTCGGCTGGACGTGACCTGGCGAATCGAAGTGCGCCCGGCGGCACTGCGGGCGCTGCGCCGAATCGATAAGGAGACGCAGCCCCGTATCCGGGGTGCGATAGCCATGCTGGCCGTAGATCCGAGGCCCCCCGC
>CAMCTY010000041.1 GCA_945878725.1 Bifidobacterium breve | reverse complement strand
GACGTTGCTCAGGCCGCGGTGTTTCTCGCCAGTGACGACGCCTCATGGCTCACCGGAATCGATCTGCCCGTCGATGGCGGCCACACGGCAAGTACGCCGAAGCTCTAAATGGAACGCCTCGATCTGGTCGATCCCGAGCTGTATCGGGCTAGCCATGCAATATAGTGATACTCTTATTGTCAATAAATCAGTTCGTCAGATCAATGGAGATAACGATGAGTACACATTTCGCTATCAAAACTGGCCGGGTTGCTGCAGGTGGGTCCCTTCTTGTCGGTGGTGTCGCCGGCGCGTTGGTTCTCGCCCCCCAGGCCGGCGCGGCAACGACCTACACCGTCACCAACACCAGCGACGATGGCGCGGGGTCTCTTCGTCAGGCGGTTGACGATGCGAACAACAATCCGGGTGCCGACATCATCGTGTTCGACGCAAGCGCTGCCGGGACGATCACGCTCACCACTGGTGAAATCGCTATTAGAGATGACATCTCGATCACCGGTTTGGGTGCGGCTGATTCGATCATCTCGGGCAACAACAACCGGCGCATCTTCTACATGTACGACAGCGGTGCGATGCTGACCATTTCGATTTCGGCTCTCACTATGACCGGCGGCTACACCGAAACATCCCACGGCGGTGCGATCAGGAGCCAGGGTAACGATCTCACTCTGTCAAGTGTCGTCATCACCGGTAATGAAGCAGGCAACAAAGGGGGAGGCCTCTACAGCGGCGACTTCGAGAGCAGAAATGCCCCCCTTACGATCATTGATTCGGAATTCTCAGACAACACTGCAGCTAACGATGGGGGCGGGATCCATCTTTATGAGGTGGGAGACGTCACCATCACCAACAGCGTCTTCAGCGGAAACGTCACCGACTTTGAAGGTGGCGGAGCGTCGTTTTACTTACTTGGGAATGTTTCGATTGATTCCTCGACGTTCGACCAGAACACGGCCAGAAATGGTGGCGGCTTGTATGCATCCAATACAGACAGTTTTACGATGACGAACTCGACGGTCAGTGGAAATCAAGCCGGTGACGGTGCCGGTATCAAGCTCTACATGGCTGATGATGTCCTGATCGCTAATTCGACGATTGTAAATAACGTCGGTGATCCAATTTACGGCCGCGGCGGAGCGCTTTACTCCTTGTACTCGACCGGCGACACTCGCATTATTTTCTGCACCATTTCAGGTAATTCGACAGGTATCAACACCGTGCGGATCTCTTATGCGGACGGTTTCAGAGTTGATCTCACCGGAACCATCATTTCCGACAACACGACAAGTGAAGGCAGCGGAACCTTGGCGGTCGACCTTTACCTGTACGCGTATAATGCGGTCACAGTTTCGAGTTCGCTGATTATGGGGACCACTGCCGGTAATTCGTTCACTGATGGTGGTGGAAACGTCTTTGGGGTCAGCGCGCAACTCAGTGCCTACGCGGGACCGATGTTGATGATGGAACCTGCAGCCGGTTCACCTGTCATTGATGCCGGGCCGCTTACTTGGACTGCATTCACAGGTGACGGTTTCGACCAGCGGTTAACGCCGTACGTTCGTGTGTACAACGGCCAGTCCGACATGGGTGCGTTCGAAACGCAGTCCGACCCGACAGCGACAACCACGACGACGACTACGACCACGACTACGACCACGGCACCGACGTCGACCACGACTACGCTCCTGGGGTCGATCGACACCACAACGACGGTCGCGACTGATCCGGTTGTGCCTGCGTTCACCGGCTGATCAGCCAGTCGACAGATATTTCATTGGGAAGGGGCCCGGCCAACTGGTCGGGCCCCTTCCAATTGAAGAGATCGTCTCATCGACACCCTCTGATTTGGCCTGAGATACAGGGAAAAGTCGTGTTCAGTGTTGGTTTCCATGGGATTGGCGACAAGACTCTGCTCATGGACTATCAGGTATGCGACCTCGCACCATCCGATCTCGGGGCTGCGGTGCGACTTCTCGAGGCGTTGCGAGCGGTGTCCGATAGCTCGCCGATCGAGATTGCTCAGTTCATCGCCGATGTAAACAGCGGTGCAGTCGTTGTCGTGGCGTTGGCCAACGGAACGCTTGTCGGTCTTGCCAGTGCTCGCGTGGCCGGCGATGGCGCGTGGACGCAACTGGTGGCAATCTCTCCGGGATGGCGCCATCGAGGAATCGGTTCGGCACTCGCAAGAGGTCTCGAGGATCGGTTGTTACATGCGGGTGTGCGCAAGATCTCGGCGCTGCTCGGCCCCGGCGAGGTCGGTGAACGAGCATTTTTGAATCGTGGGTTCACCGCTACCGAGGGCATGGTGCTGTACGAGAAGTCCCTGTCGCTGGAACCGGGCGACGTGCGCATCATCGACAAGTGGGGTGGCCAGATTCTCGACGGTGACCTGTGGGATCTTGCTGCCGGAATGGAACGTGAAAAAACACTGATCGATCAGCGGATCGTGGCGCCGCTGTCGGATCCCGCGCTCGCAGCGCAGATTGGTCTGCGTCCACCTGCGACCGCTCTCATGTTCGGACCTCCCGGCACCGGCAAGACCACCTTTGCTAAAGCCATGGCCGGTCGTCTCGGATGGCCCTTCGTGGAGCTGTTGCCGTCCAAGTTGTCGAGTGGCGAGGGAACCCTCGCGAACGAACTCCGTGAAGCTTTCCTGGAGCTGGGTCAGCTTGATCACGTGGTGATCTTCATTGATGAGTTCGACGAGATCGCGCCCGCCCGTGAAAGCAGCCCCGCATCCGCCGGCGTGGTCAACGAGTTGCTGAAGTCGATACCGGACTTCCGGCGTCGGCCCGGAAAGCTTCTGATCTGTGCGACGAACTTCGTCGAGACAATCGATCCCGCCGTGTTGCGTCCGGGACGGTTCGATCTTCTGATCGGTATCGGCCCGCCCGACATGACCGCACTGACCATGTTGTGGACTCAGGCATTGGCCAGCATGACTCTTGCGGAAGGTGTCGATCCGTCGGTGCTTGCCGAGCGCTGCTCGGGCTTCACCCCCGGCGATGTGGATCTTGCTGCACAGCGCGCCGCGGCCGAAGCGTTCGCCCGGGCGAGGTCGACATCGCAATCCGCAGTGGTCACGGGCGATGACCTGACCGCCGCAATCAGCAGGACGAGGCCCTCGATCACCCCGCAGATGCTCGAGGGCTTTACGACCGAAGTGTCGAGGTTCGAGCGCGTCTGAGCGACGGGGGAGTCGCCTCAAGGCTCAGACTCCGCCGGTGGGCCGACGCTCTGGTCCGATGGAACACGACATCAATTGATTCACCGCCCCGTTTACGCCCTGCCCAGATAAGGTCGGATGCATGGCGAAAATATTTGGCGGAAGTGCTTCACGCGCAGATCTTCGAGGAGTACCGCCCCGACGGTGTGCCGGTTGTTATCGAGACCGTGGTTGAGAAGGTCGACGAGTTGGTTGAGCCCGTGAGGGGAAGCGGTTGGCAGACCTCGTTCCCTGGCGATCGCAAGGTTCGACAAGAGCTCCGGATGATCCTCCATTCGAATGGGCTACCCTCTTCGGGAGACCTGTTCGATCACGCGTACGCGTACATCCGAGAGAACTACTAAATCTCGGTTCCGGCACTACCAGCGAAATCTCGAACTGTTCCCAAATGGGCCGCCGATTTCGGTGGCGACGTGATGCAAGGCGGTTGAAATGCCAATTTTCAGTTCGATAGATGGTCAGTTGCGTGCACTGCGGCGGGTCCGTCCTGGAGCAGACCTCTATGAGCGAGAGATCGAAGCACTGATCTGGTCGAATATCGAGGCGTTTTACGGCACAGACCTATTCCCGATTGCCCGGCAGGGCGCGATTTCATCGGGAGGGCGCCCTGATCTCATAGCGCTTGATGAATCGGGTCGCATTGTCGTGTTCGAGGTGAAGCGTGCGATCGATCGCTCACAGTTGGCTCAGTGTCTTGAATACGCAGGTTGGGCGCGGGGGACGAACCTTGATGAGTTGAGTGCCTTGTATCACCGGGGCTCTGATTCGTTCTTCGCTGATTGGCTTGAGTTCACTGGCGGGTCAACCCCGGTGATCGTGAATCCGGCACCGATTCTTGTGCTTGTGGCGCAAGATTTCGATGCGCGTACTAGCGACGCTCTTGGGTTCTTGGCGAGCAGCGGTGTCCCGGTGTTCACCGTTCCGATCGGTGTGTACGAGGACGACAAGGGTCGACGGATGTACCAGATTGACTCTGAGTTCGAAGACAGCATCGTGACTGAACCCGAGCGCCCGTCACGCCGGCAGGCGACGACCTACAAGTTCAATGGCCGCCGCCTTGCCGTTTCAGATCTGTTGGACGCCGGTTTCCTCGAAGTGGGTGAGACCATCGAGTATCACCGTCAGAAGGAGGGGAAGGTCTTTCGAGCTTCGCTCACCGCTGAAGGTCGGATACTCACCGAAGACGGAACAGTTTTCGATTCGTTGTCGCGGGCAGCATGCACGTTGGCCGGTATCGGGGCATTGCCAGGCTGGGAAGTCTGGATTGCCCCGTCACGTGGCGGAAAGCGACTCATGGACCTTCGCGACGAGTTCCTCGCGACCCTTGAGCAGAGCTCGATCGACTGACGGTTAGGTCTTGGTAGCGACGATGAGCGGCAACCTGCGACCATTGTCTTTGCCGAAGTGCAAAAGCGAGAAGGGCGCTGGCGAAATGCGCCAACACCCTGTTGTGGAGCTGGGGGGAATCGAACCCCCGTCCGCCAAGTGAAAACTGTCCGCGTTACGACCATTCCCGAGTCTTAAGGCTTAACGGCTGCCTCACCGCCGGGTCGGGTGGGGCCGAAACCCCGCCGCCGGGGCTTTCCCCGAAGTCAGCGTTCTTTCACGCCGTCAGCCTTCTTTCAGGCTGTCACCCACTGCTTCTGTTGCCGGGCTGCAGTGAGCTGGCCCCGTGCGCCATTGCTGGTCACGATTTCTCTCTACAGGGTCTGAGTTATCAGGCTGCGAGAGTCAACTGCTCATCGGCGGTTGATTTGTTGCCCCTGTTTAAAGAGTCTGAGGCAACTCTGGTCGCACGATCCAGCCTCCGGTCTCAACGTCGAAACCGATCAGCCCCATGATCGTTGCCGCCTTTTCTCTAGCGACAAGTACGAGGTTAGCCGTTACTCCTTCGATTTCCTTGTCCGGATTATGGCGGTGCTGCGTTAGCGTCGCCGGTCAACGTCAGTCAGCGTTTGGGGAGAACAAGTGGGCATTCACACCTACGACATCACCGTAACATCGACAGCACCTATTGATGTGGTGTTCGAGGTCATTGCCGACGCTCCGGGCTGGTCACGTTGGAATCGCAGCATTAGCCGGGCCACCTGGGACACCGAGGGTGATCCAGCGCCGTGGGGTGTTGGCGCCGTTCGTGCGCTCGGGGCCAACCGTGGCCCGCTGTCGCTCGAGAAGATCGTTGCCGTCGATGCGCCGAACCATTTGGCGTACGTGATCGTGTCCGGTCCGATGCCGGTCAAGAGTTATCGGGCCGATGTGCGCCTTACGGTGCGTCCCGATGGCGGCACCGACATTTCATGGAAGGGCACCTGGAGCGCGTGGGTGCCCGGTGTGTCGTCGCTGCTTACCAAGATGGTGCGCGGCTTCGCTGAAGGTGCAGCCCGTGAGGCCGAGCGACTGCAGGAAGAGTCGACGAACTAATTGCCGAGTGCTGTCGGCGGTGCGCTTAGCGCAACGCTCTGATG
>CAMCTY010000040.1 GCA_945878725.1 Bifidobacterium breve | reverse complement strand
GGTCCGGGCGCGGTGGTCGAGGAGTGGGCCGGACTTGGCTACAACCGCCGCGCCGTGAATCTGCATCGCACGGCAGTTGTCGTTACCGAACAGCACGGCGGCCGTCTTCCTGATGACCTCACTGCGTTGCTTGCTCTTCCAGGAGTTGGTCCCTACACGGCACGGGCGGTTCTGGCGTTCGCGTTCGAGCGCGATGTGGCGGTGCTCGATACGAATGTGGGGCGGGTGCTTGCGCGGCACGGTGGTGCATCGCTGTCGGTCGCGAGCGCGCAACGCAAGGCTGATGATCTCGTGCCGATTGGTGCGGGGTGGGTCTGGAACCAGGCGATGCTCGACCTAGGAGCGCTTGCATGTACGAAACGCAATCCCGATTGCGCCGGATGTCCTGTCAACGTCAGCTGCCATTGGTACTCGGCGGGCTGTGTAGAACCCGATCCGGCCACGGGCTCGGCAGGTGTGAGCGTGCCCCAGACGCGTTTTGAGGGTTCGTTCCGGCAGGGGAGAGCGCGTCTGCTTGATGCATTGCGAACGGGCGTTGTCATTGAGCCGAATCAGTTCGCGGCGATCTGTGGATGGGAATCGGGTCAGCTTGGACACGACGCTGCGACTGCTGCGGAATCGTTGGTGCGCGATGGCTTGGCCGTTGACGTTGGGAGCGGATCGCTCAGATTGCCGTGAGCGCAGATCAGGCGAGGAAGTCGAGAACCAGTCGGTTGAATTCTGCCGGCCGCTCGACCTGCAGAAAATGTCCGCAATCGTCGAGGATCACCGATGACGAACCGTCGGGGAGGTGGTCGGCAACATTCTCGGCGTAGACCGCGCCCACACACCCGTCATTGCGACCGTGGAGATACAGAGTCGGCTGCGTATGTGGGGATGCCATCGCGTTTTGGACCGCCTGATAACGAGGTTGGACCGGTTCGGATCCCCACGTGGCGCGGTAATAGCCAAGCGCTGCGGCGAGGTTGGCGGGATCAGTCAGCGAGGACCGAACGTGGGTCATGTCGATCTCGGCGTCGTAGCCAGGAGACCAGTCGGCCCAGAGCGATGCGATGAACTCGAGTTCGTTCATTCCGACCACGAAGTCCGCGAGTCCGACCTGAAAGAAGAACATGTACCAGGAGCGCTTCAACTGTTTGTACGTCATCATTGCGCTCACCATTGCTCCCGCGGGAGGAACGGCTGCGGTAACGACCTTGCTCCAGCGGTCTGGAGCGAACGCCGCCGCTCCGTAAGTCGCGAGAGCACCCCAGTCGTGGCCGATGAGGACGGCGTCGGAGCCGGCGCCGAGCGCGTCGTGGAGAGCGACCGCATCATGGGCGAGTGCGGCCACGTGGTAGTCGCCGTCGGCTGGAATTTCAGTGGGTGCGTAGCCGCGCATGAACGGAGCTACCGCTTGGTAACCGGCGTCGGCGAGCGCAGGTAATAGGTGCCGCCAACCGTGAGCAGAATCGGGGAATCCGTGTAGGCACAGGGCGAGCGGTCCTTCGGTGCCTGCAGTGAGGCATGCGATATCAAGACCGTCGACATGGACGACAGAAGTGGTGAGTTCCATTGCTGCAACGTAGCGGCACGCGTGCGGTGCGACTTCTTGAGGTGTGAGAGATGTCACTCCCTGTTCACATTGGGATTTCCATGACTTACGCTCCGCCCCTGCTCAAAGTGGGAGGGGGTGAGCGCATGGGGGTTGAACGCATGGGGGTTGAACGCATGGGGGTTGAACGCATGGGGGGTACGCAGATGGAGATCACGTTTTATGGCGTCCGCGGCTCGACCCCGTGCGCCGGAGAAGCAACCGCCCGCTACGGAGGGAACACGGCAAGCGTTGTGATCACGTCCGAGGGGCAGGATCCGATCCTTCTCGATCTGGGAACCGGCTTGCGTTACTTCGGCAAATCCGTCGGTGCCAGTGAGTTGCATGCTCATGCCCTGGTCACTCATCTTCACTGGGATCACGTGCAAGGACTTCCGTTCTGTCAGCCGCTACTCGTCGAAGGCGCGTCGCTTCATGTGTATGGCCCGGCGCACGAAGGTGTTCCCTTCGGTGAGGCGTTCGACCAACTGATGCGTCCGCCGTTCTTCCCGGTGCGTATCTGCGAGCTCCCGGCGAGTATCGAACTCACCACGCTGACGGAAGGCACCTTTGACATTGCCGGGGCCAGAGTCACGGCGATGTACGTGCCGCACACTGACACCACCTTCGGGTACCGCATCGAGCGCGACGGGTGGTCGGTCGCCTATGTGAGTGATCATCAGCAACCGGACGACGCGCAGGCCGTCGAGGAAGCCGTCATCGAACTTTGTCGTGGGGTGGATGTCCTCATCCATGATGCGCAATTCACCCCGGCCGAGTACGAGTGCAAGAAGAGCTGGGGTCATTGCACGATCGACTTCGCCATTCGGGTTGCTGCGGTCTCCGGTGCCAAGAAACTCGTGCTGTTTCATCACGATCCTTCCCATGATGACGACATGCTCGACGAACTGGCCACGGAAGCAAGCGCAGAGGGTCAGCGTCAGGGAGTGCACGACATCGTCGCGGCCTTCGAAGGTTTGAGCATCTCGCTCGTCTAGGCTCGATTTTCGTGAGCGAACCGACTGAATTCCCTGTAATCGACTCCGCAAAATACCGCCAGGTCCTCGGGCATTTTCCGACGGGCGTCGCCGTTGTTACTGCAACGACTGCTGATGGTCCGGCCGGAATGGCGATCGGATCGTTCTCCTCGTTGTCACTCGACCCGGCTCAGGTGCTCTTCTGTCCAGCGAAGACCTCCGGCAGTTGGGCGAAGTTGAAGAGCGTCGATACGTTCTGCGTGAACATCCTCGCTGAGGACCAAGAAGATGTGTGCCGGATCTTCGCCTCACGGACCGAGGACAAGTTCGCCGAGATCGGCTGGAAACGCTCGGCCAATGGTTCACCGCTACTCAATGGCGTGCTCGCCTACATCGATTGCACGACCTTCGGCATTCTTGAGGGCGGCGATCACGACATCGTTGTCGGAACAGTGACCGATCTCGAAGTGATGCACGAAGGTTCGCCGCTGATCTTCTTCCGCGGCGGCTACGGCCGGGTCACGTTCTAGACGTCATGGCGATCTATGCGCTTGGCGACATCGAACCCCGGATCCACCCAGGCGCCTGGGTGCATCCCGACGCCGTAGTGATTGGTGATGTCGAGATCGGTGAGGGCTCGACAATCTGGCCGTGTGCGGTTCTTCGCGGCGACCCGGGCGGTATTCGCATCGGGAAAAACACCTCAATCCAGGACGGTTCCGTACTGCATTGCGTCAACGTCTACCCGACGATCGTTGGCGACGACTGCGTGATCGGGCACATGGTTCATCTCGAGGGATGCACGATTGAGGATCGTTCGCTGGTAGGTAACGGATCTGTTGTTCTGCACCAGGCGATTGTTCGCACCGGATCAATCGTCGGATCGAACGCTGTAGTGCCTGACCGGATGGAAGTACCGACGGGGATGATGGCGTTGGGTGTCCCGGCCAAGCTGCGCGCGGCATCGAGCAAGCTCGACGTCATCGCTATCGCGGCGCGGGACTACGCCGAAAAGGGTCGCTACTATCGCGAGAATCTTCGCCGTCTCGACTGACGTCGGCTCCCCGCTGGGGAGGATGCTGATGATCAGCCGCCGGAGGCGCCGGAACCGAGCCAGGACAGCGGTTCCCAAGGCATGTTTCTGATGATCCAGAACATGCATGTGAGCAACCCGAGAGCGATGGCTCCGCTGACTGAGAGTCTCCATGCGATCGCCGGCTTACCCATTCGTCGGCGTACCTTGGCCACGGCAAAACCCACGACGCCGAGAACTGCAGCCATGACGAAGAACGCGTTGTGATCAAGCGCTTGCAGCGGATGCCCAGTGATGGCCGAATGCAGAGCCCTTGTTGCACCACAACCCGGGCAGTCGAAACCGGTCATCGCCCTGAACGGGCAGCCGGGATAAAACGACGAGGTGTTCGGATCGACAAGGCCGACATACGCGCATCCGACTACAGCGAGACCGGCAAGGCCCCAATTGATTGACCGCGATGACGGAGTAGGGCTAGTCGGACCGCCCTGCGGCGGCGCAGACGACTGAGCCACGTTCGTCTGATCCATAAACAAAGTCTATGGGTATGGGTTTGCCATGGGACCGTCGCTGTCTATGGTTCAGGTCATGAATCTTGGACGCGTTGGACTTTGGGCATATCAATTGGATCTCGTTCCCTCGGCTTTGGCACAGGAGACTGCTGCCGAGATTGAGGAGATGGGCTACGGAGCCCTGTGGATTCCCGAAATGATCGGACGCGAGTCGTTCGTCAGTTCGACCTTGCTTTTGGCAGGAACTCGCAAGATGGTCATCGCAACGGGGATTGCATCGATCTACGCGCGAGACGCACTCTGCGCCAACTCGGCGTGGAACACGGTGTCCGAAGCATTCCCGGACAGGTTCTTGCTTGGTCTTGGCGTCAGCCACGAGGTGATGGTCGCGGGCCTGCGGGGCCACGATTACTCGAAGCCGTACTCGGCGATGAAGAACTATCTGGACGCGATGGACAACGGTCTGTTCACCGCCGCGGCGCCGACCGCAGCACCAAAGAAGGTGCTGGCGGCTCTCGGCCCGAAAATGCTCGAACTCGCGGCGCAGCGTACTGATGGCGCGCATCCCTACTTTGTGCCGCCGGAACACACGGCGTTCGCCCGCGAAACGATGGGTGCCGGGCCGTGGCTGTGCGTTGAGCAGGCTGCCGTTCTCGAGACCGATCCGGTCAAGGCGCGCGAAATTGCACGCGGTCACATGTCGATGTACCTGACGTTGCCTAACTACACGAACAATCTGAAGCGGTTCGGATTCACCGATGCCGACTTCGCTGACGGTGGGTCGGACCGAATTGTGGATGCGATCGTGGCGTGGGGTGATGAATCGGCAATCGCCGATCGTGTCAAGGCTCATCACGACGCTGGCGCAGATCATGTGTGCGTGCAGGTGCTGCCGGTCGACGGGGTCAGTATCCCAACCGATCAGTGGCGTCGACTGGCTCCCGCCCTGCTCTAGGGGAATTTGCCGTTCCAGTGGTTGGCAACGACTCTCGTAATTGTTACTATGGCGGTAGGAGTAATTCGGCCGGTCCGGTTGAACCTCTGACACCCCTCACCTTCGGGAGCCCCCATGGCGACAACTGATCTCGGTCTCGATCTCGGCAAGTACAAGCTTGGTTGGAGCGATGCCGAGGATTACGTCTTCAAGCCGAAGCGTGGTCTCAACGAAGACATCATCAAGGAAATGTCCTGGATGAAGGGCGAGCCGAACTGGATGCGCGATCTTCGGCTCAAGTCCTACCAGCAGTTCCTGAAGCGCCCGATGCCCAATTGGGGTGGCGACATGTCGGAGATCTACTTCGACGACATCTTCTATTACATCAAGCCGACCCACGGTCAGGTCGATGCGTGGGATGAACTTCCCGATTCGGTCAAGGAGACCTACGAGAAGCTCGGCATCCCCGAAGCCGAACGCAAGTACCTCGCCGGCGTGACCGCGCAGTACGAATCCGAAGTCGTGTACCACAAGAACCGCGAGGATCTTGAGGAGCAGGGCGTCATCTTCACCGACATGGACACTGCGCTGCGCGAGTATCCCGAGATCGTCCGCGCCTACTTCGGTACGGTCATTCCGCCGAATGACAACAAGTTCTCGTCCCTCAATACCGCGGTGTGGTCGGGTGGATCGTTCATCTACGTGCCGCCGGGCGTATCGGTCGAAATGCCGCTGCAGGCCTACTTCCGCATCAATGCCGAAAACATGGGTCAGTTCGAGCGCACCCTGATCATCGCCGACGAAGGCTCGTCGGTGCATTACATCGAAGGCTGCTCGGCGCCGGTGTACACAACCGATTCGCTGCATTCCGCAGTAGTCGAGATCATCGTGAAGCCGAGTGCCCGCGTGACGTACACGACTATCCAGAACTGGTCGAACAACGTGTTCAACCTCGTCACGAAGCGCGCCCGCGTCGAGGCCGAAGGTCACATGGAGTGGATCGACGGAAACATCGGCTCGCGACTCACGATGAAGTACCCATCTGTCGTCATGGTGGGCCCGAAGGCCTCAGGCGAGGTTCTTTCCGTCGCCTACGCCGGTGCGGGTCAGCATCAGGACGCTGGCGCCAAGATGGTGCACGCCGCTCCCGAGACCACTTCGAAGATCGTGTCCAAGTCGATCTCCAAAGATGGTGGCCGCACTTCCTATCGCGGCCTTGTCCGGGTCGAGGATGGCGCCTACGGCTGCAAGAGCCACGTGCAATGCGATGCACTCATCCTCGACGACGAGTCGATTTCCGACACCTTCCCGTACATGGAAGTCGGTTCGGGCGACGCGGTGATCGGACACGAGGCAACCGTTTCGAAGGTGGCCGACGAACAGCTCTTCTACTTGATGAGCCGCGGTCTCACCTCTGAACAGGCGATGGGCATGGTCGTGAACGGTTTCATTGAACCCGTTACCCGCACACTCCCGATGGAATACGCCGTTGAGTGGAGCCGTCTGATCGAACTTCAGATGGAGGGTTCGGTCGGCTAGACCGGGTCTTCCATGATGAGCGGTCTCGCAGTTTCCGGGGACGCTCTGGAGCGCCGACAAAAACGTGCAGTGGCCGATGTTCTGGTCGCGGCAGTGCTGTTCGCTGGGTGCAATGTGGCTTGGCGCTATGGCGCGGGACCAGCGATCGGGATCGTTGGCATTCGCGTGGCACTCGGTGCTGTCATCGCCGGAGGAATAGGCAAGCGGCAGAGGGCCGGATCGTGGCGTGCTCCTCTGCGGGTTCGCTCGGGTCGAATCGCCGTTGTCATTTCGGTTCTCGGATTGGTCGCGGCCGGAACGATGTTCCGATCCCTTGATGGCCCGCTTGCCGGTCTCGCTGTCGCGTGTGTACCGGCGGTCGCTCTTCTCGTCCGTGACCGGAGCGGTCCATTGGCTACGGCAGCCGCGCTTGGTTCCTCGCTCATCGCCATTGTGGGGCTTACCGCTGCCGCCGGGGGAGTAGGGGCCGACTCTGTTTCCTGGGCTGCCGCAGCCAGCGCGGTGATTTTTGTCGCGCTGGAAGTGGCGAGTTTGCGAACCAGCGAGATTGCTGTTGAGGATGGTCTCAATCCGACCGCGATCGTCACGGCGTCAATGGTGGTGGGGGCGATCTTCCTCTTTCCGGTCTCGATCGTCATGGGCGTACTCCGTGATCCCTCGACGCTGTGGACGGCGGCGGCTGCGGCACTCGCCGTCGCCGTGTTCGGGACGGTCGGCCGTGTTCTGCGAACGGCAGCACTGCCGGCGGCGGGTGTTCCCGCTGTTGCCGCGAGTTCACAGGTGAATGCCCTTTTCACCGCGATCGGTGGCGTCCTCATTGTGGGTGACCATGCGAGCATTCCCAGTCTTGTGTGCACGGCGATTGCGGCCATCCTTGGAGCGACGGCCGTCGTTTGCGCAACGCGATGGCGGCTTCGCAGGTCTCCAGAACTGGGCGAGGTCCTTGACGTTGTGGCCGCGCATCCTGATGGCAGAATCAGCTGATGGGGATGCGCGAAGAATGCAAACAATTCGAAAGTCGGAGCTATGCGAACGGCGAGACCGTTCGAAAGTGCAATCTCGATTTGGCCCCGGAGGCTCCGTGGCGCTGCCCCGAGAACTGCGTGGGTTACGCACGCCGACTCGCCGATGTGGACTGGGCCCACGGCACACTGGTGACGCCGCCGGCTCCGCCCGAACCCGAAGGTCAGGACATCGGCGCTCTCCTTGACGCGGCTGAGGACATTGTGAATGCCGCGGGTCCTGCGATCCTCGCCGAGTTGGCCGCTGAGCAGAAGAAGGCCAATGGGCCGCTCGGCCGTCTGCGCTCGCGGTTCGGTCGGAAACCGAACTAGCCGTAATTTCTCCTATGGCGGTAGAGTTAATTCCATGACCTCGCCTGACGCGCCCCCGGCGTCGCCCACGTGGCTGGACGATCGCCGTCAAGCCATCTCCAGCCGCCTCGGTGACCCTGTCCTTCCTTCGACCGAGGAAGAGGTCTGGCGCTACAGCCGGATCGGAGAACTCGATCTTGCTGACTGGTCGACGGTTCCGGAATCAGCCGATCGCGGGTTGCCCGCCGGTGTCGAGGCGATCCTTGCGACCGTTCCCGAACGGGCAGCAACGGTCGTTGTTCGTAACGGTTTCATCGTGCACTCGGAAGTGGCTCCGACATGGGCCGAACGCGGCCTTTACGTTGGCGCACTTGTGTCGGGCCCTGAGGCAGACACTGCCCTCGGTTCCGTGATGGGTGATGGCGTCGATGTGTTCTCGCAGTTGAACGACGTGAACAGCATCGATCCGATCCTCATCTCCGTACCTCGCGGCCTCACCGTCGATGCGCCAGTCGTGCTCATCGATTGGATCGACATTGATGGTTGCGCCGTTTATCCCCGTCTAGTGATTCGTGTCGGAGCAAATGCTGACGTGAAGGTGCTTGATTGGCACGGCTCCGACGATGTCTCCGCGTTCGCAGCTCCTGTCGTCGAACTTGATCTGGCTCACGCCGCACGGCTGGGCTACGGCTCGGTACAGATGCGCGGACCGCGCGTCTGGCAGGTGGCGTCGCAGGTGAGTCATGTGATGGCCGATGCCACGCTTACGTCGTCACATGTCGCTCTCGGGGGCGATTACGCCCGTTCCCGCACCGACTGTCGACTGATCGGCAAGGGCGCCACCGGAAACCTCCAGGCGATCTACTTCGGCGAGAACGAACAAACTCTCGACTTCCGCACGTTCCAGAAGCACGATGCTCCGAAGACGACGTCGAACCTTCTCTTTAAAGGGGCCGTCGACGATCATTCGCGTTCGGTCTACACAGGCCTCATCAAGGTCGAGAAAGTCGCAACAGGCACGAACGCCTTCCAGACGAATCGCAATCTCAAGCTCTCGGAGCACGCTTGGGCCGAATCGGTTCCCAACCTAGAGATCGAGACCAACGACGTGAAGTGCAGCCACGCCTCAACCGTTGGCCCTGTCGATCTCGAGCAGCTCTTCTATCTTGAAAGCCGCGGAGTTCCGACCGATGTGTCTGAACGTTTGATCGTCGCCGGCTTCTTCCAAGAAGTACTTGAGGCTTTTCCGGTCCCGGGTATTAGTGGCCTCGTGAACGATGCCATCGAACAGCGACTCGATCGGCGGAGCGAACGATGATGCTTGAGCGCCTCTGTTCTGTCTCGGACGTGCCGGAGGGTGAAGCCCGCCGATTCGACCTGGGCAAGCTTCGTATCGCTGTCGTGCACATCGGAACCGATTGGTATGCGATTGGCGACAAATGCACCCATCAGGATGTTTCTCTCGCCGACGGTGAAGTGAATCCCGCCAAACTCGAACTCGAATGCGGGAAGCACGGAAGTTGCTTCTCGCTCAC
>CAMCTY010000039.1 GCA_945878725.1 Bifidobacterium breve | reverse complement strand
ATCCAAAGTGGCTTTCCGGTGACGAATTCGGCCGGAAGATCGGGAAGATCGCCGCGCTGAGTGCTGCGCGCTCCGTGCGTGGCCCGCTCGTCACGGTCAACCGTCACGATGCGAACGCCGCCGCGCAGGCGGACAAACCACACGTACATTTCGCAACCGACGCACAATCCGGTGATCGCCGCAAGAGCAGCAAGGGCCGCCACGATCAAAGCGAGCGTCCAGCCGACCGCTGTCGCTCCGAGTGCGAAGGCCACCGAGGCCGACACAAGAAAGGCCACGCCAACTGCCGCCGCAAAGCGAGGTGGGCGCGGATCTTCGAGTTCCTTTGGCGGCGCGAGACGAGGCCGAAGCAACAACTGATACGCCCGCAAAACTGGGCCCCATTGGGGACCGAAGGCGGCGCCAAGGAACAGCACGACGGCGAACACCGGTGCCACCCACGCAGTTCCGAACACAAAACCCAGAACAAGGGCGGTGGCCAACACGGCCTGATTGGTTCGAGGACCTCGAGGGTCAATAGGTGCCGGATTCGAGTTCGATGCCATGTCCGTACCCTAATCCCGACCCAACGACTCGACAATAGGTCGGAGCCGACGAACCGCCCGATTCAGGCTCGATCAGCCCGGAATCTCAGCGACGATCGAAGCGGGTGACAACCTCGGTGTGATGCGTGTGCGGGAACATGTCGACCACGATCGATTCGGTTGGGGCGTAACCAATGGCGCTCAGAAGAGCGGCATCACGTCCGGCCGAGGCTGGATCACAGCTCACGAGGATCAGGCGAGATGCGCCCGTCGAGGCGAGCACTGACGCTCCCTTGCGCCCGAGCCCAGCCCGGGATGGATCAGCGACGACGAGATCAGCCTTCGGCGCCCGCAACCGTTCAATGGAGGTTCCGACCACACGAGCATCAATATCGGCGAGGTTCTGCTTGGCATCGGCGACCGACGAACGTGAACGCTCGGCGGCCACGGCCCGCCAGCCGATCACACCATCAAGCAACGAGCCTGCGAACAGCCCAACACCGCAATAGGCGTCGACGAGGGTGCGGGGTTGGTCCGAATCGGTCGAACCCTCGCTGAGCATGTCCTCGGTGAGCGAGCGAACGACCTCAAAGAGCGCGAGAGCGCCATCGGGCCGAGTCTGAAAGAACGAATCGGCCGAGATGCGCCAAACACGACCGCCAACTTGTTCGTGGATCCACGCTCGACGACCAGCGGCGAGTTCATCGGCACCGACGACAAGGACGTCACTCGGAAGCGACACCTCGCCGACCGTCGGCGTAATGACGGCCATGCGCTCGCCGGTGTTCGCTCCCACACGGAGCATGACCTCAGTAGCGGCGCCATAGCGACCTTCAACCAACAAATCCTGAATAAGCGGATGCGAAACCGCGCATGAATCGAGTTCGACGACCTCGTGGCTCTCCGCTCGACGAAGGCCAGCGCGGCCGTGGGTGATTGCGACCCGCAGCGTCGTGCGAAAGCCCCACGGATCGAGAGCGGGGCCAGCCCGGACGATCGGTTCGGGGATCCGACCGAGACGCCGCAACGAGTCGGTGACAAGTTCGATTTTGGTGGGGATCTGGGCTTCTTCGGACAGGGCGGCGAGATCGCAGCCGCCGCAGCCCTCAATGACGTGATCGCACTTCGGGTCGATGCGATCGGGTGACGCTTCGAGAATCATCCGAAGGCGGCCACGATCAGCGCCCTGTCGATGTTCGACCGAAACCTCAACTCGTTCGCCCGGCAACGCACCCGCGACGAGCACAACCTTGCCGTCATCGCGACGGGCCAAAGCCTCACCGCCGGCGACAAGCCTCTCGGCCAACACGGTTTCAATTTCACCTTCAACAAACTGATCGGCCACGTCGGCAGCGTAGGCGGTATCGTCAGCGTGCCCACCCACCTCCCCGAAGGCCGGTCATGACTTCCTCAGCTCCACGCACGATCGAGATCGTCCCTTCGGTCCTCCCGGCTGATTTCGCCAATCTTGGTGACGCGTGCGTCGCGCTTGAGAACGCCGGCGTCGATCGCATTCAGTGGGATGTCATGGACGGCAACTTTGTCCCGAATCTCACGTTCGGTGCTGACGTGATCGCCGCGACTCGTCCGCTTGTGTCGGTGCCGTTCGAAGCACATCTCATGGTGACTGAGCCGACCTGGATCCTCGACACGATGGTCGAGGCCGGTTGCGAACTTCTGATCGTTCACGCCGAGGCCTGCACCCATCTGCATCGCACGCTTGGTCGTATCAATGAACTCGGGGTGAAGGCCTCCGTCGCCATCAACCCGGCCACGCCGGTCGAAGCTGTCGCCAATGTGCTCGATCTCGTCTCGATGGTGCTCGTCATGACCGTCAATCCCGGTTTCGGCGGGCAGGCCTACATCTCGACGATGGAGCCCAAGATCGCACAACTCCGCAAACTGATCGTCGACGGCGGTCACGATGTCGATCTTGAGGTCGACGGCGGCGTCGGTCCGGCCACCATTGGCGGTGCGGCATCGGCAGGCGCAAACGTGTTCATTGCCGGCAGCTCGTTGTTCCGTGATCCCGAGGGTCTTGCACATGCCACCACCCAGTTGCGGGCGCTGGCCACCGAGGCCTCCGGAGCCTGACCGCAGTGCCCGACGTAGAGCCTCGCCCCCGTCGGTTGCGGCGGTTGCTACTCGTTGTCTTCGTTCTCCTCGTAGCGGCCGGCGGCACTGGCGCATACGTATTCATCCAAGGCCGAGAAGAACCCGCTTCGGTTCCGGTGTTCTGCGAACGTCTCGCGCTGGCCCAGGATCTCGACCAGTCACTGGCCACACTTGATCCGACAACGCTTGGCCCACAGACCGGCGCCCTGCAGCGAGCGCTAAATGTCGCTCCTGACGACATCAAACCGCAGTTGGCCACGCTCACCGCATTCGTTGAGCAGATCACCGCGGCAGTCAGCGCGTCGCCCACCAACAAACGCGACGCGCTTGTCAACGCGCTTGAACAGCGTCAGGGCGAGATCGACGCTGTGACCGCAGCGGGACGCGCGGTACAGGAATGGTCGTCAGCCAACTGCGGCATTTCTCTCAACGGAACGGCCGACTAGCCGCTCCACTGAGTTACTCCAGCTCGCCGCGCTTCACGATGACCTTGTCGACGATGCCGTAGGCCTTGGCCTGCTCGGCGGTGAACCAGCGGTCACGCTCGGAATCGGTTTCGATCTGGGCGACGTCCTGGCCGGAATGGTGAGCAATGCGCTCGGCCATAAGGCGCTTGATGTAGGCCATCTGCTCAGCCTGGATGGCGATGTCAGAAGCCTGACCCTGAATGCCGCCGAGGGGCTGATGCATCATGATGCGAGCGTGAGGAAGCGTGAAGCGCTTGCCTTCGGCGCCGGCACAGAGAAGGAACTGACCCATCGATGCGGCGAGACCCATGCAGATGGTGCCGACGTCGGGCGACACGAACTGCATCGTGTCGTAGATGGCCATGCCTGCGGTGATCGAGCCACCGGGCGAGTTGATGTAGAGCCAGATGTCCTTCTTGGGATCTTCGCCCTCGAGGTACAAGAGCTGGGCGACGATCTGGTTTGCGACTGAATCGTTGACGTCGCTGCCGAGAACGACGATGCGATCACGCAGCAGCATGCGGAAGATGTCCGAACCCGGGTCGGCGATGGAGGCGGCAGCTGCCACCTGTGGTGCGATCGAGGGAAACGACATCGGGCTCCTTCCGAAGGATGACTGGGCCGGCGGCCCGAATGGTGAGGCTACCGCGAAGGTCGGGTTTCGACGCACAACTGGAACCAATCCGCGCGATGAATTTCGGGGCTCAGGCGTAGAGCGCAGCGAAGACACCGACCGTATTCACGACCATGTGGGCGACGATCGACGGACCCAAGCGACCATTGGCGCGCACGTCGAGCAGGGCGAACACCGCCCCGTAGGAGGCCGTGACCGCGACGATGAACGCCATCTTGCCCAATGAGCCGCCTTGGGAATGGAACAGGCCGAAGACAACCGAGGTCGTGACGACAGCAACCGAAAGGCTCCATCGCCGCCCGACCGCTCGTAGAAACAGACCGCGGAAGAACAGTTCCTCGACGATCGGGGTGCAGATCGCCACAAAGAAGAAGATGACCAGCGCCGTGAGCAGGCTGGGTCTGGTCGGCAAGAAATCCGTGTTGGTCGGAGCTGACTCGCCAGAGAAGAACGCCCATGCACCACTGCCGAAGGCCGAAAGAACAAGAGCCCCGACGCCACCAAGGAGTCCCCACGAGACATCGATGGGACGGATCTCGAGCCCGAAGTCCTTCGCGAGGCTCCGTTGTCCCTTCGTGTAGGACGCAACGATGGGCCAACCGAGAAATCCTGGCCAGCCCGACACGAGGCTCACGACGAGTACACCCAAGCCAAGCTCAGTGACCGACGAACTCGTTGAGTCGGAATTTCCGGAGGAAATCAGCACGATGCCGGCGAGCAGACCACCGCATATCCAGAACAAAAGCGCATAGAACACATCGCCCATGCCCCAACTGATGACGGGCACTGGTTCGGCCAACGCCGACATGTCCGGTTCCGCAACGATTGCGCCGGGCTTGAGCATCGCCGCCATCGATCGCAGGGCTCGGCCGCGATGGCTGATGGCGTTCTTTTCGACACTTGTCAGTTCGGCGAAGGTGCGACCTCCGGCTTCGTCGGGTACGAACACTGGGTCGTAGCCGAACCCGTTCTCCCCCGTCGGAACCATGGCGATGTGGCCCTCGACAACACCTTCGGCGATGAGTTCTTCGCCGGTTGGCCAATGGACGACGATGACGGTGCGAAAGCGCGCCCGGCGTTGTTCGGGACTGTTCGCGTCGAACACGTTGAGTTCGGAGAGCAACTTGGCGACATTGTCGGCATCGACGGCGCCCTCGCCGGCGTATCGAGCCGAACGCACACCAGGCAGGCCGCCGAGCGCGTCGACTTCAAGACCGGTGTCATCAGCGAGAGCCGGATAACCCGTGGCCTGTGCAATCGCGACCGCTTTGAGTCGCGCGTTGCCCACCAGAGTGTCGGCGTCCTCGATCACATCGGGGACGTGATCGGGACGCGGATACAACTCGATGCCGAGCGGACCCAAGATCTCCGCCATCTCGGAGACCTTGTGTGGGTTCGCGCTCGCGCAGTAGATCGCCACCGCGGTCAGCGACCTGCGCTTCGCGGTGCCGGTGCCTCGGCAATCATCAGCTTCTGAAGTGTCATGAGCTCACGGATGCCGGTTTCGGCGAGACCAAGCAGCTCGTCGAGTTCCTCGCGGCTGAAGCTCATCCCTTCGGCGGTTCCCTGCACTTCGAGGAAACGTCCGCTTTCGGTCATGACGACGTTCATGTCGACTTCGGCTGCGGAATCCTCAATGTACGGAAGGTCAAGCACGGGCTTGCCGCCGACGATGCCGACCGAAATCGCCGCGCATGCTTCGGTCAGCGGGTGCTTTGAAATGGTGCCGTCGGAAACGAGACGCGTGAGCGCGTCGTGCAGGGCCAGATACCCGCCGGTGATCGCCGCGGTGCGAGTTCCGCCGTCGGCCTGCAGCACGTCGCAGTCGACGACAACCTGACGCTCACCGAGCGCCACCATGTCGCACACACCGCGCAACGAACGGCCGATGAGGCGCTGGATCTCGTGGGTGCGGCCAGACGGCGAACCCTTCGAGACTTCACGACGAATGCGTTCGGGTGATGCACCCGGCAGCATCGAGTACTCGGCCGTGACCCAGCCCTTGCCGGATCCCTTCATCCAACGCGGAACACCTTCGTCGACGTAGGCCGTGCAGAGCACGATCGTCTTTCCACAGCGCACGAGGATCGACCCCGTTGCTGCGTCGGTGAAGTCACGTTCGAAGGTGACGTCACGAAGATCGGCGGGGCCGCGACCATCTGGTCTCACAGGGTGTACCTCTCGTTGGGGGATGCAATGCGTACGGATGCACCGTAGGCGGCTTCGCCGTTGCGTTCGTGCACGGCGAGGTCTGATTCGGGCCACATGTGGGTAAGCAGCAGGTTCTTGGCTCCGGCTTCGCGGGCCAAGGCGCCGGCTTGTCCGGCCGAAAGGTGTTTGATGCCGGCTGCTTCCTCATCGGTACCGTAGGTTGCTTCGACGAGCGCCAAGTCGACATTGCGACCCAAGGTCGTCATCGACCAGTCCGGGCCGGTGTCGGCGGAATAGACCAACGATTCGCCGGTTACTGCGTCGATGCGCATGGCGTAGGTCTCGACGTAGTGATCGGTGAGCGCCAATCGGAAGCGCAACGGGCCAATCGCGAACTCGTCGTTGTCACCAGTGACACGCCAATCGAATGTCGGCGCAAGATTGCCGGGCACCAGCTTGGCCATGGCATGGGTTTCGGCAGTTCCGTATACGGGGATGTTCTCGATCTCGTAGCGATAGCGCAACGCGACGTGCAGCCCACCGAGATCGGTCCAGTGATCGGCGTGCGAGTGGCTCAGCACCACAGCAGAGATGTCGGCCAACGAAATGTGTCGTTGCATGTTGGCGAGACAACCCGGGCCGAGATCGACGGCGACATTCGTATCGTCGTACTGGACGAGATACCCGCTACACGGACATTCGATACCCGGATAACTCCCTGAGCATCCGAGCACGGTGAGGCTCATTCCCATGAGACACCTACAACCGTGTCGAGTTCGGGGCCGAGCAGTCGTCGCCCGAGACTTTGAAAAACCTCAACATCGCCTGATGACTCGAACACGTGACGACCGAGTCGTCCGTCGGCTTCGCGCTCAATGTCGAGTTCCGACAACAACCGGCGGACCCGAAACGCCGTTTCGTCGGCAGAATCGACAAGCACGACGCCGCGGCCCATGACATCGCTGATCGTGCGGGCCAAGAACGGGTAATGCGTACAGCCGAGAAGCAACGTGTCGATGTCGGCGGCGACTAACGGTGCCAGCAGACGTTCGGCCAACACGTACACCTGATCACTATGCGTCTCGCCCCGCTCAACAAACTCAACAAAGCCCGGACACGCTGCGCACGTGAGCGTCACCGCCGGATCGGCTTCGGCGACCGATGACTGGTACGCGCCGGAACCGATCGTGCCGACGGTTCCGATCACACCGACATTGCCGTTACGCGTCGCGCTCACAAGCGACTGCACGCCGGGTTCGATGACACCGATAACAGGGATGTCGCACAACTCGCGCAGTTCGTTCAGAGCGGCAGCCGATGCTGTGTTGCAGGCAATGACGATCAGCTTCACATCGTGGTTCGCCCGCAGATGTTCGGTGATCTCGTGGGCAAAGACGCGCACCTCATTGAGATCACGCGGACCATACGGATACCGGCCGGTATCGCCGACGTAGACAAGGTCCTCACCGGGGAGCAGGTCGATCAGCGCCCGAGCGACCGTGAGGCCCCCGAAACCGCTGTCGAACATGCCTATCGGCCGGGAATCCACATGGGGAGGGTACTCGCCGCTCCCCCGCCGACCTAGAAGTAGATGATCTTCTTGGCTCGCTCGACCACTTCGTCGATGTCGTCGGTCCAGGCGCCAGTCGACAGGTACTTCCAGCCGCCGTCACACACGATGAACACGATCGTGCCCGATTCGATCTGTGACGCAACGCGGCACGCACCGGCCAGCGCCGCGCCGGCGGAGATGCCGCAGAAGATGCCGCACTTCTCAGCCAGCAGACGGGTGAACTCGATTGACTCGCGTGGACGCACGATGCGCTTGCCGTCGAGAAGATCGGGACCGCCCCACTTTTCATAAACCGGCGGGATGTAACCCTCATCGAGATTGCGCAGACCTTCGACGCTTTCACCCAGCGGCGGTTCGACGGCGAGGATCTTGATATCCGGGTTCTTCTCTTTCAGGAACGTGCCGACACCCATGAGGGTTCCGCTTGTTCCGAGACCGGCGACGAAGTGCGTGATCTCCGGGCAGTCGGCCCAGATCTCGGGGCCGGTTGTTTCGAAATGCGCCCGAGGGTTGGCCTCGTTTGAGTACTGATAGAGGAACGCCCATTCGGGATGGTCGTGGGCAAGCACGATCGCCCGCTTGACCGCACCGTTTGATCCTTCTGAGCCCGGCGACAAGATGATTTCGGCGCCGAAGATCTCAAGAAGCTGACGGCGTTCGATCGACACGTTCTCGGGAAGCACGATCTTGATGGGATAGCCCCGGATGCGGGCGATCATTGCGAGCGCAATACCGGTGTTGCCCGACGATGGTTCGATGATCGTTTGGCCAGGCTTGAGCGAGCCGTCGGCTTCCGCCTCGAGAATCATGTTGAGCGCAATGCGGTCCTTGACCGACCCAGCTGGGTTCTGGCTTTCCATCTTGCCGAGGATGCGCACGTTGGGATTCGGGCTGAGCACGGACACGTCGACCATCGGCGTGTTGCCGATGATGTCGAGAACCGAGGAGTAAACAGCCATGGAAACCTTCGGGGGGTTAGAGGGCGCAGCGTGCGCCTTCGAATTGTGCGTCGAATTCTTGCGGGCGGGCCGAAATGCCGACCTGACAGGTAGGGATTGTACCCAACCGGCCGCGAATCGTCGTTATCCGGAGATCGAAACCGGTTCCTCGAGGATTTCGCCGTCAATGATCCGATACGAGCGCAGCATCGGCTCGCCAAGGCGGAACGACACGATCACGTAATGCCATGACGGATCCGGGGCTTGGGCCACATCTGTCGGCGACGGGTACGGCTCGGTATGGGTATGCGAATGCACGACGCCGACGATCTCGGCTCCCCTGTCCTCGCAGTCGCGATCGGCCCGCAGATGCGTCTTGGGATCGATTGTGTAGACCCGGCTTGAGGCCGCCACGTTGACACTGGGGTAATAGGTGTCGACCGTGCACACCCCACCGTCGCCCGGTTGACCGCCGATCAGACCACAGGCCTCGTCGGGCAGACCATCAAGCAGATGGGCGAGAAGTTCGAGATGAGCCCTACGGGTGAACTGCAGCACGTTGCGAGGCTACCGGCGCTCCCCCGAACCGGCGCGGAACCCGGGCGTCGAGGGCCTGCGCGCTCTACCCTTGCGGAATGCCGAGACTCGCCGTTCCCGAAGGTCAAGATCCGCTCATGCACCTGTGGGTCGGGGCCGCCCCTGATCTCACCGTGCCCGCCGCGCAACTGTCGGCCGCTGTCTACGACAAGTCGATTCTGCCGTTGCGCGAGTTCGAAGCAGCCCGTGTGCGCATCGCTCAAATCAACGACTGTGCGATGTGCCTTGGATGGCGCTCAGGTGTCGACGCACCTTCCCGTGCCGCCGAAGCCGACTCCATCGACGAGGAGTTCTACGCCCACGTTGGCGACAAGACCTGGAGCGGTTTCTCCGAGCGCGAACTACTCGCCGCCGAGTTCGCCGAACTCTTCGCGCTCGATCATCTCAACATGGACGATCCGTTCTGGTTGCGCATGCGCGAGGCCTTCACCGAGACCGAAATCGTTGACCTCGGCATCTGCGTCGGCATGTGGGTTTCGCAGGGCCGACTCAACCGCATCATGGATGTTGACGGTCCGTGCCGGATCCCCACCCCTGGCGCCGCGCTCACCGGCGGCTGAACCCCTCACCAGCGCTACGGCACGACCGGTAGCCTTGGCGTTCTCATGGCGACCCCCGACAACACCGGAATCAAAGTC
>CAMCTY010000038.1 GCA_945878725.1 Bifidobacterium breve | reverse complement strand
GAGCCAATGGATCTGATCGACATATCCGAGGTTGTGGATCCTGGGATCAGATCCTTCCGGTGCGGCTGCGAGGGCGACTGGGTCGCCATTGTGTTCAAGCGCCGGTTCAGGCATCAGCTCGGCCCGGACAACGCCGGTGGCACTCGACGCCTGCAGGTCCCACACGGTCTCGGCGTTGCGCCAGCTGACTTCGACGCGGGCAGTGAGCCCAGATCGGAACTCAAGCATCACTTCGGCCCAATCGTCGACCTCAATATCGTCGGAACTGGAGAGCGTTGCTGCCACCCGGATCGGTTGGTCATCGCCGGCGGCCAGCAGTGCGAGAGCAATTGGATGGGCGCCAAGATCGAAGAGGGTGCCGCCGCCCCAGCCGGGGGTCAGGAAATCTCCCCAGGTCGGTCGTGGCGACAACGTGCGCAGCTCGAGGTACTCGAGGGGCCCGAGCTCGGAGATCAGACTGAGCGCCTGAACGATGACTGGAGCGAAGGCCTGATTCTCGGCGTAGAGAACGTGTCCGGATATGTCGGCGGCAACGATCGCGTCGGCTTGGGCCAGTGTCGTGGCCAGCGGTTTCTCGACAAGAACCAGTGCCCCGGCGGAGAGTGCGGCGAGGGTCTGCTCGCAGTGGGCAGAGGGAGGCGTGCACACGATGACTGCGTCGGCGCCGGCAGGCAGATCATCGAATGAACACGATCGGGCATCGATCTTGCCGGCGAATTCGGCTGCCCGTTGCGGCGACCGTGAGGCGACGGCCACGATCCGGCTGTTAGCTGACTGGGCGGCAAGCCCGTGAACGACTGCGATGACGCCAGCGCCTGCGAGTGCCAGAGTCGGAGGCTTCGAGACTTTCGGGGATAGGCGGGAGCGGAACACGGTGACGACCGTATCCCCGTCCGGGCTACGGTCAAGGTGAATGGGGGACATCGGGGAACTGCACGACGTCGTGGTTGTCGATCTATCGACCGATCTGGCTGGCGCGTACTGCGCCAAGTTGTTCAGCGACTCCGGTGCGGTTGTGACGAGAGTCGAGCCGCCCGAGGGCGATCCCCAGCGTCATCAGCAATGGTCGGGAGAGCCGACGATCGCTGGCGCACCCCTTTTTCGCTATCTCCGGCACGGCCAGCGTTCGGTCACGGCAACCGCTGGCGATCCCATCATCGAGGAACTCTGCCGCAACGCTGATCTTGTCCTCACGTCGGGGACGGGGGTCGCCGGTCACCCGAGCGACATGGCGGCCCGATTCTCGGGCACGGTCGTGCTCTCAATCACCCCATACGGGACGACAGGGCCGTACGCCGATGTTCCGGCGACAGAGTTCACGGTTCAGGCCGACAGCGGAGCAATTGCACTCAGAGGCATACGTGAATTGCCGCCATTCCAGATGGGTGGTCGCATTGTCGAGTGGGTAGGCGGTGCCTATTGCGGGGTCGCCGGTCTCGCCGCGGTTCGCCGATCTCGTGCCACCGGTTTTGGCGAGTTCATCGACCTCTCGCTGTTCGAGGTGGCCAACATCACCGCAACGAACTTCTCCGATCTGTTCAACTCGCTCGGTGGCCGACCGATGCCGGATCCAGCGGTTCCGCCCCGAACGGTTGAGATCCCTTCGATCGAACCGACCCTCGACGGTTGGGTGGGGTTCAACACGAACACCCGCGATCAATGGGAGTCGTTCTGCATCCTGATCGAACGACCGGATCTCCTCGAAGACGGCGCATTCGCAATGCTCGGCGCTCGCATCGCGCGAGCCGACGAATGGAACGCACTGGTTCGTGAGTGGACGACCCAGCACACGACGGCGGACATCGTCGAACGGGCCGCCTTGTTACGTATACCGGTTGCCCCTGTTGCAGATGGACGAATGATCCTCGAGCTTGACCACCCGATTGAGCGAGGCGTTTTCATCGACGATCCGCTCGGTGAATTCAAAATGCCGAGGCGACCATTCACTCTCGATGGAGAACCTGCGCCCGCTCCGCTTCCGGCCCCGGCGCCCGGAGTGAACAACGGTGACGAGGTTCCGACTCGGAGTGATCGGCCGACTCCATCAACGGCGACGCCGGAGCTTCCATTGGCTGGCATCACGGTCCTCGACCTAACTGCGTGGTGGGCGGGGCCATCATCGGCCGCGATCCTTGCTGCGCTGGGAGCTGAAGTCATTCATATCGAGTCGACGCGTCGCATTGACGGCATGCGCACTGCAGGCGGGGCGTTCTACGCAAAGCCCCAGTGGTGGGAGTACAGCGCATTCTTCCTGCAGGCGAACACGAACAAGTACGACGTCACTCTTGACCTTGATAGGCCTGAGGGCCGGACGCTGGCTCTTGAGATCGCGACTCGGGCCGACATCGTCATCGAGAACTTCACCCCACGCGTTGTTGAAGCATTCAACATGGGCTGGGACGTGATCCACGCCATCAATCCGAAGGCGATCATGGTCCGCATGCCCGCATTCGGTCTCAGTGGGCCTTGGCGCGACCGGCCGGGTTTCGCCCAGACAATGGAGCAGATCACGGGCCTTGCCTGGATGACGGGCCATCGCGAGGATCAGCCACGCATCCAGCGCGGGCCGTGTGATCCGAATGGTGGCTTGCATGCGGCTTTCGCGGCACTCGTTGCGCTTCAGCGACGCGATCGCACAGGTGAAGGTTGTCTCGTCGAAGCGCCGATGTTCGAGGCCGCTCTGGCTGTCGCAGCTGAGCCGGTACTCGAGTGGAGCGCGCATGGTCTTCTCGTCGAGCGCGAAGGAAACCGCAGTCCATACGCTGCGCCGCAGAATCTGTACGCCTGTGCCGGGACTGAACAGTGGTTGGCAATCTCGTGTGCGACTGACGAGCAATGGCGCTCTCTGGCTGACGTAATTGGTCATGGAGAACTGGCATTGGATCCCGAACTTGCGACGCTGTCCGGCCGGCGCAAGCACCATGACCGACTCGATGGATTGATCGCCGATTGGGCCTCGGAGCGAGCATTGGAAGAAACCGTCGAACTTCTAATCAGCAGGGGAGTGCCGGCCGCTCCCTCACGTGATTCCCGAAGAGTCTTCGAACACCCTCAGGTTGCGGCAAGGGGTTACGCCGAGCAGGTTGAACATAGCGTCGTCGGTACGCACCCGACACCGGGACTTCCGTTCCGATATGCAAGTGTCGCAGGATGGATTCGACGACCCGCCCCAGTCCTTGGCGAGCACAACGCCGAGATTCTCGGTGGATGGTTGGGTCACACAGACGAGGAACTTGCCGGTCTTGAAGAGGCCGGCGTCATTGGAAACTGGCCTCAGGGCCTTTGACCGCACACAGGAGAAAATCATGACTGATCTTTTCGACCGTTACCGTGTCATCGATGTCGACACTCATCTGACCGAACCGCCCGACACATGGACGCGTTCGTTCCCGAAGAGTCTCCATGACTCGGTGCCGCACATTGAACGTATCGACGGAGTCGATGTTTGGATGTGTGCTGGTGAACGTCTCGGGGCCCCGGGCTATTACTCAATGGCGGGCCACGACGGTGTTATGCCGGCGTCGACGCCCAAGACCTTTGACGACATTGCTCCAGCCATGTACGACGCAACGGCGCGACTGGCATTTCTTGATCAGGAAGGTATCGACGCTCAGATTCTTTATCCGAACGTCGGTGGTTTCGGTAACGGTTACTTCCTCCGTCTCGGTGATCGCGAACTCGTCGCAAATTGTGTCCGGGCCTACAACGATTTCCTGACCGACTGGTGCAGTGCCGATCCGAAGCGTCTGGTGGCTATCACGGCGATTCCGTTCTGGGACCGTGACCTTGCGATGGATGAGATCGAGCGGTGTCTTGGTAACGGCCACAAGGCCGTGAACTTCTGCAACCAGCCTCAGGACTACGGCCAGCCGCCGCTCGCCCACAAGCACTGGGATCCAGTGTGGTCCCTCCTGCAGGATGCCGGTGTGCCGGTCAACTTCCATGTGGGCGGTGGCTCGATGGGAACGCTGTTTGCCGACACCTCCGAAATGGGATGGATGACGAACTTCGCGAAAATTTCGTCGCTCATCTTCCTCGACAACATGCGTAGTGTCGCCGATCTCATCTTCGGTGGGGTCTGTCACCGATTCCCGGATCTCAAGTTCGTGTCCGTCGAATCAGGAGTGGGATGGATCCCCGGGGCTCTCGAGACGTTCGACTGGCAGTGGAAGAACGGTGGGATCCGCGACGAGCACCCCGAGTACGACCTGTTGCCGAGCGAGTACTTCAAGCGTCAGATCTACGGGTGTTTTTGGTTCGAGGAGCAGGTCGCGATCGATGCGATCTCGAAGTACCCGGACAACATCTTGTTCGAGACTGACTACCCGCACCCCACGTGCATGCATCCTGGGCCGCGCACCGCTGCGCAACGTCCGCGCGAGTACGCAACGCGGATCTTTGAGGGTCTCGGTGACGAAGTGACCAAGAAGGTCCTTTCCGGAAACGCTGCAACCCTCTACGGGCTGTGAGCGAAATGTCGGAGATCATCGCCCCGGACTTCGGAACACAATTCATCGTCAGCGAAATCCGCGGTCGTGTTCTGCACCTTCGCATCGATCGCATTGAGCGTCGTAACTCGTTCACCCAGGACATGTACAGGGCTCTTAAGCGTGCCGCGATTTGGGCCGACACGCAGTCGGAACTCGACGCGGTTTGCCTGACGGGAACCGACAAGTGGTTCGCCGCCGGTGGCGACATGGCAGGTCGCTCTGAGGACCCCGAGGGACTTTCCAACGAATGGGATGCGACCGATAACTTTCCCTTCCGCCATATCGAACGCTGTCGCAAGATCTGGGTGGCGAAGATCAACGGTGTCTGTCAGGCCGGTGGTATCGACATAGCGCTTCATTGCGATGTGGTTATTGCATCCGAGGATGCGCGCTTCCGCATCCCTGAACTGCTTCGTGGTATCCCCGATCCGTTCATGTCGGCCCGTCTTGCCGAGGCTGTGGGTATAGCTCAAGCGCGGTATTTGTTCTTCACGGCCGCCGAGATCGGTGCCACTGAAGCATTGGCCATGGGACTCGTCGGAAAGGTTGTTCCGCACGACGAGCTCGACTCACATGCTGAATGGGTTCTGGAGCAGATTGCCGCAACTGGGCCTGAGGCGAGGGCTGCGGTGAAGAAGGATCTGAACAGACGTCTACCCAGTGCCGACGTCGCACTGTTTCATCGAGCGATGACATCTCCGGAAATGGTGGAAGGCATGCGAGCGTTCATCGAGAAGCGTCCCGTGGACTGGCCCCGGCAGTAACAAAGCGATTCGGGCCGGTACTCTTCAGGGACTGTGAACAAGCTGACGCAGTTCGGGACCGCCATCGTGGCGGGGGCAGTAACAGTGGCTCTGGCCACAGTTATTGCTGTTCCGGCGATCGTGATGATCGGCACGTCGGCCGAAGGTGGCGATGGCGCCATCGACATTGCTTCCTTCCAGGACTACGCCGTTCGATCGCAGGTGTTTGCCGAGGACGGTTCGCTCCTGGCAACCCTCCACGGAGTAGAGAACCGAGATCCTGTGGATCTTGCCGTCATCCCCGACACCGTGAGACTCGCCATTCTGTCGGTCGAGGACGCCGAGTTCTACAACCATGGCGGGGTCAACATCCGTTCACTCATCCGTGCGACTTTGAAGAACGTCCAGGCTGGCGGCGTGGATCAGGGCGGCTCAACAATTACGCAACAGCTCGTCAAGAAGGCTCTGCTGAGCGACGATCGGGTACTCAACCGCAAGACCAAGGAAGCAGCGCTCGCCATCCGTCTCGAGGGACAGTTGAGCAAAGACGAGATTCTTGAGCTCTACCTAAACACGGTCTATTTCGGTTCTGGGGCCTACGGCGTTCAAGCAGCGGCCGAAACGTACTGGGGCAAGAACGTCGAGGATCTTTCGTGGGCCGAGGGCGCACTCCTCGCCGCGTTGATCGCGAATCCAGTTGCCTACGATCCGGTGATCCATCCGTCGACGGCGTTAGAGCGCCGCAGTGCTGCGCTTGATCGCATGGTTGCAAACGATGTCATCATCAGGAAACAGGCGGATGAAGCCGATCTTGTTCCGCTTCCCGTAGGGCGTTGCACAGGGACGAGCGGTCCCCGGCCTATCGAATGTGGGACCATCACTCAACCGCCGCCGGACTCGTATTTCGTCGAACAGGTGAAGGAGCAACTCCTGGCCGATCCATCGTTCGGGGCGACTTACGAGGCGCGTTACCGATCGGTCTTCGGCGGTGGGCTGCAGATCTACACGACACTGGATCCTGTTGCGCAGGCCGCGGCTCAGATCGCTCACGACACAACATTCCCTGATGCGGTTAAGCAGGCGGCTGATGCTCAAGGAATCACCACCGCGATGGTGTCAGTGGATTCGTCGACTGGTGCCGTGCGCGCTTTAGTCGGTGGCCCAGGTTTCGCCGATTTCAAATATGACATCGCAACGCACGAGCCAGGCCGCCAGACAGGATCGACGTTCAAAACGTTCGTGCTCCTGACTGCGCTTGAGCAGGGCATTCAGCCTGACGACCTTGTGGACGGTGGAGGTTCGTGGCCGAACAAGGGTGGAACTCCCGACCCGTATGTGATCGCCGGCGATGGTGGCACGCTCATGTCGGTCACCGCCGCATCCTCAAACGGTGCATTTGTTCGTCTTGGCCAGACGGTCGGCATTGACAATGTCATCACCACCGCAAACCGACTCGGCGTGACCAGTCAGTTCAACGCCGGCAGCAAAGCAATGCCTCTTGGCGTATTCGACGTGACGCCACTCGAGATGGCATCGGCCTATTCGGCGATTCCCAACGGTGGCATTCACGAGACGGCGTATTTCGTCGATCGTGTTGAGGATCGAACAGGAACGGTGATCGTCGATCATTCGCCGAACCCAACGCGCGCCGTGAGTGCCCGTTCGGCCTGCCTCGCCACGGAGATTCTTGCGAACAACGTTCAGTCCGGCACGGGCACGAATGCCCGACTTGGTGCGCAACCAGCAGCTGGCAAGACCGGAACCACCGAGGGCAACTCGAACACATGGTTTGTCGGGTACACGCCCTATCTGACGACCGCCGTTTGGATGGGAATCCCTTCCGAGGGCACGAAGTCGATGGGGAATCTTGCCGGGCAGGAACAATTCGGTGGGCTGTGGCCGGCCACGATCTGGCGAAATTTCAACAAAGCATGGCTCGACTCAAGGCAGAAGCCAGTTGCCAAGTTCCCGACGTGTGCGCCGGCCTTGCGCCCAGGTCAACCGGCGGCGGGAGCCAGCGATCCCTACGGGATTCTGAATGGCGGGACGGTCCCGGATCCTTCTGCAGGGCCGACCACAACGCAACGATCTGGTCGCTCGACCACAACGACCGTCCCACGTTCGACGACCACTCGGGTGCCCCGAACCACTACGACACGCGTTGATCCAACCACGACAACCATGACCACGCTTCCGCTGCCGTCCAACCCCGGATGAGTCGATGCCGCGTCCGATTCTTTTTTGGGTGATGCTTGACATATGACCGATCTCGACCGGGTATTGGAACTTCAGACCAACGACACCACGACCGATCAGTTGAAGCATCGTCGGCAGACACTCGCCGAGCACGCCGAGTTGAAAGCCATCGATGCCCGTGAGGCCGCGATCGCAGCGTCGGTCGTCGAACCCCGGGCCGAACGTGACTCGCTGGGACGCGAACAGAAGCGTCTCGAGGATGAAATCGCCGGCATCGAACAAAAGGTGGCAGTCGTTCTTCATCAGTTGTACGAGGAGGGACTGACTTCACCGAAGGAAGCGCAAGCACTTCAGGCTGATCTTGAATCACTCAAACGCCGTCAGGCCGTTCTCGAGGACGAGGTTCTCGAACTGATGGAAAAGATCGAGCCACTTGACGAAGCCCTCACCGGATCAGTGGCTGAACTCGAGACCGTTCGTGAAGACCGCGAACGGACTAAGGCGGCGCTGGTAGCGGCGCAAGCTGCCATCGATGCTGAACTAGCTGCGGTGGCCGAGTCCCGCATCCAACTTGCAGCCGCGGTGTCGCCCGAAATGTTGAAGTCATATGAGGAACTCCGTCCGCAGTACGGGGGTATCGCTATTGCTCGTCTCGTCGGACCGACATGTCAGGGATGCTTCTTGTCGCTTGCTGCTGCAGAGGTAGATGAACTCCGCCGTCGCCCGGCTGATGAACTTGTTCACTGTCCCGACTGCGGTCGCATTCTCGTTCGATGATCCTCTGGTTCGCCGGTGTCAGTTTCGTTTTTGTGTGGTGGGTGTTCCGATCGCCCGCTCTCGACTACCGACTTGTGATGCTCGGATCGATTTTGCCGATCGGGGATGTCGTATTCGGCGGCCCCCGATTGCTGCACACGTTGCTCGCTCCAGTGGCGGTTCTTACTGTTCTCATGTTGGCTACGCAGAAACGCAGACTGGTACGCAGACGTTGGATCGGAATTCCGATCGGGATGATGATGCACATCGCTCTCGACGGCATCTGGGCCAGAACCGAAAACTTCTGGTGGCCGTTCTTCGGTACCGATTTCGGCAGTGAAGGTCTGCCTGAGTTTGGTCACTCATTCGGTGTGAGCGTGCTCCTTGAACTCGTTGGTGCGGCCTGTCTCGTTTGGGCGTGGCGCACGTTCGATTTCTCGGACAAACGAACACGAGACCGTTTCATTCGCACGGGCCATCTCAACCGCGTCGTTGAACAGCCCCCCATCGGTTAGGCGGATCGATTCCGATGCTGTTCATCGTGAGACACGGGCGCACCGCTCACAACGCGTCAGGGCTTCTTCTTGGTCGGATCGACCCGCCCCTCGACGAACTCGGGCGGGCGCAGGCTGAAGCACTTGCCGCGGCGATCGGCCCGGTCGACAGAGTGATCTCAAGCCCATTGCTTCGTACTCGCGAAACGGCGAAGGCATTTGGCGTTGAGCCAATCATTGATGACCGCTGGATTGAACTCGATTACGGCGAGTACGACGGAAAGCCGCTGGGGGAGATCACCTCGCAGACCTGGTCCGATTGGCGGACCGATCCAGATTTCCGGCCCCCGGGCGGTGAGACCCTTCGCGAACTCGGTGACCGTGTGAGCGGTGCGCTCGACGAACTCGCATCAGATGGCTCGGCATCCGATAGGACGACTGTGATCGTTACCCACGTTTCGCCGATTAAGGCTGCGGTGTGTTGGGGCCTTGGTGTCGATCAGATGACGTCATGGCGTTTGTGGGTTGCCCCGGCGTCGATCACCCGCATCGGCACTACGCCTCGTGGGGGAGTGCTGCACGCCTTTAACGAGGTTGCCCACCTCGCCGATCTTCAGGGCTGAATCGAATCGGCTGCCCACCGCAATTGAGCTAGCCGATACAGCTCGCTGTCTACCTGACTCATCTCACGAATGAGTTCCGTAGCCTCGGAGGAGATCTCTTCGCGCTCTGTCGTATTCAGCCTTGGAACCCTCTCGAGGGGATCACCCGGTAGACCAGCCTTCGCGTGCAGGAGTAGGTAAAGATCGTCGACGTTTTCACTCGGGGCGAGATAGTCGAGACGATCAATCGACGGCTGCAACATGCGCAGCAAATTTTCGTCACTGTTGGCGGAATTGACGACCCACTCATGAGGCTCGAAATAGGCGGGTCCGGTCTCGCTCATGTTCAGGGTGAATCCACGGGTCTGGCTATTGCGCAGACCGGGAGTCGTGGCCAGCCATTCCTCGAGACTTAAGGACTCGCT
>CAMCTY010000037.1 GCA_945878725.1 Bifidobacterium breve | reverse complement strand
ATCGCCGCCGCTAGTGCACCCCGATCGAAACTCCACGGTCCGTCGATGCCAAGCGCTCCTGCTTCGAGTGCTGGCTCTGACCACGCTTGGCGCGGATGTGATGTCGTCAGCGCCGCAGACATTCGTGTCGTACCAGCACCATCGACGCGGAAAGTTGCATCGACCGTGTCGAACAATTCGGCGATTGCCACCGCCGGCGGAAGTTCTGTGTTTGTGCGCAGATCGTGACCGGTGCTGAATACGAGGAGTCGATCTCCGGCGCAGAGAACCGCATCAAGGAGTTGTGCTCGTTGCTCGCTGCGTTGATCGCGATCGCCGAGACACGGCAACACCGCCACCAGATCTTCGGCCACGGCCATGCCACCAGCGCCGATGTCATCGTCGAGCCCGAGGAGGCAAACCACCTTGTGTGGGACTCCGCGCTGGGCGGTGAGAGCAGAAACCGTGATCGAACCGGTGCCGAAACGCGGGCGACCACCCGCGCCTGCGAGGCGCGAACGCAGGAGCGCGGCGAGTTCAGAGGGATCGACAATGTCGTTTCGCGGTTGACCGTCGACGACTGCGTCGTCCCGGAACCCTTCGATCAGTTTTTCGATCGCCCGCCAACGCCACGCATCAGCATCGGGAACCGCGCACAAAGAACGCAGACCCGCAGTAAGCGCGTCACACCACTCGTTGGCCGTAGAGAGTTGCTGAAGTCCGGCCATTGATGCATTGAGCGAGTGGATGAAATCGGCGAGTGCGCCGGCATCAACGACCTGGCTGCCTTCGATGTCGGTGAAGGGAGCCACGTTTCCGATCCCGAGACGCAGGCCGTCGTCGGCCATCGTCGCGCCAAGAAGCAACTGATCGAGCCCGGCGCTCCATGTGTGGGCGACGAGTGAGTCGGGAATCCCGGCGCGTTCGTGATCGGCAGCACCAAGGCCCCAGCGGACATGCGTTGCTTTGGCCCACGAGCCGATGCGGGCCAGAGCCTCGTCGGTAAACCCAAACTTGTCCCGAACCGGTTGACGAGTTGCCAACGAGACCACTTCGGTGGCCCGGAACCGGCCGCCCAACATCGCAAGCAGTGCACCGAGCGTGTCGAGCAGCGGATCGTCGGCCCGCAGTGTGCGATCGGCAATGCGTACCGGAAGTGCAGGAACGCCATGGCGCGGATCGCCCGCGAACGTGGCCTCTACCAATGGCGCGAAGCGAGCGACATCTGGCGTAAGCACGGCAATGTCGCGCGGATGAAAGCGGAACGTGCCGTCATCGTTGGTCTCGTCGAGGAGTCGGATCAGTACGTCGCGTAGGACTTCAACCTGTCGGGCCGGGCCGTAGGCGCGATGCCAGCGCAGGCTTGGATCTGTTGCCGGATCAATTGGTTCCCGTGCGTCGGACTGCTCTGCAAGAGGCGCACCCGGGGGCATGACATCGGCCCGCAAGTCATGCTGCAACCGCCCAAGAAGCGCAGGTGTTTCCGTGCCGATCGATTCGTGATCGATACCGATCACCGTTGATGGAACGTTGTTCGCGGCATCGATCAACAGCACATGGGCTTCGCGTGATGCGCGGCCCCACCCATTCACAAGCGGATTTCCGCCGGCGACAGTCAGTTCCTGTTCATCGGTTGTCCCGCGACGGATCGGCAGCGGAAGTCGATCGCGAACGAGCGGGCGAACGCGCTCCCAACGCGCTTGCGACGCCGATGGTGCGAACACGTGCACATCGCGGTGCAGCGAAAGAGCCGACAAAACCTGAAGGTGGGGCGGCGGGAGACTGGCCAGCCCGAAGAGGCACACGCGCTCGGGCAGACTCGCGGCCAATTCGTCGACCAGCAATCCGTCACGCAGTTGCTCGGTGAGTTCCCGGGTGCGCTCGGCGTCGGTCGGCCCGCCGATGTGGGTCTGAACCGCCCGCCACAGACGCGGCTGCCACAGATGATGCGATTCGAGCGGCGCTCCGACGGCATTGACGTCGGCACCCTGGCCCCAGCGCAGCACCATGTCCTGGCGGTACATGCCATAGCGATCGAAAAGATCGGCGATTGCCCTGGCCCGGATGACATCCGGTTCGCTACCGAACTCGGCCATCGCTTGGGTAGGACCGGCGGCGACAAGCACGTCGTGAATTGCCCAGGTCAGCGGCCCGGTTGCCCATCGACCCAGGCCGGCGTTTTCGCCCAAAGCGCGGGTGACGACGGTGGCGGGATACTGATAGTCGACGTTTGCGACGATGCCATCGTCACTGGTTCCCGGCTGCGAGGCACCTAAGCGGCGGGCCAGACGGGCGTTGAGCCACGCCTTGACTCCATCGCCGGGAACGGCGACGAACTCCGATGCGAAAGGGTCCGCAAGAGGGTTCGACAGGACCTCGGCCAACTGATCGGCCAACGGCTCCAGCGACCCCGCCACGGTCAGATGAAACGCCACGTGCGCACCCTATCCACGATGTGCTGTTGCTGCGGATCCGTGTCCGCTCCCGACGTTCTCATGTACGTCAAACGCATGTTTCGGCCGAAGTGTGCGCAGGCGCTGTCGCCCCGGGCCATGGCTGCCTTACCGTAGACACCTATGAGCGACACTTCGCAGGGCCCCGGATGGTGGCTTGCATCCGATGGCCAGTGGTACGGACCTGAGTTCCACGTAACCACGCCAATTCCTGACCCACCGCTCAACTCGTCATTCGATCCAGGTTCACCGGCTGGCCCTCGGCCGAAATCAATGGGCCGGCTCTGGGTTGCGCTGAGTGTCGTTTCCGCAATCGTCATTTTCGCCGTTGTTCTTTCATCGGTTCTTGTCGTCCGATCGCGCAACAGCGAAACGTCCGTGACTTCGGCCGACTTCATTGCCGTCATGAACGACGTCACCGACGCCGAGGATTACAGCACCGCCAATCTCGCAGTGTTCTGGCAGACCTTTCGCGCCGCTGACAAGGAAGTACAGAGCGCTCCCGCTTCTCGTCGTGAGGCGATCGTTGACAAATGGCTCGCCGACATGCGCCTCCAGACCAGTGAGTTTGAGCAACAACTTCGTGGCACCACGGCATCGCTTGCGGCGCTGGAACTTCCCGAGGGTTCGACCGCTGATCGCATTCGCGTCGCCGCTCTGCGTCATTACGGCACCTGGGAGACGTACACGGCTGATCTTCCTCGGATCGCGCAGGAATGGACCGAGGACACCGAGACTGATCTCGACTTCAGCGACTACATCGACGAACAGATCCCCGAGATCACCACCGAGATCACGGATTCGTTCGTGAACCTGTGCGGCATCATGGCCACCGGTCAGCCGGACAACGGCGATTACGAAATCACCATCGCCGACATCTGCGAACTTCCGGATGCCGACGTGAAGTCGGTCTGAGTTCGTGACCGAATCTGCGTCAACACCGGGCGGGGCTGAAGCTCCGAGCGATCCCCGATTCGTCGATCCGGCCGGACCGTGCATGGCCTGCGGCTCCCCCAACGCTCGCATCTGGGGAACCCCAGACGGGCCGGCGAGACTCTGCCCGCCGTGCGCAGTGCTGAACGAAATCGGCTGTCCGTAGTCGTTCGCTCGCTAACTCGTCAGTGCTGGCCGGCGCTTGAGCCGAGGCTGACTTCGATGACCTGACCGGTCGTTGCTCTTGCGTCGTCCGCACACAGGAACGACACCGCTCGTGAGATCTCCTCGGGAGCGAGCCACGGAACACCCATTCGGTTCATCGATGCGTAGCGAGGAGCAACGTCGTCGCGGGTGGGCTCGGCGAGTTCGGGACAGAACAACGAATACATGGCCGGGTTGTGCAACATCGGCGTGTCAACTGCCGCGGGGCAAACCGCGTTCACGGTGATGCCCTTGTTCGCAGTTTCCATAGCGAGGGTTTTCACGAGGCCGATGACTCCCCATTTGGCCGCAACATAGTGAGCGAGATTGGGATTGCCCATACGTCCCGCCATTGAGGAGACCGCCACGATGCGCCCATAACGGCGCTCGAGCATGTGCGGTAGCACTGCGCGGATTGTCTTAAACACGCCCGTGAGGTCGACATCGATCATGTCTTGCCAGGTCTGGTCATCGAGATCCTGAAACTTGGAGAAGCCCGTGATCCCGGCGTTGGCGACACAGATGTCGATGTGACCGAATGTGTCGAGGCCAGCGGCAACGACAGCAGCAAGTGCCTCGGTATCGCGGACATCGGCGACCATGGCCAGACACGAACGACCGGTCGCTTCGACGAGAGACGCCGTTTCCCTCAGTTCGGCATCCGTGCCGAGGGGATAGGGAACGGTGTCGATGTCGGCGGCAATGTCGCAGATGATGATGTCGGCACCCTCCGAAGCCAGAGCCACGGCGTGCGAACGACCCTGCCCCCTCGCGGCGCCGGTGATGAACGCCACGCGGCCGTCAAGGGGGCGAGCGCCCGAAACGCTTTTTGGCGCCTTGCCCCTCTTGCCTTTCTTTTCGGCCTTGCTCCCCGACGCATCTGAACGCTTTGACCCCATCGAACCCCAATCCCCGAGTTGCACTGATCCTTTACGACGCTACCGGCCGAGGACGTATCATCGCCGTGCCCACTCCGTCCGGTCGCCGAGAGTCTCGGTCCGGGCACTCACTTCACGGGCAACTATCGAGGGGGAAACACCGATGCCGGTTTCAGGTCAGCGCGATCCAGATGCGATCAAAGATGTTCTTGAGCAGTGGATGGCCGGGCAGATGCCCGAGGCCACCGATGTCGAAATTACAAAACTCGTCGTCCCCCAGACCAGCGGCTTCTCGAACGAGACGTTCCTGCTCGATGCACGCTGGAAGGAGAACGGTGAGACCGTCGAGGCCGAACTCGTTCTGCGCAGCCAGCCGGTCATGAGCCTGCTGTTCCCCGAGATCGACCTCGTCACCCAGCAGTACCTGTCGATGAAGCTCCTCGGCGAGCACTCGAACGTGCCAGTACCCGTCACCCGCTGGGCCGAGCGCGATGAGTCCATCATCGGCGGACCGTTCTTCATGATGGATCGCCTCGACGGTCTCGTGCCCGGTGATGCCCCTGCGTACACACAAGAGGGTTTCGTCGTCGAGATGACCGCCGAAGAGCGCGCCCGCTGGGCGTACAACGGCGTCGAGGCGCTCACCCGAGTGAGTCGGGTCGACTGGCGCGCCGCCGGATTCCAGCATCTCGATCAGACACACCACGGAGAACTCGGCCCGGAACAGCGCCGCGGCTATTTCGAGAACTACAAGAACTGGGCCATGAAGGACCAGGCCCATCCGGTCATCGATCCGGCTTGGGACTGGCTCGTCGCCAACTGGCCCGACGACGGTCAGTTCATCGAACTGTGCTGGGGTGATGCTCGTCCGGGCAACCAGATGTACGGCGGAGCCGATAACACCGAGGTCATTGGTGTCTTCGACTGGGAAATGGTCTCGCTCGGCAATTCCGAAAGCGATCTCGGCTGGTGGCTGTTCCTTCAGCGATTCAGCCTCGAGAGCTACGGCCTCTCCATCCTTCCGGGCATGCTCGATCGTGCCGCGACGATCACGCTGTGGGAAGAGTTGATGGATCGGCCGGCGACAAACGTCGCCTTCTACGAGATCCTCGCCGGATTCCAGTTCTGCCTCGTCATGTGCAAACTCGCCGAGATGTACGTCATCGAATCAGGCGATCCCGCGATCGGTGCGATGGCGATCTACAACCCGGTCGCCACGATCACTGCGAATCTGCTCGGCATCGACCCACCGGTCCCGCCCAGCGCGTAGCGCCAGTCGGAAGCTCTACGACCCGTCAGTCACTCGGATGACAATGTCGTCGAGTTGCATCACGTCGCCCACCCGCAACTGACGGCCCCGCCTTATTTCTGTCTCGCCGTTCACCGAGACTCCTCCTTCAGCGAGGAGCATCTTGGCGTCCGAACCGCTGTCGATCACGTTGGCCAGCTTGAGCAACTGCCCGAGGCGGATGGTTTCGGTGGAGATGGCGATGTCGAGGTGCTCGGCGTTGTTCACGGAAGCATCATTGCCCCTCGTCGACCTGTTCGTTGACGAGCATTGTTCAGATCTCTTTTTGCTGACGCTTCAGGGCCGCTGATGCGTAGGCCGCAAAATCAATGAGGGCGAGGCTGGCGGCGCGCGCGACCTGTCGCGCTTCAGCGTCGGTGACGCCCTCATTTGCGCTCGATCGGTCACCGTGTGTCGCCACGGATTCGCCCGCTGATTCGGCCGGAAAGTTCTTGGCTCGGAACCGTTCACCGTTTCGAGCGAACAAGTGATGGGCAAGCAGGCTCGGTGTGGAGCCGTTGATGTCATGCTCGATCCGAGCGTCAGGCTCGATGGCGACGACGAATCCGGCGCGTGTCAGCCGAAAGCCGAAGTCCACGTCTGACCAGATCACCGGATAGAAATCTGGATCCCAGCCACCGACCGCATCCCAGTCCGACAAGCGGGCCAGTGCGCCACTCGACGCAACCCAGTCGAGCCGTTGGCTTCGATCGAAGTTCTCCGGCGCGGTGGGCGCGAACGGGTACCACGATTCCATCTCGCCTTCCGGGTTCACGATCCCCGCGCGACTGCTCGCCGGAATCATTTCGGCGGAGTCGAGGTAAACGGGTGCAACCAATGCCGGACGATCAGGGGCTGACATCCTGCGCAACAGTTTGTCGAGACAGTCGGGCGCAACGCGGACATCGTCCTGCATGACCCACAGGAATTCCGCAGCGATGCGCCGCCGTGCGTGATTCAGCGCGCCCGGGAATCCCAGATTCATTCCCGGTTTGAGCACCGTGACCGTTTCGAACTCGGGCACCGGGTTACGGGGATCGTTCCAAACGATGACCAATGCCAGACGAATAGTTGTGTCGGTTCGCGTCAGCGACGCGATGCTCTCGTGCAGACGAGCGACGTTGCCGCCGAGGGTCGGAATGACAGCTACGACATCGGGCTGATCGCCCAGTTCGACAATCACGGTCGGGCCGGCGGCGGAGTTGTGACTCGAACCGTCAGCAAGCGTCAGCCACCGTCATCGCCATCAACTGTTTCGGGAAATAGCGGGAAAGATCGACCGGGATGCTTTCGGTGTTCCAGGGGAGCATCAATCTGTCCGGAGCTTCGTAGCGATAGACCTCGGTCGGGAAGTTGATGAGCATCGTTTCCTCTGGCGCCACGTTGATGTTGCAATGCCAGACACCGGCAGGAATAAGAAGCTGCCGAGTGCCGCTCGGAGTCAACTGCACCTCTTGGACGGTTCCGTAGGTCGGCGAGTCGAACCGGGCATCGAACAGCACCGTCATCGACTCGCCGTTGATGAGGCAGTACCGATCGTTCTTGTGCTCGTGAACGCCCCAGCCCTTCAGCGTGTTGGGTCGGATCGTGAACACGTAACTGGCGATCACGGGATCGACCCAGAATTCCGGATTTTTGGCCGGATTGATTACCTCGTAGACACGGCCACGATGGTCAACGTGCGCCACCGGGTTGACCGTTACGACCCCGTCGATCGCCGGACTCACCCTTGTGCCGTCCGGTGTGATCGTGACCGGATCTGCTTCCGATCCGAACTTGTCGAAGAATTCCATCGTGACTCCTAGTTGCCAGTTCGGCCTTGACTCACTGGCTCAGGCCCGGCCTCATTCTGACCGATGAAGCCGCCGGGACGGATACGGAGCCTAAACGATGGCTCTACGATTCGCCGCAAGGAATAGGTCCCGCTGACGGGATCAGGCAAGGGGAGAATCATGGACAGCTTCGAAGCACGCAACCGCGAGGTCGTTGAGAGTTACTGGGACGCTCATTTCAAGCGCGATTGGGATCTCATGGCCACCTTCTTCACCCCCGATTGCCATTACACCGACGTGGGCATGGACCCCGTCGGCGCCACCGGTGGCGCCGACATTGTTCGTCGTCTCCGCATCGGCATCGAGCCGCTGAGCGGCTACTTCCATTTTCCGAAGCACCTTGTTGCCCAGGGCAACATGGTCATCTGGGAGCACATGGAGCGCTGGATGTTCCATACCGGTGAGGTCATCGACCATCCCTTCGTATCGGTGATGGAAGTCCGCGACGGCAAGATCAGCCGTTGGCACGATTACTCGCATATCGGCCATCTGATCGACAACGCCCCGCAGTGGTGGCTCGATCACATCATCACCGCATCGGCCGCCGAACCGGCGTAACCGTTAGCCGTTTGGTCGGACGGTGAGGGTTGAACCCTTGCCGTTCGGCAAGCGATCCACTCGGATTCCCATAGCAAGGCTGTCCTTCATGGCTTCGACGTGGGTGATGACGCCAACGGTGCGGCCCCCGGCCTGAATGTGGGTCAACGCATCGACGGCCTGGTCGAGTGAATCTGGGTCGAGCGAACCGAATCCCTCGTCGACGAACAAGGCTTCAAACACGCGACCGTTCGCGTTGCCACCGTGACCGATGACGTCGGCAAGGCCAAGCGCGAGTGCGAGTGATGCTTGGAATTGTTCGCCGCCACTGAGCGAGCCAGGTCGGCGTGATGAGCCCGTGTGCGCATCAAGCACCCGGAGATCGAGCCCCGACTGTTTGCCGGCATGACCAGAGTCGTCAGAGCGTTCGATTTGATAGCGGCCGTTTGTCATCTTTTGGAGGTGATGGTTTGCCGCGGCGGCGACTCGCTCGAGTTCGCCAGCGAGTACCCAGGTTTCAAGCGCAATGCGCTTTGGACCTTGGCCGTCACAGGTCTTGGCCAGTGACTGAAGCGACTTTGAGCGATCGAATGCGTCTTTGGATCCTCCGTCGATTGCTTCCGCATCCGTCAGATTGCGTCGCGCCAACTCGAGATGCCCTGTGATCTGACTCAGAGCATCGGAAGCGGCCTCCGCAGCGGCGCGAGTTGTCTGCGCGGCAAGCTCGAGATCGGAGGCGTCGGGACGAGACTCAGGAAGATCAAGCGTGAGATTCTCCGACAGAAGGATTTGATTCGCAGCATCCCGAGTGTCGAAGTCGGCAATTGTGGAATCAAGCAAAACGAGCTGTTCTGCACTCAGAGCAACAGCCTGCGCGTCATCGAACGTTGCAAACGATGACGCAACAAGCGCTTCGGCAAGCGCTGTCGCTGATGACGTCGCCATTCCTTCGGCAGTCGTGACCGCCTGCGCCGATTGTCGACACGCCGCAATGCCGGTCTCGAGACGAGTGAGTGCGTCGGCGATCACGTCCATCGCATCTCGAGCTCCGCTCGGATCTTTCTCCCACGCGGCGGCAAGCTCGCCCAGATTTCCACGAAGGGAGTCGCACCGCTCGCCCGTCGTAGTGATTTGAGGTTCGACCGCGGCGAGTTCGAGGCCGATCTCGGCCAGTCGACTCGTGATCACTGATTTCTCAGCTTCCGCCGCGTCGATCTGGGCAATGACCGTTTTCAGTTTCGTGGCCGCGTCAACGGCGGCTTTGTGCTTCGAGGTTGCTAGTTCACTCTGCGCGGCGAACTCCTCTACCGGCTTCTCCGAACCAACGCCGAGCGAAGTAACGAGGTCCTTTTGGCGATTGTCGAGGCGGAGAAGTTCCTGTGTGGCATCCATCACGGATTGCGCGGCCGCATCGCGGGTCGCACTATCCACACTCTGATCGCCAGCTGATGCAGCCGGCGCCGGATGCTCGTGCGAACCACAGACCGGGCACGCGTCGCCGGGGACAAGTGATTCCGCGAGTCGTGGCGCCGCGGAGTCGTCGAACGCCTTGATCGCCAGCCGCTGAAGGGCAACTGCGTCGTCCTGCGCCGTCTGAGCCTGAGGGATCAACGCACCAATTGAGGCAAGTTCCTGGCGCTGACGGAGAAGCTCCTGCGCCTTCTCGACCTGGACGCGACATTC
>CAMCTY010000036.1 GCA_945878725.1 Bifidobacterium breve | reverse complement strand
CGTCGAGTGCCACCGGCGTTGTCCGGGCCGAGCTGATGCCTGAACCGGCGCTTGAACACAATGGCGACCCAGTCGCCCTCGCAGCCGCACCGGAAGGATCTGATCCCAGGATCCACAACCTCGGATATGTCGATCAGATCCATTGGCTCGCTCGAATCGGTGCTGGTGAGACGAACCCGCTTAACGCAGAGTTCGGTCGTCGGGTTCTTGATGTCATCTGTGGCGCCTACACCTCGGCCCGCAACAACGGCTCAGCAGAATCACTGCCGTTCGCCGGCCCGCGCGACCGTTCGCCTCACGAGCTCTGGGCGAACTGACTACGGTTCAGCAATGACCGAACTCACCAGCGAAGCCATTCTCGCCGAAGCCGCCGTACGCACCGGCGGGCTCACCGATCTCGGCCCAATCCCGTTCACCGACGGACTCGACCGCTTCATGGATTCGCTGAACGCTGATGCCCGTCTCAACCCGACCGGCGAATTCATTGCCAGCGAACGCGCACTGCTGCACGCCGTCAACCGCCTCAACTACGTCAACGACCGGAAGAACATTCCGGCGATCAGCGAACAGAAGATCGTGAAACCGGTGTTCATCATCGGAATGCCCCGAACGGGCACCACGATCCTCCATGACATCCTCGCTCAGGACCCTGCGAACCGAGCCCCGCTGACATGGGAGACGATGTTTCCGTCGCCGCCCCCGGCTGCCGATTCCTTCGTCACCGATCCTCGCATCGCCGCCTGCGCCGCCATGTTCCCACCCATCGAAGAACAGCAACTCCGAGCCATCCATCCGCTCGGAGCCGAGCTCTCGCAGGAATGCGTAACGATGATGGGCGAGGCGATGTGCACGCCGCTCTTCCACAACCAGTTCTATGTAAAGACCTATCAGGATTGGGTCGATACCGAAGCCGACTGGTCACACGTCTACGACTTCCATCTGCAGCAACTGCAGCATCTTCAGGCCTTCAACGAGCGTGATCGTTGGGTGCTGAAGACCGGAGCTCACCTGTGGGGTCTTGAGCATCTGCTCGCCACCTATCCCGATGCACGGATCGTGTTCACCCATCGCGATCCGGTGAAATCGATGACGTCGTATGCAAGCCTCACAAGCATCGTGCGCGGCGTCGGCAGCGATCATGTCGACCCAGTTCAGGTTGCCGCAGACTGGACTCCCCGCCTGCGCAACGTGCTGATGCACGGCGTCGAGGTTCGCTCCGCTCAGGAATATCCGGACGCGGTCTTCTACGACATGATGTTCAGGGATTTCGTCACCGATCAGTTCGGTGTCGTCGAACAGATCTACTCAGCATTCGATCTGCCGATGTCAGATGTAGGTGCCCAACGGATGCAAGCGTTCATCAACGCCAATCCTCCCGGCGTTCACGGGGTGCACAGCTATTCCCCCGATGAATACGGAATCGATCCCGCGGCAGTTCGTTCAGAATTCCGTGCGTACATCGATCATTTCGATCTGCCGCCGGAATGATCGTAATGCTCTGAGTTGTCAGAGCATTACGACAACGCGCCCCGTGGTGTTGCGTGACCCCATTGCTTCCATGGCGGCGGGAAGATCTTCGAATCTCGGTGCGCTGCCGACGACAGCGCGGACGGCACCCGACTTCACCAACTCGACGATGTCGGAAGTGGCCAGTTCACCCAGTTCGCGCGGCGCAACGTTCCAGCCCATGCCTTGCTTAATCACGCCGATCATTTCTTCGGACTGATAATTGAGCAACACACCGCACAGTTTGAAGTTCCCCATGGTGACATGGCGGGGGACGATGAACTTCTCGTCGGCCACAACCTTATTTGATGCAAAACCCATCATGAGATAGGTGCCGTTGTAGGCGGTGCACGCAAACGAGTCGGGCATGACCGCTTCGCCAACGTTGTCGAACACGATGTCGACGCCAAGATTGTCGGTGTCGGCGAGCACGACAGCTTTGAAGTCTTCGCTCAGGTAGTCGATAGCGACATCGGCACCGAGTTCACGGCACAACGCGACCTTTTCCGGTCCGCCAGCGGTGGCATACACACGAGCGCCAAAGGCTTTGGCCAATTGGATCGCAGCCGAACCCGCTCCGCCCGCTCCGGCGTGAATGAGGACGGTGTCGCCCGCTTTGAGCCCAGCACGATCAATGAGACCCAGCCACGCCAGGTGGAACGGAAAGAACAGTGCGGCCGCATCCGGAAGCGGGATCGCTTCATCGATTTCAAACGCCGCGATCGTCGGGCAGATCACATACTCAGCGAAACCACCGAACGCCTGCTTGGTAACGGCAGCAACCCGCTTACCCATCCATGCTTCGGCACCTGCGCCACAGGCGTCGACGATGCCAAACGCTTCCATACCCGGGCTATACGGGAACTCCGGGCGGACCATCATGTTGCCGCCGGTGATGCGCTCGAGGTCGTTGAGGTTCAACGGAATGGCTTGCGCCTTCACCCGCACTTCACCGGGCCCGGGTTCGGGGATTTCGACCTCATCGAGGCGCAAGACCTCGCTCGGTTGGCCATATTCGTGAACTCGCCATGCCCTCATGATTTCCCCCTGATGATTCTGGACAGTTAGTTCACCAGATCCGCCGCAATTGCGCACCTTCGCGACGAATGCTCAGACGTTCTTTGCGATCGGCCAGAGTCACAACTGGGGTGTCGGCTGGCAAGTGCTGACGAACATCAGCAACAGGAACCTTGATCATCGTGGGATCGGGAAAATCACTGGCCTGATTCCATCGCATTTGGATTAAGCCCCATGGGACATCGGCTTTGTCAAGCCAGTTGGGAACACCCGGATCGGTTCGTGAAATCACTGCTCGGAATTTTCCGTCGCTATCGATGTGCGCCTGCACGTCATTTAGGCTGGATTGACGATTCACCCAGTCAACCGTTGCGAAACGATCGTCAGCAACAAGCGCCTGCCAGTACCGCACCTTCTTCGGCAGATCAGTTTCGATAATGAGCGCTTCGTCATCTTCGATCTCGTGGATTCCGTCGTAGTAGGCCTGCGTCGGCAAACCGCCGATCGAATCGATCTTTGTTGAGCGCAGAAAGGTATTGACGCCGTGGTGTTCCCGGTAGAACCGCGCAAGGTGCATATCGAAGCCGATCATCCCCTCGATCCACTGAGGAAGTTCAGCAAAGCGGCGCGAGAAGTCTTCCGGGGTCATATCGGAACCGTTGTCGTCGAGTCGCTCGATGGCCACACTTGCATCGAGTTCGTAATTCCAATCGCACGAGCACTTGCGCATTAACAAACGACAGGTTTCAGGATCGAGTTGCCACCAATCTCCATCGTGCCCACTGGGACGCTCCGCGCTCAGCACCACGCTGAAGTAACCATCGGCACCAAGGGCGAGATCGTCGAGATCATGTGTTGCAGGGACACGACTCCCGTGGTCGACCTGAGAGGGACTCATCATGTCGAAGGTCTGTTGCGTAATTTCGATGAACCGCGAGGTTCCTCGGTAGCCAGAGATCCGGTACACCCCCTCACCAACGACTTCGGTTGTTGAATACACATAGTCGGGTGAGGGCCCGCCCTGATTGAACGCGTAATTCCACAAGGGCATAAACACTGGTCGATTGGCATCGGTATAGACCCGACACAAATACCCTTCGGACAAAATCGAAAGCGCGAGTTTGTTCATGTCCTGGCGTTCCGCTGGCGTCGCACCATCCGGTCGCCAAATCTTTAAAAGACGGTCGACGACCGGGCCCAGCGCAGACATTTGCTCGGCCCAACTCACTCCCATATCGCTGTCGTTGCTGCTCATTTGTTCACCCCTCTAGTTCCACACCGAAACGATCGATGTAGAACGCGTAGTCGGCTCGTATCTCTTCAGAACTCAAACCGAATTGCTCCGGCGTATAGCGGTGTTCACCGTGGGCACCCAAACGATTGGCCGTCTGCCATTCGTCGACAGCCGACTTGGTCTCACCCGTGAACGTGAGACCAAGAAAGTCATAGACATTGCGCAAAACGCCAATCGGGTCACGCGCTAGTTCGTTGTGATGGACATCGAAGAATCGTTCCTCGCCCAGGCGATCACGCGCAGCAATCGCTTGTTCCATACCAACGCGCAGGTGATTAGAGACCTGAGGCCCGACCTTGCGAAGATCTCGAGGACTCGACGCCAGCGGAAAGATTGTCGATACGAGACTTGAATATGAAGGCACCGATTTAGCGGGGTCTCGGTGAGTCATGACGAATCGAACATCGGGGTACGCCGCAACAATTGGTTCAAGGTGGAACTTGTGATGCGGCGACTTGAATAGCCACGTCTGCGGCGGGTACTGCGATTGCAGCACCTGAATCACGCGGCGGTGGTATTGAAACGTTTCAGTGAAATCTGCCGCTCGCCACCACTGGTGATAGCTGTACACCGGCAATGTGTACTGCTGACCATGAAAGGCCATACCCAGTACTTCGGAATCCTCCGTCGTGGCATCGAGGTCGTAGAGATGCATCGCCAACAACTCTGGCGATAGATCCGTATTTGCCTCTGCTGCACGCAGACGACGCGCATCAGTTGCCTCGGTCGAAGGTGTCGGCGGTGGAATCGGTTCGGCCTGTTCCCAACTCTTCAAACAACGGAACTGCGGATCAAGCGACATCATGTTGGCCAACGCTGTGGTTCCCGTACGCGGAAGACCGATGATGTCAACGGGACCAAGCACCGGAGCATCGAGCGTCTCCGGATGCGCCGCCAACCAAGCCTCAAGATGCAGTCGGTTCTCAAGTCGTCGGCGCAACAATCCCATCACAGCACTATCGACCGACGCATCGAACTCTGCGTCGTGCTCGATGCTCACCAATAATTGCTCGAGACCCTCGACGAAGTCCCCAGGGCCAAAGTCTTCGAGGCCTGACGCGTCGACAGCCTGGGCCATGAGTTCCGAAGCCGATGGGTAGCGGCCATTCTGCGTTCCTAACATGGCCACCTTTTCCCTCCCCGGAGAACGCTAGCGCGGGCCAGAACTGGGCGAGGTGGGCCGCACCACTGCTGCTCCACTCCGTGTCTCCCGATAAACGCTCTCGCAATCGAAGGTTGCCCCGTTCGGCAAACTCAGGAAGAGTTTCCCCATGGCCTTTGATCCACTGAGCGATGTTGTCTCGAGCCAGTACGAGAAATGGGTGTACCCCGAACCCATTCTTGATCTTCCGGGCTGGATGGCCGATAACTGGCAATGGTTCGACCCACGCATTGCCTCACGAATGTTTTGGCCCGATCGCGACTATGTCAGTGACCTCGACATTTTGATTGCTGGTTGCGGAACAAATCAGGCAGCGGTGTTCGCCTACGCAAACCCTGATGCGAAAGTTGTGGCGATCGATGTCAGCCAGTCATCACTTGATCACCACCTCTATCTAAAGAACACCTACAACCTCGGAAATCTTGAACTGCATCGACTTCCCATAGAGAATCTCAGTTCGCTGAACAAGAGTTTCGATCTGATCGTTTCGAGCGGCGTTTTGCATCACCTCGCCGATCCGCTGATTGGTTTGCAATCGCTGGCTGGCGCACTTCGTCCCAATGGCGTCATCGGCATCATGTTGTACGCAACCTATGGACGACTTGGTGTCGAGATGATGCAGTCGGTTTTCCGAGAACTCGGACTTGGCCGAGACGAGCGTTCGATAGCAATCGTCCGTGAAGCGCTCGCCGTACTACCTCCGGGCCATCCACTCGGGCCGTACCTCGAGATCGCTCCAGACCTGCGATTCGATGCCGGTCTGGTCGACACCTTCCTGCACGGCCGCGACCGCTCCTACACCGTGAACGAATGCCTCGAACTTGTCGCCGATGCTGGCCTCGTGTTCCAAGAGTGGATGCTCAAGTCCTCGTACTACGCACCACTCAACTCTGGCGATCAATTCCAGACTTCCGTTTCGCATCTGTCGCAACAACAGCAGTGGTCAACCATGGAGCGCATCAACTCACGCAACGGTTGCCACTTCTTCACCGCTTGCCACACCAGTCGCCCGGTGCGTTCGTACGTCATTGACTTTTTCGCGGATGATTTCACCAGGTTCATCCCCGAGTTCCGCTACCGCAGCCGCCTCGTCGGCGACCAACTCGCGCGATACGACTGGACGCTTGGGCTCGATTCGGTGCAACTTGCTTTCGTCGAACTTGTTGATGGTCGACGCACCATCGACGAGATCATTTCCATCGCCGCCGACAACGGTTCATTCCCGCGCGAGCCACGCGAGAAACTCACACAGATGTGCCGAGAAGTCTTCCAATCCCTCTGGCAACTTGATTTCTTCGCGATGGGTCTCTCGTAGCGATCCCCATAGCCTTGGCCCGATCGCTGCGGCGAAAATCAACCAGTAAATGCGGGTGCGACCGGATCGGCTGAGATTGGGTGAGGAAAGTTGCGTCCACGAAAGGCCATACCCAGCACTTCGGAATCCTCCGTCGTGACATCGAGCGTTTCCGGATGCACCGAAATAGATCTCAGAGCGCTAGGTGGAGCCGAAGCGCTTCGTCCAACTCTTCCATCAGAGCGTGAGGCACTTCGCCTAGTGCCGCCCCAATTCGATCTATAGAAATCGCGCGAACTTGCTCGGCCTGCGCCTTGGAGTCAGCCTGCAGCCCAGTAGCGACGGCCGGAAGCAAAACTTGAAAGGGAAAAATTCGAGCAGTGTTCGAAGTCACCGGCACGACGGTGATCACCCCATGGCCGCTCCGCTCGGCTGATCCGTTGGCTCCGTCATTGCTAACAACCACCGCTGGTCGCTGCTTGTTCGCCTCTCCGCTTCTCGCGGGATCAAGGTTGACTAAATAGATTTCGCCGCGATGCACCTAGCTGAGTCCATCGCTCGTTGTGCCATCCCACAGCGCTTCGCTACCTTCGCTCCACTCCAACCAAGCGGCCTCATAGGCAGAGCCCAGTCCACTTGCTCGCAGGAGACGGACGGCCTTGTGGAGAGCGGCAGAACGCGACGCCAGGCCCTTCTCCTCTACATAAGCATCGAGGAATGTGACGTCCTCATCCGGGAGACTCATGCTGATCTTCATACCGAAAGGATACCAAAAGTATGACCTTCGTAGTACCGGTTTGTTTCGGCTATGACCAGCAGGCTCGAGTCCCCGAGAACAGCAGTACCTCGGGCCCCAAACCCCCGGCATGTTCAGAGGTGTGCAGACGAAGGTTCAGCCCGTAAACGCAGGCACAAGTTCGATTGTCACGGAAACCGCCTTCGAACGTTTAGACGTTCCAACTGCATTGGTTGCTGTCACCGTGATCGAATAGGTCTCACCGTTCGTCAGACCGACAATCACACAAGAGGTCGTCGTCGATGCGCACGACGCTCCCCCATGCGATGCGGTTGCGGTGTAGCCGGAAATATCGGGTCCGCCAGTGTCAAGCGGTGCGTTCCACGACACCAGGACCTGGCCATCGCTTGGAACCGCAACGACGTCGGTTGGAGGGTCGGGAACAGTCTCGGCAGGAATGACGGTCACTGTGTTGCTGTTGTAGTTCACAACAAAAAGATCACCATGGCGATGATCTCCATGGTGATCGAAGGTCATTCCGTTAGGTTCATAAAGGAGGTCACTGAGGTTGCCGGCCGCCCCCGGATCCAGAACCAAAGGAACCTCAGGCGTCACGATCTGCCCAAAGATTGAGGTTGCTGACGCGCTTGGCACAACGATGATTTGGTTACTCGAAATGCCGTCGCTGCTTGAGATGAACAAGTCACCAGACGCATCAAACGCCAAACCAAATGGGGAAGCTACGAGGCCACTCAGTGTTCCCGGTGTGCCCGGGTCAAGGGTGGTGGGCTGATTGGGCGTCACGGTCTGACCAAAGACCGTTGAAGTAGTCGGCGAAGGAATCACCGTGATCTGGTTGCCTGCCATGTAGTCACATATATAGAGGTCACCGTGGGCACCGATGGCAAGCGATCCTGGCTGGGTCACGAGGTTCGCGAGACTGCCCGGTGTTCCTGGATCTAACGCAATCGGCTCATTGGGCGTGACCGACTGGCCGTAGAGCGAGGTCGTCCCCGAACTCGGAATCGCCAAGATCAATCCATCGGAGAAGTTTGCGACAAACAGATTGCCGGTTGAATCGAATGCGATTCCCGACGGGCCGTTCACTAGCGAAGCAAACGTCGTTGACGTTCCCGGGTTGAGCTCAACCGGTTGGTTGGGAGTAACCGACTGCCCGAAGAGCGACGTCGTCGAAGACCCAGGGATCACCACCACACTGCCCGGACCGAGATACGAAAAGTTCGCGATGAAAAGATCGCCCTGAGCACTAACAGCAGCGCCCCAAGGATTATCAAGAAGTGAATCAAGTGTCGGGTCGCCTGGGTTCAACGCCACCGGCTGATTCGGAGTCACCGCTTGGCCATACACCGACGTGGTTGAGTCTCCCGGGACGACCGTGATTCCGCCGGTACTGCCATCGCCAAAGTTCGTGATGAACAAGTCGCCCTCAGCGTTTAGGACTGGTTGCGTTGGACTATCGAGAAGCGCACCAAGACTTCCCGGTGTTCCGGGATCGAGCGTCAGAGGTTCGTGGCTTGGCGTCGGCTGACCGAAAACATTCCGTGTGCCCGAAGCGCCAGCGACGCTTGGGAATGAACCAACAACAAGAAGAACGCCGCACGCAACTGCACCCAGCCGCTTGATTGTTCTTCCGTGATTCATGAGAAAATCCCTTTGTTTTGGCATGTTTTGTTTCCCGGTTACCGGACTATGGGATGATGCGTCCGGATGAATCAACGGACTTCCCAGTCGCGAACCGTTGGGTGTCATAGGTGTAATTACCACTACCCAAATCTCTCGAGGGGTTAGAGAAGGTGACGGTGCGGAAATTCCCAGTCAGCCCCGAATTCGCGATGGTGGCACCCGTGAAGTTCGTTTGGTAGAGAGTTGTGGAAGCAACGCTTATGTTGCCACCATCGAGATCCGTACGGATGAAGAGCGCGTTGGTGGCGTTTGCAGATGAAAGATTTTGGCCGACGTTGTAAGAGCGGTATGACATATCCGCACCGGTCAGGCTGGCGCTGGAGAAGTTCACGTATCTCATGTCCGTCGAATAGTGCCCAAAGAACGCATTTGAAAGAGTCGCGTTGGAGAAGTTCACATTGTACAGATTCGTATTTACGAACGAAGCGCCTGACATGTTCCACTCCGTAAAGCTCTCGTTATCGAGATTTGCACCGTGGAGAGAAACCTTCGGGCCCAGCAAGTGACCACGCCGAATTCCGTAGCCACTCGGCAGAGTCGGGCTGCCAGTAATTCCGTTTGAACGGACGTAGTCCAAATTCGCATTGGTCAAGTTGGTTCCAGCAAGGTTGGCATCGCCAAGGTTCACTCCCGAGAGATTCGCTCCCGAAAGATCCTTGTTCGCCAGGTTGACGCCCGGCCCCACAAGGAACCCGTTCACCACTTTCCACCCGAACGAAAGGTTCGGCTGTCCGACAATCCCGCCGCCGCTAACAAAACCAGATGCGGTTTGCAGGTTCCACGATTGGCAGATTGCCTGATTGATTTTGTGCACGCGATCCGAGCTCGTTTGGGCCTGAATGCCAACGAGCCACTGCCCGGTTGGGCAAATATACGACTTGTTTCCGTGCTTGCCTTGCAGTGCTGTGGAGTTATAGAGTTCAGTTGAGTTCTGAAGGACCATGTTCGGCGCGTAAGCACCGGTTGCCGAGGGGAATTTGGCACAGATGGGTCCGATGTTCTTGATGGATCTGTCGGAGTCGTACGCCTGAAGACCTATAGCCAATTCACCGTCCCCGCAACCCTTCCACCATTGCCCGTTTTGATACATGTCCTTCACGTGGAGCGTCTGATTTCCTGTGCCAGTCGAGTTCCCCTCAGCCGTCACGGGATAACAAACCATGCCGAGCGCTTGGAGGCCTGCGTTGTTGTTCTTGCTCGTGGTGAACTGCCCGAGCACAAGTCCTTCAGGACA
>CAMCTY010000035.1 GCA_945878725.1 Bifidobacterium breve | reverse complement strand
CGATCCAACCGAGGCTCTTCAACGCTGACGTAGTGCAGTACACGGCATGACCAGAGTTGTCAGCAACGATGGCTTCGCGCTCACCGAAGATTCCATCGAGAACTGTCGCCGTCGGTGATTCACAGCCGTGGAGGAGTCGGTCGAGGCCATTGAAGATGAGCGCTTCGCCAACCGGCGTTTCCTTGTCGACGCGCTTGAACTCAGCGACAACGTCCGCCCATGTTGGAAATCCGACATAGGGAGCAATCCAGTGAGCCGGCTTCTGCGTCATCATCCCCGAGAGCACCGGATGCGAATGCGATTCGATGAACCCCGGCATCAGGACGACGTCGCCAAGGTCCTTAACCAGCGCCGACGGAAGCGCGTTCTTGCAGGTCTCGAGATCTCCGACGGCGGCGATCGTGCCGTCAGCGCCGTTGATCGCCACGGCAGTTGCCCGCGGTGCATCAGGTTCCATGGTGATGATTGAACGGGCGGTCAGGATGAGATCTGCGGCCATGAAGTCCTCCAGCTAATAGCTCCGAGTTGGAGGGTGACAAAAAACTACAGGAGATGGAGGAGCCGGATACGAGCTATCTGTCTTGTCCTACAATCAGGCGGTCCGGAACTCCGGGCGTGGACCACATCGACATCGGGGGAAAATCATGGGTCGCTTCGACGGCAAGGTCGTTCTGGTTACAGGCGCAGCACGTGGTCAGGGTGAGGCCGAAGCTCGGCTTTTCGCCTCCGAAGGCGCGTCAGTTGTTCTCGCTGATGTGCTCGATGCCGAAGGCGAAGCCGTCGCCGCCGATATCGGTGCCGCCGCCCGTTACGTGCATCTTGATGTCAGCGCAGAGGCCGACTGGGCCAAAGCAATGGACGCCGCTCGAGCTCATGGCGGTCGCCTCGACGCTCTCGTGAACAACGCCGCGATCATCCGTCCCGCCGCGATCGAAAACACATCGCTTGCCGATTACATGTCCGTGATCAATGTCAATCAGGTCGGCTGCTTCCTCGGAATGAAATCAGCACTGCCACTTCTCAAAGAATCCGACGGAGGGGCCATCGTCAACATCTCTTCGATCGACGGTATGGCCTCCAAGAACGGCCTCATCTCCTACACCGCATCGAAGTTCGCCATCCGCGGAATGACGAAGACGGCGGCAATGGAATGGGGTCAGTACGGCATCCGTGTGAACTCGGTGCACCCTGGTGGCGTCAACACGATCATGGGCAATCCGATCAACGACCCGATCCTCGAAACGATGCCCTACCAGCAGCAAGCGATCGGCCGCATCGGCTACCCCGACGAGATCGCCCGTGCGGTTGCGTTCTTGGCCAGCGCTGATGCGAGCTACATCACCGGCACTGAACTTGTTGTCGACGGCGGTTGGCTCGCTGGTCGCCTCGAACCAGGTCTTCCCGGTTCTCGCGTACAGACTGAGGGCTACGGATACAACGCGTGAGCGAATCTGAGGCAGGTTGGGTCACCGCCGGTTGGGCTGTTGCTGAAGAAGCAGCCGCCGAGAAGGTCGCCGACTCCGCCCGATCGCTCATCACGTCGCTGCGACGTGCCGATGCGCCGGTCGAAACCCTTGACCGGGCTGCAGCATTGGTCGCCGAGGCGGCGGCGCTTCTTGCCGAACACCGTGTCGACGGCATGCCGATGCAGGGCCGGATCGGACCCGACGGACCGAGCGGAACCGATCACGCCAAAGACCCAAAACGGTTCTTTCCGTTTAGTCCCGTAATTGGACCGCTCAACCCAATCGCACCTCCGATTGATTTCGGTTTCGACGGTGAACGCATGCATGCGACAGCCAACCTCGGAGCGCAATACAACGGCCCCCCGGGAATGGTGCACGGCGGAATCATCGCGCTTGTATTCGACGAACTGCTCGGTGCGACCAACGTCTGTCATGGACTCGGAGGATTCACCGGAACCCTGTCGATCCGTTACGAGCGACCGACCCCTATCGAAACTGATCTCGTGCTCGAAGCATGGATTGACCGCACCGAAGGCCGCAAAGTATTCACGGTCGGGACGATCACGTTCAATGGTGAAGTCACCGCCCGCGCCGAGGGAATCTTCATCCAGTCGACGAATTTCAAGCGTCAGTAGGTCGAAGGATCTTTCCCGGCAGTGCGCCGGTGTGCTCGCCGTCGAGGAACAACGGTTCACCGTTCACGATGACCGCTTTGTAACCACGGGCACCGAACACCAGTCGGGGTGCACCGGCAGGGAAGTCGCGCTGCAAGGAAATCGCGTCGACACCGAGTTCGTCGTGATCGAAGACGACAATGTCAGCGGCTTTCCCAGGCTCAAGAACACCACGGTCCCAGAGGCCGTGAAGGCGCGCGGGTTGCAGTGTTAGACGGGAAACCGCTTGTTCAAGCGTCATCACTTCAGGAACTGAGTCGGTGATGGTACGAGTCGTGTAATCGGCACCACAGAACGTCAACAGATGGGCGCCGCCGTCGCTAGAGCCAGCCATCGACATGGGATGGCGAATGATTTCCTTGGTGGCATCCCAGATCGCCGGGTCAGCATGGCGCTTCCAGACGTAGACCGTCTCGAGTTCATCGGCGAGTGCGAGATCCAAGAGTGCATCGACGCCATCCACTCCCTTGGCTGCGGCAAGATCAGCAACGCTGGCGCCCACCGCCGCAGCGAGCGCTGGATCGTTGACGGATGCAACGCGAACCTCGTCCCATCCAAACAACAACGAGCGGCCTTCAGGATCGGCGAACTCGGCGCGCATCGCCACGCGGTTCGCTTCATCGGCCAGCGCAATCTTTCTGTCAGCCATCGGCAGCGTGAGCGTTCGCCGAAAGGTCGGCATCTCGTCGAGCACAAACGTTGAGTCGAGTGAGAAATGGATTCCCTTGACGTTGATCATGAACATTGGGTGGATGCGATGTCCGTCAAGCGCCGCCTCTTCGACAAACGAGAGAACACGGCGGTGACCCTCGGGATTGCCGGGAAAGAGCGTCAGCGGATTGATGTTGATCGGTTTGAATCCCGATGCCTCACTCATCGCGAGGAGAAGGGCGCGATCGGCGTCATCGAACCCAGCCGAACCGGAACGGGGCAGGAACTCGATCACGCCGTGGTCGAACTCCCCGATCACTGCGCACAGAGCAATCATCTCGTCGGACTCGGCGAGGTTCGACGGGACAGGGTTTCCTTCATGATCAGCATGGATGTCGAGTTGTGACGTCGAGAACCCAATTGCCCCGGCCTGCATCGCGGCCCGCACGTGTCCAGCCATCGCAAAGATCTCGTCAGGGGTGGCGGCCCGAAGCGATGCATCGGCACCGAGAACCAACCGACGTACAGCGCAATGCCCGACATATCCGGCAAGGTTGATCCCGACCCGGCCTTCAAGGCCGTCGAGAAAGTCCCCGTAGGTTCCACCGGCGAAGTCCACGCCAATTGTGAGCGCATCGACTTCCATGCCCTCTACCCGAGACAGCATTCCGATCAGCCAGGTCACACCGTCGGCATCAGCCGGAGCGATGGTGAAGCCACAGTTGCCCATCATCGCCGTCGTGACGCCATGCCATGACGATGGCGACATCGTTGGTTCAAAGTGAGCCTGCGCGTCGTAATGCGTGTGAATATCGATGAAACCGGGGGCCACGATCATTCCAGTCGCGTCAATCACTTGTTTGGCGTCGCTCGCGAAATGTCCGATCCGAGTGATCACACCATCGCGAACTTCAATGTCGGCGACGAATGAGGCGAAGCCGGTACCGTCCACGATTCGGCCACCACGAATAACAAGATCAGCTGCGGTCATCGGTGACTCATTTCTTTAGTGAGGGAATCAAACACAACAGGAAGAGTGGCGGGGCTGCGTTGACCCAGACCAGAGATTGAAATTTCGCCCGCATCGGGAGCAAGACGCAATCCCGGAAGACGAGTCAACAGTTGTTCCATAGCCACACGAAGTTCCATCCGGGCAAAGTGGATGCCGAGACAGACATGCGCACCCGAACCAAAGGCCAGATGGGGCTGCGGCGGCCGGAAGATATCGAACTTGTCAGCATCGTCCCATCGACCAGGGTCATGGTTGGCTGCGCCGACAACGAGATTCACTGGCGTCCCCGTGGGAATCGCAACGCCATCGATCTCCGTATCGGCAACGGCCATGCGGCCGAAGGACATGAGTGGCGGCTCCCACCGAAGTCCCTCTTCGATGGCTTGGGCGATAAGCCCATGATCGGCGCTGAGCTCGGCGAGCTGATCGGGATGAGTGAGCAGACCAAACAAAAGATTGCAGAGCGTGCGATAGGTGGTTTGCGCAGCAGCGGGAAGAAGCAGGCGCAAGAACGCCACAATCTCGTCATCATCCAGCGCCTTATGACCTGACTGGTCACGGAACTCGGCACGTACGAGGTGACTCACGAGATCCGAACCGGGTGTGACCCGACGCTCGTCGATGACGGACTGGAGATAGGCGCCAAAATCAGCGGCAGCGGCGAGGCGCTCCTCGGCCGACACGCTCACGTTGGTGAGCAGCGCAGCCCAGCCGTAGAACAAATCGACATCGGCGTCGGGAAGGCCGCAAGCTGCGGCGATCACTCGCAACGGATATCGAAGAGCAAAATCGGCGACTAGCTCAGCTTGGCCCGAGGCAATGAAGTCATCGATCGAGGTGTCGACGATGCCGCGGACGAAGTCGTCCTCCCAGCGTTCCATCTCCTTCTTCGTCAACGCCCCCTGGATCAGTTGTCGATGGCGACCGTGTTCGGGCGGATCCATCTCGATGATCGTGCGGCCGATCATCGCTCCGAGACTCGGTTCGTACCAGCACGACGAGAGATTTGCGACGTCCTTGAACCCGGCTTCAACCGAATCAAACGAGAGCACGATGACTTGGTCCACGTCCGGGAACAGAATGTCTTCGGCCCCAACCATTCCGAAGTTGCTCGACATCGTGCCCGGATGCACTGGGCAACGACCGGCCATCTCCATAAGGCTTGGGTAGGGATCACCCACGATGCCGTGTCCGAAGAACTCGTCCTTCTTGGACAATGCTTCGTGCTCCGCCATTGGATCCCCCATCGTTGCGAACTGATGCCGACACTATCGGTCCATCACAATCGGTGTTCTGGCGACAATTGCGGCGATACTTGTCCCATGACCGAGAAGAATGTTCTGGGCGAGACACTCGAGCCGTGTGGCACCGATCCCGTCACCGGGTTCTACCGCGACGGATGCTGCAGCACGGGACCCGACGATCAAGGGCGGCACACGATCTGTGCCGTCATGACATCAGAGTTCCTCGAACACCAGCGCAGCATCGGTAACGACCTGAGCACCCCGATGCCCGCCTATCGCTTCCCCGGCCTCGTCCCCGGCGATCGCTGGTGTGTCACTGCCCTCAACTGGTTGCGGGCCCATCAGGACGGCTCAGCAGCTCCCGTGGTCCTGGCATCGACCAACGAGCGCACTCTCGAAGTCATTTCACTCGAGGTGCTGCAACTTCACGCCATCGACGTTCCCGCTGATCTCAGTTCACTCGACGATCTCGACAACTGAACGTTCAGTCGTTCAACTCGCGACGTCGGCGACGGACTCGGCGCACAATCCAAACCACGAGAAGAATCGTGAGTCCGATCATCATCACCAATGTCACGATGAGCAGGATGAAAGCCCACGTCGCTAGTCGTCGGGCGTCGCTTGGCTCAACGTTTCTGGTGATGTTGGCGGTCGACACGATCTGCAGATCGCTCACAACTGCGGAAGTCGATGCATCGGCGGCCGTGTCCGGAGTCGGGCCACCCAACGTCGTCGTGAGCACATGCGTGCCCGGCTCAATGTCATAGAGAATGACGAACTGACCGGCTGGATTCATTCCATCGTCAGCCACCGCTGCGATCGAACGTTGGCGCCCGTCGACAAATAGCTGCAGCGTGTCGCCCGGCCGACCGCGAAGGTCGACAGAGAACGTGAGCCAAAGCGAATCCTCGTCGGTTACGAACGACAGGTTTGAGGTGACAATTCCGGCACCAGATACGCGAATTGCGTTGAGGTTGTCGGCTTGACCGGGGACCACGAGGGGTTGGGCCGCCAACGCAATCTCGTTGGACACCGACGGTGCGGGAGGACCTTGCACCTGTGTGAGACCGAGTTCATCAGTCGGCGAATTCTGCACCCAGTAGGTGCCGACGTTCATGTTGTTCGCGCCGATCAGCGGCGACCACCCGTACCCCTCGGTCGGGTTCGTGACCGATGCCGATGCCGTGTACCAACCAATCGCGAACTCGTGCTTCTGTCCCCCATTGTCTGCAGTGGGAGGGGCGAGCTGCACATCAACTACGCCTTCAAGTCCGGGGAAAACCGAGAAACGCTCGCCGACAAGCGAGATGTAATTGTCCACGAATGTCTGTCCCGCCGCGCGACCAATGTTGAGCCGAGGAAGCTTGTAACGGAGGTCGTTCTTCGCACCGGCAATACGGGCGAGGTTCACTTCCGGTGAATCAAACAGGGTCAGCTGTCGCGGTGCCGCCGACAGCGCCAACGCGGCCGTGGTTGCCACGTTGGCACCGAAGCTGTGTCCGATCAGATGCACCTGCCCGCCGCCAGCAACAAAACCCGGCACCAGCGCCTGATCAATCGCTGTTGCCATTCGGTGACCGTTGACTTCCGTGGCGCGCTCTGGCGCGTAGGCCGCAAATGCACTCACGTCGGTTGCCGACTGATCGACCCAGGTGAACATGAGAACCGTTGAGCTCGGATCCGCTTTCTGAAGCGACGCGGCAAGTGCCTCGAACCCTGACGCGAGAGCGGCTCCTTGGGCATCGACCATGCCGGCATCCCAGTAGGCCACCAATTGCGTTGAGTTCGACTGGAGTTGTTCGTAGGTCTGGAGCCAGCCCACTGCCCAGCCATGCGTCATCACGATCAGGTTGCCGGTCGGAATGGAACCAGCGGCGACAGGCACGAATGTGGAACCATTCCAGCGGCCGAGCCGATCGAGAGCGGCCCAAGGGCTGACGTTGTTCTGATCCGAAACCGGCACTGCGGCCGGCGCCTGGCCCGATGACGAGGGTCCGGGAACGCCAGCTTTCGGGAACGAGCACGACGCAGCGACCAGCGCCAGCAACGCCACCAATAGACCGATTGCCAGAAACCGTGATGGACGGCGCAACTCGGAGAGAGACTCGACAACTGGGGCCATGCAGAAACCTTAGGTTCGTCGCGGTTGCTCAGACGATCCCGCGATCCGGTTCACGATGTAAACCAATCTCAAAGCACCTTGCGGAAGATCTTCGCCTTGCGTTCGGTGTACGGCGGGTAGGCGATCGACGGATCCATACGCGTTCCGCGTGTCAACACGGGCTTGAGGTGTTGGAACAACCGCACCCCGGACTTGCCGTGATAGCCACCCATCCCACTCTCACCGATGCCACCGAACGGCAGGTTGGGATTCGTCAGGTGAAGAATCGTGCCGTTGACCGTCACGCCTCCGGCAGTCGTTCCGGCAAGCACATTCCTGACAACCGACTTGTCCTCAGAGAACACGTAGAGCGCCAACGGATGCGGATGCGCATTGACGTATGCGATCGCTTCGCCGGGCGAGGCCACCGGTATGACCGGCAGCAACGGGCCAAAGATTTCCTCGTCCATCAACGGCGAGTCCATATCAACCTGAGCGAGAACTGTCGGAGCGATGTAACGGGTATCGGCATCGGTCTCACCACCGATGACGGTGGTCCCACCGCTCATCAACGCACTGAGACGATCGAAATGACGCGGCGACACGATTCGCCCATAGCTGTCGCTCGACTGCGGATCATCACCAAAGAACGAGGTGATTGCGTTGCGTAGTTCGTCAATGAACCTGTCGCTCACTTTCTCGTCAACCATCACATAGTCCGGGGCGATACACGTCTGACCAGCATTCAGCCACTTTCCCCAGGCGATGCGGCGGGCCGCGACACGAAGATTCGCCGAAGCATCAATGATCACGGGGCTCTTCCCCCCGAGTTCGAGTGTTACGGGAGTGAGGTGTTTCACGGCAGCGGCCATAACGATGCGGCCGACGGTTCCGTTGCCTGTGTAGAAGATGTGATCAAAGTGTTGCTCGAGTAGGTCGGTGGTCTCCGGAACACCGCCTTCGACAATGGCCACCGCCGACGTATCCATGTATTTGGGCACGAGTCGGCCAAGAAGCGCTGAGGTCGCAATCGAGACCTCAGATGGCTTCATCACGACGGCATTGCCTGCGGCGATTGCGCCCGCCACGGGAACGAGCAGGAGTTGCACCGGGTAGTTCCATGGCGCAATGACCAGCACCACGCCAAGCGGTTCAGGGATCAGCCGCGACCGGGCTGGAAACGTCACGATTGGCGATGACACCCGTTGCGGGCGATTCCACTTCTTCAGATTCTTGATCATCGACTTGACCTCGCCGGTGACGAATGCGATGTCGGTGATGAAACCCTCGACAGCTGGCTTGCCCAGATCGGTAGCTAGAGCGTCAAGGAACTCAGCTTCATTCTCCTCGAGCATCTTGATCATCTGCTCGAGTTGGTTTCGACGCCACGCCAACGGACGAGTGAGGCCCGAGTTGTAGGTGGTCCGGAGGGCATCAGCAACAGAAGTCATGCCCAAGTCAATCAGATTTCCCTCTACTGCGACTCTGGATTCGTGATGCTTCGACGTCCGGATCGACGTTGTTCTTCCGCTGGCCATGGGCAATGCCGACAGCCACTCCCGCAGCAGGAGCCCCGGCTGCGCAACGTCGCCGCGGTGAACACCTGATAGCCCGTGCGGGGATCGCGATATGACGGATCGCCGCGCGACTCGGCACCATCATGCGCAGCCTCTATCGCCTGTTCGATATCGATTCGATTCCGGAAAGCCACGAGCTAGTTCTAGGCGATGTCGAACAAACAAGCCTGAACCTGGGGCACGGAGCGATTCATGAAGACACCGGAGGCCATCAAGGCCTACCGTTGCCCCATGGATCCAGACCTTCGATTGCTCCTTGACCGCCAAGAGATCCGCGATGTCGTCACCCGCTATTTCAATAGTGCCGATCGTCGGGATTTTGTCTCGCTCGTCGACTGTTTCGTGCCCGGTGCACTCGTTGACTACAGCGATCTGCTCCCCGTGTCGCCAACGACACCCATCGCCGACGTCGCCGCAATCATCGATTCCGCCATGGGAGAGCTTTACAACCACACGCAGCACTTCATGGGTAATCACGAATGCACGGTTAACGGCGATAGCGCCACCGTCGAAACCTATTGCCTCGCCATCCACGAATATCTCGACGACACCGTTGATGGAGGAACGAGACCCACGAGCGCACTGCGCTACATCGATCGATTTGACCGGACAACTGACGGATGGCGAATTGCACATCGCAAGGCCGTTCGCGATATCGCCCTTCAGTTACCGCCGCGTGCCGTCACGATGTGGGAACCCGCAAGCAGCATTGAAGCGATGACGGACCAAACAAATGACCGCTGAAACCATGAGTGGATCACGCGACGAGCGGCGGATTGCTCTTCGTTCAGAACGAACGTTTGCCGCTCCCTACTGGAGTGGTTTTGAACCGCGCGTCGTCATCGAATTCGCGATTGCTGCCATCGTGTGGGTCGGGGTCATCGTCGCCGGAGTCTCCGGCATCATCTCTCTGTGGGTCGGCCTGATCATCAACACGGTCGTGGCATCCACCTTCTATATGCCTATGCATGAAGCAGCCCACGGCAACATTTGGGGTCGCAACACCACCGGCGTTTGGGGACAGGATCTCATCGGAATGCTGTGCGCCATTCCACTGTGCTTCTCCTACAAGGCGCATCGCTCATCACACATGCGCCATCACGCGCACACCAACGATCCTGAACGCGACCCAGACCATTTCACTGCCGGCTCTCTGATAACCCTCCCCGGTCTGTGGTTCTCGCAGGTGGTACTCGCAACCTTCTTGCCCGTATTCGCATTCCTTCCGGGATCGCGCAGACTGCTCCCGAACAGACTGAAGCGTTCCATGCGCGCCGACGAAGGAAACCGGCAGGCCGGCTTGCGCCAACTCAAGTTCTGGGCAATCTCCACACTGATCCTTGTACTCGCGTTCGCGACCGGGTTCGGCTGGCCGGCATTGCTGCTTTGGTACATCCCGGCTCGGATGCAGGCGTTGTGGCTGTTGTTCGTCTTCGCTTGGTACCCGCACCATCCGGCCAACAAAGTCGGCCGCTACGTGGATACGCGGATCGCCGTCTTTCCCGGATCTCGCTTCTTGATCCGCGGACATGATCATCACGCGGTGCACCACCTCTTCCCGAGAGTTCCCCATTACCGACTGCGCGCACTCTGGAGCGACGTCGCGGTGGACATGGTTCCAAAGGGTGTTCGGTCAGAAGGGCGGGCTGTCGCAACGACCGGCCCAATTACGTGGTGATTACAACTCGTCGTCGATAAACCCATCAAGGAGTGCGGTCATCTCCGCCACCCACGTGGTGTCATCTCCGAGCATCGTCGCCATGTCCGACAGTCGATTGTCCTGGACCCCGTTTACTGGTCCACCTGATTTGAGACTAGTACTGGGTTTTCGTTTCGCCAGTCGTTAGCGAACTCGACTGGAGTTTTATAGGCCAAGGCGCTGTGGGGTCGGTAGTGGTTGTAATTTTGGCGGTGTTCTTCGAGCATGAATTTGATCTCC
>CAMCTY010000034.1 GCA_945878725.1 Bifidobacterium breve | reverse complement strand
CGCGTCGATGGTGCTGGTACGACACGAATGTCTGCGGCGCTGACGACATCACATCCGCGCCAAGCGTGGTCAGAGCCAGCACTCGAAGCAGGAGCGCTTGGCATCGACGGACCGTGGAGTTTCGATCGGGGTGCACTAGCGGCGGCGATGGCTCGCCGGGAGCATCACGACGGCGTGGCAGGTACAGCGGAGTCGCTGGAACCGCCGAAACTTCCGGCAGACGCACTCATTGAGCGCGTGTCGATTACTGATTTCGCGGCAGTCGGCGGCAACCCAGCCCAGGTTTTACTCAAGTCTCGTCTTGGTCTCACCGTGCTTACGGAAGACGACGATCTGCGCGATGCCATCGAACTCGACCTATACGGTCTCGACGAATGGTCACTCGCCAACGCGCTTCTGAGCGAGCGACTCGAAGCGGGCGATGACTGGGGCCCCGACGATGCTGTCGCGTGGTCGGAAGTCGAACGGGCCCGCGGGGCAGTGCCGCCGCTGTCGTTCGGGAACACCGTGATGGCACGAGTATCGGCTCGGATCGACGGTCTGCGGGTTCTCCTTGTCAACGCGTTGCAAGGTGCGCCCTGGCGACCGGAACCGATTGCGGTTCGGTTGGAACGGGAAGCAACCGACCGAACGATTTTGTTCGAGGGCACGATCCCCGGGGTAGTTGGCAACAAGGTGATCACGGTGACGGCATCCCGTCTTAAGGATCGTGACCTGCTGGTGTCATGGGTGCGCCTCGCCGCTCTCACCCTGCACGATCCAACCCAATCGTGGCAATCGGTCACGATCGGTCGTTCACCGAAAGACGACAAACTCGCAGTGCAGACATTGAGCCTGCGCTCGAAAGCAGATGCCGAAATCATTCTGGGATTCATGACCGATTTCTGGGAGCGCTCCCGTTCGGACGCGGTTCCGTTCTTCCCCGCAACATCGCGAGCAGTTCACGACGGCGACTGGAAAGAAGCCCGTAACGCGTGGGACACGAACCGAAACTCAGGGGAGCGCAGCGATCGTTGGGCAAACCTCGTGTTCGACGTCGACTTCGACGAACTGCGCAAGATCCCGTTGCGCGACAACGAACCACCAATCGGCGATGGGTACGGAGGACGTCTCGCGTATTGGTCGCATCGCGTGTGGGGCACCTTTGCTGACACAACGGTTATCGAAGAAACGATTCAAAAGATTTCCGATGTGTTGGCCGGTTCCGTCGGTGCGACTGCCGATGACGACGACGAGGACGACTCAGAATGACGGCGCCGATGAACCCCACCACGGCCGCGACGCCAGGAGTCGTGCCGACCTTCGATATCAACGGCTCCCTTCCCGATCGCGTCACGATGCTCGAGGCCAGTGCTGGTACCGGCAAGACCTACGCCCTCGCTGGCCTTGCGCTTCGCTACATCGCCGAGGGTCATGTGCTGGTCTCGCAACTCTGCGTCGTCACCTTCACCGAGGCCACGACCGCTGAACTACGAGGTCGGCTCCGACTCCGTCTCGCCGAAGCGGTCACCTACCTCTCTGGCGCCGATGCAACGAGCGACGATCCCGTTCTCCTCCAACTGGGTGCGGTCGACGATGCGGAACGACGGGTACGTCTTGAACGCGTGGGGCAGGCCCTTGCAGAATTCGACACGGCCACCATCTCGACCATTCATGGTTTCTGCACGCGTGTTGTGGCCACTGGCAGTGGCCCATCAATCGACTCGCCTATCGGTTCCGGGTCAAGCGATGTCATGGAAGTGGCCACCGATCATTTCATCGCCGCCTACGGCCCGACCGCGGCCGGGGCCATACCCGTTCCGTACAAGAACCTTCTGAAGGCAGTGAATCTGCGCCTCAAGATTCCGGACGCAGAGATGCTGCGCATCGACCCGCCCGACGCGAAGTCAACCGCACGTTGCGAACAGATTGCGCTGGCGGCCGACCTTGTCGACGAGGTTCTTCACAAGGTTCTCGAACGGCGAACAACTGATCGCGTCCGTACGTTCGACAGTCTCATCACCGATGCCCGGTCGTTGCTGCATAGTCCGGCGGGCGAAGCAATCATCAGCGAACTCCGAAAGCGCTTCAGTGTCGTGATGATCGACGAGTTCCAGGACACGGACTCTGTGCAATGGGACATCTTCCGAACGGCATTCCTTGAAGGCAGTAATCCCGTCACCGTGATTCTTGTCGGTGATCCCAAGCAGTCGATTTACCGCTTCCGGTCCGCGGAGATTTCCGCGTATCTGACCGCCCGGGAGTACACGATTGCCCGGGGTGGAATCGTCGCCGGCCTCGACACCAACTGGCGTTCCGACAAGCCGCTCCTTGACGCCCTTGAGACGCTTTTCGCCGGCTACCAATTCGGTGATCCCTCGGTGAGCTTCCAACCAGTCAAGGCCGCCCCCAAAAATCTCCAACCGCGACTCGGTATCGGAAGTGGCGTTGATCCTGCGACCACCGCGCCGGTGCAGTTTCGATCGATCGCGTCCTCGGCCGACGGATCGGAAGACGCGAAGTCACTCATCACCACCGATCTTGTGGCCGAGGTGACGAAACTTCTGAACACCGCAACACTCACGACGAAATCCGGCACTCGTCCGTTGCGAACCGCCGACATTGGCATCCTCGTCCGGTCGAATGCTGATGCAACCAGATTCGCGAACGCGCTCAACGAAGCGGGCATACCGGCGGCGAGCAGCTCGAACGATTCGGTTCTTGAGAGTGAAGCCGCTGCTCAATGGCGCCGTCTGCTTGCCGCTCTTGATCGTCCCGCCTCCACTGGTCTCGTCCGCACGGCGTCGATCGGCTGGTTCGTCGGCCTCGACCTTGCCGAAGTCGCGGCGTTAACCGATGACGAGACGGCCGAACTGTTCGAGCGCTTCCGCGGCTGGGCGACTGCGCTCACTGAAGGCGGACTTCCTCGCCTGTTGGCCGCACTGCGCGGGCACGGGCTCGCCGAGCGGGTCCTGTCGACGGTGGGTGGCGAGCGCGATCTCACCGATCTCGATCACATCGTCGAACTGCTCCAAGGAGTCACTGGTGGCCGCCCGACGACCCCCGGATTGCTTCTTGCCGCACTCGATTCCCTCGATGGTGATGGCGAGGATGGCGAGAGTGCGTCGTCCGAGTTGTTCGATCGCCGCATTGATCGCGACGACGACACCGTCAAGGTCATAACCGTTCACAAGGCAAAGGGTCTCGAATGGCCCGTCGTTTTGTGTCCCACGCTCTGGACCGGTGGATCCAATCGCGGCCTCAAGCACGCGTGGATGGAAACCAGGCGGGTGATCGACACGAACAAGCTCCTAGCCAAAGAGTCGAAGGCAAAGGCCTTCATTGGCGTCGCAAACGCGGCCAGGGAGGAAGAGAAGGGCGAGTTCCGTCGCCAGTTGTACGTGGCACTCACTCGAGCACAGAGTCGATTGATCATGTGGTGGGCGGCATCAGAGTCGGAGAAGAAAGGGAAAACGGAAACTCCACTCGGCCATTTGCTCGCGCACGCCACGGATGGTGACCCGAAAGACATTCATCTCGACACGCTTGTGGCTAAGGCGGAAGGCACCATCGAGCATGTCGCGCTGCCGGCCCGCATCGAACCCGTAGAACTCGTAGTCGAGTCCCGCCCCGAGCCGGAACTGTCGGTGGCAATCGCCGCGCGCGAGCTCGACTCGCGTTGGCGCATCTGGTCCTTCAGTGCCATCAAGTCCATGGCCGAAGCACTCGCGCTTGAAACTCCGGTAATCGGCGGCGTCGACGAGCCAGTGGTCGACATGGCTCACGAACTCGCACTCGCCACCCCGGTTGATGCATCCGTCGCCACTGAAACCCCGTCAAAGGTTCGAGTAAGTCGGATGCAGCCAATGGCGGGCGGCACCGCGTTCGGCACACTCGTTCACAGCATTTACGAGCGCGTCGACTTCGCGGTAGAGGATCTCGAATCCGAACTGCGCGAAGTTTGCGCAGATGCACTCCGATACCGCCCCGTGCGCGACGGAAACGGATTCCTGTCGGCCGACAATCTTGCCGCTGCTCTCTTCGAGGCAGCACAGGCCCCGCTCGGTGGTCCGCTTGGAGATCGAGCACTCGCCGGCCTCAGCGCTGCCGACCGAATGAATGAACTCGACTTCGACATCTCGATCGCCCGGATCGACGCGGCGACGGTGGCCAACGTGATGCTCGAGCACCTCGACGAAACCGATCCATTGCGACCATGGTTCGTCGACGCCGCCAACGGCGCACTGGCCGTTGATGTCGAAGGACTCCTCACCGGCTCGATCGATCTCGTGGCCCGGACGAGCATCGACGCCGAATCCCGTTTCTGGATCGCTGATTACAAGACGAATTGGTTGAAGACCGGCGACTACGGGCAATCATCACTCGCTGAGGCGATGAATCACAGCGCCTATGGCCTGCAAGCGACGTTGTATCTGGTGGCTATGCATCGCTATCTGCGATTCCGACTCCCCGAATACAACCCGGACACCCATTTGCTCGGTGCGGCGTACCTGTTCGTTCGCGGCATGGTGCCCGAAAACACCATCTCAACATCAGCATCCGGCGCCACTGTCGACGGTGTCTTCTGGTGGCGTCCGCCCACGGCCGCGCTTGACGCCCTCGACCGACTCTTTGCCCACGGATCAGCGGAGGTGACCCAATGACCACTGTCGATTGGGTTGTTGAACTCCAACCGTGGCGCGATGCGGGAGTGCTTCTCGCCGTTGATGTGCACACCGCCGCGACTCTTGCTCGTCTTGCTGGCCTCGGTCCCGACGATCGCGACGTTGTCGTGGCCGCCGCGCTTGCATCTCGTGCACCTCGACACGGTCACGTGTGTCTCGATCTTCTGACCGTTCACGAATCGGCCAAGGCCGAACGCGAACGCAACGGCGATCTCGAACCGACTGTCGAGATTGATGCATTGCCGTGGCCCGCCGATCTGGCCGCCTGGCAGTCCGACGTCGCCGCGTCGCCCCTAGTTGCATGTGAAGGAATTGAATCGAGCGGTCGGCCCCGGCCGCTTCACCTCGATGGAAACCTTCTCTATCTCGAGCGGTATCGGGTCTATGAGAATCGCATTGTCGAGGAGATCGCTCGGCGGGCCGCACAACAACCGGTCGCGCTGACGATCAGCGAAACCAGACGCGCCGAACTCTTTGATGCACTCTCGTTGTCATCGGAACAACGTGATGCTGCCGAACGCGGAGCATCGCGCCCGCTGTCGGTCATCGTCGGCGGTCCGGGTACCGGAAAGACGCACACGGTCGCAGCCCTGCTCGCGGTCTTGCTCGACGGAACCACCGGAGAGGGAGCGGATGCCTTGCGTATCGCCCTCGTTGCTCCCACGGGTAAAGCCGCCGCTCGCATGGGCGAGAGCATCGCCGGTCGTGCCGCCGAACTGGGCTCAGTTCCGGGAACCGAGTCGCTGATCGCGCAGATGAAGCGCGCCGAGACGTCCACGATTCACCGACTGCTCGGCGCAGTTCCCGATTCGACGAATTTCCGTCACGATCGATCCAACCCGCTTGTGCACGACGTTGTGATTGTCGACGAAACGTCGATGGTTTCGATGCCGATGTTGGCCAAGTTGCTCGATGCCGTCTCACCAGATGCGCGAGTCATTCTCGTTGGCGATCCCGGGCAGTTGGCGAGCGTTGAGGCCGGTTCCGTTCTCGGCGACATCGCTGGTCCGGTGGCCGACGCGATCGTCGATGGAACACCGATCCCCGCGGAACCATTGGCCGACTGCATCTCGGTCCTTACGAACAGCCATCGATTCCCCGCTGATTCGGCCATCGGAAAATTTGCCGCCGCTGTGCGAGCTGATGATCCAGATGGCGCGATCAACGTTCTTCGCGCCGCCACCGCAGACGCGTCGGAAGAATCGCTTCGTTGGCACGAGACTGAGGCAACGTCAACCGAAGCAGCGTCGATCGTCAGGTCCGAAGCACTCGGAACCGCCATCGCCACGATGGAGTTGGCGGGCCAAGGACGATCGGCCGACGCCTTGGCCGAACTGGTCAAAGTGCGCGTGCTGTGTGCTCACCGTCGCGGGCCCTACGGGATCACCCGCTGGAACGCACAGTTTGAAGAGTGGTTGGCAGACGGCGGAGCGCGCCTCACCGGTTTCTACGTCGGTCGCCCCATACTCGTAACGGCCAATGATCGAGCAAACGACCTCTTCAACGGCGATCTCGGTGTCGTGGTGACCGCCGGGCCGAACGTGCGCGTTGCGTTTAGTGCGAGTCCCGAACCTCGACTCGTGCCGCCCGCACGGCTCTCCTCGGTCGAGACCGTGCACGCCATGACGATCCACAAGAGCCAAGGCTCAGAGTTCGAGCATGTTGTTGTCGTCATGCCCCACCAAGACTCGCGCCTCGCCACGCGCGAGTTGCTCTATACGGCAGTCACGCGGGCCAGTAAGCGGGTAACTCTGCTCGGTTCTGAAGCATCGGTGCGCGCTGCCATCGGACGACGCGTCCTGCGGGCCAGCGGACTCGCCGACCGGCTCTGGAACTCCTGAACCTAACGATTCGGCTCGGAATCGTGGCTGGCCTCGGCCCGATCGGGCGTTGAATGATCGTGGAAGTCCGGTATGACCAGCAGTTCGGGATCGATGAGTTGAAACTCCTCGCCCTCGACGCGCTCATGCTTGGGCAGGAACCGAACGAAAAGGAGTTGGATGACGGTGAGTCCGATCGTGGCCCACATGACGGCCTCAAGACCATCGAGATAATTGTGGATCGTTTGCTCGTCTTCGATCGCGCCGTAGAAAGCCACGCCAATGACGGCAATGCCGATGGCGCTCGACAACTGAAGCCCGGTGGACTGCACGCCCGATGCGCTTCCGGCGGAGGACTCCGGAATTTCAGACAACACGAACGCCATGCCCGACGCAATCGAAATGCCGAGCGCGAATCCGAGCAGGGCAACACCGGGAACTAATTGCCATGGTGCAAGGCCATCTCCCTGGGTGGCGATGGCGATAATCACGGCCAGCGATGCGGCCATGGTGGTGAGAGCGCCAGCGGCAAGCGCGCCGCGTCCGAATCGACGCATGAGTGACGATGCAGTCAACGAACCGAACATGTTCGCGAACGGCATGGGACACGTGAGGATGGCGGCCTCGAGCGCGTTGCGACCGAAGCCAAGTTGGATGGTCAGGATGAGATAGAGCGGAGCCGCAGCGGAGAGAAGGCCAACGAGCGCAGTGACGATGTTGCCGGTCCGGAACGACGGAATGGCGAAGAGGACCGGATTGACGAGTGGATCGCCACCGCTCTGTAGGAGTCGGCGCTCATAACGAAGGAACAACATGAACGCGGGTACCGACGCCGCAAGGATCGCGAAGATCCAGAGCGGCCATCCGATGTTGCGGCCCTGAATGAGCGGAAACATGATCATGAACGCCACGCCTGAAAGGACGACGGCACCAACAAGATCGAGTCGACCCGCCTCGCCTCGCTCGGTTGCCGGCAGGACACGGATGGCGATCAGCCAGGACACAAGACTGATTGGGATGAACGGGATGTAGGCCCAACGCCAGCCGATCCCAAAGAGTTCGACGCTGATGAGAGCACCCGTAGACAACTGGCCGACCATGAATGCGCCGCCGGCAAACATGAGGAAGACCGCGAACGCACGGGTGCGATTGTGGCCAGTGAACAGACGTTGGATCATCGCCGCGAGTTGTGGCGCAGCCAGTCCGCCGGCAATGCCCTGCAGGAGTCGAGCAGCGAGGAGGATTTCAATTGTCGGCGCGAGTGCGCTGAGGATCCCGGCCACGATGACTCCGCCGTAGCCGATGAGAAGTAGACGTCGGGTTCCAAAGAGATCCCCGAGGCGCCCAGCGAGAACGAGAACGAGTGCAAAACCGAGAGCGAACAGCGAGGCGTACCACTGCAAGGAACTGTTGCTCGCGTGAAGCTCATCGCGAATCGCCGGCAGCGCCATGGTGGTCGATCCGTTGACGGTGACGAGCGCAAACTGAAGCGCGATGACCACGAAAAACGCCGGTTGGCGCAGTGAGGTTTGGGATCGTTCGTTGGTGATGGTCATGAGTTTCGTAGCGCAGTATCGATGTGTCCGGGACTCGTGATCCCCTTCGAATTCCCCTTGAGTGCGCTCCCACCCTACGGGGGGAAACTTCCATGCCCGACATCCGACTCTTGTCGGTCCGTTTATGGCCCGGACTACGATTCGGCCTTCCCGGACTAAAAGGGCTGAATCTCTTGTCGACCACTTCGAACGATCCCGCGAACGACATGAAGTTCGCCATTCACCGCTACACGCGACCCGAGCAGATGGAGGCGTTCGTCCGCGCTCTGCATCCCGTACAGGCCGATCTCATCCGCGTAGGCCCTGAAGCCGACGGCGGCTATCTCGTACCCGATGTTCTCGATGGCATCGTGGCCTGTTTCTCGCCCGGCGTCGGCACCTGTTCGGATTTCGAACTCGAATGTGCCGAGCGCGGGATGGTCGTGTTTCTCGCCGACGCAACGGTCACCGGCCCCGCTGCCGAACACCCGAATTTCCGCTTCGCGCCGAAATACATCGGCGGATACAGCGACGACACCACGGTCACTCTTGATGAGTGGGTGAGCGAGTCCCTCGCCGCCGAAGGGATCGGCTCGGACGGCGACCTCCTTCTGCAGATGGACATCGAAGGCGGCGAGTTCGCATCGCTGATTGCGATGAGTCCGGAACTGTTGCGTCGTTTTCGGGTGTTGACGATTGAATTTCATTTCCTCGCGCAACTCGCCGAAGACCCGTTCTTCGCACTGGCGGCATCGATGTTCGGCAAGTTGCTCGAATCGCATGTGGTCGTTCACAGCCATCCGAACAACTGCTGCCTGTGTGTCGGGATCGGCGGAGTTCAGGTTCCGCAGGTTCTCGAACTGACCTTTGTCCGCCGCGATTTCGATCTCGGAACCGGATTCGCCACGGAGTTTCCTCATCCGCTCGACGCCGACAACCTCGGACATCCAACGGTGGTCCTGCCCGAAGCTTGGTATCGTGCCTGATCGCAACCGGCCTGCAGCTGAAATTGCGTGCTCGGTCCGCGATCGCCGGATTAGCGTTCGGTGAGGCGCATATGAGGCCCACCCGATTTTTGTTAGGCGCCGGGTCGGCCACATCTACAGACGGAATCGGAGACGCAAATGAGTGACACCTCGCAGGGACCAGGTTGGTGGATTGCTTCGGACGGAAAGTGGTATCCACCCGAATCGGCCCAACCCCCGACGCCGCCACCGCCGGCGCCTCCTGCGTACACGCCGCCGCCTGCTTATCCGCCAGCCGCTTATGCGCCGCCTCCATACGCCCCGCCCATGGGTTCCGTGGCGCCAACGGCCCAAGAAGCGCTTTGGGCAATGATTCTCGGAATCGCCAGTCTCGTATGTTGCGGTTTTATTCTCGGCATCCCGGCGATCATCCTCGGTTCGAATGCCAAGAAGAAGATTGCGTCATCGGGCGGAACGCTCGGAGGCGAAGGAATGGCGAAGGCCGGTGTGATCCTTGGTTGGATCAGCGTGGGTCTCTCGATCGTGGGTATCGCGTTCTGGGTGTTGGCCGTGCTCTTGGGGAGCAGCACCAGCTCGGGCTATTACGACTACTGATTCGACTCACCGTCGACAGGGGTGAGCTAGAACGTTCTGCATGAAACCTTCTGGCGTAATTTTTGCTGCTCTCGATTGTGATTTCGATGCGATCGAGGACTGGAACCGTTGGTACGACCTCGAACACACGCCACCGAACGTGTTGCTCGACGGAGTGATGCTCAGTAACCGTTACGTCGCGCTACCGGCCCATCATGCGGCGCGCACCACAGCCGAGGGCTCGCCGTTCGCCGCCGGCAGGGCAACGTTCCTCACGCTCTACACGCTTACCGGCGATCCCGGCACTGCCTTTGCGGGCATGAGCACACTGCGCGAACAGCTCATCGCGCAAGGGCGCATGGCGTTCCCCGAGAACAAGAAAGCCGTTCGCGAAGGAGATTGTTTCGCCGGCGTCCACACGGTCGCTTCAGCTCCGACGCGACTTGTTGCCGATGACGTCCCGCTCGTTGGACACACCGGCATTGTGATCCGTCAGCGTCGAGGTGGTTCCGAAGCATCGCTCGCACGAGCCGATCGGCTTGTCGGTCTCGATTTCGTGACCGGCGTGTGGTGTCTCGAATCGCGATTGCGCGAAGGAATCGAACTCGACATCGTGTTTGTCGATGGCAACGCTGCTGACGCCGCGATCGCAATGCGCGCAGCGGAACCCGCCGACTCGTCAACCGAGGTTCTCGTTGATGCGCCGTTCGATCGCATCAACCCGATGCACTACCCGTGGGCTGACGCGATTCGAAACTCAGACCTTCCCGCGACCATCGGCTGAACGTGCGCGGCCAGAGCCGCTCACGTTACGAAATCGTTAGCCGGTGAACTTCGGTATCTGCGGATTGTCGCCGTCAGTGGTGGACGTCGTGGACGTCGTCGTCGTTGTCGTCGTTGTCGTAGTCGTAGTCGTTGAACCAGTGGGGCCAGGTGGTTCGGCGAGTGGCACCGTAAACACCTCGGGGAACTCGACGAGTTCGGCGGCCGAGTTGAAACTGGCGGGGGAAAAACCGGTGGATCCGTCCGACCCTGTTGCGCCCTGCGGACCGGTCGGCCCGAAGAAGCCAGTGTCGCCCGGAGCGCCTTGGAACCCGGTGGCTCCAGTCGGGCCAGTGGCCCCGTAGTCGCCGGTCATGCCGGTGGGACCAGTGGCTCCGGTCGCCCCGGTTTCGCCAGTCGGCCCGGTCGGTCCGTCAGGACCAGTGGCTCCGGTGTCGCCCTTCATGCCGGTGGCACCATCAAGACCAGGAATGCCGGCAGGACCGGTGGGGCCCCTTTGGCCTTGTGGTCCGGTTGGTCCAGTGACGCCGCCCGAAGAGCCTTGTGGTCCGGTAGGTCCGCTGGGATAGGAGTACCCGGCCGGTCCGGTCGGCCCGGTGGGACCAGCGGGTCCAGGCGGAAGGTACGCAACTGCTCCAGTAACGCCGGGTACGAAAATCGTGAACGGGGCGCCAAGACTTACCCCGGAATACGCGGGTCCTGTCGGCCCGGTGGCTCCTGTTTCGCCCATGAAGCCGGTATCTCCGGTGAAGCCATCGGCACCGGTCGGACCGGTCGGACCGGTCTCGCCCGTCTCGCCAACAGGGCCGGTGGGACCATCTGGCCCGGTTGGGCCCGTATTTCCGGCTTCCCCGGTTGCTCCGGTCGGACCATCGTTTCCTGTCGGACCCTTTGCGCCGGTGAAGCCATTGATGCCCGCTGCTCCGGTGGGTCCTGGCGGGCCCATGACCCCCTGCGGCCCCGTGGGTCCAGTGGTTCCCAACGGTCCAGTCGGGCCGGTGGGGCCGGGACTACCGATTGGGCCTTGGGGTCCGGTTGCTCCGGTCGAACCGGTCGGCCCAGGTGCGGCTCCGATTACGTAGATCGCGTTACTGGTGCTTACGCCAGGGTTCGACGAGAACGAAAAACCGTTGTTGCCGCCGGTTGATCCGGTGTCGCCCATAGGTCCGGTGGGTCCGGTGTCGCCGGTGGCCCCGAATGGACCGGTTTCGCCCATATCGCCGGTGGGTCCGGTGGGTCCCATTGCTCCGGTCGGCCCGGTGTCGCCGATAGGTCCGGTGGGTCCGGTGTCTCCATCGGCCCCGGTTGGGCCAGTTGCTCCGGTCGGCCCATCGTCACCGGCCTCGCCGGTTGGTCCCCTAGTGCCTTGAGACCCGATTGCTCCGGTGGGTCCCATCTGGCCCTGAGGGCCTTGCGGTCCGGCAGGCGAAAAGCCTCGGGGCCCGGTTGGTCCCGTAACGCCATTTTGGCCGGCGGGTCCGGTGGGCCCGGCTGGTCCTTGATCGCCGGCGGCGGGAACGGGAGTGATGAGCGCGCCCACCAGTGAAAGTCCGTCGGCATCGGGACCAACTTCGACCGTGAGGGTGAACTGGTTCGCGTTGTTGTTCGTGGCGCCAGCGAATGTTGGAATCGCTGCGAAGGAACCGTCAGCGGTTGTTGTTGTCGTCGCTGTCACTCGAGCGGCGGAACCCCCCGGCGGCATTGCTTCGCCGTTGAGGAGAGCGTCGACCACGATGGTGACGGGAAGACCGGCGACGAGACTGGTGGTACCGGTGACGTCGACCGCTCCGGTCACAAAATCGAAGGAAACGTTGACCATTCCGAGCGGACTGGCACCGTTGGCGGCCGCCTGAAACACCGTTTTTATGAT
>CAMCTY010000033.1 GCA_945878725.1 Bifidobacterium breve | reverse complement strand
CGCGCCGGTTCGGCCGTTGCCCGTGCTGCCATCCGGATGATGGGCGGAACATACGGGCGCCGAGTCGTCGTTGTCGCCGGGAAGGGCAACAACGGTAACGATGGTCGTGACGCTGCGATGAAGCTTCGGGCCAGAGGAGTCCGGGTGATCGTGATTGATGCAGCATCAGCCCCGGAGACCCTGCCAACGTGCGATCTCGTAATCGATGCCGCCTACGGAACCGGTTTCGCAGGGACCTACGACGCGCCGGTGCCATGCGCTGGTTCTCTTGTGCTCGCCGTCGACATCCCGTCGGGCATCGACGGGCTCACGGGTATTGCCAATGGACGCGTTCTTCATGCCGACGAAACGGTGACGTTTGCTGCGCTGAAGCCCGGACTTCTGTTTGCCGATGGCATCGAGTTGTCAGGCCGTTGTCGCGTCGCTGACATCGGGCTCTCGGTTGAGGGCGGGTCACCTCGCGCTGATTTGATCGGCTCGCATTTCGTGAGTCGTTGGCTTCCCGATCGCTTGTTGCACTCGAACAAGTGGGAGAGCGCGTTGTGGATCGTGGCTGGCAGCCCAGGTATGGGCGGTGCGGCGTCACTCTGTTCGGCAGCCGCAGCGCGAACCGGTGCTGGTTACGTTCGGGTCTCCACTCCCGGGGGAGTCGCATCCGATCTTCCGCTCGAATCGGTGCGAGTCGATATTCCGCCCGTGGGATGGGCGCCTGAGGTCGTTGCCGGGCTCAATCGGTTTGGGGCGCTCGTGATCGGCAACGGACTTGGAACCACCGATGAGGCTCGGGACAACATTCGTCAGGTTGTGGCCGCGGCGGCTGGCCGCGGACTGCCCACTGTCGTCGACGCCGACGGACTCACGGCGCTCGGTACGGACGCGGCCCGGTTTGTCGGCCCGACCACGGTGCTCACGCCTCACGATCGCGAATTCGCCCGACTCGCCGGCCATGCCCCTGGTCCCGACCGGATCGCCGCTGCGCGCGATCTTGCCGCGACGACGGGAGCTGTCGTCCTACTGAAGGGTGGCGCCACGGTGATTGCGTCACCCGATGGCGATGTTCTTGTCTCGGCGGAGGGGGACCAACGCCTTGCCACCGCGGGAACGGGTGATGTTCTCGCCGGAATCATCGGGGCTTTACTGGCCAGCGGGGTGAATCCATTCCATGCGGCGGCGAGCGGAGCGTTCATTCACGGACGGGCTGCGGCCCTAGGCTGGGAGCGAGGATTGGTGGCCAGCGACATTTCTGGCCATCTGCCCGAGGTTCTCGGAGAATTCGCCACTTCATAAACAACGGGTTACCCCTGACGGTTCACCCCAATTCATCTACGGAGGATTCATGCTGAGAGACGTCCCGGTCCGCGAGATCATGTCCACTGACGTCCTGACGTTCGCCCCCGCTGACAATGTCCGCGATGCCATGCGCGCCCTGCTGCGCCGCAACGTCGATGGGGCTCCGGTTGTGGATGCAGACGGACAGTGCGTTGGACTTCTTTCGACCTCCGACCTGATCGTGGAAGAGGCCAGGGTTCATCTCCCCACGGTCATCACGTTGTTGGGCGCGTATCTCGAACTGCCCTCATCGCAGAAGCGATTCGATGCCGACATGGCCAAGGCCCTCGGATCGACCGTCGGTGAGGTTATGACCGCCGGAATCACGACGATCGGACCGGATGACACTGTCGAGCAGGCTGCGACACTCCTGCATGAAGAAGGTGCCGATCGTCTCGCTGTGATCGACGAAGACGGTCGTCTTGTCGGACTCGTTGCCCGCGGCGACATCGTTCGCGCGATTGTGCGTGAGTTCGATGAGCAGGATGCGGGAACTGACGCCGCCGCTGGCGCGGCCGGATCGGGCGAGTAGCGGACCATGCGTGCTGCACGCGCCGAGGTTGATCTCGGTGCCGTCGCCCATAATGCGGCGGTACTGCGTCGCTCAATTGCCCCGAGTCTTGTGTGCGCGGTCGTCAAGGCTGACGGTTACGGCCATGGCGCCATCGCCGTGAGCGAGGCTCTGCTTGGCGCTGGCGTTGAGTGGCTCGCAGTCGCGTTGATCGAGGAGGCGGCCGTGCTGCGCAAGGCTGGGATCACAGCGCCGATCCTGCTGCTTTCTCAGCCGCGGGTTGCCGACATCCCGGCGGTAGTTCGGTACGACATGCGGGTGTGTGTCACCTCGATTGAGACGACGGAACATCTCGCCGCAGCCGCGCGTGAACAGGGAAAAGTTGTCAAGGTCCATCTCAAGGTCGACACGGGAATGAACCGGATTGGCGTTGCGCCGAAAGATGCTCTCGCTTTGGCCTGCGACATCGCTGGCCGCCCCGAGTTGGAACTCGAAGGCATCTTCACGCACTGCGCGGTGGCTGATGAACCTTCGAATCCGTTCACCGATGTACAACTCGCCCGATTCGATGCGACGGTTGCTGAGTTGGCCGAGGCCGGCATTGTCCCCGTGATCCGGCATGCCGGAAACTCGGCAATTGGCATCGCCCATCCGCAGGGCAGATACGACCTCGTACGCATGGGGATCGCAGTGTACGGCATCGCTCCTGCTCCGGGCCTGGCAAATGAACTCGATCTTCGGCCAGCGCTCTCGCTTAAGGCTGAAGTCTCAATGTCGAAGCGCGTTGCGGCGGGTGAAGGAGTTTCCTACGGACTTCGTCATCGTTTTGATGCGCCGACCACGGTCGCAACGGTTCCCATTGGTTACGCCGATGGCGTTCCGCGTCGTCTCGGTCTTCAGGGCGGCCAAGTTCTCATCGGAGGGAAGCGGCGCGCAATTGTCGGCGTTGTCACGATGGATCAATTGATGGTTGATTGCGGCGACGACGCGGTTGAGGTTGGCGATGAAGTCGTACTCATCGGCACGCAGGGCAACGAGACGATCACGGCAGAAGAGATGGCTATGAACCTCGACACGATCGCGTATGAAGTGGTGTGTGGAATCGGCCCGCGGGTCCCGCGGTTCTACAAGCAGGTAGGTGCATGATCTTCGCTCGTACGTCGTCGGCGGATCAGACCAAGGCGCTGGCGGCGTCGTTGGCCGAACTCGCCCGTCCAGGCGACCTCATACTTCTGGCCGGCGATCTAGGTGCGGGCAAGACGGCATTCACCCAGGGTTACGGCGCAGCGTTGGGTATCGACGATCTCATTACTTCGCCCACGTTCACGTTGGTAAACACCTACGAGGGGCGACTTGAACTCAATCACCTCGACGTTTATCGGCTCGAGGCAATGGGTGAAGTGCTCGATCTCGGTGTTCCGGAGATGCTTGATGATGGGGGTGTGACCGTCATCGAATGGGGTGATGCCGTCGCTCCCGCACTGCCGGCCGACTATCTCGAGATCCGGTTTACGTTCATCGAAACCGATCTGACCGGTGCAACCGATGATGTTCGGATTCTTGAACTTGTTCCTGTTGGTCCGCGGTGGAGCGCAAGCATCCGAGCAGTAGCGGCCGCAGTTGCGCCGTGGGTTCATGAACCGACTGCCGAAGAGACGGGGAACCTCTGATGTTGATCTGTGGAATCGATACCGCAACAGCGCAAGTGAGTGTCGCTGTCGGTGGGCACGAAGGCGTACTTGCGTCGACGCAATCAAGCAGGGGTCGTCAACACGCCGAGGTGCTTACTCCTGCGATCCAGTTCGCCTGCAAGCAGGCTCGGATCGAGTATTCGGAAATCAGTGTCGTCGCAGTGGATCTCGGACCGGGCCTGTTTACCGGTCTCCGCGTCGGGGTGGCTGCAGCAAAAGCGATGGCACATGCGCTCAGCGTTCCCATGATCGGTGTTCCCAGCCTTGACTTACTGGCATTCCCCGTGCGGTTCACCTCGCGTCTAATCGTGGCCACGATCGATGCCCGACGCGGCGAGATCTTCTACGCCTTCTATCGGCAGGTTCCGGGTGGGATTCAACGGCTCTCTGATCATCAGGTCGGATCGCCGGACGATCTGGCCTCCGAGTTGCTGGCGGTGGGCGAGGAATGTCTCCTTGTCGGTGACGGCGCCATTCGCTATCGCGAGGTATTCGAGGGTCTCAAGAAGTGCGAGATCGTCGAAGAAGGATTCGCGTACCCGTCGGCAACGTCGCTCGTGCTGCTGGCCCACGCGCAGGCATTGCGCGAACAGTGGGTCAAGCCGTGGGATCTCGAACCGCTGTATCTGCGCAAACCCGATGCCGAGATCAACTGGGCAACGCGTCCCAACTCGTGATTGCGACGCAAGGACTCATGCCCGCCGAGCTCGTGTCGATCGTCATCATGCCGATGCGTCGACGGCATCTGCGGGCGGTGCTGCGGATTGAGGAGAAGACCAGCTCCACTCCGTGGTCGCTTGGCCTGTTCCTCGCTGAAGCGCGTCGCGACGAGCGTGTGTATTTGGTGGCGAGATCCGGAAACGAAATCCTCGGTTACGCCGGCCTGCTGTTCGCGCTGACCGATGGCCACATCACGACCATCGCCGTGGATCCAGATCACCAAGGTGGGCGTGTCGGCACACGATTGATGCTGGTGCTCATGCGAGCGGCGATCGAACGCGGTGCCGAAGCGGTCACGCTCGAAGTGCGGGCCGCGAACGTTTCTGCTCAGGCGATGTACCGACGGTTTGGTTTTGTGCCGGCCGGTGCTCGCAAGGACTACTACCGCGATCCGACCGAGGACGCGCTTGTGCTCTGGGCTCATGACATCCATACGGCGGAATACGCCGAGCGACTCGTGTTCATCGAGGAGAGCCTGTCCTCACCGCTCGTCGTCGAGGGTCTTGTTCCGGCAGGTCCGGCAGTTCCGTCTTCCGTGGCAGTCTCGAATGAATCAGAAACGCCCCAGGAGGGCTACTTGTGAATGGCACCCGTATTCTCGGTATCGAAACGAGCTGTGACGAGACCGCTGCCGCGGTCGTCGTCGATGGCCACGAAGTCCTGTCGTCGGTGGTGTCGAGCCAGATCGACCTGCACGCGCGATACGGCGGGGTCGTGCCAGAGATCGCCAGCCGCGCACACGTCGAGCTGCTCACGCCGGTCATTGCCCGAGCGTTGATCGAAGCGGGTATCGACGACGATCATGTCGACGCTGTTGCCGCGACTGTTGGCCCGGGTCTCATCGGTGCACTGCTCATTGGAGTGAGCGCCGCGAAGACGCTTGCTCTTGTATGGGACGTTCCGTTCGTCGCCGTGAATCATCTTGAAGCACATCTCTACGCCGCGTTGCTTGAGGATCCCGAGATCGAACTCCCGGTCATTGTCCTGCTCGTTTCCGGCGGCCACACGCTGATCGTGCTGATGGAAGGACACGGTAAGTACCGAGTTCTCGGATCGACGATCGACGATGCCGCCGGCGAGGCGTTCGACAAGGTCGCCCGCTACCTCGGGCTCGGGTACCCGGGAGGCCCGGCGATCGACGCGATCTCGATGGAGGGCGATCCAGAGTCCATTGCGTTCCCGCGGGCGATGCTCGCTGAGGGTTACGACTTCTCGTTCTCCGGTCTGAAGACCTCAGTGGTTAATCACGTTCGTCGCAACCCCGATGTGAGCACCGCCGACGTCGCGGCATCGTTCCAGGAAGCAGTTGTGGACGTTCTCGTCACCAAGGCGCGCCGCGCCGCCCGGGATCACGGGGCCAAGGGCCTCTGCCTTGCTGGGGGAGTGGCGGCGAACAGCCTCCTGCGGGAGCGACTCCTCGATGCCTGTGTCGCCGACGGACTCCGGGCGTTCCTGCCGAGTCGGGCCATGTGTACCGATAATGCCGCGATGGTGGCCGCCGCCGGCTGGTATCGCCTGCAATCCGACGGCCCATCGCCACTCGACACCGGAGCCGATCCGAATCTCCGTTTGGCCTCACTTCTGGGCTGATCCTGGGGCTGATCCTCGGGGGGTCTGCTGGTTTGGCGGCGCTCAGGTTGTGGGATCGGGATCGGGGGCGTATCGTTAGCACTCGCTTGGGGAGAGTGCTAATAGCTTCCCGGCATTCGAAGTGACGACCCAAGTCGTCGATCCCGCCAACGGAGGCGCCCCGTATGAACCTGCAGCCCCTAGAAGATCGCATCGTGGTCAAGCCTGGCCAGAGCGAAGAGACCACGGCCAGCGGCCTGGTCATCCCCGATACCGCCAAGGAAAAGCCCCAGCAGGGTGAAGTTCTTGCCGTCGGCCCCGGCCGTCGCAGCGAGCAGACCGGCGACATCATCCCGGTTGACGTCAAGGTCGGCGACATCGTCGTCTACTCGAAGTACGGCGGCACCGAGATCAGCGCCGGCGGCGAAGACGTCCTCATCCTCAATGCCCGCGATGTCCTCGCGGTCGTCAAGTAGTAGGAGACCACATGGCAAAGATGCTCAAGTTCGATGAGGACGCACGACGCGCCCTCGAAGCCGGCGTGAATGCGCTTGCTGATGCAGTGAAGGTCACGCTCGGCCCGAAGGGTCGCAACGTTGTCCTCGACAAGAAGTTCGGTGCACCCACCATCACCAACGATGGTGTTTCGATCGCACGTGAGATCGAACTCGAAGATCCCTTCGAGAACATGGGCGCACAGCTCGTCAAGGAAGTTGCTACCAAGACCAACGACATCGCCGGCGATGGCACCACCACCGCCACCGTGCTTGCACAGGCGCTCGTCCGTGAAGGTCTTCGCAACGTCGCCGCCGGTGCCAGCCCGCTTGGTCTCAAGCGCGGTATCGAAAAGGCCGTTGCTGCTGCAGTGGAGAGCATCCACTCGCAGGCCAAGGAGATTGACGACAAGTCGGAAATCGCTCAGGTCGCAAGCATCTCGGCCGCTGACACCACCATCGGTGGCGTCATTGCTGACGCGATCGACAAGGTCGGCAAGGACGGCGTCGTAACCGTCGAAGAGTCCAACACCTTCGGCATGGATCTCGACTTCGTCGAGGGCATGCAGTTCGACAAGGGTTACCTCTCGCCGTACTTCGTCTCCGACATGGAGCGTCAAGAAGCAGTCCTCGACAACCCGTACATCCTCTTCGTGAACTCGAAGATCTCGTCGGTGCAGGACATGCTTCCCGTGCTCGAGAAGGTCATGCAGTCGGGCAAGCCGCTGTTGATCATCGCCGAGGACATCGATGGCGAGGCTCTTGCCACGCTCGTCGTGAACAAGATCCGTGGCACGTTCAGCTCCGTCGCCGTTAAGGCCCCGGGCTTCGGTGAGCGCCGCAAGGCAATGCTCGCCGACATGGCCATCCTCACCGGTGGCACTGTCATCGCCGAGGAAATCGGACTCAAGCTCGACAACACGACACTCGATCTTCTGGGCACCGCCCGCAAGGTCGTCGTGACCAAGGACGAGACCACCATCGTTGAAGGTGCCGGCGACTCTGCCGACGTCAACGGTCGTGTCGCTCAGATCAAGCGCGAGATCGAAGAAAGCGATTCCGATTGGGATCGCGAGAAGCTCCAGGAGCGTCTTGCCAAGCTTTCCGGCGGCGTTGCTGTGATCAAGGTCGGCGCAGCCACCGAGGTCGAGCTCAAGGAAAAGAAGCACCGCATCGAAGATGCCCTCAGTGCAACCCGTGCAGCCATCGAAGAAGGTGTTGTCGCCGGTGGCGGCACCGCCCTTCTCCGTGCTCGCGCCGCACTGAAGGACACCATCGCCACACTTGAAGGTGACGAGGCCACTGGTGCCCGCGCTGTCTACCGTGCGCTCGAGGCTCCGGCCCGACTCATCGCAGACAACGCCGGACACGAAGGCGCCGTCATCGTCCAGCAGGTCGAGGCCGAAACCGGCTCGATGGGCTTCAATGCTGCAACTGGCGAGATGGTCGACCTTCTTAAGGCCGGCGTCATCGATCCCGCCAAGGTGACCCGCGCAGCGCTGCAGAACGCAGCGTCGATCGCGGCACTCCTCCTCACCACCGAGGCGCTCGTCGCCGACAAGCCCGACAACGACGGCGGCGCTGCCGCTGCTGCCGCTGCCATGGGCGGTATGGGTGGCATGGGCGGAATGATGTAATTCAACCCTTACGGGTTGTTCGTAACGGCCGGTCCTTCGGGGCCGGCCGTTTGCGTTTTGCCGGCGGGGCTAAGGGGGGTTGTCGGTCGGGTCGTGCTCCGTTCACCTCGGGTTCACTCGAAGTAACTAGTGTTCGACGAGTTTTCCGCCCTAAGGACGCACTGCATTATGTCGCGACTTCGATTCCCCAACCTCGTCGTTGTTGTGGTGATTGCGATCTGTCTCGTGGCGGCCTCAAGCGGTTTTGTGTCAACGGTCTCGGCGGCACTTGGAACGACAACGAGCGCTGGTGCGCCGTCAGGTTCAAGGATCGGCACGTCGTCGTTATCTACGTCGTCGTTATCTGCATCGTCATTTTCTCCGGCGTCGGCACCCGTCGTGGCGAGTGCAATCACGTCAGGCGATTATCACTCCTGTGCGCTTGTCGATGCAGGGCGTATCAAATGCTGGGGTAACGGGCCTTCAGCATTGTTGGGAGCGGGACCCACAGTTAGCTCAAGCTCGGTTCCGGTCGATGTTCTCACCATCAACGATGCGACAGCAGTGTCAGCGGGCGGTGCATCAACGTGCGCAGTCGTTACCGCCGGCGCAGTGAAGTGTTGGGGCGGAAACTACTCCGGCCAATTAGGTGATGGCACCACCACCGACCGGTCAATTGCTGTGTCCGTCGTGGGATTGACCGAAGCGGTCACGCAGGTTGTTGTGGGATCGGCCCATGCCTGCGCGCTCACCGTTTCGGGCGGGGTGAAGTGTTGGGGCCGCAATGACGACCGGCGACTCGGTGACCCGACATTCCCGATCGGTGAAGTCTCAACTACCGCAGTCTCGGTGCTCGGCCTCGAATCTGGCGTGACATCACTCTCTGCCGGCGCGAATCACACGTGTGCCGTGGTTAACGGTGGCGCGAAGTGCTGGGGACGCAACGACTACAGCGCCCTCGGCGGAAGTTCTAATGGTGAACTCGTTCAAGTCCAGACACTTACGACGGGTGTCGTAGCAGTTGGTGCTGGTTCGGTTCATTCATGTGCGCTCATGACTACGGGCATCGTGAACTGTTGGGGCGCGGGATGGGGTGGAGGTGGCCTCGGACGCGGCGACGCTGGCCCTGATGGTGATCCCGTTCCTGGACCAGTCGTAAATCTCACCAACGCAGTATCGATCGCTGTGAACTCTGTTCGATCGTGCGTTGTCACGGCGTTGAGCGAGGTGAAGTGCTGGGGGTATAACGACTCTGGAAGTTTTGCGAGTGGTGTTCCCGATGGCCGTTGGTTCAACTCGCCACAGTTGGCGACCGGTTATCCCGATTCCATCCAGGTCACCAGCGGCGCCGGACACACGTGTGCCCTCACGAGTCGAGGCAAAGTTCGCTGTTCTGGAAGCAACTGGAATGGGGCCTTAGGTGCAGGCAATGTTCCCGATCAGGCCAATGGGATCGATGTCCTCGGGATCGACGGAACCCCACCTCCGAGTCCAATGAAGTTGATGTTTGATCCGGTCACAACGAATTGCGCATCCTCGACTGTGGGGATTCCGTTGTCGGGAAATGTGAACGTGACAATCGACTGGGGCGACGGCAACTCGTCGACCGTCACCACTGATGGGAACGCTGAACACACCTACGCGGATTCGGATGCACACGAAATCGCAATCTCGGGAACCGCCCAGCATTACGGGAATGTCACGCCGCCGGCCGGTGTCACGTGCATCACCGCTATTTCACAATGGGGGACACTGGGGCTTACGAGCCTGAGCAGTGCGTTCGCGGCCATGGCATACCTGACGTCGGTGCCGTCCGATCTCCCATCAACCGTGACTGATCTCAGTTACGCCTTCTATTACGCGAACTCGTTCAATGGTGACATTTCGGGCTGGGATACCTCAAACGTCACGAACATGCAGAGCATGTTTGAACAGACGCTCGCATTCAATCAACCGATTGGCTCGTGGGATACCTCGAACGTCACGAACATGCAGGGAATGTTCTCCGGATCGCGTGTTTTTAACCAGCCGTTGGCGGCATGGAACACCGCAAAGGTAACCAATCTTGGCAACCTGTTCCTAGGTGCGAGCGTGTTCAACCAGCCACTTGACGGTTGGAACACCGCCAAGGTCACTGCGTTCTGGGGCACGTTTTGGGACACAGGCAAGTTCGATCAGGCCTTGCCGAATTGGAGTTTCGAAAGCGCTCGAGTTGCAGCGCTCTGGACCTTCATGAATGGGTCGATGAGCCGCGAGAACTTCAGTACGTCGCTCATCGGCTGGGCCAGTCGTGCGCAGAACAGCGGCGTCATGGCGTATTTCGGTGTTGAGTACCTCGACAGCGCGTCTGACGCAGTCGCCAACCTCCGCAACAAGGGCTGGGACATTCGCGGAACGGGCCTCTACGTGCCGCCACCGACTACGACAACGACGACCGAACCGCCGCCGACGACAACGACGACGACCGAACCGCCGCCGACGACAACGACGACAACCGAACCACCGCCGACGACAACGACGACAACCGAACCGCCACCGACGACAACGACGACAACCGAACCACCACCGACTACGACAACGACAACGACGACGATCCCCGTCAATCCGATGTACGCCGTCGAGTTCTCCTGCGGTGATGGCAGCAGGTCGACGCCGCCGTCGATCAGCGGTTTGATGAGTTCAACGGTGTCGCTTCCCGGATCAGCAGATCCCTGCGCCGCCCCTACCGGTTCCGAGTTCGGCGGTTGGACATGTATCGGGACCCTTTATCCCGCAGGTGCTTGGTACACCGTCACCGGCGATTCACTGTGCACGGCCACCTGGACCGTGATCCCGGTACCGCCAACCACGGTGCCGCCAACCACGGTGCCCGCCCCCGAACCCGAGCTCGCTCCGGCTCCTGAGCCTGAGCCGGCCCCTGAACCTGCTCCTGAACCCGAGCCGGTGACACCACCGGTGGGCCTTGATGTCGATCCGGCCATCGACAATGGCGCTCAGCTTGCTGCCGTGAGTCAACTGTTGGATTCGGACTCGGCAACGGATGATGAGGTTGCCGAGGCGGTTGGAAGTCTGCTTGACGTAGGAGTCACTGCCGAACAAGCAACGGCCTTGGCGGCGAGCCCCAAGGTTCTGGCGAGTATTGATTCGAAGCAGGCTGCAAAGGTGTTCAACGAAATTTCGGTTGGAAAACTCGATCCTGCCCAAGAGGCTGCGTTGGTTTCCGCTGTGTCGGCAGCTCCGACAAATGTGAAGAATGCATTTGAGGGAGCTATCGATGTGTACGGCGCTGGCTTTGATGCCTATGTCCCTGTGGGTTCTGTTGTCGACGTTGGCGAACGACGCACGCTTGTAGCCGCAGCTGCGGCGACTGCCGTGGCCGGTGCCGCAGGAGTGGCCGGGGCAGCGGGAGCAGCCAGCGGGCCGGGAGGCGGCGGCGGTTCGGCCGGTCGATCGGGCCCGCCTGGGCCCGGTGGTGGGTCAACCCCGGGATCAAGTGCATTGACTGAGGCGCAATTAGCCGCCGTCGCAGAAAAGATGGGCCGAGAGATGTTGAAAAAGAAACGCGATCCGAACCACACGGATCCGGACGGGGGAGAACTGATGACGAAAACACGTGCACCGATGTCGAAGATACTGAGCCGAATACTCCGAGAAACGGCAGCGATCTCATTCACGATCGCCGGCGGAGTCGTGGTGATCTTCACGCTCTCCGGCCAAACTCGGAAGGTGGCTGTAATCGCACTGGGCGTCGCTTTTGTGCTCCACATAGTGCACATCGCCCTCACCACGAAGCCTGACTGAATCAGCGCCAGCGGGACGATCATCAGAAGGAAGATTGCCGGAGTCGGTCATGTTGGGAGCTGACGTCGCTAGCCTCCATGGAATGGAACTCCCTGTCCCCGATCCTGAAAAACTGCTCGCCGCCTGGATGGAATGGGAGACGGGTGAAAATACCCCTGGTCGGGTCATGGCCAATCTAAAGACTGCGGGAATGCCCGAGTTGCTCCGGGCCATTGTTGAAAAAAAGCAGGCAGGCGAGTCCTGAACCGCGGAGGAGCACAGCAGATTCCCCGTCCTCCGGGCACAGTCGAAGGCGGGCCGGCCCCATGGGCACACCTCGATTCCGCGCTGCGCCAACCGACCATGGCCGAGATTCGCGCCGCGATGGCTTCAGCGGCCTTGCCTCAACGGCAAGATGTCGCCGACGGAATGCTTCGGTCGGCGGTACTCGCTGGTCTCTATCAAGAGATCGCTGGTGATGGCCGCCCGCAGGTGGTTCTCACCCGTCGATCGATGCAGCTGCGCAACCACAGCGGTGAGGTCAGTTTTCCGGGGGGACGTCAGGAACCGGGGGAGGAGCTGTGGGTCACGGCGCTTCGTGAAGCCGAGGAAGAAATTGCGCTCGATCCGGCAGCGGTCGTGCACCTCGGCGAACTTGATCACCTTCGGACGGTGTCGAGTCGGTCATGGATTGTCCCCTACGTCGCAGAAATCACTGATCCCCATCTCGTGATCCCGACGCTGCAGGCCGCGCCTGCTGAGGTCGACTTGGTTCTTCATGTCGGACTTGACGAATTGCTGAAAGATGGCGTTTTTCGGGAGGAATTATGGACATTTGGCGAGTACACCCGCCCAGTGTTCTTCTTCGAAATTGAGGGTGACACGGTCTGGGGGGCAACGGCGGCGATGCTTCGCAATCTGCTTTCGATCATCACCGGCACCCACGATCCGAACGCAGAAATTTCACATTGGGACGCACCGAACGCTGTCCTCCCGCCCGGTCTCGGCGAGTAGGGTTCTCTCTTTCCAGCGGAGTGGGGCCCTTGCGGTTCGAATTCGCTGTTCTCCTGATCGCCTTCGAAGGGACGAGCAATGGCCGAAATCGAAATCGGAATGGGCAAGTCTGGACGTCGGGCTTACGGCTTCGACGACATAGCGATCGTTCCGAGCCGCCGCACCCGTGATCCCGAGGATGTCGAGATCACGTGGGAGATCGACGCCTTCAAGTTCCAGCTTCCGCTCATGGCATCGGCCATGGACGGCGTTGTGAGTCCCGCATCGGCAATCGAAATCGGGCGTCTCGGTGGCGTCGGCGTGTTGAATCTCGAAGGTCTCTGGACTCGTTACGAGGATCCGGAACCCCTGTTCGAGGAGATCAGCAAGCTCGATACCGAAAAGGCGACGGCGCGCATGCAACAGATCTACAGCGAGCCGATCAAACCCGAACTCGTCGGCCAGCGCATTCGTGAGATCAAGGCCGCTGGTGTCGTGAGCTGTTGCTCGGTGACGCCGCAGCGCACCGAGTCGCTTGCGAAGCAGTTCATCGACGCGGAACTCGACCTCCTGGTCATTCAGGGAACCGTGGTTTCGGCCGAGCATGTCTCGAAGACAGTTGAGCCGCTGAACCTCAAGAAGTTCGTCCGCGAACTCGACATTCCCGTCATCGTTGGTGGTTGTGCCAGCTATCAAGCAGCGCTCCACCTGATGCGCACCGGTGCCGCCGGCGTTCTCGTCGGTGTTGGTCCCGGTCATGCGTGCACGACACGCGCAGTGCTCGGCCTCGGTGTCCCGCAGGCAACCGCGATCGCCGATGCGAGCGCGGCTCGTATGCGTCATCTTGATGAGACCGGCGTTTACTGCCAGGTCATCGCTGACGGCGGCATGGGTACCGGCGGCGACATCGCCAAGGCAATCGTGTGCGGTGCTGATGCGGTGATGATCGGCTCGCCGCTTGCGGCCGCATCGGAAGCTCCCGGCCGCGGCTACCACTGGGGCATGGCGACGTTCCACCCGACGCTTCCCCGCGGCGCGCGGGTCAAGACCACAACGCGCGGCACGCTCGAAGAAATTCTCATCGGCCCGGCCAACGAGAACGATGGCCGCATGAACCTGTTCGGCGCACTCCGCACCTCAATGGCCACCTGTGGCTATCAGACCGTGAAGGAATTCCAGAAGGCCGAAGTCATGGTTGCTCCGGCGCTCCAGACCGAAGGCAAGGTCCTGCAGAAAGCGCAGGGCGTGGGCATGGGTCACTGAGTTGGAAACCGGTGCGGTTCTCGTCGTCGATTTCGGTGCGCAGTACGCGCAGCTGATTGCCCGACGCGTGCGCGAGGCGCACGTGTTTTCGGAGATCGTCAGGCATGACATCACGGCGGCGGAGATTGCGGCAAAGAATCCTGCCGGCATCATCTTCTCCGGAGGCCCCGCCTCTGTTCACGTCGAAGGTGCACCGTCAATTGATCCTGCTGTCTACGAGTTGGGCGTTCCCATTCTCGGTATTTGTTACGGCGCGCAACTTCTCGCCCGCGATCTCGGTGGTGAGGTCGCCCAGAGCGGTCGCGGTGAATATGGTCGAACGGAGCTGACCGTCGAGAGTGACAGCTTGCTGTTCGGCGCGACCCAGCCCCGTACGCAACCGGTGTGGATGAGCCACTTCGACACGATCACGGTCCCGCCCACGGGTGCCGTGGTGACGGCGTCGACTCCCGATACGCCCTCCGCCGGATTCGAGGATCGCACCGCCGGCCGTTACGGCGTGCAGTTCCATCCCGAAGTTGTGCACACTCCGCACGGCCAAGAAGTTCTCGAGCACTTTCTTTACGACGGCTGCGGACTCAGCGTGTCCTGGACGATGTCGTCGATCATCGAGACGCAGGTCGCACTAATTCGTGCTCAGGTCGGCACCGGCCGCGCAATCTGCGGGTTGTCTGGCGGCGTCGATTCCGCCGTTGCTGCTGCGCTCGTTCACAAAGCCATTGGTTCGCAACTCACGTG
>CAMCTY010000032.1 GCA_945878725.1 Bifidobacterium breve | reverse complement strand
TCCGCCAGAAGCCGATCGGCTTCTCTGAGTTTTCGAACAATCTGTTCGGGCGTGTGCTTCGTCCTCTTCATGGTCTTTCCTCCTCGGCCCCATTCTTACGGAGCCATTTGTCTCATAGGAGGTGGACCAATTTCAGGGGGTCAGGACAGACTCCGCCGAGGAATCCGAGAAACGGCACTGCGAATTTCGAAATCGGCTTTGCGACGGGCTTCTCGATCGAAGCTGTGAGTGCCATGAGGTTGATCTCTCTGTTCCCGAGGCGTCGAAACATCCGCCATCGACCTGCCTCGGAGAACCTAACAAGGACTTCGAATTTTCCGACTCATGGTCGGCCACATCCGGCGATCCGACGTAGTAAACCTCAGGGGTCCATTCGCTGAAAAAAGGTGTCCCAATGTCCGAACCACTGGTACTTACCGAAGCCGAGGGCCCGGTCCTCGTCGTCACAATCAATCGCCCCGAGAAGAAGAACGCGGCGAACGCCGAAGTTCTGTGCCGTCTCTATGACGCCTGGGTTCGTCTCGACACCGACGACTCGTTGCGCGTCGCCATCCTCACCGGCAAGGGCGACACGTTCTGCGCCGGCATGGATCTTGCCGAAATTGGTCGCTTGCGTGCCGGCGTCGTTGACAACGAATGGCTGCAGCGCTTCAAGGATCAGCCCGAGGTCATCCTCGGGGGTTGGCTCAAGACCTATCGGCCGACCAAGCCAGTGATCCTCGCTGCCGAGGGTTTCGCGCGCGCTGGTGGCACCGAGATCCTCCAAGGAACCGACATTCGCGTCGCCGGCGAGAGCGCTGTCTTTGGAGTTACCGAAGTACAGCGCGGCCTGTTCCCAATGGCCGGCTCCGCAGTCCGTCTGCGTCGTCAGATCGGTTATGCGGTCGCGGCCGAGATGCTGCTGACCGGTGAAGATCTCACCGCCCAGCGAGCCCACCAACTCGGCCTCGTCAATCACGTCGTTCCCGATGGTCAGGCACTGACAAAGGCTCGCGAGATCGCGAATCGCATCGCTCGCAATGGCCCGATTGCGGTCAAGGGGATCCTCGCGACGCTGCGCGAGACCGAAGCCATGCCCGAGGCTGACGCGTTCGGCATCGAAATGGCACACGGTGGCAAGGTCATGATGTCGAAGGATGCCGCCGAGGGTCCGCGTGCGTTCCTTGAGAAGCGCGATCCGGTTTTCACTGGCGAGTGAGTACTCAATCGACATGAGCTCAAAAACGAAACCGATTGTCATCGTGGCCGGACTAGGAGACACCGGCGCGCTCATCGCTACTCGCCTGGCGCGCACGTGTCAGGTGATTGGGATCTCAACCCGGCCGGCGTTGCTCAGCGGCCAGGAACTCGGCAACCGCCTGACCGAACCCGACGATTGGCGAAAGACCTACCTCGTTCCCTATCGACGGTTTCGCAAACTCGATGCGGCCGAAGTGATCCACGGCCGGATCGCTTCGGTCGATCTTGATGCGAAAAACGTCACGATTGAATCGGCCGACGGTGCACAGCGCTCACAGCGTTACGACTATCTCGTGATCGCGACTGGCGCCTCGAACGGTTTCTGGCGAAACGATCATGTCGAGGATCTGGCCAAAGTCGAAACCGATCTCATCGCAGTGAACGCAGAGATCGGCGCAGCTTCGACCATCGCCGTGATCGGTGGCGGCGCGACCGGAATCAGCGTCGCCGACAATCTCGCCAAAGCCGGTGGCGCCGATGTCCATCTTTTCCATAGCGGTTCGAAACCGCTTCCCGGGTATCACCCGAAGGTGCGCTCGTGGATCGGACGAGTCCTGACTGCCGATGGGGTCATCATCCACCCCGATCATCGGGCCATCGTTCCCGAGGGATTCACCGGTGACCGACTCACACATGAGCCCGTTTCATGGTCAACCGGTCAGTCGGAATTCGCCGCCGACGTGACGATCTGGGCCGTTGGCGGAGTCCGCCCGCACAGCGGATTCCTTCCGTCGCCGATGCTCGATGACGAGGGTTTCATCCTCGTCGATGACAATCTCCGAATTCCTGGACATCCCGAGGTCTACGCGGTCGGCGACGTCGCCGCCAGCGATCCGCTGCGCAGTTCGGCCCGCAACTGGGGCTACCGCGTGGTCGTCGCCAACCTCAAGACAACCATTGCCGGGAAGTCGAAGAAGCTCGAGACCTACAGCGCCCCCGAGTATCGGTGGGGGTCACTCCTCGGCATGCAGAGCGACGGACTGACCGTGGTGCAACCGAACGGAAAGCGATTCAGGATTCCGCGCTGGATCGCCAAACCGCTGCTCCTCAATGTCTTCGTCGAACGAGTCCTCTACGGCGGCCTGCGCAGCCGCTGACCCGGTTCAACGTGCCAGCGCAGAGACTCTGCCAATCTCGAGCACATCGCCAGCAACAACATGAGATGCTGAGCGGGTGACAAACGACACCAACCACACGGGACCACTTGCCGGGCTGAAAGTGCTCGACCTGTCAATCGCTCTCACCGGGCCGTACGCCGCGGCCCTGTTGGCCGACCAGGGTGCCGAGGTCGTGAAGGTTGAACGACCCGGCATCGGCGACATCGCCCGTTGGGTCGGCGTGGCCGTGAATGGAATGAGCGCGTTCTATCTAGCCTGTAATCGCGGCAAGCGCTGCATCTCCGTCGATCTTTCATCGAAGGAAGGTCAGGCGATCGTTCTCCAACTCGCCGCTGAAGCCGACGTTGTTCTGCAGAACTTCCGACCGGGTGTGATTGATCGCCTTGGCCTCGGATACGACGCGGTGCGCGCCATCAATCCCGACGTCGTCTACGCGTCGATCTCCGGCTACGGCCCCGTTGGCCCATACCGCGATCGCAGCGCATACGACACATCGATTCAGGCCTATGCCGGTTTTGCCGCAACGCAGGCCGAGCCCGGCGGCGGCCCGCCCACATTCATTCGCCAGAACGCAGCGGACAAAGTCAGTGCGCTTTACGCGAGTCAGGCCATCACCGCCGCACTCTTCGCTCGAGCCAGCGGTCGCGGCGGACAGCATCTCGAGTTGGGTATGGCCGACGCCTGTGTCTCGTTCCTGTGGGCCGAAGCGGCCGGCAACGAAGTTCTGCTCGACGCCGATGGGTCGATGCCGTCAAGTTTCAACGCCGGGTTTTCGCCCATGCGCTTTCTCGATGGTTGGGGCATCGTCGTTCCCACCACCGATGCCGACTTCGCCGGTATGTGTAAGTCCCTCGACGTTGAAGGTTGGGACGATCCCCGCATCCGCACCGTCGGTGAGCGCCGGAAGAACCGCGATGTTCTCGAGCCCATCATGGACATGTGTTACGCCATGGCCGCGAATCTCACCCAAGCCGAAGCGATCGTGCGCTTCGAGCGCGAGCGCGTTGCGTTCGCCATGGTGCTCTCGGCCGCAGAGATGGTCGAGGATCCACACGCAATCGCTATCGAAATGTTCGAGGAGTTCGACCACCCTGTGGTCGGTCGCGCCCGCCTACCGAGACATCCCACGCAATTTCACGGAACGCCCGCCTCTCTAGGCGGCAATGCTCCCGCCCTCGGCCAACACACCGACGAAGTGCTCACCGAACTCGGGCTCGGCGATCGCCTCGAACAATTGCGGGCCGACGGCATCATCACCTGACGGCCGGCTATGCCGCTTGATCTCGTTCAACCTGACCGAAGCGGTTAGTGAGTTACTCGTCGACTGGTTCGGTTTCCCCGGTTGGATCGTCGAGACGCGCAAGCAACTGATCGCGAATAGATACACCCGACTCTCGCGCCTTGTCTCCGGTCACTCGCCAGCCGTGACGGCTCGAGTACAGCAGCGGCGGTTCCTTGAGTCGACCTTCTCCATTCGCCACAATGCGCCCGAACACCAACTCGTGATCAATCATCGTCACGCGGTCGAACACGTCGCAGGTAAACCACGCAATCGAATTCGGAACGACTGGGTGGCCGTCGAGATCCTCAAGATATTCCGGCGCAACATAACGAAACTTGTGGCCGGGATAGCTGAAGTACTGGCCTTCGGTTATCTGGTCGGCGGCGAGGATCGACACCGTGAATCGCCCGCTGGCTTCGATGAGAGGCCAGGTGTCGTGCTTCGGAGAAATCGATGCCATTACAACTGGTTCCTCGAATGAGACCTGACTCACCCAGTGTGACGTATACGCACGAGTAACCCCGTCGTGGGTAGCAGCAACGATCTGAACACCCTTGATCATCTGCCCGAGACATCGTTTGACTGCTTGATCGATCACACATGGAGTCTGTCAGCTGATCTCCCGGATTCGGTGGTGCACCAACAGCCGCCCCACATGGTCCGCCTGATCGCCAGCGGCCTAAAACGAAAACGGACCCGGGGATAATCCCCGGGTCCGCATCCAAGTACTTCTGAGCGTTTGAGCTCAGGGCATCAACACGCCGTCGATCACGTGGATCACGCCGTTGCTGCCAACGATGTCGGTCTTGACGACGTTGACGGTGTTGCCCTTGGCGTCGGTGATGGTGACCTTGCCGCCGTTGACGTTGATCGTCAGTTCTTCACCGTTGACGGTCTTGACCTTGCCGGGCTTGACATCTTTCGCGAGCACTTCACCGGCCACTACGTGGTACGTCAGGATTGACGTCAGCTGCGCGGTCGTAAGCGAGGCCAGTGTTCCCGCCGGAAGCTTCGCGAAAGCTTCGTTGCTGGGGGCGAACACGGTGAACGGGCCCTTTCCGGAAAGAGTGTCGACGAGGCCTGCGGTCTTCAAGGCACCGACGAGCGTCGAGAAGTCAGCGTTCCCGGAAGCGATCTGGACGATGGTCTCCGACTTCATGGCCATGGTGGTCGAAGCTTTCGCCTTGGCGGTGGTGTCCGAGCTTGAGGTGGAGTCGCTGCTACAGGCAACAGTGCCGAGCGCAAGCGACGCAACTATTGCGATGCCGCCGATGGCCTTGAGATGACGAAGTGACATTGAAACTCCTTGATTCGGGTGATTTCCGCACGGGGGTGTGCTTCATCTCCACTCCGAAGCCAACCCGCCGAACGGATTGCGAATTGACGAAAGTATTTGCAATCGCCTGATCAGGCGAGAAGACCCGTAGCCATCGGACTTGAGGTAGGAGCAACACTCCCCTGGGCTGGTTCCCGGGTGAGGGCCAGTTCCGTCACGGATGCGTCTATCGAAACCAACGACATTTCGGGATCGGATCCGAGCATTCCGAGCGAAACCATCGTTCCGTTTGCGGCCGACCACAACTGGTAGGTCTCCCCGGACGGAAGAGCCGGCAGCGGATCAGTCATCACAAACCCGTGCCCCTCAACATCGACAACCACACGGATTTCCATGCTTGCGGCGGGATCAGAGAGAACACCGGTGCGGGTGCCTTGCCTCGTTACCGCATCGTTCGCCATCGCCGTCATTGTCGCGATCGAATCCGTCGGAGGTGTCGTTCGTGACAAGCCAATCAAAGCCGAACCAGAGATCACTACAACGGCGACAACAGCGGCCGCGACAAGAAAGAACGATCGGTTCGACCGGGAACCAACCGAACCGGGCGCGTTTGACAATCCCTTGGTTTGTGCTGCGCTTACGTCGCCACGATCGACATTGTCGATTCCTAATCGGATCGAATCCCAGAGTCCGGTTGGAGGGTCGACCGCCACCGCATCCGCGAGCGCGTCGGCTACAAGAAGGAGTCGGGCAATTTCGGCGGCAACATCGGGATCAGCATCGGCGGCGCGCTCGACGCGGCGGCGTTCGAAGTCGTCAACAGCATCGAGCACATAGGCGCCTAAAAGATCGGAAACGTCATCGGAACCGGAAGGTATCTGCGATTTATCAGTCACTGGTCCTCCTCCGGTTGGCCATCGTTGAGAAGGACCGACAGATGTTGCAGACCGGTTCGCAACTGGCTCTTGACAGTACCTTCGGGAAGTCTGAGACGCGATGCGACCTCGCGATAGGAATGTCCTCCGTAGTAGGCCAGCACAATGGCCCGACGCTCTTTTTGGCCAAGTTGATCAAGGGCCGTACGGATGCGGTTGGATTCGATACTCGCAAGTACCTCCGATTCGATTGCACCCGACTCGGGCTTGTCGGATTCCACCGAACGATCCTCGCGACGGCGATGAGCTTCTTCTGATCGCACCCGTTCGATGGAACGACTGTGGGACTGGCGGTTGAGATAGGACCGTAAGGTGCCGCGCTCAGCATCAAATCGCTGAGGTTCGTTCCAAAGCCGCAGGAAGATTTCCTGCGTGACATCCTCAGCCAGACCATCGTCGTTGAGGACCCGACGGCTTAGGCCGAATACTGCACCACCATGCCGCTTGTAGATCTCTGCGAGCGCACTCTCCGCTCTCGTGCGCAAACCGTCGACTAGATCTCGATCCGACGAGATCGATCCGAAGTTCTGGGACTGAGTGGATGATCGGCGCGCAGACATAGTCGAGGTAGAAAAACGTTGCCACAAATCACGCCGATTGCGCGGTCGGGGCGAGCAATTCCCCGCAGATTTTCGACGATCACGTAGTCGACAATCGAGGGGATCGAGAGTCGAAGGGGCCATGCCCTTACTCCGATACCGAAGCCCCGATCGGATGTGTGGGCGATTGAGATGACTCCCCGTCACGACACACTGTCGTGGAAAACAGCCGCGGAAAACGGCCGCAGCGTCGTCACCTGGGGGAGTGCCCCAGATGACGACGCTGCAGATTGTTGCGACTGCGTACGGCTCAGCGGGTGACTTACGCCTCTTCGCTGGTGCGAAGCTTTGCGACCGCAAGGATGGCAAGGCCGTAGATCGGCTTGGCCAGAAGATCGGCCACTGAGTATCCGACCTGACGAACCGTCTCGGCCATCGAGCTGTCCTCGCCGAAGATGATCGGGAAGAGGAAGGCAATCGGGTAGACCAACCAGGCCACCAGCAGGAGGATGAGCGCAAGGCGAAGGGCCTTGGCCACTCCAGCGGACTCGCGCTGCGCTGCTGCCGTGATCTCCCGGTAAACGATGGCGAGGATGTAGACGAACGGAATCATCGCCAGTGCCCAGAAGATCCACTTCGTGCTGTCGCTGGTCGAAATCTCGCCCGGGTAACCGAGGGCGATCATCAAGACGGCGGCAACGGCCAACCGGATCGAGAGCGGACGGCGCTTCTCTGAAGTCAGACCGAGAACGATCAGGAGTTCAATGAGCAGCAACGGCACGGTAAGAAGCCAGTCGGCGTACCGGTAGCCCTCGTTGAACTGGCCATCGGCCCAGCCGGAGAAGATGCGGAAGTAGTGGTAGCCCGCAATTCCGACGACGACCGCCGAGACGACCACCGCGTTGCGGTACTGCTTCGCAACCTGCGAAGCGTTCATAAGGAAATAAACGAAGGCGGCGAACATTGACGCCACCACAAGTGAGAAGACGTTGTAAACCAGCAAGTACTCGTTGCCGGTCAAATTCACCGCATTCATCACGCTGGAACCGGTTGTCATGATTTCGTCCATTGCACCATTGCTTTCTTGAGGGTTGGACTTTTTAGGATTAACCGGACCAAAACGGATGCCGTTCGAACCGGTCGCTTTTACAGACCCTTAATTTAGACCATTTGTGGCACTCGTCACGTGTTCTAGCCACCGGAATTCTGTTAACACCGGGACCCCGTTGAACTGGCCAAAAATCAGTGGATGGCCTCGTCGTTGATGATCGGTTCGCGGAGGTGTAGCGGCTCGACAGGCTTCTTCTTGCGCCGGGTGCCGATATTGAGGACCTCGACGAATACCGAGAAGGTCATGGCGGCGTAGATATAGCCCTTGGGAATCTTCTGTCCGAACCCCTCAGCAATCAGCGTGGTTCCGATGAGAAGCAGGAAAGCGAGCGCCAGCATCTTGACCGACGGATGGGCATTCACAAACGTGTATATGGCCTTCGAGGCTAGGAGCATCACGAAAACAGCCGCCATGATGGCGATGACCATCACCCCTACATGGCTTGTCATACCGACGGCGGTGATAACCGAGTCGATCGAGAACACAATGTCGAGCAGGAGAACCTGACCGATAACAGCAACGATCGTGGGCGCAACCTTTGCGGAAGTCTGGCCCTCGTCGCCCTCAAGTTTGTGATGTATCTCTTTCGTGGCCTTGTAGATGAGGAATAGGCCCCCGGCGAGCAGGATCAACTCTTTGCCGCTGAAACCCACAGATCCGATAACGAATAATTCATTCTTGAGCGTGACGACCCAACCCACTGCCAGCAGAAGGAGAACTCGCATTCCGCCTGCGGCAAGAAGGCCGATCCTCCGTGCCTTGTCTTGCTCCTCCGGCGGGAGCTTGGACGCGAGAATCGAGATGAAAACGACGTTGTCGACACCAAGCACGATCTCAAGGGTGAGCAGTGCCGCAAGCGCACTCCAGGCGGTGGGGTCAGAGATCCAGTCCATGGGACGTCAGATTACTGACATTCTCCCAAAACTGAGGTACCCGCCGGCACTCAACGTCTTGATCGCTGTCGCTCTGAGGGCCCGCACGTCTGACAACTGAAAGGGGATGGTACCGAAGCATCATCCCCTTTCATGTTCGTTCAGTTACCGCTGTTTGTCAGACGAATCGACGTCGCTTGGCCGCAACCGCCAGGCCCGCACCGGCCAACACAAACAATGCACCCAGCGCCATCGTCGGCGTTGAGTCTGTGCCCGTGAAGAACGCGAAAGTCCGCGGAGTCGCACACAACGCGGTACTTCAGCCCATCCAATTTTGGGCCCGAGTATCCTTCGCTGAAAAACCTTCGGAGGAATATGGACACCACGCCAACATCCAGCGGATTATCGGCAGATCTTCCGCATAGCGGAGCAGTCCTCTGGCATGTTGATGACATCGACTGGACCGAGGTGCAGCGACAGCAGAACGCGGACGGTTCTGTTTCCGTCGTTCGCGAGAAGTGGCCGATCATTCGACCCGGCTTTCTTTCTGCGCACGTTCACTACGAGCCAGGGATGGTCGTTCGTCGCCACGGGCATCGCAGCAACCATGTCGTGTTTGTACTTGGCGGAAGTGGTTGGATCGGAACAGAACCATGCGAACCGGGTACACACATTCACGTTCCGCTTGGTTCGGCATTCGGCCCGATCATCGCTGGGCCTGACGGACTCACGTGCTGGGAACTGAGTTTCGGCGAGTTCGGCGGCTGGGGCGATCAACCCGAGCTCTACGCACATGAAATCGCAGAACGGGGAATTACTCCTCTCCCCGATCCCCCGCTCGAGATCGGCGATTGGTTCGTTGATCCCCGCGGGGATTGGGGCGGTGAACGTCCTTCACCAAAGGTCGAGGGGCTTCAATCGTTGATGACGCACGTGAGTGACTACGAATGGACCGACGTGAAGCGTCAACAAAACGCTGATGGCTCACTTTCGGTCGTGCGTGAAAAGTGGCCAATCCTGCAGCCCGATTTCATGAGCGCGTACATCGAATATTCACCGGGAATGATCGTCCGTCGCCACGGACACTTCGGCTTGCACCTTGTCTACGTGATTGAAGGCGGCGCGTGGTTCGGCGATCGCTGGTGCCCTGCCGGCACCCATATCGAACTTCCTATCGGTGCGGCCTTTGGCCCGATCGTTGCAGGTGACGAAGGCGCTCTGTTCCTTGAGCTAACCGATGGCGACTTCCGCAGTTGGGGAGATCAGCCCGAGCTCTTCGACGATCTGATTGCTGAGCGCGGCGTCACGCCATTGCCTGACCCGCCAATTGATCTCGGCGAGTGGTTTACCGATCGACGCGGTTACTGGGCTCCGTAAGCCTGAACACCGCCGACGGGCTTCTTCCCTATGCTGACTGCAGGGGGTCGTACAACGCGAGGGGGAAGCGCAAATGAAGTCACGTGCTGCGGTGTTATTCGAAAGCCCAGGCCGCTATCAGGTCGTCGACGTTGAGGTCGATGAACCAAAAGCTCATGAGGTCCTCGTTCGTTATGTGGCGAGCGGACTGTGCCACAGCGATGTCCACTTCCTCGATGGCAGCCACACTGGTCCTCTTCCGATGTGCGCGGGCCACGAAGGTGCGGGAATTGTTGAACAGGTTGGCCCCGGCGTTACTGGCTTTGCTCCCGGCGATCATTTTGTTGCCTCATTCATTCCGAGTTGTGGACGTTGCCGGTATTGCGCGCAAGGACGGACCAACCTCTGCAACTTGGGAGCACACCTGCAAAACGGTCCGATGCCCGATGGCACCTATCGCATGCACTACGACGGACAAGATCTTCATCAGTTTCTTTTGATCTCAACATTTTCTCAGTTCGCCGTTGTTTCAGAGAACTCTCTCGTGAAGATTCCCACCGATGTACCGCTTGAAACTGTTTGTCTGCTGGGCTGTGGTGTCGGCACAGGTCTCGGCTCGGCAATCAACGCTGCTGAAGTTCGGCCCGGAGACAACGTTCTTGTTCTTGGTGCGGGCGGTGTTGGAATGAGTGCGGTCCAAGGTGCCGCTCTCGCCGGTGCGGCAACGGTCATCGTTGTTGATCCAGTGGAATTCAAACGAGAAATGGCGACAACACTGGGAGCGACGCACACGTATTCCACCATCGCCGAAGCCACCGATTTCGTCCGCTCTATTAGTGACGGACAAGGTGCCGAATCGGCAATCCTTTGTATGGGTCAACCAACAAATACCGACGTTGCGAATGCATTCGATGCCATCGCAAAAGGTGGGACTGTTGTAGTGACTGGCATGGCTGCCAATTCCGAACCAGCCGCTATTCCGATTCACTTGCTCGCCCTTGGCGGAATGCAGAAGACCATTCGAGGTGCACTGTTCGGAATGTGCAGCCCTCCAGTGGACATTCTCCGTCAGATCGATCTCTACCGTGCTGGAAAACTGAAGCTCGACGAGATGATCACACGGCGATACCAACTCGATGACATCAATTCTGCTGTCGACGACCTTGCCGAGGGACGAAACATCAGAGGCGTTGTCACCCTCTAAATAACGCCTAGATTGCAGAACGAAGCCGGCGATCAGTCGGACCACGAGGGGGAAACGTGCTTGACCATCGGATCATCGGTGCGACTGTGGTGGACGGCACAGGATTGCCAGCTTTCGTCGCCGACATCGGCATTCGTGACGGCCGCATCGTGGCGATTGTCGAACCTGGCACGTTGAACGAAGAAGCGCGCGAGTCCTTCGATGCCGCTGGTCTTATAGTGAGCCCCGGTTTTGTCGACATGCACACGCATTACGACGCACAACTCTTCTGGGATCCGTTCGCCGCTCCATCGAATGTTCATGGCGTCACTTCAGTGATCGGCGGTAACTGCAGTTTCAGCATTGCCCCTGTTCACCCACAAGATGCCGACTACATCCGACGGATGCTCGCAAAGGTCGAGGGCATGCCGCTCGAAGCGCTCGAACAAGGAGTGCCGTGGTCATGGTCGACCTTCGGTGAGTATCTCGACGCGCTCGAAGGCACTATCGCAGTCAACGCGGGCTTCATGGTCGGCCACAGTGCGCTGCGCCGTTACGTACTCGGAGCGGAAGCGAATTTCCGAGCAGCAACTCCGGGTGAACTCGATGACATGCGGCGCGCACTTGGTGCTTCGATCGAAGCGGGCGCGCTCGGTCTTTCGATGGACTGCTCGTCCTCACACAGCGACGGCAATGGCGACCCAGTGCCAGCCAAGGGCGCCGATCGCGAGGAGATCCTCGCGTTATGTGAAGAGACTGGCCAATGGCCCGGCACCACGCTCGAGGGAATCTTCGAAGGAGCAAGCGACGGGTTCGACGAATCAGAACTTGAACTTCTGCCGGCGATGTCCGTGCGAGCCAACCGACCGCTCAACTGGAACTTGCTTGTTGTCGATACGCGCGACCCCGGTCGTGTTGACCGACACCTTGCGGTGTCGAAGCGGGCACGCGAACTCGGCGGTCGAGTTGTGGCGCTCACGATGCCGGTGATTGTTCCGATGAACATGAGTTTTGGAAATTACTGCGCACTCAATTTGATGCCCGGATGGGGACCGATCCTCAACGCACCAGTTCCGGAGCGCATCGAGATGCTGCGCGATGAGGCAACTCGACGAATGATGGTGGCTCGAGCCGACAGCGAAGAAGCCGGCATGTTCCGCCGCCTCGCAGGCTTCGCTGACTACATCATTGGCGATACGTTCTGCGCCGCCAACGAGGGACTCGCCGGCCGCAAAGTGCGCGACGTCGCCGCCGAGCGCGGTGACGCCGAACCCTTCGACACGCTCATCGACATCGTTATCGCCGACGATCTCCGCACAGTGTTGTGGCCAAGTGCTCCCGACGATGACGACGCTCACTGGGATATGCGCCGTGAACTGTGGGATGACCCCGACGTCATCCTTGGCGGCAGCGACGCTGGCGCGCACCTCGACCGCATGTGTGGCGGCTCCTACCCCACGCGTCTGCTCGCCGATTCACTTCGGGGACGGAAGTTGTTGAGTCTTGAGCGTGCCGTTCATGCGCTTACCGACGTGCCAGCGCGTCATCTCGGACTGCGCGATCGCGGCCAGGTGCGCGAGGGGTGGATCGCCGATCTCGTCGTGTTTGATCCCGCCACCATCGACACCGCGACACCGACGATTGCGAACGACCTTCCCGGCGGCTCACCACGCATGCATGCTGATTCAGTTGGTGTCGTGCGTGTTTTCGTCGGAGGAGTCGTCACCGTTGCTGATGGGGCTTCTACCGGAGCCCGACCCGGGGCCGTGCTTCGTTCGGGCCGCGACACGGACACCGTCACCGTCCACTAGCGCCCGTCAATGGTGTCCTGACCCCTTGGAGTTGGCACCTCACTTCTGACTTATCTGGCTCCGCAAGAACGTTGGAAGCCTGGCAGGGAAGAGTCGGGCGTAGTGTTCCCACCAGCAATCCGGAAGCACAAGATTCCGGTCAATTACCCATCAGCAGAGAGTTGTTTCGTGCCTGACAACAACGAGTCCGAGATCTCAGAACCAGGGTTGCCTTGCTGCGACGGCGACCTTTGTAGGGACGACTGGCACCGCAATCCCATCCACCTCGGTGCGTTCTTTCTCGTTGTCCTCCTCATTCAGGCCGTCGATGTGCTGCTTAGGCTCCGGGTTGAAGGCATCCGCAACGACGCTGACCTCACCGAGAAGCTCGTTCGAGGAATCGGCGACGTCTCCGATGTCTTTTTCTTCGTCGTCTTTGTCGTCGTCATCATTGAATTTCTCCGCCGTCGATTCCGCCCATCACGAGAATCGCATTCGCAATTCACACTGATCATTCTGTGCGTCTACCTCTCGGCTGCGTCCCTAAATGTGATCGTCAACATGGTCACGTTGGTCATGGCGCGCAGCCTTCAAAACACCACCCAAAACTGGTTAATCCTCGACTTGGGACTGCTCTTCGTATCCAACATGCTGACGTTCTCACTCTGGTATCAGCTTGCTGATGCCTACCTCAAGGGTGGGGCGTTCGACTTTCCGCCGAATGGCGCGCACCCAGACGATCCGCCTCGCTGGATCGATTACCTGTTTCTTTCCTTCAATACACAATCAACATTCGGGCCAACAATCGAGGGCATCCGAACACGACCAGTCAAGGTTCTGATGATGCTGCAGACGTCACTCTCACTCATTCTTTTGGTTGTGCTCGTCGCGAGAATCATTGTTGCGCCGAGCTAATTCGAACCAATCCCCTATGCTTCGACTGTGAAAATTCTGTGGCAATCAATCAGGAAAGCCCTTGCCACTGATCTCTCAGCACTCGAACACTTACGGCCTATTCGATCGGCGTTCGTGATTCTCGCTGCTCTCACTTTCACGCACGATAAACACGACACTCGGGCCCTTCTTCCCCTCGGCCTGGGGCTCCTCTTCGCTGCAATTGCTGATCGGGGAGTTTCACTTCGTCGCCGCCTCACCTCGATGGCGGGCGCAGCGATGGGCATCACGTTCGCCGCTGCACTTGGATCTGCGGTTTCCAATGATCAGTTGCTCCACGTGGCGATCGGAGGCGTTGTTGGATTGGTTTGTGGTCTCGTAGGCATCGCAAGCATTCCCGCCATGACTGCTGGCGTCCTCACTCTGGTCATCTTCACTATTTTCTCGGGCTCACCAATTGACCTCCTTGAATGGAGGACTAACGCGCTTCTCATGTTGCTCGGTGCAGGCATCATGATTGGAACTGTCATCGTCGAGTTTGGAATTCGAACGTTGATCAAACGAGTTCCGGACAGTTCAATTGAATTGTACGGAGAGTCTTTTTGGGAGCGCTCGAGAGTCCACCTGCATTGGACTGACCCTTTTATCCTTCACGCACTACGTCTTGCCGCCGTCATCACCATCGCAACGACACTCGAGGAACTACTTACCTTTCCGCACTCGTACTGGATTCCGATGACTGTTGCGTGGATTGCAAAGCCCGATCGAGACGGAACAGTGGAGAAGGTCACCAGTCGGGTGATCGGAACGCTGTTCGGTGTCGCGATCGCTGGAGCGCTCATTGCCACTACCCCCGACTCAAGCGTGTTCTCGCTCATCATGGTCGGCATCGCGTCCTACTTTGTCCTTGCTTTCCTCACGCCGAACTACACGATCACCACCACAGGGATCACCGTCTTTGTCTTCTTTCTCTTCCGTATCGTTGGGTTCCCGATGGACGGTTCGATCGCTGCTCGCGTCGTATCAACATTGATTGCTGCGGCACTCGTCCTGATCGCTATTCGTATTGGGCAGCATCCACGAAAATTTGACGAGGAACCCAACGAGACTGCTGCACAATCCGGTGACAGGTTGAGTTAGTAGTTGGGCCGCCTTGGCGCCGTGACCCGCCTTAGACGGCGTCTCGGGTCGAGGCTTGGTCCTTGCGCCGGTGCGTAATTGCCCTGTTATGAATAGTTGAGTTGCACCAGCCACATGACTTGTGTAGAACTCTGGCAATTCTTTTATTTCCACCATCCACCAAGTGGACCTAGCCCGAGGACGTAATCGTGAGTTTTCAACTCCCCTGGCGTCGGGGGCTGGCCATCGGTCTGGCCCTTGCCATCGGTATGTCACTGGTAGCCATGGCGTCTCTCTGGACATCGACTCCGAATGCGGAGGCAACCGGTGCAACCGCCTACAAACCGGAGGGACCAAACGCCTTCGATCAACCGTACGGATTGGTCTTCGATACCGAGGGCAATCTCTGGGTCTCCAACAACTTGGGCAACTCGATCTCTAAGGTCACGTTCCCAGGCGGCGTTCCGACCGCTCTTCCCCCCTATGTCCTTACGGGTCTCAACGGCCCAGGAGGCATGGCCTTCGACGCCGACGGAAACCTCTGGGTCGCCAATCAGTTCGACAACGCAATTGTGAAGGTCTCCTTTCCCGATGGCGTTCCCACGGCGAGCGCTCCCTACAGGCCTGCACCCCCGTTCTCCTTCAACGGTCCGAGGACTCTCAGCTTCGACGCCTCGGGGAACCTCTGGGTCGTAACCGCCACCGGAATCCAGAAGGTGACCATCTCCGGGGGAGTTCCTACGTCTCAAGCCGTTTACGACGGCGGAGCGCACCAGTTCTCAGGTCCTGGCGACATGGTGTTCGACGGCTCTGGCAATGCTTGGGTGACAAACCAGAACACGGGATCGGTGCAGCAGGTCATTTTCACGAACGGGATCCCGACCGCTCAGGCTCCGTATATCCCCACAGGTTCACTGGCAATGATCAACCCAAGCGGCCTTGCAATTGACCTCGATGGCAACCTCTGGGTGGTCAATACGATCGGCGGAACGCTTCAAGAGGTGAAGTTGACTAATGGGGGTTCACCAGTTGCACAGACTCCGCGGAACCCCGGGGGTCTCTTCGTCTTCCCAAGGGGCCTCGTCTTCGATCAGTTCAACAATCCTTGGGTGGCGAACGCCTACGGCTATTCGATCGCGGGACTGAGCACCATCCTTCCATTGCGACCGTTGGGAACCCCAACGATCACATCGATCGACAAGACCGATTCGACAATCTCGGTGAACTTCTCCCAGAACCCCAATGCAGTTTCGTACACCGCAACCGTCTACGAATCTTCCGGCACACTAGGAATCAATAGGGTCCGACCTTCCGTCTCATCAGTGGTCGAAACGGTCCCGAACTACACGCCCGGCACTGAAATCACCGGTCTGAGTGGTTCGACGGCCTACGAGGTCAGCCTCAAAGCGCTCGGCAACGGAACTGACTCACTCGACTCACTCGAGAGCGCGAAGCGCTCAGTGACGACTTCAGCACCAGCAGTGACAACAACAACGTCAACGTCGACAACAACAACTTCAACCACGTCAACCACCACATCGACAACGTCAACTACGTCGACAACCACGCCAACCTCATCAACAACTACGTCGACAACCGTTGCGCCGACGACAACAACATCCGTCGCGCCGACATCAACCACAACATCGACAACCGTCGCGCCGACAACAACAACCACAACCGCGCCGACCACAACAACCACAACACCCGTGATTGACGAGGCTCCAGTTGGCGCAGGTCTGATGACGATGCCGCAAGGAACCGTGGTGCCTACCCCGGTCAACCGAAATGATGACGGAATCACCGTTGGTGTCTCTGGTTTCAACTTCGCACTGAGTTTCGCCAACGGCCCGTCATTCTCGCCAGATGGATCTCTGCTCCTACGGGCCGGATCGACGAGCACCGTCAGCGGAATCGGTTTCCGCCCTGAAGGCACCGTTGAGGTCTGGGTGCATTCGACACCGACGCTTCTCACAACCGCCAGCGTTGGCGGCGACGGGACCTTCTCCACCGAATTCGCCTTTCCCTCAAGCTTCCCAGCGGGTACCCACACGGTTGAGGTTCGGGGACCGGACGCGAACGGTGAGTCACGTGCAATCGCTGTTGGCGTGACGTTTGAGGACAGTTCCGCCCTTCCTGCGACTGGCACCGACTCGACCAACCTCTCACTCATCGGAGCCGCTGTGCTCGTCGCTGGCGCAATCCTCGTGATGCTTCAACGCTTCCGGTTTCGCTGACGAAAGCGCCAGCGCCGAAGATCGTTCGCCTGCTGGTGATGTTCGAAAAAAATGTCGGTGGGTCCCGACTTCAACTCATCGAGGATGCGACGCGAAATCGATGAGTTGGTGGAACTGAAGCAACGTCGCTGAAATCGCAATGGCAACCGTTGATACGGCCGCCAGAATTGTCGTGCGTCGCGGAACCCGCTTGGGACTCTCGAGCGCCTCATACCTTGTAATCACGTCTCCGCCGGAAAGCGCCTGCGCGAACAACGGCGCTTGATTGGTTGGTAATAGCGCAACCTTGGCAATGGCAGATGCGACCGCGCTGCGGGATCCGACTTTTTCGGCCGCGGTTTCGTCAGCCCAACGTTCGGTGAGAAAGACCGCCTTACGTGCAAAGGGGGTAAGAACTGGGATTGCTGCAGCACAACTATTGGCTGTGTGCACGAACGCGTGATGGTGGTACCGGAGATGTGCGTTCTCGTGTGCAAGCACCACTCGGCGTTCGACCTTGTCAAGCGCATCGAGCATTGACCGACTGATAACGACGCCACCAGGGTTCCCGGGCACAGCGAACGCCACTGGACGCTCGACATCAACGATCGTGATTCCCTCCACTTCAGTGAAGTTGTCGCGGCTTAAGCGAACCTCGCGCGCATAGGAGCGGGTACGCCAAGCCATCGCGGCAAGAGTGATAACGGCGACCACTCCCACCAGCGGCGTTGCCCCGTGTTGACCGCCATAGATCGCTCGACACCATCCGAGGACGTCAGCAATGAAGGGAACCTCGCTAAGACCCGCTGCTGCAATCTGTAGAAGCAACACCATCGACGCGAGCGTGGCGAGAACCATTGACGACACCAGAACCCAGAGTGCTAACACGGGACCGACGATGTGCGGCGCGAACCATGCAGCGACAACTGCGAGCGTAACGATGAGCAGCGGAATTGCCAGTTGCCAACTCATTTCGATCGCTTCTTCAGTAGTGCGCGCAACTGTTCCTGTGTAGCAGGATCGAGGCTCGCGACAAAGTGCGACATCGTCGCCAACGAATCGCTACTCCGGTCAAGTGCAGCTCGCATTCGGTCAGCCGAGAGATCGGCCTCGGAGATTGCTGAGGTGTAGGCGAACGCGCGCCCGACTCGCACTCGCTCTACGAGACCCTTGTTCCAGAGTCTCCCAAGCACCGTCATGACAGTGGTGTAGGCGAGTTCACCGTTGAGCCCAGCGAGCACGTCAGATGGGGTCATCGGCCGATCGGAGTTCCAGAGCACACCAAGTATCTCGTTCTCCAAAGCACCGATCGGTCGACGTCCAGCCATGGCTTAAACCCTAGGCGTCGTGAAGCATTTGAGGCCGCTGCTCATGCCGGCAACTTGGTCAGCAATGATTCCATCGTTGTGATCTCGACCTGTTGACTGGCGATGATTGATTGCGACAAGGCGATCGCATCGGGGTTCTTCCCACCTGCGACTTCACTCTTCGACATCTTCACCGCTCCCTCATGATGCTGAATCATCAGCTCGAGCCATAGACGGTCGAATTCGGTCCCAGTTGATGTTTCCAACCGATCCATGTCGGCCTGGCTCATCATTCCGTCCATCATCATTCCGCCCATGCCCGACATGTCGTGATCCATTGATCCTGATGCAGTTGAGGGAACCGTCTGTCCCCAATCCCCCAACCATCCCGAGAGCTTTTCAATTTCGGGCGACTGCGCAGCCTTGATCTTCTTTGCCAGCGCCAGCACGTCGGGACTCGTGGTGTTGGTCAATGCAAGATCAGCCATCTCGATCGCTTGAGCGTGATGCGGGATCATCCCCTGCGCGAAACCAATGTCTGTGGGGTTGTAATTCGCGTTGGCGGGAATCGCAATCGTCGTTGAACTGCTCATTCCCGACATCCCGGAATGGTCGCTCGAACATGCTCCGAGTCCAACAGCGGTCACCAGTACTAGTCCAAGTGCAATTGATGTGGTGCGTGTCTTCATCATCAGTTTCCTCCTGAGGGTTTTGAGAGATTACTACTGACTGTCGTAGTTACTAGCGCGGTCAAGGGACTGGGTTCGCCACCACCAAAAGGGCGGTGGCAACAAGAACGGCGACGAAAAGTGCTGACTCGATGATGATCGTCCGGTAGAAGCGAACATCGATCCCGGGTTGCTCGAGTGCAGGCAGCAACGTTCTGCGGTTGTGAAGGCCGATAGCTCCGATCACCGCTACCAACGCGACCTTGATAAGCAGCATCCGGCCGAACTCTGTGGTGAAAAGCCGACCCGGTGAACCAAGGATCGCCCAACCGAGCGCAGTGCCGGAGATAGCGACAGCGACGAGCGCCCAGGTCGCAGTGATCGAAAACCGAGTTGCAACCAGACGAGCATCAAGTGACTCGCCGCGTCGCGTGCGTTGCCAGAAGGTCCACGCGAGAAGCCACACGCCTGCGACCCAGACAGCCGCCGCCATCATGTGCACAGCATCGCTCACAAGTACAAGAGCGCGAGGCTCGACCGATGCGGTGTGACCGATAAACGACTCGGAAAGAACGAGGAGCAGAGCACCTACGAA
>CAMCTY010000031.1 GCA_945878725.1 Bifidobacterium breve | reverse complement strand
CACGATCGAGATCAGCAGGAAGAACCGAACCATGTTCGATCCGATCACCTTCACGGACACCGGCGAGCATCAGTGCCGTCACCGCCGTCACCGTCTCACTGCGCGACACCGCGTGGATAGCAACTGCTCGACCCATCGCGTGAACCGATGTGATCCGCTGCGCAAGGCCATCCGGATCGAGGCCGAGCACATCGTCGACGAGCAACTTGTAGGGGCCGAGATGGGCCCATCCATCGAGTTCGGCCGCCGACTCGGCCCCGAGGATTGTCAGTTCCTGAACGAGATCACCCGACAACACCGCTGACCGCAGTATCTCAAGACGGCCCGCACCCGGCTCGACAGTTGCGTCGGTGACACCTGTGATTCCGAACGACGCGAGTTCGCGACTGACCGGGGCAAGCGATGGGGCGACCTGCGGAACCCGCGTGGCTAACCAAGCATCACCGCGGTGCAGCCACCCAGTGAGAGAACCGTTGGTGTCCTGTTCGAACAATGTCGAACCGGAAGTTTCGGCGCCGACAGCATCGAGTCCTGCTCCTGACAGAAACCAAGCAAGACCGGATCGATGCTGAATACGGATCTTGGTGCGCGGGGCCAACGCGTCGAGCCGCGCCCCGGAGAGTTCTCCATGATGGTGTTCGTCGTAGCCGGTGACCCGAAGCCACCCGTCTCCGTCAACGCTGATTGCCGCCGCACCCAGCGCGCGATCGACCGATGTGGCATCCCGCATGGGATCGAGATCGACGCCGCTCTTTCGCGCCGCCATTGCCAGAAGATGCACATGATGATCGTGGAGCCCGGGGATCAGAGCGCCGCCTTCGCCTTCGATGATCTCGGCATCGGTCGCGGGAAGGTCGTCGCCGATCGCAACGATCACGCCCCCCTCAACACGAAGATTGGTGACGCGCCCCTCAATCTCGACTGACCGGAAAAGAATGGATTCCGTCATGGAGATACCGAGCTGATCCCCGCAGCACAGCGGGCCACTTCGCGCAGCGCGACATCGATGCAGACCCCTCCACCGTCGGCGATCGTATCCAGAACTGCCGACGCGGCCAGAAGCCCGGTCAACGGATCAGCGATGGCATCGCCCACAAATTCGGGCCCACCGTCGGTGCAATCCGCAAGACCGCCGGCGGCGGCCGCGTCATCGCCGAATCCAGACCAGTTGCGCCACGGACCTGTTCTTCCGTATGCGGTGATCGACAGCCACACAACTCCGGAGCCCGCCCCCACGACCGCGGCTGGTTCGATTCCGAGTCGTTCGAGAGCCCGGGGGCGCGAACCCTCGATGATGACATCGGCCGTGTAGAGCAGCGCCAACAGTTCCGCGCGACCACTCGTCGTTGCGAAATCAAATGAGCATTCGTCCTGCCCGCGATGCAGCCATTCGTAGAAGTCGCCGTTGCCGAGGCGGGCGCCGTCTGGTCGACTTTTCGATTCGACTTTGACCACCGTTGCTCCAGCGTCGCTAAGAATCCGAGCACAGAGAGGTCCGGCCCATAACGACGAGAGATCGACAACGAGAAGTTCCGAGATCGGCTTTGCGTTCGTACGTTTCGTACCAGCCGACGTCGACAGGAACACTTGATCGCCAACGGCCATCATTCGCTCGGCCAGTTGCTCATCGACGTCGTCACGTGCATCGGGGACCGCAGCAACGGCGAGGCCGAGTTCCTGCGCACCACGGACGAGATCCCATCGATTCCGCTTCGTCACCGAACGGGCGATCTCATCCCACGGAACATCGAACGACTCTGAGTCGTGCGTGATCCCCAACCAGGCCGGCAGCAGGTCGAGATCGTCGGGACGCGGCAGGTTGACCGCAATCCATCCGTCGACCGCCACTAGAAATCGGCACGAGCCACCCGCCGAGACGAACGCTTCAGGATGCAAGCCCGTGAACGCCGATCGCTTTGCGATGATCGCGGCACCAGAGGTTTCGCCGCCGATCGATTCGACGCCGTGAACTTCCGCAAGACGCTTGACCAAACCGTCCGCAAACGAGACCGCCCGATCCCATCCGCTGATCACAGCCATCTCGACAACTACGACTTCGCCGCGATCTGCGCACGCAACCGCGCCAGCAGATCAACGAACGCAGGCTCTCCGAGCGACCACAGTTGCGGCCCGATCTCCGCCGAGACGGCATCATCGGAATTCGTAATCGCGTCCATCCCGAGGATTGTCGCTTTCATGCGACGCACGAGTTCCGGAGGACCGGCTGCGGCCCGAGCGGCAAGAGTCTGCGCCTCAGCGAGTAACTCCGCGTCGGGTACGCATCGCCAGGCCAGACCGATCTCGGCAGCGCGCGGACCGTCGATCACTTCGCCAAACAACACCATTGCCATCGTCGACTGCAGATCGGTGATTCGACGCAAACGCCAGGTGTTACCGCCGCCGGGATGAAGCCCGATCTGAAGAAATCGCGTGTCGAACCGAGCCGACGCACCGGCGAGGATGACGTCGCAGGCAAGCGCGAGGTTGAGGCCAGCGCCGACGGCGGGGCCGTTGACTGCGGCGACGGTAGGCAGCGACGAACCGGCCAGTCGGAGAAAACCCGAATAGATGGTCCGGAGTTTTTCCTCGCTGTCACAATTGGCGAGATCCTCAAGATCGGCACCGGCACAGAACGCTGAACCAGCCCCCGTCACGATCAATGCTCCGACGTCGCTGCGAGCCTCGAGTTCGTCCATTGCGGCGAGGACAGCCTCGTTCAGAGCATTCGACACGACATTGCGCCGATCGGGATCGTTCAGCGTCACCACAGCGACGCGATCGGCGACTTCGAGCGTGATCATGTCAGCCATCTTGCCTGCTTTCGATCAACGGGGAAGGCCAAGGACCCGTTCGCCGAGAATGTTGCGCATGACATTCGAGGTTCCGCCCATGATCGTGTAACCCGGGGCGTAGGCAATCCCCTTGCCGATCTGGTCCCAGATCATGGCTTGCGGGCCGAGTGTCCGGGCCACGAAATCAGCGACGCGTTGCTCATATTCGGTGCATGCACACTTGGTAGCGGCGCTGAACCCGGGAGGCGTCTGGCCGAGCACACTGCGAATGACCAGCAATCGGCCCACCGTGTAGCCGATCTCGAGAGAGGCGATCTCCTGCCGAACGATCGGATCGCTGTGATCGGCCAGATCACGAGCATGCAGATACAGCGCCCGATTCGAAACAAGGCGATCGATGCCGCCGCGCTCATGCTCAAGTTGGCGCATCGTCTGAGCGAACGCATTGCCTTCGGTGCCGACGAGATTCACGGCCGGCACACGAACATCATCGAACCAAACCTCGTTGAAATGTCGAGAATCGACCATGTCGCGGATCGGGCGAACTTCGATGCCGGGTGTGTCCATCGGAACAACGATCTCGCTGATGCCCAGATGGGGCTTGCCGGCCACCGATTCGGTGCGGCAGATCAGATAGCAATAATCGGCCTGCGCCGCGAAGCTCGTCCAGATCTTGCGACCGTTGATCACCCAGTCGTCGCCCACGCGGTCGGCGCGCGTTGTGAGTGATGCAAGATCCGAGCCCGAGTCAGGTTCACTCATACCGATACACCAAGTGGATTCGCCAGCGAGCATCGGTGGAAGGAACTCAGCCTGTTGATCGGCGGTTCCGAACGCAATGAATGCCGGGCCCATTTGTCGATCGGCAAACCACGACGCAGCCACCGGCGCACCGGCAGAGATAAGTGCTTCGCTCACAATCAGCCGCTCGAGTGGCGTGCGACCGCCGCCGCCGAACTCCTTGGGCCAGGCCATGCCGAGCCACTTCCGTTCGGCGAGTTCACGCGAGAACTCTCTCGAGAAGCCACACAGCCATGAATCATTGAACCGCCCGTACCGGGCGACTGCATCAGCCGCGACCGTCTCCGCTTCGGCTTGCAGTTCCTGCAATTCGCGGCTGAGACGGAAATCCATGCCGGCTCAGCTCGTCAGATCAGCAAGAACTTCGCGCCGGAGCAATTTGCCCGTCGGCGTAAACGGCAATTCGTCGCGGAACTCGATGCGCTCCGGAGTCTTCGACCCTCGGAGATGTTCACGGCAGAACGACTGAAGTTCGTCGACGGTCGCCGAACCTGCAACGCCCAGGACAACAACGGCGGCAATGCTTTGGCCCCATTCGTCGTCGGGAAGACCGACGACAGCGGCATCGGTGATAGCTGGGTGACGACGGAGCACATCTTCGATCTCGGCCGGGGCGATGTTCTCGCCGCCGCGAATGATGGTGTCGTCGGCGCGTCCTTCGATGAACAGGTAATCGTGTTCGTCGATCCACCCGCGGTCGCGGGTTGGGAACCAGCCTCCGGCGTCGATGACACTGCCACCGTCGTATTCACCGGAGATCTGTTCGCCACGGAGGAACACGAGACCCGCTTCACCAACCGCAAGGACGGTTCCGTCCTCGTCACGCACTTCGGCCTCAATGCCAGGAAGAAGTTTGCCGACCGAACCGAGTCGCACCTTCGCGACCGGGTCACCTGCGAATGCAGCAGCGTGATCGTCAGGGCCAAGGAGTGCGATTGTCGAAGACGTCTCGGTAAGACCGTAGGCATTTACGAACCCGGTCCCCTCGAACATCACGAGAGCCTTCTCGAGCACTGGCAAAGGCATGCGGGCACCGCCATAGGAAAGCGTGCGCAATGTCGGGACGTTGGCAGGCTCACCATCGAGGTGCATGACAACGCGAGCAAGCATCGTCGGAACGACCATCGCCTGAGTCACGCCCTCGCGTCGGATCGTTTCGATCCAGATCTCGGCGTCGAACGCATCGAGATAAACGATTCGGCGGCCGGCGTACATGTTCGACAGAAGGTTGGCCATTCCCGCTATGTGATACGGCGGAACGGTGACAAGCGCAGCCTGTTCGGGATCAGCCCCAGCGAACTCGACGGTTCCGATCACATAGGCGGTGAGATGACGATGGCGCAGCAGCGCCGCCTTCGGGGTCCCCGACGTGCCTGACGTATAAAGAAGCACAGCAACATCGTCGGGATCGACAAAACCGGGAAGTTCGACATCCGTTGTCGCCGCGAACGCCGGATCAAGAAGATCGGCTCGGTCGATGGTGAAGGCGGGATCCGCACCAGGAACCGGTTGCACCTCGGCGATGACGACCGCGCCAGCGTTTGCCTCGACGAGCGGCTGCAACTGCTCAACCCCGAGGCGATAGTTCAGGGGAATGAATGGAAGCCCGGCGTAACCGGCCGCGAACAGTGCGATCGGAAAGCTGACGTCGTTCGTTCCGCAAAAGACAACGCCAGTGGCGCCCATTTCGAGAAAGCGTCCGGCGGCACGTCGAGCCGCTGCATCGAGTTCGGCATAGGTGAGGCTGACATCACCAGACACGATCGCAGTGCGATCGTCGAGGGCGGACGAAGCCATTTCGAGCAGCAGGGAGAGGTTCATCGCAGATCAGTCCGAGGACGGAAGGGGCTTGGCGCCCTTGACCTCGATCACGCGACCATCGGCGGCGAGCTGACCAGGTCCCGGCTTGGCGCAGAGCACCTCAAGACCAGTCTCCTCGTCGGCATAACGCTTGCCGACCAGCGTTCCGTCACCCTCGGCGGATGCATGGCCAGCTCCGGGACGATCAGCGGTCGCTTCAACGATTGCTGCTCCTGAGCACGTCAGCGTGACCGGGCCACTCGGCGGTTTGACCACGACGAGTTCCACGGTGCAGTCCGGACAGGCAAGACGGCTACCGGCCTTGATCTCCATTTGAGTCCTCCTCGCAGGCGCCCCCGTGGCCCCAATCGCTCAGGAAACGTATCGCGCCACGAACCATCGCCGACACACGACGCCCTGTGGCACTATTCCCCACCTCAACCACGTTTCCAGGAGACGACATGTACGAGCCCATCGCAGGACGATTTAACGGCAAGGCGCTACTCGTCACCGGAGCCGGATCGGGAATCGGTCGAGCCTCCGCCGTGCGCCTCGCCGCCGAAGGCGGAAAGGTCCTCGCCCACGACGTCAATGCCGATGGTTTGGCCGAAACCGCCACAATCATCACCACCGCCGGTGGCACCGTCGAAACCCGTGTCGGCGACATCACGACCCGAGGCGAATGCTTCGACACCGTGGCCGCAGCCGTGGCTGCGTTTGGCAAGCTCGACGTGCTCGTCAACGTGGCCGGCATCGCCGCCAGTCACCATTTCACCGATATGAGCGAAGCGGCGTATCGCCGCATGGTCGCCGTGAATCAGGATGCGCCCTTCTTCTTCTGCCAGGCCGCCATCCCCCACCTGCTTGAATCCGGCGGCAACATCGTCAACGTCGCGTCGAACGCCGGACTCATGGGTCAGGCGTACACGGTGGCGTATTCCATGACGAAGGGTGCGGTCATCCAGCTCACGAAATCGTTGGCGATGGAATACATGAAGACGCCCCTCCGCGTAAACGGCATTGCCCCTGGCGGAATCGAGAGCTCGCTCACTGCTGGCTACCAGATGCCCGACGATCTCGACTGGGACTTCGTCGGCCGCTATGCCGGCTTCCGCGGCATGGGCGTACCCCAGGACATCGCCCAACTCGTCTCACTCCTCGCCTCCGCCGACGGCATCAACATCCACGGTTCGATCCTGTCGAGCGATCGCGGAGTTACCGCGGGCTGATCGCCCGCAGCGCGGCCAGTGCCGCTATTGCCACGGAGTCTGCGAACTTCTGATCCACGATCTCGCCGAGGACGTAGAGGCGATGGTGCATCGGCCCCGACACGAAACTCATGGCCACCCGCGGATCAAGTTCGGTTCCAATTTCGCCGCGAGCGCCCGCGTTGTCGAGGATCAGTTCGAGCAACTGCAAACGCGGCACAATGAACTTCTCGTTGACCGCTGCTCGAAACTCTGGGTTCCGTCGCAGTTCGACGCCAACGTCGTCGGCAAGATCTTCGCGACGAATCGACATGGAGTCGGCGATCGCGTGAACAAGTTCGTAGAGATCCGATTCGAGAGATCCCGAATCGATCGGGACGATCTCCGGATGCAATGAGGCCAGCGCCGCGGCAACCAGTTGCTGCTTCGTTGGCCAACGGCGATACAGAGTCGCCGATGAAACTCCGGATTTCCCGATGACTGATGCCATTGTGAGTGAGCCGTAACCAGCAACAGCAAGAACGTCGAGCGTCGCACTCAGAATCGCCTGATCAGCTGCTTCGCTGCGTTGCCGACCAGGCCTCGCTCGTTCGGTCACTTCGATGTTCATTTCAGAACGCCATCGCCAGTTGCGGCCGTACCGGAATCCAGCGCATCGATCTCGAGTTGATCATCTTCGAGAGCCCCCTCCGCTTCGGCGTAGGTCAGTGAGGCGATTCCGTCGAGCGGCCCGCTGACATGCTCGCGCACATCCTTGGCGCGGGCAGGGAGCCACTTGAAGACGACAATGGCCGCTAGGAAGATCACGAACGAACCCACCTTGAGCGCCACATGAATTCCGTTCACGTATTCGGTCGATGCAATCTCGGCGACCTGAGCGCTCAAAGAATCAGGTTGAATCGTCGGCACCACGTTGTAGATCGCGCTACCAATCGACTCAGTTGCCGCAGCCACATTCGCCGGCGAAATGCCGATAGCCGTGAGTTTCGATTCGACTCCGGGTTGGTAGACAGCCGCAAGGATTGAGCCAAGAACTGCGACGCCGAGCGCGCCGCCGACCTGACGCGTCGTGTCGTTCATCGCCGAACCAACACCGGCTTTGGCGGGCGGGAGCGAACCCATTATGGATTCGGTCGCCGGTGCCATCGTGAGTCCCATGCCGGCGGCAAGAAAGAGGACGCCAGTAAGCAGATGCAAATAGCCGTTGGTGACCGGAACGTTCGAGATGTAGAAGACACCAAACGACGCGGACAGAAGCCCAATGCCAACAACAAGCTTTGTTCCGAATTTTTCGACAAGTCGCGGTGCAAACGGAGCGATGCACAGCATCATTACTGACATCGGCATCATCCTGAGACCTGCCTCAAGAGGGGAGTAGCCAAGGATCACCTGCATGTACTGGCTCATCACGAACATCTGACCAAACATCGCGAAGTACACGAGTGTGATCGCGAGGTTTGCCGCAGTGAAGCGACGGTCCTTGAAGAAGCGAACGTCGAGCATCGGATGGTCGGTGTGCAACTGCCATGCCACGAATGCGCCGAGTGCAGCCATGCCGATGCTGAACGAGATGAGGACGTTGGTGGACGTCCATCCGTTGGTCGGAGTTTCAATGACCGCCCAGAGCAGCGCCGTCAGGCCCACGATAGAGAGCACTGCTCCCAACGGATCAAGTTGTGCAGCGCCAGGAGCCTTCGATGACGGCAGCAACGAGCGACCGGCGATCAGCAGGACGATGATGATCGGCACATTGATCAGAAACACCGAGTGCCACGAGAAGTACTTAAGAAGAACTCCGCCAAGAACAGGGCCGAGCGCGCCACTCGCTCCGGCGACAGCAGCCCACACACCGATGGCCCGCCCGCGCTCGCGTGGGTCGCGGAACAGGTTGGTGAGTAACGACAACGTCGACGGCATGATCAGCGCGCCACCAACACCCATTGCGGCGCGACACAAGGTCAGCTGCATCGGAGTCGATGCCAGCGCAGAGGCCATCGAGGCAAGGCCAAAGATGGTGAGGCCGATCTGAAGTGCACCCTTGCGTCCGAACCGATCGCCGAGAGCCCCGGCGGTGAGCAGGAGGCCGGCGAACACAAGCGTGTATCCGTCGATGATCCACTGGAGTTCACTCAGCGACGCGTCGAGATCCTTTACTAGTGACGGGATGGCCACGTTGAGGATGGTGTTGTCCAGCGTGATCACCATCAGACTTCCGGCGAGAACCGCCAAGGAGAGCCAGCGGCGGTCATGGATGCGTTGTTCGTCAGGAGTCATGTCTGTCCGTTCCGGGCCGGCCACATCGAGTGACGGCTCTGAATCCCGATCATAACGAAACAGAACCGTTTCGGAATACATTCGTTTCGTATTGTGACCGGGATCACAGCAGCCCATGGCTCACGGCCAGCGTCCACCATGCCGATTCCGCGCCTCTAACCCGCTATCCACAGCACTACGATCCGGGGTCCGACAGGTCAATCGACAGGTCATCTGACGCACCACCCGGGAGAACACCATGGAACGCCTCGCGATCGATCTGCTTGCCCCCGATCTGTACGGCGGCGATCCGTATCCGACCTACGCCTGGATGCGCGCCAATGAACCCATCTACTGGGACTCGATCAACGAACTCTGGGGCGTCACCCGCTACGAGGACATTGTCGAGATCGAGAAGCGCAAGGACGTCTTCATCAACTCCGACAAGGAGAAGGGCGGCTATCGCCCCAATCTCCCAGCCGATAACGCCATCATCGGACTCGACGATCCCATCCACATGAAGCGCCGTAATCTCGTCTCGCGTCGATTCACCCCCCGTGCCGCAAGCGCATGGGAGGACGACATCCGCGAGAAAGTCAACAAGCTTCTCGACGCCACGCAGGCCAACAACGGAACCGCTGAGATCGTCAACGACCTCGCCGCTCCGCTGCCCGCCATGATGATCGGCAAGCTCCTCGGATTCGAAGAAGATCAGTGGCCCCTGCTCAAGCATTGGTCGGAAACAACCATTGCTCTCGGTGGCGGTCCCCGATACTTCAACGACGAAGGCGTCGTGGCCACCATGGAATTCGCGCAGGCAGCCGCGGATCTTTTCGAACTCAAGAAGACCTGCCCCGCCGACGACGTGCTCAGCCATTACACGACGGCCGAAGTCGACGGATGCCCGATGACCCTCGAAGACGTCATCGGCGATTCGCTCCTGCTGCTTGACGGCGGCGCGGAAACCACCCGCACGGTCATCGCCCACACGATCCTCAATCTCATGGCTAATCCGGCCGAAGAAGCGAAGCTCCGTAACGGAGCCGATCTGACCGTGGCCGTTGAGGAATTCATTCGCTACGTCACGCCGATCCACAACATGTGCCGAGTGGCCAAGGTCGATGCCGAAGTCAACGGGGTCACCATTCCTGCCGGCACCCAGGTCCTACTGATGTACTCGTCGGCGAACCGTGACGAGGCCCAGTTCAGCGATCCCGAGACCTTTGATGTCGCCCGCACTCCGAACAACCACATTGCCTTCGGTTTCGGAACGCATTTCTGTCTCGGCGCCTCGCTCGCCCGACTCGAAATCCGCGTGTTCTTCGAGGAACTTCTCCGACGGACATCCGGCTGGCGCATGGTGGAAGGCACCTCGCCGGTTCACATGCCGAACGCCTTCGTCCGCGGCGTCGAATCCGCACACGTCGAATTCGACTTCATCGCATGAGCGAGGTCGATCCACTCTCCGTCCCCTTGCCGATCCCCGGCAAGGAAGTGATCTTCCGACACATGGACGATCCCGAAATGCCATGGCAACTCTGTCGGGCTCAGAAAAACGCTGATGGCACCGAGTCCTACGTGCGCGAGAAGTGGTTCGCGTTCAGTCCGGACCCTCAGTACCTCTCGCTTTACGCCGAGTACGACCCAGGCATGATCGTCCGTCGTCATGGGCATTACAGCCCACACATGGTGTTCGTCATCGAAGGCGGTCTTTGGTTTGGTGAGCGCTGGTGCCCCGCCGGAACGCATGTCGAGCTGCCGTTCGGCGCGGCATTCGGTCCGATTCGGGCCGGCGACGATGGCGCCAAGCTTTACGAAGTGATGATGGGCGATCCCCGCTCGTGGGGAGACCAACCTGAACTCTTCACTGCTGCACTCGACGACAACGGCGTCACGCAGCTCCCTGACCCACCCCTTGAGTTTCCCGAATGGCTGGCCGATCTGCGCACCCATTGGGCTCCAGCAACCGAGGAATAGAAACCACGGTCAACCGGTGTGCGCGAGTAAACCGGCGTACACCGGGACCAAACAAGCAGCCTCAGGCTCCGGGTGACCAGAGCGGAGTGTCGGTGCGGAAACCGACGTCGCTTCCCCATTGGTTGCGGAACGAAACCTCATGTGCGGGCTGACGAGCGGCGACGCCCCACTTACCCGTCGGGTAACCAAGCGACACGCAGCCGGCCATGTTCCATCCCTCATCGAGCGGAACACCGAGGATCGACAGCACGTCGTCGTTGAAGAACGCCAAAACTTGGGTGAGTGATGTTCCGATGCCTTCGGCGCGTGCAGCGAGCTGCGCGTTCCAGAGTGCCGGGTAGATCGAACTTCCGCTGGTGTCGTGTTGGGTGAAACCAAACAGATAGAGCGGGACGACCTCAAAGTTGTCGGCCAACCACTGCGCCGAGTTCTGCACTCGCATCATCGACTTCGACTCTTCGGCATCGGGATCGGCTTTTGCCGCCGCAATGCGATCGGCGTAGAGCGTCTCCCAGAGCATCGCCATCGCCTTGCGATAAAGCGGCGCAACCTTGCCGATGACCTCGGAATCATCAACGAGCAGGAACCGCCAGTTCTGGGTGTTGCCACCACTCGGGGCGCGCACAGCGGCATCCATGATTCGGGCCTGCACGTCCATCGGAATCGGATCAGGCTTGACTCGTCGCATGGCGCGGGTCGTGTAGAGCGCTTCGCGAATGTCCATAGCGGTCACGCCTCCTTGGCGGCCTGAACCGCAGCGTGCAACGCAGTGACGAGTTCGGTGAATTCGGTAAGTTCGTTGTCGGTGAGTGCAGCGAAGACTCGGCCCATTGCGGCGTCGGTGCCGGTCTCGGCGATCTTCCACTTCTCTTTGACGGTGTCACCCTCGGGAAGCGTCTCCGGATCCCATCCGAAGATGGGGGCCATGTACGGCGACCGGAAGGCAACTGCCTCTTGCGGGAGCAGACCAGCAGCAAGCACCGCACCGCCGTGAAGACCGCCGCGCAGTTCGCGCAGGGCGTTCAGTTGGTGCTGCACCCGCGCCTTCAGACGATCGGTTCCGGGAACGGGGAGTTCGCGCCATCCAGCGAACAATGCGGCACCGGCCGGCGAGGCGGCATCAATCATCTTCGTGGCGAGCTCAGCAATTCGCGGGAGTCCCTCGGCGTCGGGAAGGTTCGCTTCGCCATATGCCTGACAGAGCGAAGCCCATTCGGCGGCGGCCGGAGCCGGAGCCATCACGGCGCGAGCTGACGCCCACTGAGTCCGAGTTTGATCCGGGTTCCAGACGTAGAACGCCGCCGCGATCACATCGGCGGAGGTGTCACCCAGAACACCGCCGCGACCGAGCACGTAGAAATCGATGCCGGAGAAGCCGAGTTCACCACCACGGGCATAGGTGGCGCCGTCGGTCATGAAGGCCCCTCCGAGTTCTCCGATGGCCTGGGCCGTTGCGTTGGCAGCTTCAACTGCATTCATGGTGGGACTCCCCCTTGAGATCGTTCGAGATCCGGGGCTGGTGTGCCCCGTTCGACCGGTGAACACTACCGCCCGGCGCCTTCCACCCGCCGGGCGAAGCGCATTCGGGTCTGGTGTTACGGTTCCGATGTTCGTAAGCCGCGTAGGGGGAACTCGTGTCCGATACACCGAAGCCAGCCGGAATCAAGCAGCGCAACAAGATCGTGATGTCGCAAGACGAGATCGATGCGTTTCTTCAAGAGCGCCATTCGATGACGATGTCGACCATCGCCGCCAACGGCAGCATCCACTCAATCGCCATGTGGTACGGATTCCTCGAAGGTGCGATTGGCATCGAGAGCAAGGCCAAGGCACAGAAGGTCGTCAACCTTCGCCGCAATCCGAACATGACTGTGCTGGTCGAAGACGGCGAGACCTACGAGACCCTTCGCGGCGTCACGCTCATCGGCAAGGCCGAGATCGTTGAAGATCCCGATCGCATCTGGGAACTTGGCGTCAGCGTCTTCTCCCGTTACAACGCCCCGTACACCGAAGAAATGAAGCCATTCGTCGAACTCATGCTTCACAAGCGAGTCGTCGTGAAGTTGAACGTCGAGAAGACGATCTCCTGGGACCATCGCAAACTCGGCGGCGGCTACTGAACTGAGTCGCTGTCCGCCTCAGTGTTCGGCGGCAACGATCTCCAGCAGTTCGGCAAACTCTTCACGCGCTGCGGCGCGCCGATCAGGAATGTGTTCGCTCGGCCAGTTCCCATCGGCGGGGCGGTACGACTTGAGCACCTCGCGGGCCAGCGTTCCTTTGTGAACTTCGGTCGGTCCGTCAGCGATGCCCATCGTCACTGATGCCATGAGCATCTTCGAAAATGGCATCTCGTTAGATACACCAAGCGCACCGTGCAGTTGCATCGTCCGAAGCACTGCCTCGCGGTAGACCTTCGGCGTTGCGACCTTCACACCGGCTATTTCCTTGCGCGCTGCGTGTCCGCCCACCTGATCAACACGCCATGCCGCATGGAGCACCTGCAAACGGAACTGTGTGAGTTCAATCCAGGAGTCGGCGATCTTTTCTTGTGTCAACTGCTTGCGGGCCAGCAACTCCCCCTGTGTCGTGCGACTGAGGGCTCGTTCGCACAACATGTCGAGACATCGACCCACCGCACCAACCGTGCGCATTGCATGATGAAGTCGTCCGCCGCCGAGTCGGGTCTGTGCCACTTCGAACGCCTGACCTTCGCCGCCCAGAAGGTTGTCCTTCGGAACCCGAACAGCGTTGTAGCGCACGTATGCGTGTCCGCCGTGCCCTTCAGGCTCGCCACCCGTTCCTACATTGCGAATGACCTCGAGGCCAACGGAATCGGCCGGAACAAGGAACATCGACATGCCCTTGTAGATCGAGACATCGGGATCGGTCACCGCCATCACGATCACGAATGCGGCGAATCGCAATGATGACGAGTACCACTTCTCGCCGTCGATAACCCACTCATCTCCGTCGAGCACGGCGCGGGTTGTGAACACGCCGGGATCAGCGCCACCCTGCGGTTCCGTCATCGAATAACACGACGAGATGTAGCCATCGAGGAGCGGCTGAAGATAACGCTCCTTCTGCTCGGCAGTTCCGTAATGGGCAAGAATCTCGGCGTTGCCCGAATCGGGCGCCTGATTACCGAACACCGTCGGCGCGAATTGTGAGCGGCCGAGGATCTCGTTCATGTACGCCAGACGAACCTGCCCGTATCCCTGTCCTCCGAACTCCGGCGTGAGATGACAGGACCAGAGTCCCTTGTCCTTCACGACCTGCTGCAACGGGCGTATGACATCGCTGTAGAGGCGGCCCGACTTGTTGTAGACGGTCTCTTCACCTTCGAAGGCGAGGTCAAGCGGTTCGACCTCAGCCCTGACGAATCCCCGGATCCAATCGAGTTGTTCTTCGAATTCTGGATCAAGACTGAAATCGGCCATGAAAATTACACCCCCGTGCGTGTGGACAATCGACACCGTACGCCCCTAAGAGGCGCCCGGCGAACGCTTCGTCAGGACGCAGTCCACTTGCAGCGCAGACTCGATACTGATCGCAGATTGCACCCGCTCGGTTCCGGGACCGGTTCGTCGTCGAGCAGTTGCAGTTCCGGAAGGCGATCGAGCACAACCTCGAGCGCGGCGAGCAACTGGAGTTTCGCAAGATGCGATCCAGGACAGAATTTCGATCCGAACCCGAATGTAAGTACGTCAGTATCCGGACGATCGATATCGAACGTGTCGGGATCGGCGAACCGTCCGGGGTCGCGATTGGCACTGGCGATTCCGCCCAACACGATCGACATCGGCGGAACCTCGACCCCGGCGATCACACCACCATTGAGCGCCATCCTCGGCAGTAGCGGAACGGGTGGCTCCCAGCGAAGCAGTTCGCGCACTGCACTTGGTCGGGAATCGGGTTCCTCGCGCAGCCTTCGGAGCAACTCGGGACGATTCAGAAGTGTCCAGAGCAAATTGCTCAGTGCATCCGATGTCGTCGTCGCGCCAACGGCGAACAACAATCGCACATGCGAAAGGACCTCGGCGTCGGTGAGACGACGGCCGTTGTAGTCATTTGCGACGAGCTGCGAAATCACGTCGTCACCCGGATTACTGCGACGGTCGGCTATCACCGGCGCAATCAGTTCCGTGAGTTCAGCCGATGCGACCTTCGCTCCTTCAGGATCAGAAAGTTCCGAGAGCAATGCATGCGCCCATCCCCGCTGCCTGTCTTCGTAACCGTCGGGCAGGCCGAGCTTGCGGCTTATCGCCCAGAACGGAAGTCGATCGGCGAATCCTGTAACCAGATCGCCTTCACCTGCGGAGACGATTCCGTCCAGCATCTGATGCGCCAGCGGGGTGAGTTGACTGTCCACAAATCTCGTCGTCGCTCTCGAGCGGAACGCCGGCGTCACCAGCTGCCGGTAGACGTCATGCTCGCTGCCGTCCATGCTGATGAACGTCGGGCCGATCGTCGATTCCAGCTGATGCTTGTAGACCTCGCCCCCGGGGAACTCTTCCTGGGCAGTGAAGAACGCCCGGAGCTCGTCGTAATCGAGGATCACATACGAAGGCATCCCGTAGAAGTGGACCGGAGCGATTGGGCCATGTTCATCGCGCAGTGCCCGGAGATGGTCGTGCAGATGCCGTCCCGGCATCGGATTCAGCGCTATCTCGAGCGGTTCATTGCCTGCAGTGGCCATCCCCATCCGATCTCCGGTGCCGACAGGCAGGAGCGTAGCGGCCTCGGTGCAAATGCGCTGTTCCGCCGGTGGTGTCAGGATGTTGGTGGCCCGCACGGCGGCGCCACCCACTACTTCGATCACTTCCACCCCGGGGGATGCAATGTCTGATGGCGCTCATTACGAACAACTCGTGCGCGAATTCTGCGCCGCTTGGGTCGACGGCGATACCGCTGCCATCGTCGCGTGGTTCACGGCCGACGGGGTTTATCACAACATTCCGGTCGATCCCATGGTCGGCCATGACGAGATCGCAGCGATGATCGACGGCTTCACCGCCGGACTCAAGGTCGTCGAGTTCAAGATCCTGACCATCGCCTCGAATGGCTCGACCGTCTTCACTGAACGTGTCGACATCTTCGAAAAAGAAGACGGCGGCATCGTGTCGCTTCCCGTCCTCGGCGTGTTCGAGTTCAAGGGCGACAAAATCGCCAAGTGGCGCGAGTACTTCGATCTCGGTCAGTTCATGGCTCAGGTGATGCCCGCCGAATAGGCGGTGCACTGTGGTCGGCGCTTCAGCCGGCCAAGAAATCCAGTATCTCCGGGAACGCTGTGCCGTCTTGGGCGAAAAAGCCGTGACCACCTTCGTAGACGTGCAACTCCGCATTAGCGACACGAGAGGCGATCGCTTCGCTGTTTGCTAGTGGAGCAATCCCGTCAAAGCGACCGGCACCGACAAACGTCGGTGCCGTAATCAGCGGCAATCGTTCCCAAACATCGTGATGTTGGCGCGCGCCCATCTGCTCAAGTTCACCCCGTGCCGCCTCTGAACCGGGAAGCGGCCCGTTGGTTGACGAGATTCCGTCGACAAACATCCGATCGGCCGGATGCGACTCAAGCCATTCCGGGGTGAAGCGGGTGTCCATGATGCGCATCGCCACATCCGCAACCCCTGTCGGCTCCATCGAACGCAATTCATGAAGCGGATACGACGATCCACCATCACCTCCAGCCGACGTGCAGAGAAGTGCGAGGCGTTCGACTCGATCAGGCACCGTGACGGCGAACTCTTGGGCAACCATGCCCCCGAAACTGATGCCAACGACGCTGCAGGTGTCCCATTCAAGATGATCGAGGAGTGCAACGGCATCAGCCGCGTAATCCGCCATCGTGTACGGACCATCGGGAATCTCGGTGAGACCGAGCCCGCGTTGATCATGGAGAACGACGTCGAACCGCGTCGCGAAGAGGCCCATGACCGGTCGCATGCGTTCGATCGTGGACGTCGAACCGTTGAACATGAGCAGACGAGGCCCCTCGCCCATCCGCTCCCAATGAAGATCGATTCCGTTGAGTCGTTCAGTAGGCATGAGTCACATCGGCTTCCAGTCAGGATCGCGCTTTTCGCGAAAGGCTTCGCCAGCTTCGGACATGTTTCCAGTGAACGTCCCGAGAACCTGCGTGCGATTCTCAAGTTCCATTGCAGCGCGCAGGCTTGATGCATCGAGATTCGCCCACATCCCAACCTTCGTCATCCGTACGCCGTACTCGGAGTTCTTGGTAATCATCGCCGCCAATGCGACAGCCTCCGAAAGAACGTCGTCACCGTCGACGACTCGATTGAGCATCCCGTACGTTCGTGCCTCATCCGCATCGAAGCGGCGCCCCGTCAGCATCAGTTCCGCCGCGATCGTCGGCCCGCAGATGCGCGGCAACCAGTAACTGGTGCCGAGATCGCACGAGGACAGCCCCACGCGAATGAAGTGTGACGCGAAGAATGCGTCTCGGGCTGCCACACGAAGATCGCACGTGAGGGCAAGAGCCAATCCCCCTCCAACCACGGCACCGTGAAGTGCGGCGACGACCGGCTGCGGAGTCTCGTGGATGGCGAGGACCACTTCCATGAGATGTTCTTGCATCTCATTCACGAATCCGACAGGGCCTCGCCCTTGAGCTCGTTCGGGAACACCACCGGTTCCGCTCATGTCGGCCCCGGCACAGAAACCCCGGCCGGCGCCGGTCAGCACCACGGCCCGCACTGAGCGGTCTCTGCGTATGGACGCAAACGCGTCACCCAGTGCATCGATCAGTGCAGGGGTAAGCGCGTTGTATCGATCTGGGTCATTGAGGGTCACCAGGGCGATTCCCTCTCCGACTATCCCGCTCTCGACAATGGCCATGGTTCCTCCAGTTGAGCCAAGCGGATCTCAGTGCATCCCCCGCAGACATTGAACCACGGCGATCGCACTCCTGCGGCCGCCGTACTATGCATCCGGTGGATGAACTCGGGCTGATCGATGGCGCTTTTCTCGGGCTCGTCTCGTTCGTGGCTGGTGCAATCAATGCCGTCGCCGGCGGAGGCTCACTCCTCACCTTTCCAGCATTGATTGCGGCAGGGCTTCCGCCTATCAGCGCGAATGTCACCAACACCATCGCACTAGTTCCCGGTTATGTCGGCGGGATACTCGGCCATCGTCAGGATCTCGAGAGTCAATCGCGCCAAGTGCGCATGCTGCTCCCGGTTGCATTCGCCGGAGCAATCGTCGGTGCAGTGGTTCTCCTGACGACTTCCACGCGCCTGTTCAGCATCCTCGTTCCGATTCTCGTCTTCGCCGCCGCAGTTCTCATGCTCCTCCAGCCCGTCATCCAGAAGCGGCTCCGGCGGCTCCATCCCGAAACCGGCGAGCCGCTTGTGATTGAGCGGGATCGCGCAACGATGATCGGCGTCTTTTTCGCCGCCATCTACGGCGGTTATTTCGGCGGAGTCCTTGGAGTGATCCTTCTCGCAGTGCTCGGTCTCACGATGACCGACTCATTGCGACGACTCAACGCCCTAAAAACCGTCCTTCAGTTCTCGATCAACATCATCGCGGTGGTCATCTTCGCCCTGTTCGGCCCGGTCGAGTGGTGGGTCGTGCTGATCATGGCCCCCCTGAGCCTCCTCGGCGGATGGATCGGATCACGTCTCTCGCGACGCGTCGACCCGGCCATCCTGCGATGGTTCATCGGCGTCTACGGAATCATCTGCTCGATCGCGCTTGCGATCTTCATTCACTGACACGACCGATTGCCGTGTTCGGCGATTCTCAGCAGCACTTCTTGTGGGGTACTGCGAGATGCTTGTGCGCATCGGCCGATTCGGCTCCCGCACCTGCCAAGAACGCGTCGAGATCGATACGCGAACCGTTCAACCACGTTCCGTTGATCTGGAGATCCGTTTCGAGTTTCATCAGATCGAGCGTGTAGGGATCCGCGGATAGTTCGACGAAGTCAGCGAACTTGCCGACCGTGATCGATCCGATCTCGTCTTCGCGGCCAAGGATGAATGCCGCGTCGATGGTCTGGGCACGAAGTGCCTCGTCGAGTGAGACCTTCTGATCCGCACCTCGGACCGTTCCCGAATTCGTTGATCGAGTGGTCACCGTCATGATGTTCATCACCGGTGAGGGGGGCGTTACTGCGCCGTCGTTGTGATACGAGGGCCGCATGCCCGCATCAGTTGCGGACTTCACCCGGCACCACTGCGAACCGTGCTCGTGCTCAAACATCTGGCCGTCAAGAAGGTCACCCCAGTACTGAAACTGGAACGGACCCATCGATGCATAGACACCAAGTGACGCCGCACGCACGAACTGATCAGCGCGGGCCGCTCCGAGATGTTCGAGGCGCCACCGGTGATCGGTCCCCAGAAGTTTGAACTTCGTCAGGGCGGCTTCGTAGGCATCAAGCACCACGTCGAGCGCGGCATCACCGTTGCAGTGGAAGGAGAACTGCCAACCGCTCTCTGCGTTTCTACCGATGATCTCGTCCAGTTGGGCGCGGGTGTAGTTCATCTCTTCGATGCCGTGCACACCTGGCTTGATGCCGGCGAGTTGCGTCGCTGGCGTGTCGAGATACGGAAACGTCAGCGCAATATTTCCGACCCATGGGGATCCATCAGCCCAAAGCTTGATTCCCTTTTTTTGCAACATCGCCAGCGGAATCGGCGATTCGAACTTGTCTCCACATTTATCATCAGTAGACACGTGATAAAGCGAAATGCGCAGTGGGCAACTCGGCTGCATGGCGAGCCCAATGAATGCGGCCTTTTGCGTGTCGTCGTAGGTCATCTCCGACGTTGAAGTAATTCCGTTGCGGGCCATGAGTGCGTACCACTCGGCGGCCGACGCAAGCGGGTTGGTTACGACTCGCGCCATGAACGGCGCCGCCAACGACATCACCGCCGATAGTTCGAACGCCTGACCATTTAAGGATCCGTCGGGATTGCGGCCATACG
>CAMCTY010000030.1 GCA_945878725.1 Bifidobacterium breve | reverse complement strand
CATCGCGGCACTCGTGATCTGGCGACTTCTCCGCCGTCGCTCGTGACAGTTTCGGCGCCCGACCGGGCGCGTGTCGCCGAGTTGTTGGGTCGGTTGCCGATGGGCGAGTTCGAGATAGTCGTTCGATCGCCGTCGGGAGATCCGGCGGTACTGCGTAATCAGCCGTTTCTGCCGGACGGGACGCCGATGCCGACCCGTTATTGGTTATGTGAACCCACGGTTCGGTCTGCGATAGGCACCCTGGAGTCATACGGAGGTGTCCGTCAGGCCGAAACTGAACTCGATGCCGCCGACATTGCCCGAGCGCACGCCGAGTACGCGAACGAGCGCGACAGCGAGATTCCAGAAGGCCACGTAGGACCGGCCCCGTCGGGTGGGGTCGGAGGTACGCGCGAAGGGGTCAAGTGCCTTCATGCTCATTACGCCTACTGGCTGGCCGGCGGCGATGATCCGATCGGTCAGTGGACCAATGATCAACTGATTGAGCGTGGTTTGTTGCCGGAGACGGCACCGACGAGGCTGGAACGATGAACACTCCGGTAGCCGCGATCGATTGTGGAACGAATTCGGTTCGTCTTCTCATCACGACGGATGGAAAGACGCAGATCGAGCGACTGATGCGAATCACTCGTCTAGGTCAGGGAGTGAACGCAACTGGTCGGCTCGACCCGGCGGCGATCGAGCGGACACTGACGGTTCTGCGCGAATTTCGCGCGGTGATCGACAAGCACGGCGTGACCCGGATTCGTATGACCGCAACCTCGGCGGCGCGCGACGCATCGAATAGTGACGAATTCTTCGTCGCTGCCCGCGATGTGATTGGCGTCGATCCCGAGTTGATCAGCGGCGAGGAGGAAGGTCGCTTGTCATTCCTCGGAGCAACCGCCGATCTCAATCCTGACGACGGCCCCTTCCTTGTCTGCGATATCGGCGGGGGAAGCACCGAGTTCATCTTCGGAACCACAGAACCTGAAGCGACGATTTCTGTCGACATCGGTTGTGTTCGAATGACCGAGGCATGGCTCCATTCCGATCCTCCAAAACCGGAGGAATTGAGCCAAGCATTGTCGGTTATCGAACTGCACTGTGACGATGTCCTGCGAGCCATTCCGCAGATTGGCGAAGCGAAGACATTCGTTGGTTTGGCCGGAACCGTCAACGCGGCGGCTGCCGTCGAAATCGGCATGACCACCTACGACCGCGACAAAGTTCATCATCTTCGGATGACAAGGGCGATGGTGGAAGATGTCTTTCGTACTCTTGCCACCGAATCGGTCGAGGAGCGTAAAGACAATCCGGGCCTCGAACCCGAAAGGGCCGACGTCATCGTCGGCGGTATGTGTGTACTCGTCACGGTGATGCGCAGGTTCGGACTACGCGAGATGCTGGTTTCGGAATCCGACATTCTTGATGGCCTCGCTATGTCACTACTCGACGGGGATTGATTGCGATGAGTGGGCCCGCGTTCGGCCACCATCCGTCGGGGGAGGCCCCGCTAGAATTTCGATCTGTGAGCACGCTTTTCGGACGTCGGGTTGTCTTGCGTCCACTGGTCGCAACCGATTTTTCGGTTTGGCGTGATGTCCGACGCCGCAATGCCGAGTGGCTTACGAAGTGGGAACCAACGCGTCCGCCTAGCGCACCCGATGTGATCGAGGACCGCGAAGCGTTCGCTATCCGCTGCAGCGCCCGTCAGCGCGAGCGGCAACTCGGATCCGGTTATGGCTTCGGAGTCTTCGTCGACGGAAATTTCTGCGGCGAGATCAATCTGTCGTCGGTGCAGCGCGGTCCGTTTCAGAGTGGCTATGTCGGGTATTGGATCGATGAGGCGCAGGCCGGTAACGGTTTCACTCCCGAGGCATTGGTCGTCCTCTCCCGTTACGCATTTGAGGAACTGCAGCTCCATCGACTCCAGATAGCGATCATTCCCCGCAATGAGGCGAGTCACCGCGTCGTTGCCAAGTTGGGATTGCGCAACGAAGGAACTGCGATCCGGTATCTCGAGATAAACGGGATTTGGGAAGACCACGTGCGTTACTCGCTCACGTCGGAGGAATGGGCCGAGCGGCGTAGCGAGTTCTACGACGCGTGGATCGCTTGATGGTCTCAGCGGAGACGCCGTCGACTCGGCAACGGGCAGGAACGCTCATTGCATTCCGATACCGGAACTTCCGCATCATGTGGTTCGCCTCGTTGTTGTCGAGCAGCGGTACCTGGCTTCAGAACGTCGCTGTCCCGTTTGTCATCTTCAAGCTCACCGGCTCGGGTGTGTGGCTCGGTGTCGCCGGATTCCTCTCGTATGCCCCGATGGTCGTAACTGGTCCCTATGCGGGTTGGGTTGCCGATCGGTTCCATCGACGCTCCGTGCTGCTCGTTGGTGGACTGGCCCAGCTTGTGTTGACGCTCGTGCTTTGGATTGATTGGGTCAACGGCGAGCGTCGAGTTGGGGTGATCGTCGCGCTGCTCGCGGCGAACAGTTTTGCGGCGGGGTTCACCGTCGCTTCGTGGCAGGCGTTCGTTACTGAACTTGTTCCCCGTGAGCATCTCCTGAACGCGGTGACACTCAACTCGGCCCAGTTCAATGCGGCCAGAGCGTTCGGTCCGGCTGTTGGTGGCATCGTTCTGGCCACACTCGGTGCGAGTTGGTCGTTCTTCATCAATGCAATGACGTTCGTGGTGATGCTGATTGCGTTGCTCTTTGTCCATGTTGCGCGGGTCGAGCGAAACCGGCCGGTCGGTCGGGGGCGGCCACTAGCCGAGATGTGGACTGCCATGAAATATGTGCGCACCGAGCGGGGCATCATGGCGTGCCTCACGGTCGTGTTCGCTCTCGGTTTCTTTGGCGGGCCCCTGTTCAACCTTCTCGTCGTGTTTGCCGATCGCGTCTACGGAATCGGCGACGGTGCCTACGGTTTGCTTGCCGGCACTATGGGATTAGGCGCAATCATCGCGGCACCGTTTGTTGCTGGGCGAGGAACCAAGATGCGGCGGAGTCGCATTCTTTCGATCGCCATGGTCGGCTACGGCTTCTCCCTGATCGCGCTTGGTGCCGCACCTGTTGCGTGGCTCGGCGCGCTCGCGTTGCTCTTTGCCGGGGCCGGTTATCTCGGTATCTCGTCGACGCTCAACACGACTGTCCAGATGCAGGTGACCGAGTCAATGCGCGGCAAGGTGTTGGCGCTCTACGTCATGGTCCTCACGCTGGCCGTTCCGTTGGGTGCGCTGCTCCAAGGCTGGCTCGTCGACATCGTGAACGTTCAGGTCACCGTGGCCGGTTCGGGGCTGGTGTTCTTGGGCGTGTTCGCTGCGCTTCGTTTCGGGGGCAATGCCTTCACGTCAATGGACGATCTCTCGCGCGGGTCACTTGGTCAGCCTTCGGCCAACGAGGACCTCGAACTAGCAATCGCCGAAGCCGAAGCCACCGAAGCGGCTATCGATCCGTTCTAGGACGTCAGTCGTTGTCGAAGACGTCGACCGAGGAGTCCTCGCCGAGAAAGGCACGGCCGGCCCCACACTCGGCAAGAGCGGGACACCAGCGACACGAGCGGCTTGGTCGTGCGATGGGAGCGCGCGTTCCGACGGCGAGTTCGTGCAGTTTGCGAGCGCCGTCGGCGGTTCGCTTGACGGCAGAACGCAGCACGCCCTCGGTGACTGCCTCGGGTTGGGCCCGACCGGCGTCGAGGTAATACGACGCGGTGAGACGCGGGGGGACACCCAGACGCAGCGTCTCGATGAGCGCATAAAAACGAAGGTCGTCGAGATGAGCGGAGGAGAAACCGCCGGTCTTGAGATCAATGACGACTTTCCGAGCGGTGTTGCCCTCCGATCGGCCAAGGGACAGATCGGTGCGGCCGGCGAGGATGATTCGACCGCCAAGCAGCTCGGCCCGGAGGCGACCTTCGGTGACGGGTACCCAGCTGGCTTTCAAGGGCGGGAAACATTCGAGGAAGGTCGCAACTCGTTCATTGGCAAGCGCACGGACCTCGGCCCGCTCGGCTTCAGAACAGGTGATGAGCCAGTCGCCGAGACCGTCGGTGCCCTGGGCGAGGCGGGCAAGGGCTTCGTCAACCATCTCAAGCGGATCGGGCCGACCCCGCCAATGCACGGAGAGCTCGATGGCCTTGTGGGCGACGCTGCCGCGGGCGAGAGGAGCACTCCATTCGAATGCCTTATCGCGTTCGGCCACATGCCTCGCCTCGCAACCGTGAACTGTGGACAGAGCATGCTTCGAGATGAAGAGAGGATCGGCCGGATCGAGCTCGGGTGCAAGGTCGGCGAGCGATTCCTCGAGTTCGTCAATCAATGAATCGCGCAGAGTTGGATCGAAGACGGGACGCTCGTCGGGAGCCGACCCGAGAAGGTCGAGGACCTCCTGCTGTGCAGGGTTGAGAAGCGGGGGATTGAGTGAGGTCTCGTCGGATGACACGCACACGATGGTAGGGACGCGGTGCGACAGGCATACGGATGCAGATGCGGATCGCGCAGTCGACCCGGGGACTGTCACAGGCGGACGGCATGCTTCTCGACATGGAAGCCACCTCGCTGCGATTCGCAGCCGCCGCCCGCACGCTCGGGCAAGTGGCGCGCCGTCACGACCTTCAGGTCCCGGGTTTCCGCAGTCCGCCCCGACTCGCTGAGGTCGATCGCACACTGCGTCGGCGGCCCGACGGAAGTGCACTTGTCGCTGTGCGGCTCAAGGGTCGTCCGTGGGTCGCTGTTCTGGCCGACATGATCGACGGCATGATCGTCACCAATCGTCTTGAAGGCGCCGATGCCGCCCGCATGCGCACCCGACTCTGGACGGCGGTCGAGACCGACTCGGCCCGTGTGGCACCCCCGACCCGCGCCCAGCGCCTCGCCAGGGTTCGAGCCGCTACTGCTCCAACACCGGCTCACGTCCGTTCACAGGTGGCCTGAGGGCTACCGTGATCCTTTCCACGCCCGGATGGCGGAATTGGCAGACGCAGGGGGCTTAAACCCCCCGGCCCCCTTGGGGCTTGTGGGTTCAAGTCCCACTCCGGGCACTGATTGATCGGCACTGGCTGATCGGTACTGGCTGATCGGTACTGATTGACGGGTACTTGCTGACGGCTACAGCAGAACGCGCGATTCAAGGCACGACAATCGAGGATCGGGCAGACTTCGGCCCATGCCTTCCATCGCCTTTGCTCATTCCGGTCTCTGTGTTTCCGATATCGAGGCGTCGCTGCGCTTCTACATCGAAGGTCTCGGTTTCGAAATGGCCGAGGGCTACGACGTCGGCGACGAAGTGGCGGACACCCTCGAGGTTCCGAAAGGCGTCGTCCTTCGCTCGCAGATGATCGTCAAGGACGGGGCGAAGATCGAATTGCTGGGCTGGAAGTCGCCGGCCACGCACGGCGAGCCGTCGGCCACCCGCAACCAGTTAGGCCTCACGCATCTTTCGTTCACCGTCGAAGACATGCCGGCCGTCGAAGAGAAACTGGTTTCACTGGGCGCCACGGTCATCGAATCGACGCGAACCCATATCGACATGGGGCCGAGCTCGCTTGATCTTTTGTTCCTTGCTGATCCCGACGGCATCCGCATCGAACTCATGGAGACGATCATCAAGTAGCGGCATTCGAGCTCAGTTCTCGAGGGGCAGAAGTTCCTGTGCGAGATCACCGAGTTCGAACTCCGGGTCGACGTCGCTTCCGAGAGGAAGCACCACGAACTTCGAAACGCCAGTGTCGATGAATTCTTCGATGAGCTTGGGCAGTCCGGAGCGGGTGGGCACGACCGAACGGGGGTCCACGTCCGGTCGGCGGAGTGCGATCAGATCGACGATGCGGGAAGGCAGTTCTCGATCGCAGTAGGCGATGAGCGCCCCGTAGTGCTCCGGGTCCATTGTGCGGCCGGCGTCGGCAGCCGCCTGTTCGATGATCGGCAAGCTCGCGACGATGTCGGCGGGTGAGCAGAACGACGGAAGCCAACCGTCACCGATGCGTCCGACACGCCGCAGCTCGCTCGGTGCAATGCCGCCCAGCCACACGTCGAGCGTGTCCTGATGGGGGCGGGGGAGCACCTGTACCTCGTCGACGGAATAGAACTCACCTACATGCGAGATCACCTCGCCCGTCCAGCACTTGCGCATGAGTTCGAGGGCTTCATCGTGACGGCGACCGCGTTCGTTTCGTTCGACACCAAACGCGCGCTGTTCGGGCGGATTGACCGCACCCAACCCAACGGCAGGAAGGAAACGACCGCCGGAGAGGACATCAAGCGTTGCGAGTTCCTTGGCGAGGACGATCGGATTGCGTCCCGGCAGGATGAGAACCGAGGTGCCGAGTTTGAGCTTTTGAGTGCGTCCGGCCGCAACAGCGAGGGCGATCAACGGATCAGGAGTTGGCGCTCCAATGCGCTCGGACATCCATAGCGAATCGAATCCGAGTTCCTCGCAGCGGTCGACGATGCCGGTGAAGCGATCGGGAATACCCGCAGTGGTCATTGTGCCAAGCCCGATGCCGACGCGGATTTTCAGTGTGTCGCCCATGGCAATGATCCTTACAGTCCGTCACTCGCATCGGCGGGTTTTGCGGGCCCTGCCCCGGCGGGGAGGCCGTCGCCGCGTACAGTCGAGGACCGTGCCGCTACTGAAGAACCGCCGCCCTCGACATTTGCTGGCGGTCGTTGCTGCTGTCGTCACAATCATTTCGGTTCTGTCCGCTAGTTGCTCCAACGGATCGGGCACCTCGGATCCAAAGTCGACCGAGACGACTGTGACGACGGCATCACCGACGAAACCCCGTCCGGGAGGGTCGTTGGCGATCGCTGTTCCTGACTCGCCGATCTTGTGGTCACCAGCCAGCCGAACCTGGAGCACCTCGGAGCTGCAGGCCGGTCGTGCGGTCTACGACCGTCTGATGGTCCGGGGCGAAACGGCACGTCCGATACCCGAACTGGCCGAGACCGTCACATCGAGCCCCGATTTCAAAGTGTGGACAATCCGTCTGCGCACCGGAATCACGTTCCACGATGGGTCGCCACTCGACGCCGAAGCGGTTGCCTTCAATCTCGAAGCGCAGCGACAGTCGCCGGCGTCCTCAGTGACGATGCTCCCGGTACTTACGGTGACGGTTGCCGACGCGAAGACAGTCGTCGTGACCATGTCATCGCCCTGGTCCACATTTGCCGAAGTGCTCACCACTCAGATCGGGACGATTGCGTCACCTGCGCTGCTCGCCGGTTTTTCCGATGGACGACCTCTCGGGACCGGCCCGTTTGTCTACGCGGGGCCGGCCCTCGACGGTTCGACGTTGTTCTTGCGTAATCCCACGTACTGGAAAGCAGGATTGCCGTACCTCGATTCGGTAACCCTCGTCCCTATTGCTGACGCCGGGTTGAGGGCCGATGCGGTGCTCGAGGGTCGCGTGCAAATGGTGGCGGTAGATGAACCCCGACAACTTGCTCGGTTGGAAAAGCTCACGGCCACTAACTCAACGTTCACGATCCTTGACGATCGCAACAGCGAGAAACCCAAAGTTTCGATCGCGCTGAACACGGGCAAACCACCGTTCGATCGGATTACCGCCCGACGCGCGGTCGCGTTTGCCACGGACCGAACTGCGATCCTCGAAAGTGTCTTCGAAAACCAGGGCACGATCTCGCGCGGAATCGTGAGCGACACGTCACCGTGGTTCAGCGATCACTCCTCCTCGGCGCGCGATCTTGATCGCGCGAAAAAACAGGTTGAGGAATACACGAAAGAAACGGGACTTCCTGTTGCGTTCCGGATGCTTGTGCCACCGGATCCGACGATCGCTCGCGTCGCGTCACTCTGGAGAGTCCAGTTGGCCGCCGCCGGGATTGAAATCGAACTCGTACCTGTCGAGACCGGTTCGCTCACGTTTGACACGTTGCTGGGTCGCTACCAAGCCGCAATCACCGTGGGGTTCGACAGTTTGCATCCCGATTCCTATCTTGCCCAGTTCGATGGTCTTCCCGCCGAGCAACCGGTCATCAACAGGAACATCACTCGCTATGTCGACCCAACGGTGACGAAGGCGTTCACGGATGCTCGTCAGTCGTCTGACGTGCTTCGACAGGTCGACGATTACGCAATCGTTCAGGAACAGTTGTCTGTCGACATTCCGTGGCTCTTTCTCATTCAGATCCGCGAAGCGATCGTGATCTCACCGAAACTGCGCGATGTCACACAGTGGATGAGCGCAAGCGGTTCGCCCGGGCTCGGACACGACGATGCCACGGTGTCGCTCGCCCAGATCTGGATCGCTCCCTAGACGGAAACGATCACCGGTTTGTGATCAACCGGCGGCTGGTGTTCCCTGAAATGGTGAGGGATCGCCGACGCCAGGAATGATCATCGTGGTCCAGTCCATGCGATTCGACAGGTTGTCGGCGACCGCTTTCCATTCGGACGGAACCCATCCTTCAGCTTTCGCTTCGACCTGATGATGCTGGTTGATGTGAACGAAAGCCGGGAGCGTCTCGAGGCCCATCGCCAAGGTTGCGGTGCGCTCGGGATCGGAGAAAACGAGGAACTCCGTGGCCAGAGGACCCATAAATGTGCGGGTCTCGTCGATGGAAGTGGTCACGAGGAAGGCGACTCGAACATCGGCCTCGGCGTAATTGCGCAGGAGCCTCGCTGCGGTGTCGACGATCCAGGAGCTCTCGAGCGTGAACGGGTCAAGAACGACGATTGCGAGGTGGAACGAGGTCGTCCACTCCGAGATCGACCGGGATTGGCCGGAGAGGGGGGTTAGCTTTACGTCGGCTTGCACGTCGGTGGTCACGATCAGAGAACGTAGCGCGGCTAGCTTGAGAGAAGCACACACGGGCCGTCGGCCCCTGTCCAGCCCCCAGGAGTCACCATGAGCGTTCTCGCCGCAATCGATTCAACCGGTTACAAGGTCATGTTGCTGGTCCACATCCTGGCTGTGGTTATCGGCTTCGCACCGGCTTGGCTTACACCGGTCCTCATGCGTCTCACCGCCGCCGGCGACAAGGCTGCTGCCGACGGACTCGAAACCTCTATCTTGCGTTTCTCGCTCCCCGGTATCGCCGTGGCTGGTCTGCTCGGATTCGGGCTCGCCGGTATGAGCGACAAGCAGTACTCGATGTCTCAGCCTTGGCTCAGCACAGCGGCTGTCCTCTGGTTGATCCTCTTGGCTGTCATCGCGTTCGTGGCCCGTCCTGCCGTCAAGGCATTCCGCGACGGCGACGAAGGTGCCCGCAAGATGGTCATGATGTCGACAGGCATCACCCATCTGATCCTTGTCGTCATGATCTTCCTCATGATCTGGAAGCCGGGTCTCTGAGCACCTTGCGCTCTTTTGAACTTCGGGACCGCACGGCGGATTGACGGCTGATGCACCCGATCGAACGACTCCGCTATGTGGCTCGAGCCACCGGCTATCCGCAAGGCGCCATCGTGGCCGAGTCGGCCCGAGCCCTTGCGTCGTTCACCTCTGATCCGCAGGGTCTTGTCACTGCCTGTCGTCGACTTGTTTCGCGCCATCCCGGCTCGGCACCGCTGGTGTGGCTGTGTGCCCGCGTTCTTTGCGCCGGCGATCCTCGTGCCGAGATTCGCGATGTGCTCGTTGAATTAGACGAAGACAGAACATCACGTGAACTGGCCCATGCTCTGCCCGAGGACGCAACGGTCGTGGTGCTCGGCTGGCCCGAGCTGATTGGGGAGGCCTTACCTCGTCGCGGTGATCTCACGGTCCTCGTCGTCGACGTGCTCTCGGAAGGATCGGGTCTGGTTCGACGTCTCCTCGAAGATGACTGCGATGCCGACGACGTTCCGCTGGCCGGACTCGGCGCAGCGGTCGTCGATGCCGACATCGTTCTTCTCGAAGCGGGAGCGATTGGTCCCTCCGAGTTTCTGGGCGTAAGCGGGTCACGTGCCGCCGCCGCAGTTGCCCGACACGCTGGGATCCCCGTGTGGCTCGTGGCCGGCGTGGGCCGAACGTTGCCGGAACGGATGTGGCAGCCGCTGAGCGAACGTGCAATTGGCGATGAGCCATGGGATTGCGACGACGAGGTTGTTCCCCTCGATCTGATCGACCGGGTGGTGGGCCCCAAGGGTCCGCAGTCTGTGGCCGATGCTCTGCGGCGAACCGACTGCCCCGTCGCACCGGAACTTTTCAAGGGCGACGTCCTCTGAGGCACCGATAGGGTTAGGGGGATGAGCGTCGCGCCCGCACCCGATTCGCTGGTTGATCGCTATCTCATGCTCGGGCTTCGTTTAGGTCGGCACATTGATGGTTTCGTCGATGCGTATTTCGGCCCTCCCGCACGTTCTGAACAGATCAGTGGCGAGCCAGTTACACCGCCAGACCGTTTGCGGGCCGATGCCGCCGAACTAATCATCGATCTTGACGCCGGAGTCGACAGCGCACAGATCGACGCCTCCCGTCGTCGCTGGTTGAGGGCGCAGATCGTCGGGCTACATACGACTGCCCGCAAACTCTCAGGCGAGCCGATCGCGTACGCGGATGAAGTCGAATGGTGTTACGGGGTCCGACCCCGATTCCGCGATGAGGAATTGTTCGAAGCGGCCCATCGACGTCTCGACGAGGTGCTTCCGGGTGAGGGGCCGATGCGCGATCGCATCATCACCTGGCGTGAAGCGCAGGCGATTCCAGTCGACAAACTCGATGCGGTTCTGCGCTCGCTCGCCGAGGACTTCAGGGAACGCACTGATCGAATGTTTGGTCTTCCTGAGGGCGAGCACATCGACTGGGAACTGGCCCATGATCAGCCCTGGTCGGGCTTCAACTACTACCTCGGGGATCTGCGCAGCCGGGTCGCGATCAACACTGATCTTCCGGTGTTGTCTACGTCGATCGCTCATCTTGTGGCGCATGAGGCGTACCCCGGGCATCACACCGAGCATTCGCGCAAAGAGGCTGGCCTTGTTCGCCAGCGCGGATGGGCGGAGGAAATGATCTTCTGCGTCGGGACACCGCAGTGTCTCATGGCCGAAGGTTTGGCTGACCTTGCACTCGAGATAATCGCTGGAGAGTCGCCGGAACAGTTGGTGGCGTCGCACCTTCGTCCTCTAGGAATCGACTTCGATCCGGATGTTGTTGCCGCCGTGCGTTCGGCAAGCGAATCACTCGACGCGGTCAGAGCCAACGCCGCATGGTTGCTGCACACGGACAACGCATCGATCGACGATGTCGTGTCCTACCTTGAACGATGGGGGCCAATGCCGCGAGCGCGCGCCGATAAGGCTGTCGAGTTCCTCACCTCTCCCGTGTGGCGCGCGTACATCTCCTGTTACGTCGAGGGCTTGCCTCTGTGTCGCTCATGGGTCGGTGGCGATCCCGAGCGCTTCGGGCGGTTGCTCTCCGAGCAGTTCATCCCGGCTGACCTTGTGATGGTTTCGTGAGCTTTCGCACGACATTGCGAGGTGAGACCTTCGTCTTTGCCGATCTACGTGAGCTGTTCGGGCGAGCCAACGAGCCAAAGTCTGGTGACCAACTCGCAGGAGTTGCGGCCCGTTCCGAACGCGAGCGAGTTGCGGCGAAAATTGTCCTTGCTGATGTTTCTGTAGCTGAGATTCTCGACAATCCAATGATCGACGATGACGTCACCGAACTCATCGACCGCGATCGGGACAAAGAACTCGGGGCAACGATCCGGGGACTCACGGTCGGGGAACTGCGAGAGGCGATCCTCGCTCCCGATTTCGTCGACACGTGGGCCGGTGGCATGGCGCGCGCGATAACTCCGGAAATTGCTGCCGCGGTCGCGAAGATCATGGGCGCTCGCGATCTGATTTCTGCGTCCGCCCCGCTTCGCGTCACGACGTCGCTGCGCAACACCATGGGTGAGGCAGGAACATTTGGGGTCCGCATCCAACCGAATCATCCGACTGATGACATCGCCGGGGTGACGCTTTCAGTTCTCGATGGACTGCTTTTTGGTTGTGGCGACGCCATGATTGGCATGAATCCAGCGAGCGATGACGTAGGAACGGTGATCGAGTTACAGCACGCGTTGCGCGCTGTTGTGGATCGAGTGGGGGCACCTACTCAGACCTGCGTGTTGGCGCACTTCACGACGCAGTTGGCGGCTCTTGGTCAAGGCGCTCCGATCGATCTCCTCTTTCAGAGCATCGGAGGCACCGAGCAGACCAATCGCAGCTTCGGGGTCTCGCTCGACGCACTCGTTGAAGGAAAAGAGCAAGTACTTGAGCATCATCGAATGCGAGGCGATTTTCTCGGCGACAACGTGATGTACTTCGAGACAGGGCAGGGGAGCGCCCTATCGGCTGAAGCCCATGGTGGTCTTGATCAACTCACGTGTGAGGCCCGCGCTTACGGCGTCGCCCGTTCGTTTGATCCCTTTCTCGTGAACTCCGTTGTTGGTTTCATCGGCCCGGAGTATTTGGCCGATAGTCGTCAGATCATGCGAGCTGGTCTCGAAGACCACTTCATGGGGAAGCTCCTCGGACTGCCGATGGGTTGCGATGTCTGTTACACAAACCACGTCGAGGCCGATCAGGACACGACCGACCAGCTACTGATCTTGTTGGCGGCGGCGGGATGCAATTTCGTGATGGGTGTTCCGGGTTCCGACGACGTGATGCTCAATTATCAATCGACGAGTTTCCACGATGCCGCCGGTGTCAGAGAGTTGCTTGGACTTCGGCCTGCGCCCGAATTCGACGCGTGGCTTGAGTCGGTGGGGATCCTTTCCCAGGGACGACTCACTGACGGGGCCGGATCGGGACCGATGTCGCTGCCGCTACTCGGAGCATTCCCGGAGCTCGGATCGTGACCGAAGGGATCGGGGCCGATCCCCGAAACCTTCCCGCCGCTCGCGCTGCTGACCAACTCGGTTTGCGCGAGGTAACTCCCGCACGCGTATTGCTCGGTCGCGCCGGTCTCGGATACCGCACCGCGACACAACTGCGCTTGCGAGCTGATCATGCTGCCGCTCGCGATGCATTGTCCGTTCGCATCGAACTGGATGATCCGGCCCTTGCTGCGCTCTCGCAACGTTTCGACATTCTCGAGGTCGCCACCCGTGCCGATTCGTTGGCGACACACCTCGCCCGTCCCGATCTCGGCCGACTTCTCTCCGACGAATCCATCGAACAGATTCGAAGCAGTTGCGCTTCCGACATGGATCTGCAGATCCTCGTCGGCGATGGACTTTCTCCGCAGGCCGTGATCGCTCAGGTCCCGCTCCTGCTGCCGCAACTTATCGCTGGGGCAGAGACGCGTGGCCTTTCGATCGGTCGAGTGCTGTTCGTCAGACACTGTCGTGTCGGGATACTCAATGCCATCGGCGACGTGCTCGCTCCGCGTGCTGTAGTGCTACTCGTGGGCGAGCGCCCGGGGTTGGCCACCGCCGAGAGTTTGTCCGCGTACCTCGCATGGCAGCCTCGTTCTGGCCATACCGACGCCGATCGAAACCTCATCTCGAACATCCATGTCGACGGGGTGGGGATCTCCGACGCGGCGACGAGGATTCTGGATTTCATCGGTGAATTCCGACTCCGCGATCAAAGCGGCTTCACGATCAAGGAGCCGGCCCGCCCCGGGCCCGGCCGAGCCGTTCAGGAAAGGTAGGTTTTCGGTATGCGTAATCCCAAGGATTTCTTCCGCCCGCTTGCTGTCGGTGCTCCCGAGCCGCTGCGAGAGATACCCGTGAAGCCTTCCCGGATGATTCACTTCTTCCCGCCGTCCAACGAAAAAATGGTGGGCAAGCTTTCGTCGATCGTTCCGACAGTCGACGTGATCCTCGGCAATCTCGAAGACGGAGTCCCGGCAACCGACAAGGAAGCCGCTCGCGCCGGCCTGGTCCATGTCGGCAAGACGATCGACTTCGGCAAGACCCAGTTTTGGACACGAGTGAATTCACTTGATTCACCGTGGGGTCTCGACGACATCGTTACTGCCGTCACCGAGATCGGCGACAAGCTCGATGTCATCATGATCCCGAAGGTGGAAGGTCCGGAGGACATCCATTACGTGGATCGTCTTCTCGCGCAACTCGAGGCGAAGGCCGGACTCGAACGACCGATTCTCGTGCACGCCATTCTTGAGACCGCCCGGGGCGTTGCCAATGTTGAAGAGATCTGTGCGGCTAGCCCCCGGATGCAGGGGTTGTCACTCGGTCCGGCCGATCTCGCCGCCAATCGCCGTATGAAGACCACAAGAGTCGGCGGCGGGCATCCCGGCTATCTCGTTCGGCAGGATCCGATCGACGGAAACATCGAAGGCGATCGCGTCATCTACCAACAAGATCTCTGGCACTACACGATCGCCCGCATGGTGGACGCCTGCGCGGCGAACGGGATCCTTCCGTTCTACGGTCCCTTCGGCGACATTGCCGACACGGTTGCCTGCGAGGACCAGTTCCGTAACGCATTCCTCCTCGGTTGCGTCGGCGCATGGAGCCTCCACCCCGTGCAGATCGCTATTGCGAAGCGCGTGTTCAGCCCCGATCCTGCTGATGTTGCTCATGCCCGTCGAGTGATCGACGCGATGGGTGATGGAACCGGAGCGCTCATGCTCGACGGAAAGATGGAGGACGACGCGTCGGTGAAGCAGTGCCGCGTGATGGTCGAACTGGCTACGTCTCTAGCCGAGGACGATCCCGAACTGGCCGCGCTTTACGGCTTTTAGTCTCCTGCCCGCCCGCATCATTTTTGAGGAGTCCCTAGTGAGTGAAGCTCTGCGTCCCCGTCGTTCGGTTCTCTACATGCCTGGTGCCAACGAGCGCGCGCTTGAGAAAGCCAAGGGCATTTCCGCCGACGTGCTCATCCTCGACCTCGAAGATGCGGTTGCACCGGATGCAAAGGTCGACGCCCGTGGGCGCGTCTGCGCGGCGGTGCAATCAGGCGAGTACGGCGCAAAGGAACTCGCCATCCGCGTCAACGGAATCGGGACGCAATGGCATGCCGATGACATTGCGGCGGCAGCAGTTGCCGGTCCGCACGCGATCCTCGTGCCCAAGGTCAACTCCGCTGCTGAAGTGACACAGCTTGTTGATGCGCTCGAAAAGGCGGGTGCACCGGCGCACACAAAACTCTGGGCCATGCTCGAAACACCGATGGCGGTACTCGACGCCGAAGCAATTGTCTCGGCATCGGCCCGACTCACGGTTCTGGTGATGGGAACGAATGATCTGGCCAAGGAACTTCAGGCCGAACATGTTGCCGGGCGGGCGCCGTTGCAGTTCGGATTGCAGAAATGTCTGATGGCAGCGCGTTTGGCGGGGAAGATCATTCTCGATGGGGTCTTCAACGACATCAAAGACGATGACGGTTTCCGCGATGAATGCGTTCAGGCCCGGCAGTTCGGTTTCGATGGCAAAACGCTTATCCATCCGAGCCAAGTTGATCCCTGCAACGAGATCTTCGCTCCGACGTCAGCCGACATCGAACACTCGCGCAAGGTCATTGCTGCGTTTGAGGAAGCCGAAGCCGACGGCAGGGGTGTGGTGACGGTGGATGGTCGCATGATCGAAAATCTTCATGTCGACAACGCAAGGCGAATCTTGGCGGTAGCCGATGCGATCGGCGATCTGGATTAAGACCCCGATGTAAATGGGGTCGAGGGTGCCGTCGAGTTATTTGACCGCGTCAAGCATTCGGCGGATGATGACCTTGAGGCACAGAGTTTCGTCGGCGCCTTCGAAAATCGACAGGACGCGTGCATCGACGAAGTAACGGCTGACGCTGTATTCCTCGGCGTAACCGAACCCACCGTGAATCTGCATCGCTTCACGGGTGACCCATTCGGCGGCCTTGCAGACGTACGCCTTAATCATTGAGGCTTCGAGCTGGCCCTGGCCCTGCGCCATGAGCTTTGCGACTTCGTAGCCGAACTGTCGGGCGGCTTGTGTGAGAACCACCATGCGACCGAGCTTGGCTTGGGTGAGTTGGTACTCGGCGATGGGCTGACCGAATACGACGCGGTCGAGGGCGTACTGATGAGCATCTTCGTACGCAGCCTGCATAACGCCGACGGCGCGGGCTGCAGTTTGGAGACGCCCGTTTTCGAAACCGGCCATCTGGTAATAGAAACCCTTGCCGATGCCGTCATCGCCGCCAACCTGATTGGCTTCGGAGACAAACCAGTTATCGAGGGCGATCTCGTAGGAGTGCATGCCGCGGTAGCCGATGGTGTCGATTGCCCGACCCTCCATCTTTCCGCCACCGGGTGCGCCGCCATCGGCGCCTGATTCCTGCGTGAACGCGAATCCGTGGCCCTCACCTCGGGGCTTGGGCACAACGAACATGGTGAGTCCGCGATGGGTGAGTGACTTGTCCGGGTTTGTGCGGGCGAGGAGCATCAAGACATCGGCACGAGCGCCAAACGTGCACCACGTCTTCACGCCGTTGATTAACCATCCGCCCTCGGTGGGTGTGGCGGTGACCTTGACGCCGGCGACATCAGATCCGTAATCGGGTTCGGTCACAGCAACGGCGGCCATGACTTCGGCTGACGCGAGTTTCGGCAGCCATTCGCGCCTTTGTTCCTCAGTTCCACCGGCGAGAAGGGCGCGCGTCAGAATTTCCGGACGGGTGATGAGCGATCCGCCGGCACCAAGTGATGCTTTAGCGAGTTCCTCGGTGGCCACGACCATTCCGATGTACTCACTGATGCCACCCTCCGAGTACCCGTCGTATTCGACCGGGACGGACAGACCGAACCCGCCGAGTTCGGCCAGTCCCTGAATGAGATCCTCAGGAATGTCGGCATTGGTGCGATGGATGTGTTCGGCGATCGGAGCGATCTTGTCGTTCGCGAACCGGCGGAACGTGTCCTGAACGAGCTCGAAGTCGTCCTCAAGATGGCGCGGGCCGGGAGTGCTGGCGAGGGAGGCGAGGAACTCCGGAGCGCGGTAGGCGGCGACAAACGAACGAGCGTTGTCGAGCACGCCCGGGTCGACACCCCATTCAAGTTCGCGGCCAAACAGTTTCGCGACGAGTTCACCAACGGCATCGGCCACATAGGCGCACGCAATGCGACCTTCGAGATCGCCCTTGGCTCCGTAAACGAGCATGGCGCGCGCGGTTTCCACGGTGGAAGCGGCGTGAGCCACGTCGTAGGCGAGAACCTGATTCTCGTCAGGACCGCCGTTCACGAGGAGTAGGCGGGTTGCCGTGTCGACGACGCTGTGGGCGTTTTCGACAACTGTGGCAGCGGCGGTGAGGTCCGGTGCAGTCATGACCATGATGTTACCCACGGGTAGGTCCGACGCTCCGATCAAGGACAATCAGATCCTGACGGGGCGCAACACTCCTCCGGGACGTGCTCCGGTAGGCCCGCCGTTCAGCCATGTGGGGGTTCCGGCCGTGATGGTGGCGCGGAATCCGGCGGGACCCCGGGTGAAGCGCCATGTGCCGTGGGGAACGTCGTAGGTTCGCTCCTCGTCGCGGAGTTCGAGTTCCTCGAGCGCGAACACGACGAGGTCTCCGGCCTTGCCGACAGCAATGGTGCCGCGGTCGTTGAGCCCGAAGAAATCGGCAGTCCGTCCGGTGAGAGCGTGGATTCCCTCTTCGATGGTGATCAGCCCGGCATCGCGGACGTAGTGAGTGAGCAGGTAGATGTGTTCGCCTGCGCCGGCAAATAGTTGGAGATGGGCGCCGCTGTCGTTGATGTTTGCCAGCGTGCGGGGCTCGCGTAGAGCGCGGACAATGTCGGCCTCGCTCAACTTCTCGGGTGTCCCGACCATGAGCGACGCGATGCCGTTGGCCAGAACCCAATCAGCAAGTGCGTCGGAGATGTGCTTACCGGATTGTTCGGCGTACTCGGCCAGGGTGATGTCGATGGGTCCGACCCCGGTTTCGGACATCGCCAGGATGATCTCGTTTGGCCGATCGAGGCGCGAGAGGCTCGAACGCGTTCTGTTGTCCCAGTCGATGCGGGCTCGTTCACGCCAGACCGGATCAGCGAGGGTGGGCAGCTTGTCGGCGGCCGGACCATTGAGGACTTCGTTCCAAGCCGGCACGCGCTGGAAGACGATCGATCGCTCGAACCCGAAGAACGGCGCAATGGGCTTGAAGGCCACGGCGGGCCAGAAATCGCTGCCGCCCTCTTGCAGTCGGGTGTGGAGATCCCACATGGCGGGGCGGCGCTCGTCGTCGCGGACGTTCATGGGGATGCCCGGCCACTGTGCGCGGACACCGGCTTCTTGCGCGAGACCAGCGAATCGTTGCGCATCCAATTGATCGTTTTCGGGATCGTTGAAGCGAGTGATCATCTGGACAGTGGCCGGCTTATGTCGCGCCACTGTTTTGAAAAGGGCGAGGTACTCGTCGTCACCGGCGAAGAAACCGGGGACGGGACGCAGCGTGCGATCGCGATCGAAATGGTTGACGCTGAGGCCGAGCGCCCCGGCAGCAAGACCCTCGTCGAGGATGGTGCACATCGTGTCGATCTCGTCGACGGTGGCGGCACGAGTCCAGGCATCCGGGCCCATGACCCAGGTGCGCAGTGCGAGGTGTCCGAGGTAACCGCCAAGATTCACGGTCGTTGGTTGGGTGCGCAGAGCATCCATGTACTCCGGCCACGTTTTCCATGACCACGGAACTTCCTTCTCGAATGCCTCAAGCGGAAGGTCCTCGAGGAAACAAAGAAGATCGACGATCTCGTCGCGCTGAGCGCCTTCAAGTGGGGCGATCGAGTTTCCGCAGTTTCCGAAGACCATCGACGTGTTGCCATAAGCGGGCAGCGGATCGAGTTCCGGATTCCACCACATCGCTCCATCGAGATGCGTGTGCGTATCAATGATTCCGGGAGCAACGAACGCACCGGAGGCATCGATGACCGTCTCTCCTTCAGGAGCGAGGCCGATGCCGATCTCGACAATGACGCCGTTGCGCACCCTGACATCTCCGACATACGCCGGGGCGCCTGTCCCGTCGACGATTGTTCCACCCTGAATCAGCACGTTGCCCATGATTCCCCCTAGTTCCGTCTCGGCAATCTAACCGCCCCACCCCTAGGCTCTCCAAGGTAAGCCCGTCTCATGCTTCAGGAGAAAACCCGTGACCGTGCATGACCGCCCGTTCGGCCGCCAGTTCGAGGACTTCGAGATCGATGACGTCTATCGCCATTGGCCCGGAAAGACGATCACCGAAGCTGATGACCATCTCTTCTGCATGATCACCATGAACCATCATCCGACTCACACCAACAACTGGTTCGCGGAGAACGAATCCCCGATGGGTCAGGCTCTTGTCGTTGGGAACCTCGTGTACTCGCTTGTTCTCGGAATGAGCGTTCCGGACGTCAGCGGCGCTGCAATCGCCAATCTTGAGGTCGAGACCCTCAAACATGCGAAGCCGACATTCCACGGTGACACGATCTACGCAGTGACCAAAGTGCTGGCGAAGAAGGAAACCTCCGACGGCAAGCGCGGCATCGTGACCGTCGAGACCAAAGGGATCAACCAGCGTTCGGAAGAGGTCTGTTACTTCCGCCGCCGGATCATGGTCTGGAAGAGCGAGTTCGCTCCGCAGCGCGGTCTGCCGTACACCGCCGATGTCTTCTCTGAGGAATAACGGGTCGGGACATCCGGAACTGGATGTTGCTGCCGTCCTTCACTGGGCGGCAGGTCGACGAGACGATCTTCCGTGGCGACACACTCGCGACCCGTGGGCTGTGCTCGTCTCCGAACTGATGTTGCAGCAGACACAGGTTGCTCGTGTCGTGGATCGCTATCACCAGTTTCTTGAACGATTCCCGGATGCTCCGGTGTGTGCCGCCGCAGGTCCGGGCGCGGTGGTCGAGGAGTGGGCCGGACTTGGCTACAACCGCCGCGCCGTGAATCTGCATCGCACGGCAGTTGTCGTTACCGAACAGCACGGCGGCCGTCTTCCTGATGACCTCACTGCGTTGCTTGCTCTTCCAGGAGTTGG
>CAMCTY010000029.1 GCA_945878725.1 Bifidobacterium breve | reverse complement strand
GTTGGATACTCGCGCCGAACAAGACGGAGTCCGTCGGCGATGACAACCGGATTTTCGGCAAGCAGTTCCTGTAGATGAGCTTCGACGCCGTCCTTCTGGAGGCCGGGATCGAGCCCGAGCTCATGATCAGAATCGTGGAAGATCTCTTCGAGGATGATTGTCAGCGTTTCGCCCTTGCCGTTAGAGACGATCCACCTGCCTTCGAGCTCGTTGATGCGGTTCGGCGCGTTCATCCAGTTGAGCGGTTTGTAGGCACCGCCATCGGCATGGATGGCCACACATCCGTCGGCCTTCACCATGATGAGGCGCGTCGCCAGTGGAAGATGGGCGGAAAGGCGACCGCCGTAATCGACGGAGCAGCGGGCAATGACGAGGCGCATGAACCCGCCACTGTAGGCGTGCCGGGCTAGGACACTCCGCGCTTTTCGAAACGGGATCGGATGAGTTCCCGACGCTCCTGCAGTTCGCGGTAAGTGAGCTGTGATGCCGTTCGATCGACGCCGACCGCATCCTTGACGGCGGTGAGATCAAGCTCGAACGTCGTGGGATCGACGCCGACATCGGCGAACAACTTCTCGCCATGCGTCTGGACGAAGTACATGGAGATGCTCGTGATCTCAGCGAAGAGATCAAGCTCGGGGGCGAGGCGGGAGATGGCACCGTCAAGGAACATGAGGTTCTTGACGTAAAGCATGAGCTCCTTGGGCATCCGAGCGCCGTAGCCGAGAAGAAGCTTCACGACCTTTTGGATTTCCTTGATCATGTCCTCGGGGCTGAGCTGCGTGGGATCGAGCGGGGGCCCGTCGAGACCGAGGTCGATGATCACGGCCTCAAGATCGGTATCGGGGGGAAGTGCGCCGAGATCGCGTAGCGCCCCGAGTTGCACGCGAACATCGTTGGTCGTGGCGCCGAGCATGAGCCGGAGAAACGCCCGCCGTTTGCCTTCGTCCATCCGGCCGGTGATACCGAAATCGAGGAGAGCAACTTTGCCGTCGGGCATGACGAAGAGGTTGCCGCCGTGGAGATCGCCGTGGAAGATGCCCTCGATCATGGCTCCCTCCATGAATCCAATCATTCCGGTGCGAACGACGGCATGGGTGTCGACGCCGGCATCTTTCATTGACTCGATGTCATCGAAGTTGAATCCGTCGAGTCGTTCCATCACGAGTACGCGGCGGGTGACGAGGGTGGGGTGTGGCCTGGGAATGATGTACCCGCGCTGACCAAGTGAAACGAAGCTTTGGGCGACGTCAAGCATGTTCTGTGCTTCAAGTCGGAAATCGAGTTCTTCGCTGATGGTCTCGGCGAAGAGTTCCACGAGTGCCGGCGGATTGGCGAGAGCGGCGAAGGGCAGACGACCGACGAGGAATGGCGCAAGCCATGCCATGACCTCAAGGTCTTTGCGAACGAGTTGAGAGACCGTCGTGCGCTGGACTTTGACGACGACGCGCTCACCCGTATGCAGGGTTGCGGCGTGCACCTGCGCAATCGATGCTGCGGCAAGAGGCTTGCGATCAAAAAACGAGAACACCTCTTCAATCGACCGGCCGAGATCGGATTCGACAGTTTCACGGACAGTGGCGAACGGTTCGGCGGGGACTTGATCGCGACACTTCTTGAACTCGCCAACAAGAGATTCGGGGAAGAGGCCCTCTCCGGAAGAAATGATCTGCCCGAGCTTGATGTAGGTCGGGCCGAGATGTTCGGCGGCGATTCGGAGGCGGCGCGAAAGATCGGCCTGGCTGTCCTTGCTCCGGCGCCCGATGAGCGCCCAGAGTCCAACCGCCATGCCGAGGCGGCGGATGACGGTCAGTGCACGGAACCCTTGCGGCCACCGGCGCGGGGCGATGATCTTGGGGATGTCGTGCTGGGTCAGCCAGCGGATGTCGTCGACCGTCGATCGCCACGGCATCGCTTCAGGATCGACGATCCAGGGCGGATTATCCGAGAACGCGCCTATGGCGAGGTCGGCGGGAACGACAGGAACGGTGTTCGGTGCGGGGGGAGCAACCATGGCCACCAAGTGTACGGGTGGCCTTCAGAAAAGGCCTTGTCCGGCGAGCGCCGACGGCGTAGTTGGCGGTTCTTATTAGCCGGTTCTTATTAGCCGATTCGTATTAGCCGATTCGTATTAGCCGATTCGTATTAGTAGGTGTTGCGGATGGCGGCGAGCACCGACTCGGCGAGTTCTGGACGGCAGATCACGAGATCGGGGAGATACGGATCAGCGTTGTTGTATCGAAGCGGTGAACCGTCCAGCCGTGACGCGTGCAGGCCGGCTGCGAGCGCGACGACAGCGGGAGCGCAGTTGTCCCATTCGTACTGACCGCCACCGTGCACATAGGCGTCGACCTCGCCGCGAACGACGGCCATGGCCTTGGCGCCGGCCGAGCCCATTGGGACCAGCTCACCGCCGAGTTGCTCCGCCACGGAAACGGCAATGGCCGGCGGGCGACTGCGACTCACCACCATCTGCAGCGGGCGACCGGCTGGGCGCGCCGGCAGAATCGGGGCGGTGGCGGTGGACAACACCATTTCGAGATCAGGCAATGCCACCGCACCGGCGATCGGGACACCGTTCTCACAGAGGGCTACGTGGACGGCCCAGTCGCTGCGTCGCTCGCCGAACTCACGGGTGCCATCGAGCGGATCGATGATCCAGACCCGGGACTGACCGAGACGGACGAGATCGTCCTTGCCCTCTTCGGAAAGGAGCCCATCAGAGGGGCGCAGTTCCGCAAGGGCTTCCATGAGCCATTCATGGGCCCGGAGGTCCCCGGTGTCCTTGATGGTGCGCTCATCGGCGCCATTGGTAACCAGATCGGTCCGGAGGGCCACAAGAAGGTGTCCGGCCTGCGCAGCGAGATCCCGGGCGACGAGGTGATCGTCGTCCCGCTCGGCGGGTCGGCCCGCGACGATGCCGGGGGCTCCGTCGTTGGTCGGCGCCCATTGTTGACGACTATGGTCGGGATTCCTTCTCATCTCCGTACCCTAAGGCCCAAATGGACTACGAGCTTTCGCATCTAGATGCCCTCGAGGCCGAGTCGATCCACATTTTCCGTGAGGTCGCGGCCGAATTTGAGCGTCCCTGTCTCCTTTTCTCGGGAGGCAAAGACTCCGTTGTCATGCTTCACCTGGCGCTGAAGGCGTTTGCGCCTTGCTCGTTGCCGTTCCCGGTTATGCACGTCGACACCGGTCACAACTTCGAGGAAGTGATTGAGTACCGCGACCGCGCTGTGTTGAAGGCCGGCGCCCGCCTCGTGATCGCCTCCGTCGAGGAATCGATCCGTCAGGGTCGGTCGGTCGACGAAACCGGCCCTCGAGCGAGCCGTAACCGTCTCCAGACGGTGACGCTGCTCGATGCGATCGAGGAGCATCGCTACGACGCCGTATTCGGCGGTGGCCGACGAGACGAAGAAAAAGCTCGGGCCAAAGAGCGCGTGTATTCATTCCGCGACGAGTTCGGTCAGTGGGATCCGAAGAATCAGCGTCCCGAGCTTTGGAGCCTCTACAACGGTCGCCACAAGTCCGGCGAGCACATCCGGGTCTTCCCGCTGTCGAACTGGACCGAGCTCGACATTTGGCAGTACATCGCGGCAGAGAACATCGATCTTCCGACGATCTACTACTCGCATCAGCGTGAAGTTTTCCGCCGCGACGGCATGTTGCTCTCGGTTTCACCGTTCATCACGCTGCAGGAAGGTGAAGTTCCGGTCGAGATGACGGTCCGCTACCGGACTGTCGGTGATGCCACCTGCACCGGCGCCGTCGAATCGACAGCGAGCACGGTTGAAGAAGTCATTCTTGAGGTTGCCGCCACACGCGTGACCGAACGTGGTGCGACTCGCGCCGATGACCGCGCTTCCGAGGCGGCCATGGAAGATCGCAAGAAAGAGGGCTACTTCTAATGGCCGAATTGCTGAGGTTCGCCACGGCTGGATCCGTGGACGACGGCAAGTCGACGCTGATCGGCCGCCTTCTCTATGACTCCAAGGCGATCTTCGAGGATCAACTCGAAGCCGTCGAAGCGACCAGTCGCCAGCGCGGTGACGAGTACACCGATCTCGCCCTACTTACTGATGGCCTGAGGGCTGAACGCGAACAGGGCATCACGATTGACGTCGCCTATCGGTATTTCGCAACACCGAAGCGCAAGTTCATCATCGCCGACACCCCGGGCCACATTCAGTACACGCGCAACATGGTCACCGGTTGTTCCACGGCCGACCTGACGCTCGTGCTCGTCGATGCGCGGCACGGCCTGGTCGAGCAATCGCGTCGCCACGCTTTCCTCGCGTCGCTCCTGCGAGTACCCCATCTCGTTCTCTGCGTGAACAAGATGGATCTCGTCGACTACGACCAGGCTGTTTTTGACCGGATCTGCGACGAGTTCCGAGCGTTCGCCACCAAACTCGATGTGACCGATCTGACCTTCATCCCCGTTTCGGCCCTCAAGGGCGACAACGTCGTGAATCGCAGTGAGAACATGCCCTGGTACGAGGGAAGCTCGCTCCTGCACCATCTTGAGTCGGTGTTCATCGCCTCCGATCGCAACCTGATCGACGCACGATTCCCCATCCAGTATGTGCTGCGCCCCATGCAGGCAGCGCACCACGATTACCGCGGCTACGCGGGAACGGTTGCTGGAGGTGTTTTCAAGCCTGGTGACGACATCGTTGTACTCCCGTCCGGCTTCCAGTCGACGATTGCGTCGATCGAAACCGCTGACGGTCCGGTGACGGAGGCGTTCCCGCCCATGTCGGTGAGCATCCAACTTTCGGACGATCTCGACGTCTCCCGCGGCGACATGATCTGCCGACCGCACAATCAGCCTCACGTCGGTCAAGACGTCGAGGCGATGGTGTGTTGGATGAATGAGAGCGCCTCGTTGCAGGCGGGCGCCAAGCTCGGCATCAAACACACGACCCGCAGCGCACGGGCACTCGTCAAGGAACTCCAATACCGCCTCGATGTCAACACGCTCCACCGCGAGAACGAGATCAATGCGTTGGCCCTCAACGAGATCGGGCGCGTCACGCTGCGCACGACTGTCCCGTTGTTCTTCGATGACTATCGCCGTAACCGAGAAACCGGTTCGTTCATTCTGATCGACGAGGCGACAAACGCCACCGTCGGCGCCGGCATGATCCTCGGTCCAGCGCAGCCGTGACATCCGAGTCGCCCCGAACGCCCGGAGTCGTGTGGCATCCGGGCGAGGTGGCTCGCACCGATCGCTGGGCGTCCACGAAACTGGGCGGCGCGACGATCTGGTTTACCGGTCTTTCGGGTTCCGGAAAGTCGTCGGTGGCGGTGGCCGTGGAACGCAAGCTCGTCGCTGCCGGCCGTGCCGCTTACCTTCTCGACGGAGACAACCTGCGCCACGGACTCAATGGCGATCTTGGCTTCTCGGCCGCCGATCGCGACGAAAACGTCCGGCGCGCGTCGGAAGTCGCACGATTGTTCGCCGATGCCGGAATCGTGACGCTCGTTCCGCTCATCTCGCCCTATCGGGCCGGACGTACGAGGGCCCGCTCAATCCATGAGGCAGCATCGGTTCCCTTCGCCGAGGTATTCGTCGATACGCCGCTCGAGTTGTGCGAACAGCGCGATCCGAAAGGGTTGTACGCCAAGGCTCGCTCTGGTGAGCTGAAAGGCATGACAGGGATCGATGATCCCTACGAAGCCCCGGAGGCTGCCGAGCTGCGCCTTGTTCCGGCGGATGGGGATGTCGAAGCGATGGCCGACAAGGTTATTGCGCTGCTTGACTCGTTGCGCTGACCGGTCATCACCCGGTTTGCGCCTCTAGCGGGACTGTTCGCCGAGTTCGATGGCGCGACCAACGAGTTTGCGGACCATCGTCTCGTCGGCACCCTGATCGACAAGCGCCAGAATCCGGTCTTCGAGATCACCGGCGAGTTGCTCGTCAACAGGTCGGGAATTCGCTTCGCCCGGCTTGGCCAGCGAACCCTCGGGGGCAACGGATGTGACGAGCACAAGCCCGAGAGCAGCGATGGCGGTGACGAGGCCGAAGGTGATCGCAAGACCCGTGGTCTCTGCGATGGAACCGCCGATCATGCCGCCGATGCCGAGGACAAAGACGATCAGCACGATGCGCCGGATGATGCGGGGTGAGACCTTTGCCGGAGCAGGCAGCGACGCGGTGAGTGACACAGATTTCGCGGCGTCGGTGCTCATCGAGCCAACGGCTTGTACTTGATGCGATGAGGTTGATCGGCGTCTGCGCCGAGTTCCTTTTTGCGGAAGGCTTCGTACTCGCTGAAATTGCCCTCGAACCAGCGCACCTGAGAATCCCCCTCGAACGCGAGCACGTGGGTCGCTACTCGATCAAGGAACCAGCGATCATGGCTGATCACGACGGCGCAGCCGGCAAAGTTGTCGAGACCGTCTTCGAGAGCACGCAGCGTGTCGACATCGAGATCGTTGGTGGGTTCGTCGAGCAGCAGAACATTGCCGCCGCGGGCGAGAACCTTGGCGAGGTGGACGCGGTTGCGCTCCCCGCCCGAAAGGACGCCAACCTTCTTTTGTTGATCGGATCCCTTGAAGTTGAAGGAAGCGACGTACGCCCGACCGTTCATCTCGCGATTGCCGAGTTTGATGATCTCGTTACCGTCGGTGATCTCTTCGTAAACGGTGTGCTCGGGATCGAGGCTGTCACGGCTCTGGTCGACATACGCGAGATCGACGGTCGGTCCGATACGGACAGATCCAGTATCCGGTGTCTCGGCCCCAGTGAACATACGGAAGAGGGTGGTCTTACCGGCGCCGTTCGGCCCGATGACGCCAACAATGCCGGCCTTGGGGAGGCTGAACGAAAGATCCTCGATAAGCATCCGGTCGCCGAAACCCTTGGCCAGGTTTTCGGCTTCGATTACAACATCGCCGAGTCGTTGGCCCGACGGAATGAAGATCTCAAGCCCGTCACCGCGGCTCTGTGCCGACTGTGACTCGGCCAACAGTTGCTCGTAAGCAGAGAGGCGCGCTTTGCCCTTGGCCTGACGGGCTTTGGGCGCCATCCGGACCCAATCGAGCTCGTGTGCGAGCGTGCGGGCACGCGCCGACTCCTGCTTTTCTTCCATACGCAGTCGCTCTTGCTTCTGCTCAAGCCAACTCGTGTAATTGCCCTCGAAGGGCATGCCACGTCCGTGGTCGAGCTCAAGGATCCACTGGGCGACGTTGTCGAGGAAATAGCGATCATGGGTGATGGCGACAACGGTGCCGGGGTAGTCGCGAAGGAATCGCTCAAGCCAGGCAACCGACTCGGCATCGAGATGGTTGGTGGGTTCGTCGAGAAGAAGTAGATCGGGCTTGCTGAGCAACAGTCGACACAAGGCGACGCGGCGGCGTTCACCGCCGGAGAGAGCGGTCACCTCGGAGTCGCTTGGTGGGAGGCGAAGCGCATCCATGGCGATCTCGATGGTGCGCTTGAGATCCCAGGCGCCAGAGGCTTCGATCTTCGCTTCGAGATCGGCTTGCTCCTCACCGAGCTTTTCGTAATCCGCTTCGGGATCGGCCCACTTGGCGAGGACGGCGTCGTAACGCTCGAGGAGCGTTGCTGTCTCCCCGAGTCCGTCCATCACATTGCCAATGACGTCTTTCGCGGGATCGAGCTGAGGCTCCTGCTCGAGTAACCCGACGGTGAAACCGGGTGAGAGCCGGGCTTCGCCCGTGAAACCATCATCGATACCAGCCATGACGGCCAGCAGCGACGACTTTCCGGAACCGTTCGAGCCGATGACACCGATCTTTGCTCCGGGATAGAACGAGAGGCTGATGTCCTTCAGCACCTCCCGATCTGGCGGGTAGAAGCGGCTGACCTTGTGCATGGTGAAGATGTACTGGGCACTCATGGCGGATAAGGGTAGTTACCGGATGGCCAGTGTGGTGAACGCGGGCCATGACGCGCCGGTGCCCCGCCGAAGCGGGGCACCGGGTACTACGGGATTGCTACTGCGTCAGCGACGACGGGCCGGTGCTTTCCGGGCCGTGGTCTTGCGTGCAGTTGCCTTCTTGCGTGCCGGTGCCTTCTTGGCTACGCGCTTGGCGGTTGCCTTCTTACGCGCCGGTGCCTTCTTTGCGACGGTCTTACGAGCCGTTGCCTTCTTGCGTGCCGGTGCCTTCTTTGCGGCGGTCTTACGAGCCGTCGCCTTCTTCTTAACTGCAGCCATCTTCGCCTCCTCGGCGTTTGCATGTAGTTGTGTAGAGGTACCTACTTCAACAACTTCTTTGTGAGCACGAGGGCTCTTTTGCGCACCTCGCGTGGTGCGCGTAGGTGCAGCACGCAAAACGGTAGTCACATCTGCGGCGCGAACGGGGGAATTGGCACCTTGTCGGGTGTTCGCGCTCGTTGCCGCAGATTTTTTGACTGCGCGCGACGCCGCATCAGCAACAAGGGCAAGATCGATGCCGCGCCTCGGGGTATCGAGAGAAAACACGGAAAACAAGCGTGTTTCTCCTAGTGAAAGCACATCGCGAGCGGTGCGCGGTGCGGGACTTCCCATCAATTTGAGCGGCACATAACAGAGTGCACCGCCCGCTTTTACGTATGCGCCATGCGACGAGAAATTTTCGACAATTCCGTCAAGAGTTGAGCCGACAGGGTGCGCTCCGACGAACTCAATGAATGGAAGGGGATCGTTGAGTGGCTCAACTTTTCTTCCTGAAGTCGGTTTTTGCGTCGGCGACGTGTCACTTTCACCGCTGGTTCGAGCGTTGCGTTTCGCCGGTTGACGAGCAGTTGACTTCGTTGTCTTGGCTGATCCGGCGGCGGCATTTCTTGGCGATCGGGTCGAGCTCGGTGCGTCAGACTTCGCTGCGGTTCCTCGAGGCTTGCGTGCTTCGCGAGTTACGCGTTGGCTGACGGCGCCGCGTACCGGTGTGCGCATCAAGAAGACCCAGCCGACTCCGGGAACAGGCTTGCCCCCGACGAGACGATCGGATTCAAACAGCCAGGGGTGCACGACATGGAGTTCTTGGAACGAGTCGTTGGAAAGAACTGTCGCGTCGACCTTCTCGGCGATCTGGAGGATGAACGCATCGCCGCGTCCAATGGCTCCAGCGGGAGGCGTGAGTAATTCCCCGGCAAGAAGCGCCTCTTCGTATTCGGCTCGTTCGGACGGATCGATGCGGTTCGGGAATGTTGCGTCGACGACCACGATGAGGTTCTCGACAGGGTGTTCGGCGAGGAACGCCTTCACTGCCTCATCGAGCTGGCGGAGGCTTGGGGTGGTTCGGCCCTCAGTTGCAAGGTTCGAGCCATCAACGACCACATGGGATCGGATCATGGAAAAGAGTCACTTCCGTTCGTGCCGCGGTGTTGCGGTAACCGGTTGTACCGGTGCCGGGCAAACCTCTCGCCATCGACTCTCCAAGACCCGGTACGCGAGGCCCCCAACGGGTTGGATGGCCTGCAGTCCCGGTCCGGCAGAGTGATGCCTCGGTTTGCTCGGTACTGCGAGCCTACGCTTCGATCCATGACCGACACGACCACCGGGCAGGAAGCGGAGTGCACTGAACTGCTTCAGGCGCTTATCCGTAATGCCTGCGTCAACGATGGAAATCCCGATTCCGGCGGGGAAGTCCGAAGCACTGATCTGCTGACCACCTATCTCGAAGGTTCCGGCCTCGATCTACAGACGTTCGAATCCGCTCCCGGTCGGAGGAGCCTTGTCGGTCGCATTGAGGGCTCCGATCCAACGGCACCGACGCTGCTACTGATGGGACACACGGATGTCGTTCCTGCGAATCCTGCCCATTGGTCGCGCGATCCGTTCGGTGGCGAACTTGTCGATGGTGAGGTCTGGGGACGTGGTGCAATCGACATGCTCAACATCACCAGTTCGATGGCAGTGGCGTTCAAGCGACTGGCGCGCGGAAACTTTAAGCCCCGCGGAACGCTGATCTATCTGGCCGTCGCCGATGAAGAGGCGAATGGCATTTACGGAGCATCGCATCTGATCGAACACGAGCGGGATGCAGTTATCGCCGATTATGTGATCACCGAATCTGGTGGCATTCCGCTTCCGAGTCCGACGGGACTAAAGCTCCCAGTAATCGTCGGAGAGAAGGGTCTGTTCGGAATGCGCCTGCGTATCGGTGGCACGGCAGGCCACGGATCGCAGCCGTACAAGACGGACAACGCGCTCGTGACAGCCGCCGAAGTCGTCCGGCGCATCGCTGAATTCCAGCCCGAAACACATATCCACGATGTATGGCGGGGATTCATCGAATCGATGGGGTACCCGGAGGAGATCACAGGTCCTTTGCTTTCCGTGGATGGACTCGATGACATTCTCGAGCATCTGCCGGTTGGAATGGCTCGCCAATTCCACGCCTGCACACATACGACCTTTGCTCCCACGATGATGCAGGCCGGAACGAAGCTGAACGTGATTCCCGATTCAGTCGAACTCGATATCGACATCCGGACGCTTCCCGGACACGATCGGGAGGACGTCATGGCCGAGTTGCGACTTGCGCTCGGAGATCTCGCCGACGCGGTGACCTTCGAACAACTCAGCTATGACCCGTCGAGCTCATCGCCGATCGACACGCCTTTGTGGGATTCGTTGTCGCGTGTTTCCGAGCGCTGGTACCCGGGATCAGAGACGGTGCCGTTCCTCACTGTGGGAGCCACTGACGCCCGGTACTTTCGGCGCTCCGATCGGGTGGCCTACGGCTTCGGGTTGTTCAGCGAGAAGATCACGTTTGAGGGATTCGGCGCAATGTTCCATGGCGACGACGAGCGCATCGACACCGAATCACTGGGATTGTCGACCCAACTCTGGGAAGCGGTCGCAACCGACCTGTTGACCAGCAGGGACTGAACCCGGAAGGGCTCGGAGGATCAAAGATCTCCGAGCGCACCTTCCATGAGATCGGCGACCTCGGCCTTGTGGATGGCGGAATTACCAGTGGCAGGGCTCGCTGATTCCTGACGACTCACACGACGGATGCGATGGGTGTCCTCGTGGGCTTCGTAGAGACGACCCTTGATGTGGTTCCAGGCACCCATGTTTTCGGGTTCCTCCTGAAGCCACACGATCTCCTCGGCATTCGAGTACTTCTCGAGGATCTTGGCGACACCTTCGTAAGGCCACGGATAGAGCTGTTCCACACGCACAACGGCGACGGGAGCCTTCCGCAGATCGCGTTCGGCCTGAGCCTCGACGCCGACCTTGCCTGACGCGAACACCACCCGCTGGATCGAGCCGGGATCGGTGATGCCGGCGTCATCGAGAACTTCCTCGAAGGATCCGTGGATGAGCTCGGAGACAGGTGAACGTGAGGTCTTGGCTCGCAGCAGTGACTTCGGGGTGAAGATCACCAGCGGCTTGCGGATCTCACGCCGGACCTGACGGCGCAGCAGATGGAAGAGCTGAGCGGCGGTGGTCGCGTTGCAGACCTGAATGTTGTCGCCGGCCGAGAGCGTGAGGAAGCGTTCGATGCGGGCCGACGAATGTTCGGGGCCCTGACCCTCGTAGCCGTGGGGAAGCATCATGACGAGCGCTGAGGTCTGGCCCCATTTGTCCTCGGCGGCAACGATGAAGTTGTCGATGATGACCTGTGCGCCGTTCATGAAGTCGCCGAACTGGGCTTCCCAGACGACGAGAGCATCTTTGTTCTCGACGGAATAGCCGTATTCGAAACCGAGGGCGGCGAATTCGGAGAGCAGCGAGTCGTAGATCCAGAACTTGGCGCCGTTGCGGGCGGCCTTCTTGAGCGGAATGAAACGCTCACCGTTCTCGTAGTCGATCAGTGCAGCGTGACGATGGGAGAACGTTCCTCGTTGGGAATCTTCACCGACGACACGAACTGACGTGCCTTCGTGCACGATGGACCCGAAAGCGAATGCCTCGCCGAGTGCCCAGTCGACCTCGTGGTCGACGGTGAACATCTCGTGGCGACCTTCGAACTGCTTGGCGAGCTTCGGGTGAACGGTGAAGCCCTCGGGAACGGTTTCGATGGCGGCAAAAACTTCGTTGAGCGCCTCTTGTGACACGCCGGTGTCGAAGTGGGCGCGAACGCCTTCGTAATGACGCTCCGGCGCGTGAGCGAGCGGCGGCGGGGCGTCGTGCGAACGGGTTTCATCGAGGGCAACCTGCAGGCGGGTCTGGAAATCCTCCAGTGCTGCTTCGGCCTCCTCGAAGGAGATGTCGCCACGACGAACTAGCGCTTCGGTGTAGAGCTTGCGCACGGAACGGCGCGCATCGATGCGCTTGTACATGAGCGGCTGGGTGTAGCTCGGATCGTCACCTTCGTTATGGCCATGGCGGCGGTAACAGACCATGTCGATCACGACGTCCTTGTGGAACGCCTGACGATAGGCAAAGGCAAGGCGGGCGACACGAACGACAGCTTCCGGATCGTCGCCGTTCACGTGGAAGATCGGAGCCTGAACCATCTTGGCGACGTCGGTCGAGTACTCCGACGAGCGGGCCTCGGTCGGCGGCGTGGTGAAACCGAGCTGGTTGTTGATGATGACGTGGATCGTTCCACCGACGCGGTAGCCGGTGATGTTTGAGAGGTTCAGAGTTTCGGCTACGACACCCTGACCGGCGAATGCAGCATCGCCGTGCACGAGGATGGGAAGAACTGGGTAATTGCCCGGAGGCTCAATGCGGTCCATCTTGGCGCGGGCCATTCCGACGACCACAGCATCGACGGCTTCGAGGTGCGACGGGTTGGCCGCGAGTTCGATGTGGATGTTGTTGCCGAGTTGGCTTGTGAACGTGCCGGTCTGCCCGAGGTGGTACTTCACGTCGCCGGAGCCCTGAATGGACTCAGGATCAATGTTGCCCTCGAACTCGTTAAAGAGTTGCTCGTACTTCTTACCGACGATGTTGACGAGAACATTGAGACGACCACGATGGGCCATGCCGAGGACTGACGAGACCATCTGCGCATCGGCAGCTTCGGAAAGGATGGCGTCGAGAAGCGGAATAGCGGATTCGCCGCCTTCGATGCCGAAGCGCTTCTGACCGAGGTACTTGGTGGCGAGGAACTTCTCGAGGGCCTCTGCGGCATTCAGCCGTTCGAGGATGTGACGCTTTTCCTCGACGGAAAGTTCGACGGTGACGCCCTCGACATGTTCCTGGATCCAGCGCTTCTCGACCGGGTTCTGGATGTGCATGTACTCAATGCCGATAGTCCGGCAGTAGGCATCGCGCAGCACGTCCAGGATTTCGTCGAGGCGCATGCGATTGCGGCCCGCGATTCCGCCGGTGAGGAACTCGCGGTCGAGGTCCCAGATGGTGAGCCCGTAGGTAGTCGGGTCGAGTTCGGCATGCAGATGTGGTTCTTCGGCAGCAAGAGGATCAAGGTCAGCAATCAGGTGACCGCGCACCCGGTGCATATTGACCAGTGTCTGGACGCGCATCTGCTTCTCGAGCATGGCGTCGTCGCGGCCAATGGGATTGGTATCGCGTGCCCATGAAACCGACTCGTAGGGAACGCCGAGCGAACGGAAGATTCCTTCGTAGAAGTCATCGCGACCCATGAGCAACTCGTGGACGCGCTTGAGGAACATGCCGGACTCGGCGCCTTGGATGATGCGATGGTCGTACGTCGACGTGATCGTCATGACCTTCGAGAGTCCGAGGTTGGCCATCGTGCCCGGGTCGGCGCCCTGATAGGCGGCTGGGAAATCGAGCGAACCGACGCCCACGATGAGACCCTGTCCGGGCATCAAGCGGGGAACGGACTGGACGGTGCCGATGGTTCCCGGATTCGTGAGGCTGACGGTGACGCCGGCGAAATCGTCGGGGGTGAGCTTGTTGGAGCGGACCTTGCGGATGAGTTCCTCGTAGGCCGCAAAGAAGCCGGCGAAATCGAGGGTGTCGGCATCCTTGATGCAGGGAACCAGGAGCGAACGGGATCCATCGGACTTCTCAAGATCGACAGCGAGGCCGAGCCCGAGATGCTCGTGGCGCACGATGTATGGCTTGCCGTCGGAACCTTCGACGAACGCGGCGTTCATGACGGGTGCGGTCTCAACGATTGCGCGGATGATCGCGTAGCCAATGATGTGGGTGAAGCTGACCTTGCCGCTTCGGCTACGGCCGAGATAACTGTTGATCGTCTTGCGGTTGACTTCGAGCAACTTCGCGGGGACTTCACGGAAGCTCGTAGCCGTGGGGACGCCGAGACTGGCCTCCATGTTGGCGACGATCTTGGCGGCGGCGCCGCGCAGCGGCTGACCCGGCGCAACAATGTCGCCAGCAGTTGTTGCTGCGGCAGGCGTTGTTGGTGCTGGAGTCGGCGTAGCGGCGGTCGTGACGGTGACCTTCGGGGCGGCCGACGGTTTGTACCCGTGGAAGAACTCCTGCCAGCTCTCGCTCACCGAAGCCGGATCGCGTTGGAACTGCTCGTACATTTCGTCAACGAGCCACGCGTTCGGGCCCGCTATCTGGGGGGAGGAGTCTTCAGCCACGAACGTAGACCCTACCGGTGCCCGGAGAGGGTCTGGAGACCAGAGCGGAGTTCTGCCGGTAGATTCCCTGATCGTGCTCCGACTCGTGACCTGGAACGTGAATTCGCTCAAAGCCCGACTGCCCCGCGTGCAGGAATGGCTGACCGAGAACGCGCCCGATGTGGTGTGTCTCCAAGAGACGAAAATGAAAGACGAGGCCTTCCCCGCCGAGGTGTTTCGGGAGATGGGCTACGAGAGCGCCCATCATGGCCAGGGCCAATGGAACGGGGTCGCGATTCTGTCGAAGGTCGGAATCGACGACGTAGTGGCTGGTTGGGACGATGGCGGTCCCGAGGACGGCGATGCCCGGCTGATCTGGGCGACCTGCGCTGGTGTGCGTGTGGCCAGCGCGTACGTACCCAACGGCCGTGCCCTCGACAACGACCATTACACCTACAAGCTGGGCTGGCTTGAGCGGTTGCGCGCCACCCTTGAGCGACGAGAAGACGCGGGAACGCCGCTGGCGGTATGCGGCGATTACAACATCGCTCCTGAGGATCGAGACGTTTGGGATCCGGCCCATTTCGCCGGGATGACCCACACCAGCGAGCCGGAACGGGCGGCGTTGCGCTCCCTCGAAGCATGGGGGATGGAGGACGTGTACCGCCGTTTCCACGACGAGGCGGGCCTGTTCTCATGGTGGGATTACCGCGGTGGTGATTTCCACCAAGGGCGCGGCATGCGGATCGATCTGATCCTGGCGACACCTTCACTCGCCGAGCGGGCGACAGGATCGTTTGTTGACCGCAATGCCCGCAAGGGTGAGAAGCCGAGCGATCATGCTCCCGTCGTCGCAGACTTCGACGAATGAGTGACAAACCGTCCACTGCCAAACCCTTTATAGAAGGTGTGAATCCATTCGGCGTCGGGGGTGGACAGTGGACCGAGGCAGAAATGCGGGCGGTCACCCGGGAGCAACATTCAGCTCGGGCGGCTGCCGGCGCGGTTCGGCGGATGATCCGCGCTCTCGAAACGACAACAGCGTCGGTTGATGAGCTCGACGAGCTGGTCGGAGTTCTCGATTCGATTACGGCGGGTATTGAGACTGATCCAGATCAGTCGACCGGCGAGGGTGACACATCTCTTTCCATCCGTCAGGCCCATCGACTGCGCGAGCGCAGTCCGTTCATTGGCCAAGCGAATCCGGTGGCGTTGCCACTTGAGATGGAGTTTCTCGATGGTCGAATCGAGGCCAAGGTCGAGTTCGGGACGCTCTTTGAAGGCCCTCCGGGTTGCCTTCATGGCGGTTACATCGCAGGGATCTTCGATGAGGTACTCGGTGCGGCTCAGACATTTTCCGGTCAGGCGGGAATGACAGGAAGGCTCACGGTGCACTATCGGAGCCCGACTCCGCTCGACACGGAGCTCACCCTGAAGGCCGAACTTGTTTCGGTGAGTGGCCGCAAGATTCTCTGCAAGGGCTCGTTGTGGGCGGGCGAGCGACTGTGTGCCGAAGCCGAAGGGCTTTTCATCGCCTTCAGTCGTGAGCGGATTGCCGAACTGATGGCGAACCCCGACGCCGAGGCGGACGCAGGCTGAGCAGTGAAGCTGGTCGGGTACGTCAGTCGGCCTGCGCCACGATGGCGAGGATCTCATCGCCGAATCGCGTGGCCTTGATCTCGCCGAAGCCGTGGACCTCGAGCAACTCGTCGGTCGTGCCGGGACGGCGGGCCGCGATCTCGGTGAGCGTTCGGTCGTTGCAGATGACGAAGGCCGGCATGCTGGCGGCCTTGGCGCGATCGGAGCGCCACGATCGCAGTTCGAGAAACAGTTTGCTGTCGGCATCGTTGAGTTCGGCCGGCGTGTCGGTCTTGGTTGGCCGGGGGAGATCGGGGCGCGTTTTGGACCGACTCTTCGGGGCGGGAGGGGGCGGGGCGGAGAGCGAGACTCCCTTGCCCACCTCAACCGGATCGGTGCCGGCCCTCAGCGCGGCCGATGCCGCAACGACCGTGTCGAGGTAAGCAGAGCGATTGCGGTTGATCGTCTTGGTGCCGAAGCGCCGCTGACCGGCCCATGAGCACACGAGTTCGCGCTCGGCCCGGGTGATGGCGACGTAGAAGAGACGGAGTTCCTCGGACAGTGCTTCACCGGTTTTGGCGTGGCCGATCGGCACAAGACCCTGTTCGATGCCACCGAGGTGCACGATCGGCCATTCGAGACCCTTCGCGGCATGGAACGTAGTGATCTCGACGGCATCGCCCCAGCGATCGGGTTGGTCAGCACGAGTGGTGGCCGCGAGCCAGGCGTAGAAGCCAGGCATCGACGGCCCGGTTTCGACGCTCACGTAATCGCGACCGAGCTGGACGAGCGCATCGACGTTGGCTCGGCGTTCCTCGGCGCGGTCGCCTGTCGCCTCGGTCGAGTCGACGGAAACTGCGAGATCGGCGAGAGCATCCTCGAACGGACCCGTCGAGCGGCGCATTTCGGCAAGAGCCGCTTTGATCTCCGGTTGTTCGAGCAGTGGTGCCGCACCACGCACGCGGAACGGAATCTGGGCGGTGGTGAACGCCTCTTCGATCGCAGGGATTTGCGCGTTCGTGCGCACGAGCACGGCCTGACCCGACCAACGCGAACCCGGACCGTGATGATCGCGAACCGAGCGGGCGATGCCCTTGGCTTCGTCGAAGTCGTTTTCGAAGGACTGCACAACGGGGATCGGCCCGTCGTTGCGGGTGGCGGTCAACGAACCGGCGAGATCGACGCCGCGCCCGCTGCCGGCGAGTACGGCATTGGCCACGGCGAGGATCTGCGGTGTCGAGCGATAGTTCTCGGTGAGGCGCACGACCTCGGCGGTCGGAAAGTTGCCGGGGAAGCGACGCAGAAGCTCGGGGTCGGCGCCGTTCCATGCGTAGATGGCTTGATTGGGATCGCCGACGACACAAAGGTCGAAGCGGTCGCCACGCCACGCATTGAGTAGTGCATCCTGCAGTGGGTTGACGTCCTGGAACTCGTCGACGAAAAGGTGCTGGAAACGCCATCGTTGCGATGCAGCGAACTCAGGATCGGAAAGCAGATCGCGACAACACACGCGCAAGATGTCGTCGAAGTCGATGAGACGCTGATCGCGACGCGCATCTTCGTAGCGGCCGAAGATGCGCGCGATCTCGTTTGGGTCCATGGGTGGTCGTCGCCCGGCCGCGATCGATGCGGCCGCGTACTTCTCCGGATCGATCATGCGGGCTTTGGCCCATTCGATCTCGGACACGATGTCGATGGCGGGGATGCCCTTCTCTGCGCCGGTGAGGAGGCGCAGGACGAATCCCACTTTGCGATCGAGGAGAGTGGGCGGGGTGATGCCGCGGTCGGCCCAGCGGGCCCGCAACTGCGCGTAGGCAACGGAATGGAACGTGCCGGCGGCAACGGAATCGCGCAGGCCCAGTGAACGGAGGCGCTCAGTCATTTCGCCGGCCGACTTGCGCGTGAAGGTGAGCGCGAGAACGTGGCGGGGATCGAGATCGCCGGTGGCGGCGCGCCAGGCGATCCGGCGGGTCAGGACACGGGTCTTGCCGGATCCAGCCCCGGCAAGGATGCACAGCGGGGAAGTTGTGGCCGTGACGGCGCGGAGCTGCTGCGAGTTGAGTCCTTCAAGCAACGCATCGGCATCCACGGGTCAAGACCGTACTCACCTCCGGTGACAGTGCCGTCGAGGGTACGGTTTCGCATGGCTTACCCACAGGACGCACTGCATCCGAACGAAGAACTCGTGCTCGACCTCCATCCCCATTGGTGGTTTTTCGCGAAGTCGGCAGCTGTGCTGGCTCTTGCCGTGCTTGTGGCCGTGTTCGTACTGGCCCAGAACTGGGAATGGGCCAAATATCCAGTAGCGGCGTTTTTGTTTGTGACCCTCATCTGGTTCGCCGAACGCTATGTGCGCTGGATCAGCACCCATTTCGTCCTCACATCCGACCGGGTGATCTTCCGGACGGGGATCGTGGCCAAGAACGGCATCGAGATCCCTCTCGAACGGATCAACACGATCTTCTTTCATCAGCGCATCTTCGAGCGCATGCTCGGCCTCGGCGATCTCGAGATCGAATCGGCGTCGAAGGATGGCGCCCAGAAGTTCGACGACATCAAGAACCCGAGCTCGGTTCAGAACGAGATCTACCAGCAGATGGAGGCCAACGAGATCAAAGCCGCCAACCGCATCTCCGGTGGCATCAACTCGGCGTACGCCGCGCAGTCGGCGTCGGCCGGCACAGCCGCTTCGATCCCGGACCAGATCGCGCAACTCAGTGGCCTGCGTGATCAGGGCGTACTCACGGAGACGGAATTCCAGGCCAAGAAGAACGAGCTTCTCGACCGCATGTAGCTCTATGCCGGTCGGTATGTCTCGCCCGGCTGAGTGTCGACGGAGACGAGCCGGGCCCCATCGGTCGGCGTCACTTTCCAGCCCTGACCGGTAAACGCTGTCGGATCGGAAATGGCGCCGCTCTCGCAGAGCGCTACGACACAACCGCCGAATCCGGCGCCAGTGAGGCGGGCGCCGAGGACACCAGAAGTTTTCTGAAGCGTGTCGACGAGTTGATCAAGTACTGGCGTCGAGACATCGAAATCGTCGCGTAGCGATCGGTGGCTCTCGTTCATCAGTCGACCTACTGATTGAGTGTCTCCGATTCGGAACAGATCGGCGGCAAGGCGGACGCGTTCGCATTCAGTCATTACGTGGCGGGCACGTTGCTGCAGAGTCTTATCCGCTAGCGACGCGATCGCCTCCGCATCACATTTCGGTAGCGGCCCTATCTCCAGAGCGGCTCGCTCGCAGTCGTTTCGGCGATCGGCATACGCGGAACCCTCAACGGTCCGCTCCTGGCCCGAGTGAACAACGATGATGTCGACACCAGTCGGCACTCGCACCTGTGTGACGGAATTGTCAGAGAAGTCGATCACCATCGCGTTCTCGCGTTCGGCAAACGCGATCGATAACTGATCAAGAAGTCCGCAGGGCACACCAACGGCAAGGTGCTCGGCCTTCTGTCCAAGCAGTGCGAGTTCGAGCGGCGAACCCTCGAAGCCGAGAGCAAGAGCCAGGGCAAGTCCGAGAGACGCGCTGGAAGAGAGGCCGGCCCCGAGAGGAAGGGTCGATGCGATACGTCCGTTGAACCCAAAGGTGGGTGTGAGGAGACGCGCTACTGCTGCGGCATAGCGCGCCCATTCAGGTTCGGTAGCGGAAGGTTCGAATGGTGCATCGAGATCGATATCGGCGCGACGATCGCGTGCTTCCGAGACGAGTTCGATTCGACGCCCAGTACGCCGGCCCAACACGGTGGTTCCGAGATCGATCGCCATGGGCATCGCGAGTCCGCCGGCGTAGTCGGTGTGATCGCCGATCAGGTTGACGCGACCGGGAGCGTGAGCCGCAATTTCGATGTCATCAGGCACCGTGCCGATCATGTCGAAAGCGCGCGCAATTCCGCGGCAGCAACTTCGGGTTCTACGGGGTTGAACCACACGCCGCTACCAAGTTCACCGGCGGCGACGAAGCGGGCTGTGCCGGGTGACCGCAACAACGGAGCGACATGGAGGTGAACACGTGCGTCGGGCCAAGTTCGGTTGTCGAATGGCCGTTGATGAATCCACATCATGAATGGCATGGGGGCGGCGAAGAGTCGATCGAGTCTCGACACGATGTCGACGAGGAGTTCGCCGAGCGAATCCCGCGACGCGTCATCAAGAGACGGAAGATCGGGAATGGAAGCACGCGGAGCGAGGAGAAGTTCGTACGGCCAACCAGCGGCCGATGGCACCCACGCCGCCCAGTCACCGATACTGGAAACGAGACGATTGCCGATCGCTTCGGCGTCGAAGCCACGCTGCATGCCATCGTCGACGAACTCGACGAGTGCGGCCGGGGGCACATCGGCGAACGCATAGATCTGTCCGTGAGGATGGGCGATCGTCGCTCCGACCTCAGATCCGCGGTTTTCAAACACGAGCACGTACGAAACATCGTCACGTGCTCCGAGCTCTGTGCTGCGCTCGGCCCAAAGATCGACGACTTTTCGCGCCTGCATTGTCGAGAGGTCGGCAAATGACGCGTCGTGATCAGGTGCGTAGAGCACAATCTCGGCTCGCCCATCGGGGAGCGGGGGCCAGCGGTTAGCGAAGGCGCGAACGTCATATGGATCAGGGGCCTCACTGCCGCCGACGCAGAACGGGCAACTCCCGTCGGGGAGGTTCGGCCGGTCCTGGCGGTGAGCAACGATGTGGGTCGGCGTTCCGGTCAGGGGGTCGATGCGATGGCCGCCTGCTGATCGCTCACGATCAATCGACCCTGTTCCGCCATCGTCGGAGGTGCTCACGACGCGAACGGTAGTCGTCGGCAGCGACTCCGGTGCTTGACCGGATCAGCGGATGGCAGAAGGATGCGAGCCATGCGTGCATCTTCGAATGGAATTGAAATCGAATACGAAACCTTCGGCGATCCGGCGGATCCGGCGTTGCTGCTGGTCTCCGGTCTTGGATGTCAGATGGTTTGGTGGAATCCCGAGTTCTGCGAAGCGCTCGTTGATCGTGGTTTCCACGTCATCCGTTTCGACAATCGAGATGTGGGACTTTCGACGAAGATCGATAGTCACATCGATGTTCTGGCTGCGATCACGGGTCTGCTCCAGGGTCAGGACGTCGAAGCTCCGTATGGCTTGAGCGACATGGCTGCCGACGCATGGGGACTTTGTGATTCGCTGGGCCTCGACCGGGTGCACATCCTTGGGCTCTCTATGGGCGGCATGATCGTGCAGCAAATGGCGATTGATCAGCCCGATCGCGTGCTCAGCCTCACCTCGGTGGCCTCGACGACAGGTGATCCCGATGTCGGTCAGCCCACGCCGGAAGCACTCGCTGTGCTGCTGGCCGAACCGAAGACTGACCGCGCCGAGTACCTGAAGGATGCGATCGAGAGCGGGCGCATTTTGGCCGGGCCTGAGCATCGTGACGATGACTGGATTCTGCGTCGTAACGAACTCCAATTTGATCGGTGCTTCTATCCCGCTGGAGTCGCGAGTCAGATGCTTGGCATTCTCACCTCGCCGTCGCGAACTTCCGGGCTGCGCAACCTTGATGTTCCGTCGCTCGTCGTGCACGGCGAGATCGATCCGCTCGTCACCATCAGCGGCGGCGAGCGCACGGCTGAGAGCCTCGCCGGTTCGGAATTTCTGCGGCTCGAAGGTATGGGCCATGATCTGCCCAGCTACTACTGGGCGACTGTGATTCATCACGTGACGGCAATGGCCGC
>CAMCTY010000028.1 GCA_945878725.1 Bifidobacterium breve | reverse complement strand
GAGGCCACAAGGCCGTACCAACCGAAATCAATCGACAGCAGTCCCAGACCCGCAGCGTTCGCGAGCAATCCGAAACGCAGCGTGCCGGCTTCGCCAAGCCGATGCGTCACTGGACCGACAAGCCCACCCTGCACGCCGACGAGGACGATACCGATTGCAGCAAACACCGCGGCGGTGGAAGCCAACGTCAATCCGAATCGTTCCTTGGCAAGCAATGAGAACGTCGACTCGAAACCGCTGAACGCGACGACGCCGACGAAAGCCACGACGATGAGTCGGATGATTGCGTCGCGTGTTACCGACGAAGTTTCGTTGGCATCAGGTCTAGTCAGATGCGCAGGTTCGACGATGCCGGGACCATCAAGCGCAGGTTCAGCGGCAATATTTTCCGCGTCCATGGCCGCGAATTCAGCTTTGCGTGCCGCAACAACTTCCGGGATAGCGAGCGGATGACCTTCAACACCATGCGCTGTCTCCGGCAGACGACGAATGGCAATGATTCCGTTGACTCCAGCGATTGCAGCTGCGATGAAGAACGGAACTTTGGCTCCGCCTAGCGCGCCAAGCGCGCCGATGGCCGGGCCAGCGACGAAACCCACACCGAATGCCGCGCCGATGAGACCCATATAACGCGCGCGCTGCCGAGGCGGTGACAGATCTGCCACCGCTGCCTGAGCGACCGACACTGACGCACCCGACATGCCGTCAATGATGCGACCGAGAAACAGCATCCACAGCGAACCAGCGAAACCAGTAATCAGCGAGCCGACCGCCGTTCCGAACAACGAAATGATGATGATCGGCTTGCGTCCGAAACGATCACTCAGCCGACCCAACACCGGAGCAAAGACCAACTGGGCGAGAGAGAACGATGCCGAGAGGATGCCGATGACGAACGCACCGGCACCAAAACGTTCGGCGTACTGCGGGAGGATCGGCAGCACGATGCCAAAGCCGATCAGGTCGATCGCGACAGTTGTCCAGATGACACCGAAACCGCGGGGGAACTTCTGGCGTCCCTCCGCCTTTGATGGCCGGGCCATCAGCTGGGTCGGACCTGAGTGCCGGCCGGCGTGTCTTCGACCAGCCAACCTGCACGCTCGAGTTCAGCGCGGGCGGCATCGGCGGCCGCCCAGTCCTTTGCGGCGCGATGTGCATCGCGGGCACGGGCCAACTCGAGGATTTCAGCAGGAACTTCCTCGCCACCGGCATCAAGCACAATGCCAACAGCCGCGCAGATCTCGTGTGCCGCGGCGCAAAGTGGAGCAGCCAACGAGTCGTCGCCGGCATCGAGGGCCGAGTTGACCTGACTCACCAGACTGAAAAGCAGCGCGATCGCCGCCGGCGTATCGAGATCGTTGTCCATCGCCGAGCGAAAACTGTCCATCGCGACCGAATCGGGTTCGGCGGCGAGACCGGCGTTGGCGGCGCGACGGGCGAATGCGTCAAGTCGACGAAGCGCAGTAGAGGCATCGTCAGTCGTCGCCCGGGTGACCTCAACCGGCGTGCGGTAGTGCGAACGCAATACAAGCAGGCGATACGCCCGCGGATCGGTCGATTCAACAAGATCAAGCAGATTGGTGAAGTTGTCGAGACTCTTCGACATCTTCTCGCCACCCACTTCGACGAATCCGTTGTGCATCCAATGGCGAGCGAATGTCCGACCGGCGGCCACGGCTTGAGCGCGCTCGTTCTCATGATGGGGGAACGCGAGGTCCTGCCCGCCGCCATGGAGGTCGAACCCATCGCCCAGAAGGTCGAGGGACATGACGACGCACTCGGTGTGCCAACCGGGGCGGCCGGCACCCCAAGGTGAAGGCCACGACGGCTCATCCGGCTTCGCCAGTTTCCAAAGCGCGAAATCGATCGGAGAATGTTTGTGATCGGCGACGTCGACGCGGGCACCAGCTTGCATTGAGTCGAGCGACTGACGGGCCAGCAGTCCGTAATCGGCGACCGTGGCCGGCGAAAAGTAGACGCCGTCGTCAGAGACATATGCGACGTCGCGGGCAATCAGGTCGGCGATCAGTTCGACCATCTGGTCGACGTAATCGGTTGCATGCGGATCCGATGTCGGTCGGTCGACGCCGATCGCAGCCATCGCTTTCCACCACACCGATTCGCATTTCTCGGCGATATCGGCCGGATCGCGCCCTTCGCGATTAGCCCGATCGATGATCTTGTCGTCGATGTCGGTGATGTTGGAGACGTAGTTGACCTCGAACCCTGACCAGGTCAGGTAGCGGCGCAGGACATCGAAGACCAGAGAAAACCGGCCGTGACCCAAATGGGGCGGCCCGTAGACCGTCGGTCCGCACACGTACATCGATACTTTCCCCGCCTCGCGGGGTTCGAACGGAACCACACGGCCCTGAGCAGTATCAAAAAGGTGCAACACGAGGGACAACGCTACCCGTCCGGCAGACCCTCACCGTGAGTCGACACGCCGCCGGGCACTACCTTGGGCGGTTCATGAGCACCTCTGCCCCCACCCCCCGCGACAACTGGATCGTCCCCGAGAAGCCCGACCTTGCCGGGCTCGAAGCTCGCTGGGGTGAATCCTGGGAATCGGAAGGCACCTATCGGTTCGATCGCACCGCCGATCGCGACGGTGTGTACTCGATCGACACCCCGCCGCCGACCGTGAGCGGCTCGCTCCACGTCGGGCACGTGTTCAGTTACACGCACACCGACACCATCGCCCGCTATCAGCGGATGCGAGGCAAGTCCGTCTTTTACCCGATGGGCTGGGACGACAACGGACTACCCACCGAGCGCCGTGTTCAGAACTATTACGGCGTGCAATGCGATCCGACCCTTCCTTGGGATGCGGATTTCGAAACACCTGTTCCGATGGCCGACCGTTCCAAAGAAGATCAGAAGAAGCAGGCGGTCAACATCAGCCGCCGGAACTTCATCGAACTCTGCATCACGCTCACGACTGAAGACGAGAAGGCCTTCGAGGAACTCTTCCGGACGCTCGGACTCTCAGTCGACTGGACGCGCACGTACACGACCATCGACGATCGCAGTCGCCGCGTTGCTCAGCGCGCGTTCCTTCGCAATCTCGCACGCGATGAGGCCTACCAGGCCGAGGCTCCCGTGCTGTGGGACGTCGATTTCCGCTGCGCTGTTGCTCAGGCCGAACTCGAAGATCGCGAGATGCCCGGCGCGTATCACCGCCTGCCGTTCACTCGCACCGACAACGGCGAACCGATCTTCATCGAAACCACCCGCCCCGAACTGTTGGCGGCATGTGTTGCGCTCGTGGCCCATCCCGATGACGAGCGATACAAGCCACTCTTCGGCTCGACCGTTCGCACGCCGCTGTTCGGTGTTGAGGTCGAGGTTCGTGCCCACGAACTTGCTGATCCCGACAAGGGCTCCGGCATCGCAATGATCTGTACGTTCGGCGATCTCACCGACGTCATCTGGTGGCGCGAACTGCAGCTTCCGACCCGCTCTGTCATTACCGACAACGGGCGCATCACCACCGAAGTCCCCGAGTGGATCTCTGCAGCCGGCGACACTGCCGTGAGCGCCTACAACGAGTTCGCCGGCAAGGGCATCAAGCAAGCCCAAACCCGCATCGTCGAGTTGCTTCGCGAATCAGGCGAACTCGACGGCGAGCCCAAGCCGATCACTCACCCTGTGAAGTTCTTCGAGAAGGGTGATCGCCCTCTCGAGATCCTCACGAGCCGCCAGTGGTATCTGCGCAACGGCGGTCGCGATCTCGACCTGCGCGAACAGATGCTCGAGCGCGGTCGCGAGGTGCACTGGCATCCCCCGCACATGCGAGTTCGCTACGAGAACTGGGTGAACGGACTCAACGGTGACTGGCTCGTGAGCCGTCAGCGTTTCTTCGGTGTGTCTTTTCCGCTCTGGTATCCACTTGATGCCGAAGGTCAGCCGGTCCATGCCACGCCGATCATCCCCGACGAGGCGTCGCTACCGATCGATCCGGCCACCGACACTCCTCCTGGTTTCACCGAGGCGCAGCGCGATGTCCCCGGTGGCTTCACCGGCGATCCAGATGTCATGGACACATGGGCCACGTCATCGCTCACTCCCCAAATCGCTACCGGTTGGGGCGAGGACGACGATCTATTCGAGCGCACGTTCCCCATGGACATGCGCCCTCAGGCTCACGAGATCATCCGCACATGGTTGTTCTCGACGGCGGTTCGATCACATCTCGAGCACGGATCGATCCCATGGCGCAACGCCAGCATTTCGGGTTGGGTGCTCGATCCCGATCGCAAGAAGATGTCGAAGTCGAAGGGCAACGTCGTTACGCCGCTGCATCTTCTTGAGCAGTACGGCGCCGACGCTGTTCGCTACTGGGCGGCAAGCGCGCGACCCGGCACCGACACCACGTTCGACGAAGGCCAGATGAAAATCGGCCGCCGACTCGGCATCAAGTTGATGAACGCAAGTCGATTCGCCCTCGGACTCGGTGACGAAGACCGCACCTCAGCGAGCAACGACATTGCCCACGTGACCGAAGCGCTCGATCGGGCGATGCTCGCGGACCTCGCTGCACTCGCTGCCGATGCCACCGTTGCATTCGACGGTTACGACTACGCCCGGGCGCTCGAACGAACCGAAACCTTCTTCTGGCAGTTCTGCGATCAGTACCTCGAACTGGTCAAGGGCCGTGCTTACGGCAACGCCGGTCCCGAAGCCGCTCGCTCGGCCCAGGTTGCGCTGCAGTTGGCGCTCTCAACCCTGCTGCGCCTGTTCGCGCCGTTCCTTCCGTTCGTGACCGAGGAGATCTGGTCGTGGTGGCAGGACGGTTCCGTGCACACGGCCCCGTGGCCCGATGCATCGGAACTCCGCAACGCTGCGGCCGACGGCAACCCGGTGGCATTCGCCATCGCCATCGATGTCCTCGCAGCAGTCCGTCGAGCCAAGACCGAAGCGAAGCGCTCCCTCAAGTGGCCGGTCGACATTGTCGAGGTTTCCGAGACCGCTGAACGTGGTGCCGCACTGCAAACTGTTGTTGAAGACGTCCGCAACGCTGCGAACGCTGAATCAATCAGCGTCGCCGTCGCCGCCGAGACCAACATCAGCGTCACCCTCGCCGCCGAATCCCCTGAAGCCTGATTCCCGCTCGGGGATCAGATCAGAAGCCTCACCGGCAGCATCGGCTTCGGTCGGTGCATCGCCGCGCCCGTCGATGAGGACTACTTCGGTCGGACCAGCCGCGTACGCGAACGCAATACCGGCGCTGTCGAACTCGGCCTTGAGTCGTGCCCGCAATTCCCGGAGCACGCCGAACTGTGATGCCGGCAGCGTCTTGATGACCAGACGTACTTCGACACCGGCGGTGGTGAATTCCTGAATCCCCCACACCTCAGGGCGCTCGAGAATCTCCCCCGACCATTTCGAATCGGCCGCCAGCGTGTCGGCGACTTTCTGAATCACGCCACTCACGGTGTCGATGTCGGCGTTATAGGGCAGGACAACATCGATGAGCGCACGAGCCCATTCTTGGCTTTTGTTGGCGACTTTGGTGATCTGACCATTGGCCACATGCCAGACGTTGCCTTCGACATCGCGCAGATGTGTCGCCCGCAAGGTGACGCGCTCGACCGTTCCCTTCGCGCCGCCGCCTAGATCAACAACATCGCCGACTCCGAATTGATCCTCGACGACAAGAAAGAACCCGGCGATGAAATCGCGCACCATTGTCTGCGTGCCAAAACCGAGCGCCACGCCGAGCACGCCGGCGGTGGCGAGCAACGGCCCGAGGCTCACGCCGATTGTTTCGAGAATCCAAATGATGGCGACGAACCAGACCAGGCCGGTTGCTATTGAGCGAAACACAGCCGTCAGCGTTTCGACGCGGGCATCGGTGCGCAGCGTGGAATCGCCCGAACTAAGAAGGACACTCGACGTACGCCGACTCACAATTCCGGAGGACCCACCGGCGGCCGGAACCATCAACCGACGCATCCAGCGGGAAATCAGCCGCCGAACAATTCGGGCGACGATCGCGGCCACCAGAACAATCAGAAAGATCGTCAACGGTTTGGCGATGACCCAGTCGGCCGCGCTGGCCACTCGTTCGGAATCGGTCCAGTCATAAACGCTCTCGCAAGCCCATCCGGGGCTGTCGCCACAAGCCTTCTGCAATTCCGGCGATATCTCGGTCGCGGCGAGGACTGGCATCACAGCAAACGCGTCGATCATCGAAAAGAACATGCCCCATTGTCCTACATCAGGGCAGACGCACAACGGGACCCCCGCAGGGGCCCCGTTGGTTACTGCAGAAACGTTGGCTCAGGCAGCCAGGTTCTCGGCAACGAAGTCCCAGTTGACGAGGTTGTCCAGGACAACATCGATGTACTTGGCACGGGCGTTGCGATAATCGACGTAATAGGCGTGTTCCCAAACATCGATCGTGAGGAGTGCCTTAGCGCCGTGCTTCATCGGAAGGTCTGCGTTGAGGGTCTTCATGATGGACAGCTTGCCGCCGTCTTCCACGAGCCATGCCCAGCCCGAACCGAACTGGGTGAGACCGGCTTCGGTGAGCTGCGCACGGAAGGCGTCGTAACTTCCGAAATCAGCGTTGATGCGATCAAGGATTGCTCCGGTGGGCTGGCCGCCACCGTTGGGAGTGAGACAGCTCCAGTAGAACGTGTGGTTCCAAACCTGGGCCGCATTGTTGAACAACGGACCTTCGGCGCTCATGATGACCGACTCGAGCGAGGCGTTCTCGTTATCTGTTCCGGCAACAGCCTTGTTGAGGTTGTCGACGTAGGTCTGGTGGTGCTTGCCGTAGTGGTACTCGAGCGTCTCGGCACTGATGTGCGGTGCGAGAGCGTCTTGGGCGTACGGCAGCGGGGGAAGCTCGAAAGCCATTGAGGTGTCCCTTTTCTCTAGTCAGAATCGACGGTGTGAAGGTTTGAAGGCTAGCGGAGCATGTTCAGAGCAACAATGCCGCAGCCGCATTACCTGAAGCAGCCGCACCCGGAACCCGGGCGCCTCCAAAGGCGTCTCCGGCAAGAACAGCCGCTGGGAGTCCGAACAGCAGCCGGGCCGCTTCCGGGCGACATTCGACCGGTCGGGCGTAAAGCCACCGTTGAACCTGCACGCCACCGGCGATCGGACCCGATGCCAGCCCCGGGACCGCCGCTAGCAATTGCTCGACGACGACGTCATCTGACGCATCCCAAAGAGCGCGGCTCGTGGCGGTACCGGCATGAACCGTGAGGGCCGGTACCGGCGAGATTCCCTTCATCTGATTGTCGGCGACCCAGTCGAGTGGTTCGCCAGCGGGTCGCAGCGCACCAGGTGTCGGTAGACCAGATGGTCCATCGAGCAGCGCGAGGACCGCGATACACGGGTGATAGTCCACCGCGTCGAGATCGCGACGATCGTTCGCATCGAGTCCAACGGCTCCAGCATCGAACAGCGCAAGGGTCTGCGGAACCGGCGCGGTAACGACTATCGACTCTGCGCGAATCACACCATCGTCGGAGTCGACTGCCGTCCAGGCCCCATTGTCAACCGCTAGAGAAACGAGCCGGCAACCTGTTCGCACATCGAGCGACGCGGCCAGATGTTTGGCGATGCCAGACATACCGTTCGTTCCCCGCCATCGCGGATGACCATCGGTGACGAGCGAACCGTCGGGTTCGAGTCGTGTGTCGAACCATTGCGCAGCGACACCTGCGTCAACCCAGGTTGCCACCTCAGTATCGAACTCGGGTTCCGCCGACGTGAAGAACTGTGCTCCGTGATCGAAGACCCCGTCACCGATGCGACGGGTGGCGAGACGTCCGCCCACTCCGCGCCCTTTGTCAACGACGAGCACACTGCGTCCTGCATCGACAAGTCGACGCGCCGCCGTGAGTCCCGCCAGACCGGCACCGATTACAAGAACATCGAGATCAGACAACGGTTTGACTTCAGTCCGCGTCAGGTGCGGCGAGCCCGATCGGACAGGTCTGTCCCGTACCACCGAGTCCGCAGTAGCCGTTCGGATTCTTGGCGAGATACTGCTGGTGATAATCCTCGGCGTAGAAGAACGGACCGGCCTCAGCGATCTCCGTGACGATCGGATCGAACCCGGCTGCGGCGAGCACCTCGTTGAACGCATCGCGACTGGCATGTGCCATCGCGAGTTGCTCGGGCGAGTTTGTGTAGATCGCCGAACGGTATTGCGTGCCGATGTCGTTGCCCTGACGGTTCGGCTGGGTCGGATCGTGGTTCTCCCAGAAACGCCGCAGCACGGTCTCAAGCGATACGAGTGCCGGGTCGAACACCACAAGGACCGCTTCGGTGTGGCCGGTGCGGCCCGAGCAGGTCTCCTCGTAGGTCGGATTGGGTGTGTACCCACCGGCGTAACCGACAGCGGTTGTGACGACCCCCGGCAACTGCCAGAACTTTCGCTCGGCCCCCCAGAAACAACCCATCCCCACAACGATCTGTTGCATTCCGTCCGGGAAAGGCGGAGTCATCGGCGTGCCGAGAACCAGATGGGCGGCCGCAACCGGCATCGTTGCTTCGCGACCCGGAAGGGCAGCGGCAGGATCGACCATCTCAGGGGTGCGTTGTCCGAAGAACATGGGTCAATGCTACCGACCCGATGCCGTCGTGCCTTCAGTCGGCGAACAAACCATTGGGGTCCGGCCGTAGGCTCTGACCATGCGCATCGAAGCCGTGGAAGTACGCATCGTCGCTCTTCCCCTCGTCACACCGTTCGCCGCTTCGCATGGCACGACATCCATTCGGACAGCAGTCCTCGTGCGACTCGCGGGCCCCGATGGTGAGGGTTGGGGTGAATGTGCCGCTCTTCCCGAACCCACGTATTCCGCCGAGTTCGTGGACGACGCCTTCCTCACCATCCGCGATGTGCTCGCCCCTCGCCTCCTGACCAATCCGGTTTTCGGATCCGGCGGGGTCTCGTCGGTCGAGCTGCCTGCGCTCTTCGCCGACGTCGTCGGCCATCCGATGGCAAAGGCAGCGATCGAGATGGCCCTGCTTGATTTCGAGTGTCGCTCCGCCAACGTCTCGCTCGCCCACCGCCTCGCGCCGAATCCCCCAGGACCTACCGCATCGGTACCGGCCGGCGTGGCCATCGGCCTGCTCGACACGCCCGATGCACTCGCGCAACAAATCGCCGCTCAGATTGCCGAGGGCTACGGCCGCGTAAAGATCAAGATCGCCCCGGGGCGCGACATCGAGTTCGTTCGCGCCGCTCGAGAGGCCGCCGGCCGCGACATCATTCTGGTCGTCGATGCCAACGGCGCCTATCGGATCGACGGTTCTGTCGGCGAGATCGACGACGCCCGAGCGCTTTCGCAGTTGGATGAGTTTGACCTCGCGTGCATCGAGCAACCTCTCGCCGCCGACAACCTTCTCGACCACGCCGAACTCGCTCGCCGTCTCGATACCCCGATCTGCCTCGACGAATCGCTCACGTCGGCCAGCATCACTCGTCAGGCACTCGACATGGGCGCCTGTTCCGTCGTCTGTGTGAAGGCCCCCCGCTACGGAAGTTGGCTCGTCGCTGCAGATGTTCTCGATCACTGCGCCGGCAATGACATTCCCGCTTGGGTCGGGGGCATGCTCGACACCGGCCTCGGCCGTGCCGCCAACATCGCACTCGCTGCCCATCCCGGCGCCACGATGCCCGGGGATATCTCGGCGACATCGAGATTCTTCTCCGAGGACGTGTGCCCACCGTTCGTTGTCGATGGGCCGGCCGGGGCTGGGTCCATCGCCGTCCCGACCGGCAACGGCTTGGGTGTCGCTGTCGATCAGTTACGCATCGAGAGGCTGACGACAAATGTCGATCTCATTCGCGCCTAATCTTCGGCGCCATGAGCATCCTTGATCGTTTTCGTCTCGATGGCCAGGTAGCCATCATCACCGGAGCAGGCCGCGGCATTGGTGCCGCGTCAGCTCGAGCCCTTGCCGAAGCCGGCGCCGACATCGCCATCACGGCGCGCAGCGTCGACCAACTCGACGAGGTCGCAGCCGTTGCCAAAAGCTTCGGGCGTCGGGCCCTCGTCGTCCCCGGCGACGTCAATGATCTCGACTTCCTCGCTGAGTTCGCTCAGAAGGCAACCGACGAACTGGGTCGCATCGACATCGTTGTGAACAACGCCGGCGGTTCACCTCCGGCCGCGCTCACCGACATCACGGCAAAGTCATTCGAAGCGGCATTCCACTTCAACGTCACTACCGCACTTGCCCTCACGCAGGCCTGCATCCCGCAGCTCGTCGCCAACCGAGGCAACGTCGTCAACATCTCGTCGATGGCCGGCCGTACCGCCGCCCGCGGGCTCACTCAGTACGGCGTGGCCAAGGCCGCCATGACTCACCTCACGCGCTATCTCGCCACCGATCTCAACCCGAAGGTGCGTGTCAACGCGATCGCCGTCGGTTCGACCGCCACCTCGGCGCTCGAGACGATCCTCACGGTGCCGGAAATCCACGACGCAATGGTTGCGGCGACTCCCCTGCGTTTCATCGCCGAACCTGAGGACATCGCACTCGGCGTCCTCTACCTCTCGTCGTCAGCGGCCCGCTACATGACCGGCAAGATCATCGAGATCGACGGCGGCACCGAGTCGTCGACGTTCGAACTGCCAATCGCCGACTTCTAGTCACTGCTGTTCCCCACTGACGCAATTGTCAGACAGCGACAGTTTCCGTGTCGCGTCCTGACCGCAGGGTTGTTCCCGGGGTATCGCCCGTGACCTTGCCGTCGCGCACGATCTCGACACCGTTGACGATCGTGGCATCGATACCCGTCGCCTCGGAATAGAGACGCCATCCACCGCCGGGCAGATCGCTGCGCGGGGCAACAGTGCCGGGGCCGACCGTGTCGGGATCAAGGATCACGAGATCAGCGAAGCAACCTTCGGCGATCCGACCGCGTCCCTTGAGGCCGTAGAGGCGGGCCGGGGCCTCGGTGAAGAGTTGGACAGCTCGTTCAAACGAAATCAGTTGACGGTTGCGCACGGCCTCGGCGAAGAAACTCGTGTGGCAGGCAAAGGTCTTCATCATGTCGAGATGCGCGCCGGCGTCAGATCCACCGGCAATGACGCGTGGATCTTCCTGCAGGAGTCGAACTCGCTCAATCCAGGAGGCGTCGTCGGTTCCGACCGTCGGAGGCTCAAGCCCCGTGGCCAGATCGTCGGCCACAACGATGTCGAGAAGCGTGTCGAGCGGGTGCTGACCTCGTTCCTGCGCGATCGAACCGATCTTGCGGCCGACGAGGCCTTCGAATTCCGCCGAACCGACATCAGCAATCGTGAACTCGGCGAAACGGGAGATTGTGTGCTGCGCGGGCAGCGGAAGGACTGCTTCCTTTAACTGTTCGCGAATCGCTTGGTCGGCGAGAGCGATACGACGCTGCGCGTGCGGAAGGTGGATGACGTCCGCGAAACCGGGAATCAGATCGAGAACAAAACCGGCGCCGAACGAGAGACGCATTCGCATGGGCTCGGGCAGACAAAGCCCGACGACTCGGCCGCCCTTCGCTGCGGCGATGTCCGAAGCGGAAAGCTTGACCTCGCGCCCAGCGCGCGCCTCATCACCATCGGCGACGACCATGACGTTCCAGTTGAGCGGCCGCTGCGCTGCTGCCGACATATCAGCCATGAGATTCATCTCGGTGTCGGTGAACTTTGCCGACGCGGCCGGAATGAACTCAAGCGTGGTGCCGGCGTGCTCACCGGTCGCTTTGGCGAGAGCGATGAACTCTTCGGCCGTTGCGAATCTTGACGGCACTGGGTCACCGGCATGATCGCTGTGGCTGGGCGAACCCGTGCTCGAAAACCCGAGGCCACCCGCCTTCAGGCTCTCGTGCAGAAGTGCCACCATCGCATCGAGTTGCGCCGGAGTGGCTTCTTCTCCGACTGCAGCTTCGCCCATGACAACGCGACGCAATGCGCTGTGTCCGACGAGGAAGCCGGCGTTCACCGCGAGGTTTCCCTCGAGGCGATCGAGCCAGGAACCGAATCCGTCCCACATGAGATCGAGGCCGGCTTCGAGCGCCTCGACCGGCATTCCTTCAACACGGGCCAACATCGGGATGAGATAGTCGGCGGCTTCCGGAGTGATCGGGGCGATGCTGAATCCGCAGTTGCCACCGAACACTGACGTGACACCGTGCAACGACGACGGAGTCGCCGCCGGATCCCACATGACCTGCGGGTCGTAATGGGTGTGCAGATCGATGAATCCGGGCGTGACGACACGGCCATCGGCGTCGATCGTCTTCGCCGCCTGCTCAGTGACGTCGCCGATAACCACGATGCGGCCATCGCGTACACCGACGTCGGCGCGGACGCCCGGAGCACCGGTTCCGTCTACGACGATGCCACCACGAATCACAAGATCAAGCATGACGAATCTCCCCCGAAGCGAACAGGGGGACAGTCTGCCACTCTGCGGCACTCAGGGCGCAGCGGAAGTTGCCGGGAACCAGTCGTTGGCTTTGATTGCCGCAAGCCCACCGGAGGCGTACGCCGCCTGTCCCGCTCGGTTCGGGTGGATCCCGAGATCGGAATCTAGGACCGCTTGCCGTCGGGCACATTCCGGGGACAGGGGACGGTTTCCGTTGATCACGAGCAACCGAGAAAACATCGACCGCTGCCAGCAGACCGGCTGGAACTCTCCTGGCAAAGGAAACGCCAAAGTTGTTGACAGTTCCTCTGGAAACGAGACCGACAGGCGTTGCGCCCAAGTCGCTCCCGCCGCCGTTGCGGTGTCGACGGCCGCGACTATCTGCGCGTTCACCGCATCGGTCATCGATTTCGTCTGCCAAGGCTCGAACAACGACAGCGCGGGGTACGACGGTGAATACGTACTGGCAATGATGCGCGCTTTCGGAGTTTGGGCGAGCACATCGAAGTAGACCGCCATAAGCGATTGCTTCAGCAGTTGCGCGTTCAGGATCGAGTCGATGCACCCTCGGAACTCCGAGGCCTGGGTCACGGCATCGTTGAGTGACACACACGAGAGTCCCGCTCCGCCGAAGGCGTTCAGAAGCAATGTGCTTCCGCCGAGGGTCACCAGAACGAGATCAGGATCATCGGCCTCGAGGCGACGCAGTTGTTCGTGGAGATAGCCATCATCGGGATGAGCCGCATCGCCGCTGAGGTTCATCCAGTGGCGCGGCTCCGAGCCGCTGACCGCGTAGTTCGCGTAGTCGACAACACCCAGCGTCGCCGCAACCTGGGCCGCCCACGAGAACGCGTTGTTCAGGCCGAAATCGGCGCTGTAATCGGGACCGACCAAACGATCCCCCGGCCCACGAGTCGAATTGGACGAACATCGATCATTCAGCAATCGGTTCTGAGCAAGACACGGGATCGTTTGTGCGAACGACATCGCTGTCCCGTCGCTGAACACGCCGAACCCAGCAGTAACTGCATCACCGAACGCTCGGATGCGAATCGGTCGATCGGGCCCTGACGTCATCGGCGAACTGGAGTCTGACGTCTGGGCTCCCGCTCTGGAACCAGCGCCGCCGAGCTCAACTCCGCCTGATACCGAGACCAGAAGGAGGACAGTGATGATGACGATCAGGCGGGTCCGGACCATGGGGTGCGACCCTACCGTTCCCCACTGTCGGGGCCCCATCAGGACACCCGTACACTCTCAACCCGTGCCCGCTGACAACACCCCCGCCGACGATCCAAGGCCGGCGTATCCGCCGCCTCGCCACGCCATGCGGTTGTTGTCCCTCGAAACCGAACAGTTTGAGGACGGAAATATTCGGGGCTGGTTGCCGGTCAACAACACCATTGCGACGCCGACCGGCGGTCCTCGTCTTGCCGCCGTCGCCATGCTCGTCGACGCGCTCGGTGGACTTCGATCTATCTCTGCCGCCGCCCCCGACTGGGCGTTCACCGCCGATATGTCGATCCATCTCCTGCCGACGGGACCAATGAAACAACTGCAAGCCGATCTCTATGTGCGTCGTCGCGGTCGTCGCACGCTCGTGATCGAAGCCGAGCTGTCCGCTGACGGCGTCCGCCCGGCCGGGCTCGCCATCATGACCTTCGCCGTCGTCCCTCGCCCTGAGCATCTCGTCAACATCACCATCGACATGACGCCGGGCCGCCGTTCAATGTCGACTCTTCCTCCCGATCAACCTGAAGCAGGTCCGTACTTCGAGGAGCTTGCCGTCGTCGTCGAGCGCCCCGGGCATGTTGTGATCGAGCTGCGCCCCGAAGTGGCGAACACGGTCGGCGCTCTTCACGGTGCCGTACACACGGCCGTCATCGATGCGGCCTCAGTTTCCCTCGGACAGGAGTTCCTCGGCCCCGATGCCGAAACCGTCGACATGCATCTCGCCTTCCTTGATCTGGCCACCAAAGGACCGATGCGCGCCGTCGCCACATCCGTAGGCGAGTCGATCCCGGGACAGGACAGGCTGACGCTGAGCGTTGAAGTCTTCGATGCCGAAGACCGGCTCTGTTCCTACGCGACCACCGAAGTGGTGGCGTAATGGCCGGATTCAACGCGGGTGAGGGTGTCGGCGTCGCGATGTATCTCGCAATGCCGATTATGGAGATTGGCGACGGAACTGCTCCGTTGCCACACACTCGCGGCGAGTTCTGCGTGCAGGATCATCTCGTCGATTCCGAGGGTCGGCTTGCTACGGGTCTGCTTGCCAGCATCGCCGACTCCATTGGCGGAATGACCTCAGGCGTCGCCTGTCTGCCCGACTGGATTGTCACAACCAATCTCGCGCTACGTCGGGCCCCCGACGCCCTTGCCGGCCCTCGTGGAACCGGGCCGCTGACACTCGATACGCGGATCCTCCGACGAGGCCGCTCGTCAGTCGTCGGACGCACCGACGTGACCGATCAGGCCGGCAATCCCGTCGCCACCACATGGATGACCTGCGCCGTCCTAACGCCCGCCGGGGGGCCACCACCATTCTCCCGTCCGGTCCGCCTCGATCACCGCGAAGTTCCCGACGATCCCATCTTCAGGACACGCCCTGAGGAGTTCTTTGCTCTCGAAGCCGGAGAACGTCCCGGCATCGCGGTTCTGGCCGTAAGCGACCGCCTGCGCAACCCGTGGGGGATCCTCCACGGCGGTTCCGTCGCCGTCGTGCTTGATGCTGCCGCCCGCAGTCTCGTCACTGGGGTGGCCGCTCCCGCGCCAACTCCTGGCGTCATCGTGACCGACCTCGTCATTCATTACCTAAGCCCGGGTCGAGTTGGCCCGGTGCATGCCGTCGCCGAGACAATCGGCACCCGAGGCACCGAGGTGATGGTCAGAATTTCGGTGCGCGACCACGGCGCCGACGATCGCCTGATGGCCCTCGCAATTGCCACCGTGCGCACTGATCTTGGGCCCTTTGCTACCGATCGGTAGCAAAGGGCGTGCCCGACGACCTACCGTTCTCGGACAGACCAACTCTGGAGGGCCCTCGTGGCGATGACATTCGATGAAGCGATTGCGGTAATCACCGGGCCTGGTGCGCCGTTCGAAGTGATCGAGACCGAAATCTTCGGCCTCCCCCAACGTGTTTTTGCGGCCACTCCGCCCTCGGTCCGAGCCCTATTCGACAGCCTGCGAGTCCGTCCCGACGGCATCTTCATCGTGTACGAGGACGAGCGCTGGTCGTACGCGGATGTGGTTGAGAGCATCGACGGAATCGCTCACGTGCTGAGCGAGCGATACGGAGTCCAAAAGGGAGACCGGGTTGCCATCGATATGCGCAATTTCCCCGAATGGGTCAGCTCGTTCGCGGCAATCGTGTCAATCGGGGCAGTTGCCGTTTCCGTTAATGCGTGGTGGACGGGCCCGGAGATCGAATTCGGATTGATCGATTCCGGAGCCAAGGTCGTCATCGCTGATGAGGAGCGGATCGGAAGAATTGGTGATCGACTCGCCGATCTCGGAATCCGCGGCCTCGCCGTGCGCACCGAAGGTGATCTCCCCGCCAACTTCGAGCATCTCGCCGACGTTCTCGTTCCTGGCGCGACCATGCCCGCCGTCGATATTGCTCCTGATGACGACGCCACGATCCTCTACACCTCGGGTACAACCGGAACGCCCAAGGGCGCCGTGTCCACCAATCGTGCCGTGCTCTCCGGGCTTCTTTCGTTCGCCTGCCGCACCACCGCCGAAGCGGTGCGCGCCACTCCTGACACGCCGCCGCCGGCCAATCTCGAAGGCGCCGTACCCAACACGCCGTGCTTCATCCTCACGGTTCCCCTGTTCCACGTCACCGGTTGCGTTCCGGTGATGCTCGGATCCGTGGCCACCGGGGCCCGACTCGTCATGATGCACAAGTGGGACGCCGGACGCGCCCTCGAACTCATCGAGCGCGAAAAAGTCACGAACTTCATTGGCGTACCCACGATGGCCCAAGACATCCTCACCCATCCTGATTTCGCGAAGTACGACACGACGAGTCTCAAGAACGTCGGCGGCGGTGGCGCCCCGATGGCCCCCGAACTTGTTCGCAAGATCGAGGGTTCGTTCGCGGGCAACGCTCGCCCTCAACTCGGATACGGCCTTACCGAAACAAACGGCTACGGACCGGGAAACACCGGCGACGATTACGTCCGTAAGCCGTCAAGCACCGGTCGCGTCGTTCCGACCATGCGGATCAAGATCGCCGATCCGATTACCGACGCCGAGATGCCGACCGGCGAAGTCGGCGAGATTCTCATGTACGGACCAATGCTCATCCGCGGCTACTGGAATCGACCTGAGGCAACAGCCGAGTCGATCGTCAATGGGTGGTTGCACACCGGCGATCTCGGCTACGTCGACGACGAAGGCTTCGTCTTCATCGTCGACCGCATCAAGGACATGGTTCTACGCGGCGGAGAGAACGTCTACTGCTCCGAGGTCGAAGCTGCGATCTTCGAATACCCAGGGATTCACGAGGTCGCGGTCTTCGGACTTCCGCACGAACGTCTCGGCGAGGAAGTCGTCGCCGCGTTCCTTCCCGAACCCGGCGTTGAGATCAACCTCGACGAGTTGAACGCGTTCCTCAAAGCGCGCATCGCCAGTTTCATGATTCCGTCGCAATGGTTCGTGCATACCGAACCTCTGCAACGTGGTGCTACCGGCAAGATCCTCAAGCGCGAAATTCGCGCCCAGATTCTCGCCGCACAGGCCTAAGCGCCGTCGGCATCGTTTCCAATCGAACGTTGCCACAGAGGCCCAAAACTGACGATGACCCCGGGAGTACCGGGGCCATCGTCGTAACTACGTAAATCCTTTTGGGTTAGAGCGGTCGGCGCTGGTTCAGCTCAGTGACGTTGTCGTGCATGATGAGCTGCTGCACAGCCGGCGTGAACTCCTTGAGTTCGTCGACGTAATCAAGCGGAACGGGCATGCCCTCGATGTGCGGCCAGTCAGAGCCGAAGATGACGCGATCGGAACCGACCAGTTCGACTACCTCGTGCACATCGTCTTCCCAGAACGGGTTGATCCAGATCTGCTTGCGGAATGTCTCGGAAGGAGCTTCCGAGAACCAACCCGGCATCTTGTTGGCAGTGGCATCGAGCTTCTTGAGAAGACCACGAAGGAAACCAGAACCGTTCTCGACCGACGCCACGCGCACGTTCGGGAAACGCTCAAGCATCTTGTCGCAGACCAGCGAACCGAGGAAGTCTTCGATCGGTCGATCGAACATCGTCGCCATGCGGAGAGGCTGCGGGCGAGCCTGCGAGCCGAATGCGGCGGAGAAACCGTTGTCTTCGGCGTAGCCGTGCGAGTTGTAACCCGAGTCGCCGGCATGGGCCACGACGGTGATGCCGGCTTCGTTGACGAGACCCCAGAATCGATCGAACATCGGATCGGCAGGTGAGCGCGGGCCGTCGACCGTGGTGGGTGCGGCCGGTCGCATGACGATGTTGCGGGCTCCGTTGTCGAGCGCGAACTCAAGTTCCGAGATCGCCCAGTCGACATCAACGAGCGAGATGTACGGCGCCGTGAAGATGCGGTCCTTGTGGTTGAAGCCCCAGTCCTCGAGCATCCAACGGTTGAAGGCAGTGAACACCTGTTGCACGGCCCATGGGTCCTGGTGCAGCGGCTCTTCGTAGATCATGCCGAGAGTCGGGAACATCCAGACCCGTTCGAGACCGTGCTCGTCAAGCGTCGCGATGCGCGCGTCCTTGTCGCGGTACGCCGGACGGATCGGCTCACGTTGCTTGAGCAGTTCGATCGGGTTCTCGTTGTTCGGGTTGCCGCGGAAGTAGTCCTTGAGCACACCGGGCAGCGCGACCGGATCGAAGGTCGGGTTGACCACAGCACGGCTGACCTTGCCGCCGATGACGTGGTACTGGCGTCCGTCGATCTGGCACCACTGAATGGTGCGGGGTCCGGTACGAGGGTCGAGATGCCGAGTGAAGGCATCAATCGCTTCGTAATAGTGGTTGTCACAGTCGAATACGGGGAATCCGATGTCAGTCATGAGCGACAATCTACGACACAGAAGGCTCGTCCGCCAAGGTTGTGTAGTACGAAGTTGCGGATTTTTTCCAAGCCCCGAAACAGTCGTGGAAAAGGCCCCGGGCCCGGGTGCCCGCCCAGTCCTCCGGTAGGAGTTCGGCGGGGAGCGCCGGATCCACGCTCAGAAGGTGCCGCCATTCGTGAGCGAGTCGGGTACGCAGGGCAAATGCGTCGCGATCATCCTTCGGGACCGCTCCCTCAAACTCCTCAAGAAAGGCCCGATGGGCGGTGGCAGCCGTTTCGAGATCCCAGGCCAGCGCCACCACTTCGGCCGGCGTTTCGGCACCTTCGACCGTCGACGCCCTGAACATCAACGCCTGACCATCGAGATCGCAGGCCTCGAGAATCGAATCGGCACCGGTTCGGGCCGAGTCGTCGGCCGCGATCCACAGCCCAGGGCCCAGGACGCCGAACCCCTCGAAATCGAGTCCGGTGGCGAGCCGGTCGCGCAACTGCCGTTCCGGCGGCGTCCCAGTGAGTGCAAGCAGAAGGAAATGCCCATCCCACGGATGATCCACATCGAACGATCGTTGAAGTCGGGACCATGCCGTTCCGAGCAGACGTTGCCCCGATTCGGACAAGCGCCAACGCGTGTATCGACCTACTGACTCGCCGATGAGCCAGCCGTCGGAAGCAGTCCGGTTTACCGCCTGACGCGCCGCCCGCTCTTCAATCCCGAGTGTTTCGAGCGCGGATACCAGCGTCGAGGTCCAGACCATCGTCTCGCTCGGTCCAACCCATTGACCGAGCACGCTAATCAGCAGCGCCCGGGCGCTGGGCCCACCATCGGATCGACGGCGAGTTGGGGTTACGACGACGCCTGATCCACGACTCACGAACAACGATCGTAGGGCGAGGTTGGACCGAGCGGGTCCGACCCATCGATTCAGCCGGGAAGATCGCCCTCAATCTCACTGGGATGGATCCCGATAAACGATTCCAAATTGAGATGCGTGTTCAGGATCCGACTTTCCTCCTGCGCCAGCGTGATGCGCTCGAAGCCCGGTTGGTGAAGTCCGCGCTGCGCCGAGACGAGCATCGCGAAGTCCTGATTGAACACGGTCCCGAAGGATCCCGCGTCGATCGCCATCTCCAACTTCATAGGTTTTGTTCTCGGGGTTGCATCGTCGGATGCAACGCGGTCGAACTGGAACACGTCAAGGAAGCACTCATCGGGGTTGTTGCCCGGGCGAGTGCGCAGGACCGACAACAGATCCGGGAAGAACAGGACGGTGATGTTCGGAAACACGTTGTACTGATCGAGGGTCATGAGTTCTTCGTCGGTGAACGCCGAGAGGTCGAGACCCTGTGCCGCTCTTGCGGCGCGCAACTGTTCGGCCATCACGTTCATGAGCGTTTGGCCTTCGGGAACAACTGGCACTCGGCCGGGTTCAGCGGCATCAAGACCGACCCGAGCAGAAAACACCGTCGCGAATGCTTCCCAAATCTCCTGATCGGAAGGCACCGGTCGCAGTCGCGGTGAGGGGCGACCATACGGCTGACGACTGCGGCCAACGTGCTCCCACAAAACCTGATGCGAATCGAGATCGTCGTAGATGCGCAACAGTTCCGGATGCAGACCCTGCACGTGATAGGTCTCGCTGAAACCGTCAGCCGCTGTCTTCCAGTTCGCGGGAACGGCGACGGTGATCTCGAAGCGGCATCGGAAGCCATCGATCGCCTGATGGGCGGCGTCCTGCGGCGCTCCTCCGAGATAATTCGCCAGCGGTTCGGCATCCGTGTCGAAGTTGATGAAGACAAGTGGTCCCCAGGTGTCGACAGCAACGGGACGCAGTCCGTACTCGTCGCCATCGATCACGCCAAAGTCACGTCGACTCGGAATTTCCTTGAGAGAACCATCGAGATTCCAGCACCAGCGATGGAAACCGCAACGAAGCTCCGTCAATCCTGATCCGGAACCCGAGCACAGTTCGATACCGCGGTGCATGCACACGTTCTGAAACGCCCGCAAGTTGCCCTCGTCGTCGCGCAACACGATTGCGGACAATTTGCCGACGGAGAATTCAGTGAAGTCACCGACGTTCGCAACATCATCGAGAGTCGCCGCCATCTGCCAAGCCCGAGGCCAAATGAGTTCCTCTTCGAGTTTGGCGAACTCCTCGGAGATGTAGCGCGAGGCCGGAACTGTGATCGGTCGTCGCTCCCCCGGGCCAGCGCCCTCGGACCGACTGCGCAGGGTGCCGATGACGCGCACTGGAACTTCGGTTGGTTCAACGATCTCGTTCACCGTAGCGATCCCCCTTCAGCGCAGATCGACGATGTTGCCACACTCATCGACTCTTCGTTTCTCCCGCCCTCAAACCGGGCGGCGGTGGACGGTGACCGCATAGTTCGAAGCGGATTCGAACGGATCTCCATCCCAAGTCGAGTGCCGCGCCTCGAGCTCAAGACCGGCATCGGCGCACCATCCGTCGTAGAGATGCGGTGCTGGCCACTTCCCGTTGAGCGAATAGCCCGTGATCAGTCGACCCCCGGGCGCAACGTGCGCGGCACATCGCTCTACGGCCATCGACCGATTTTCCTCGTCGACGAAACCAATGACGTTGCCGGCCGCGACCACGACATCGAAGGTGCGACTGAGGTCGAAGTCCGAGAGGTCGCCGACGTGCCAGGCCAAGCTCGGTGCGTTCTGCTGCGCATGAAACAACAGGTCCGGATCAAGATCGATACCGACCGTCTCAATGCCCCGCATCGCCAGTTCGATGGCGACCCGGCCCATACCGCACCCCGCGTCGAGGACGCTCGAAGGTTCGAATCGACTGACAAAATCCGCCTCACCGTGCGGATTCTGGCCGGAGTCGGCCATGCGCTTCCATCGATTCGCATAGTCATCAAGATCGACGGTTTCGCGCCAGCGTGACCACTCGGCTGATCCGACTGCTGGTTGATCTTCGGTCATGGCAATGTCCCTTCGATTGCGAATGGAGCGGCATCGATCCGATCAATCAGCCCCCAGCCGAGCGCGGTGGATGCGTCAATCGGATTTTGCTCGAGCGCAAACAACAGAGTCCGGTGTCGTCCGATCCTTCGAGGGATGCTCGACGTGCCGCCGGCTCCAGGAACCAGCCCCATCGAGATCTCGGGGAGAAGGAATGTCGCGTCGGGATGGGCGATGACCTCATTCGCAAAAGCCGGCAACTCGACGCCGGCGCCGACACAGGTTCCGTGGACGAAGGCAGTCACGCGATCGGCGATTCGCGTCATCACCACAGCCGCACTACGCGTCGTGCGGATCATGTGGGCAGCCAACGGATCGGAGGCTGTTCCGAACTCGTCGAGATCACCCCCGCTACAGAAGGCCGGACCATCACCTCGAAGTTCAGTTCGCTTGATTGTCGGATCGACGTCGACAAGTCGGAACGCTTCGGTGAGTTCGTCGCGCATGCGGGCCCCATAGGCGTTGCGCACTTCCGGGCGATCAAGAGTGATCACTAGCGTTTCCCGATCGCGTTCGACCCGAACCACCGCAGCGGTCGGTCGCGGCTTTCGCGTTCGTTCCCCGCGCTCGGCCAACCAACGCCGATGATCGTCGTTGCCTTGGAGCAGTCCATAAACGAAGGACTCCGCCACGATTGCTTCTTCGGCAGTCATGGACTCACCCATTCGCAACAATTGGGCGAGCGCCGTGGCCGCAGCCGGCGACCGATCGATTGAACTCGACAGAGTTTTGAGTCGGGCCGATGTCCCCTCGGGGCAGTGAACCCAAGGGCGCAGTGCGGATGGCGAATCGGTCAGAAGAATGTCGAGTTCAAGCACTGCCGGTGAAGCGGGAACTGTTTCGGATGCCACGCCAACGACGATTACCGGAACCGGCGCCAGCAGCTGGGCCAGACGCTGCATAACTGAATCGGCGAACGGCTGATCGAGATCAATCGCAAGCAGCGGCCTACCGGAGACGAACCCGACAACCGAATCATCTAGGCCATCGCTCACGAGTGAAAGCGCCTCGGCCGGACTTAGAGAAGCGATCATGAGTAGGTAAGCCTGCCCGCGACGAACGTCATCCGCACAACAGAGCTTTCGGGAGCGAGGAGAGCTGCTTCCAGTGGCCGGTCGAGCAGGCACAGGTCCGCGGCGGCTCCGGGTACGAGGCGCCGGACCGGACCAGCCGGCGCCTGAGGGCTACCGAGAAACCAGTTCAGTGCGATGGCGGCCGGGACCTTTTCCGATTCACCCAGCAATCGGCCCTCTCGAGTCCGACGCGTCGAGGCTGCCGCTAAAGCCGCCCATGGATCGGCACTCGTCACCGGCGCATCGCTTCCGGCCGCCACTCGAACGCCGATGGCGAGCAGGCCAGCATGACGATGGAGAAATGGCATGTCATCAGGATCAACCTGATCGAAATAGTGATCGCCGCGCTCAAACACCAGCGAAGGTTGAACGATCACAACAACCCCGGACGAAGCGAGCGCACGATCGAGATCAGCAGGAAGAACCGAACCATGTTCGATCCGATCACCTTCACGGACACCGGCGAGCATCAGTGCCGTCACCGCCGTCACCGTCTCACTGCGCGACACCGCGTGGATAGCAACTGCTCGACCCATCGCGTGAACCGAT
>CAMCTY010000027.1 GCA_945878725.1 Bifidobacterium breve | reverse complement strand
CTATCGCTTCCGTATCTCGGCTCGTAATGCGGCTGGAACAGGTTCGTCGGTGTCGCTTTCAGGAGCGATTGCTCCTCGCGTCCCACCGACTGCTCCGGTCAACCTCAGCGTCGTTGCTTCGGATGGAACTGCTGCACTTGTGTGGGCAGTCCCAACGTCTGATGGTGGTGCGCCAGTGACGTCCTACATCGTGGAACGTTCGACCGACGGCGGTGTTACCTGGGCAATAGCCACAACGACGTCAGCTACTGGTGCGGTTCTGTCAGGCCTGACCAACGGAACGGCGTATGCCTTCCGCGTCAAAGCCGTGAATACTGCGGGGAATGGAGCGCCGAGTTCTCCGGTAACCGCAACTCCGGCAGCTGCACCGGGTGCCCCGACATCGCTTGTACTGGTGTCTGGAGATGGCCAGGTTGCATTGTCATGGTCGGCGCCAACCAGTGATGGTGGTGCATCGATCAGTTCGTATCGAGTCGAAATTTCCTCTGACGGTGGAACGAACTGGCTGATCGTTGCCTCCGCTGTCAGCGTCCGTAATTTCCTCATAGTTGGTCTGACAAACGGATCTCCGTATCGCTTCCGTGTCACGGCAACGAATGCGATCGGAGCAGGTGCATCGGCCACGTCATCGCTGTCGGCAACGCCGGTGACGACAGCGTCAGCGCCGACCAACCTTGTTTCTGCGTCTGGTAATGGGCAGGTGTCATTGACGTGGGTCGCCCCGGTTTCGAACGGCGGATCAAACATCACGAGTTATGTCGTCGAACTCTCCCGTGATGGTGGGCGTACGTGGCAGGCCGGTCCGACTTCGGCTACGCCGTCGGTGACAGTGACTGGTCTGACTAACGGCATCGCGTATGTGTTCCGAGCCCGTGCGATGACTATCGCCGGAACTGGTGCGGCAAGCGTGTGGGTGACGGCAGCTCCGGTTGCCCCTCCGACAGTGCCGGCAGCTTTGAGCACACAAAGTGCTCCTGGTCAGATCACGGTGCAATGGGCACTACCAGTTGACGACGGAGGCACAGCGATTGTCGGGTATCGACTGGAACAATCGCTCGATGGTTCAACCTGGTTCGACACGATCCAACTTGGACCAGACGTCTTCACGCTCACCCCTTCGAGCCGTTTGATGTCGATGTCATCATTTGCGTCGGGCATCGACGAGATGGGAGATGCGCCACAACTGACATCACTCGGCACGAAGTACATGGTGGCGGGTTTGTTGTCTCCTTCGACTTCGGGTCTCGTCGACGCAACGTCGTTGACGATTACAGGCCTGCAACCGGGAACCCGATATTGGTTCCGAGTCCAGTCCTACTCCGTGGTCGGCGACAGCCCGTGGACCGAAGTCGTGGCGTTCGCGGCGAATCCCCCGACTCCGGCGGGTGTTCCCGTCGTGACACCGGGCGACGGTTCGGCAACGGTCACATGGACCCCATCAGCCAATGACGGGGGCAGCCCTGTGACCTATCTGGTCGAACGTTCGCTTGATGGTGGACTCACCTGGCAGACGGTTGCGACGATCTCCGGGACATCATTGACCGACGCTCCGCTCGAAAACGGTGCCGCAGTGCTCTACCGAGTGACGGCGACGAACGTGGCTGGTTCGGCGGAGCCGTCAGTCTCGGTGCCCGTAACTCCCGAGCCAGTAGTGCTCCCGGAAGAGCCGGGCCCGTCTCCTGAGACACCCACCGACTCGGCCCTTCCCCAGACGGGCTCGGACGATGTGGTTCCGTTTGCGGGCCTTGGTCTGGTCCTTCTCCTCCTTGGCGCTGGGGCGAGCATCCTTGCCCGGCGCCGGGAGCGGGGCGGCCTTGCTGACCACGAGATGGAGTCGGTGCTGACCAGCTAGGGCCAAGGCTCCAAGTGGGATCGAGGCTGCGAGAAAAATCTCCGCACGAGAGTTATTCGAGTCGCTACAATGCGGAATGGCCATAGCCGTCGTTGCGATCGTCGCGGGACTCATCGTGGGAGTGACAATTGAGTTGCTTCTTGCGAGTCGTCATCGCGAGCAGCGCGTCGTGACCGTCGAGATCGAAACGGAGACGTTGCGGCCTTCCCCGCGTGGTCAGCTAGGTCCGCCGCCAACCCGGTTCGTTGAAGATGGAGAAGGATTCCGAATTCTCGGACCACTCGAGTTCGACGAATCCGGTCCGATCCCGACGGAAGGCATGAACTCGGCGGGTCCGCCGGCAGGGGACTGAATCGGTCCCTTCGGTTGTCAGTCATTAGGCTGCGTGGACCATGAATCCGATGACTGCGAACGAGTTGCGCCGTGCCTTCACCTCGTTCTTCGAGGCCCGAGGCCACACCATTGTTCCGTCGGCGAGCCTCATTCCTCACGATCCCGACCTGCTGTTCACGGTTGCGGGAATGGTGCCGTTCAAGCCATATTTCCTCGGCGAGGAGCAGCCACCGTTCACAAGAGCGACGACGGTTCAGAAATGCGTCCGAGCCGGAGGCAAGGACAGCGATCTTGAAGAAGTAGGCCGAGACGCCCGCCACCTGAGTTTCTTCGAGATGCTCGGGAACTTCAGTTTCGGCGATTACTTCAAGCACGAGGCGATCCCGATGGCCTGGGACATGGTCACGAATCTGTTCGGAATCGACCCAGACAAGTTGTGGGTCACCTGCCATCTTTCCGACAACGAGGCTGCTGAGATCTGGCGAGACATCGTGGGCGTCAATCCGGATCGAATCCAGTTCCTTGATGAGGACAACTGGTGGGGTCCGCCGGGCGGTCCTCCGGGTCCATGTGGGCCCTGTTCAGAGATTTATGTCGACAAGGGTGCGGCCTACGGGCCCGACGGTGGCCCGGCCAGCGGGGCTGACGAACGGTTCCTCGAAATCTGGAATCTCGTCTTCATGCAGTACGCCCGCGACGTCGATGGCTCCGACACCGAACTACCCAAGAAGAACATCGACACCGGTGCGGGTCTCGAACGAATTCTCGGTGTGCTTCAGGGCGTTGACTCGGTATTCGAGACGGATGTTCTTGCCCCGCTCGTGGATACCGCGCAGCGGATCACCGACACTCGCTTGGGTGCGAGTGATCGGTCTGACATTTCGCTTCGCATCCTTGCCGAACATGCCCGAACAATGAGCTTCCTTGTCAGCGACGGCGTGTTCCCGTCCAACGAAGGGCGCGGATACGTTCTCCGTCGAATCATCCGGAGAGCCGTACGCGAGGCATATCTGCTCGACGTCAGCGACCTTGTCACCCCAACATTGGTGGACACGACTGTGGAGATCATGGGAGACGCCTATCCGGATCTCGTGAAGCAGCACGATTTCGTGCGCACAGTCGTCGCCCGTGAGGAAGAGCGATTCCGCTCGACGCTCAAGTCCGGAACCGCATTGCTCGACGCGGAACTCGACAAGCTCTCCGATGGCGGACAGATCGGCGGATCGGTCGCGTTCTTGCTGCACGACACCCATGGTTTCCCGCTGGAACTAACCCGCGAGATCGGTCTCGAGCGCGGTCACGATGTCGATCAACCCGGTTTCGATCTCGAGATGGCCGAACAGCGACGTCGGGCCAAAGATGCTCGCAAGGGTGGCCAAGGCGAAAGCGCCGAGTACTTTGCTGAAATCTCTTCGAATTCTGGGCTCACCGAATTCGTGGGCAACGATGCCTACGAGGTCGATGCCATTGTCCTCGGACTCACCGATGATTCGGTCGTTCTGGATCGCACCCCGTTCTACGCAGAGTCGGGTGGACAGGTAGGCGACACCGGTTGGCTGACGTCGCCGACCGGTCGCGCTCGTGTCGTTGAAACCGTCTACGGCGCTCCCGGCATTGTTCGTCACAAGGTCGAATCCTTCGAAGGTGAATTCGAAGTGGGTCAGACCCTTTCCGCCGCGATCGACGCAGATCGGCGCGATGCAATTCGCAGAAATCACACAGCAACCCATCTTCTCCACTGGGCGCTGCGCGAGGTTCTTGGCGATCACGTGAAGCAGCAGGGTTCACTCGTAGCTCCGGATCGTCTGCGTTTCGATTTCAGCCACTACGAAGCACTCACTGACGAGGAGATCCGCAAGATTGAGGATCTCGTTGCGGTCGATGTTCTGTCGAATGCTCCGGCTCGTCACTTCGAAACGACGAAGGATTTTGCCGAGCAGATGGGCGCAATCGCGTTCTTCGGCGATAAGTACGGCGACATCGTGAAGGTCCTCGAAGCAGGTCCCCACTCGACCGAACTCTGCGGTGGAACCCATGTCACCGCTCTAGGTGACATCGGCCCGGTCAAGATCATCAGCGAAGCTTCCATCGGCTCCAACATTCGCCGCCTTGAGGCGGTTTCGGGAATGGGTCCGATCGAGAGACTTCGCCACGACGAAGCGCAGATCAAAGCCGCTGCCGACATTCTCGGCGTTGCCACCGACGAACTCGTCGACGCAGTTGAGCGACGGGTTGCGGAATCGAAAGAACTCAAGTCGCGGATCCGCGATCTTGAGCGACAGGCTGCCGCTGGTCGCTCCGGCGAACTCGCAGAGCTTGCTGTCGACGGAGTGGTCGTGTGCAGGGTCGATGGTCTCGACCGCGACTCGCTGCGCGATCTCGCTGTTGCTGTCCGCGACGTACCGGGCATCCGCGCTGCCGTTCTCGGAAGTGCCCCCGAAGGTGGGGGAGTCACGATCGTCGCTGCGGTTCGGTCCGACTCGGGCCTCAATGCATCCGAACTCATCGCCGATGCCGCCAAGGCCGTAAAGGGTGGCGGCGGCAAGAGCGCCGATCTGGCGGTTGCCGGCGGCAAGGATCCCGAGGCTCTCGATGATGCACTGGCGATGGTGCGGACAGCCGCCGGAATCGTCTGATCTGCATGCGGGCTCTCGGCGTGGATTTCGGGAGTCGTCGAATTGGAGTCGCCGTTTCATCCGGATCCGTTGCTTCGCCCTACGACATGGTCGAACGTTCGGGGGACATTGCCCTTGATCATCGACGGTTACTTGCCATTGCAGTTGAGGCCGAAGTCGACGTGATCGTCGTAGGCATGCCGTATTCCCTCGATGGGTCGATGGGTCCTGCCGCGCAAGCGATCGAATCGGAGCTTGTCGAACTGCGCTGCTCTACATCCATCCCGATTGAAACCTACGATGAGCGCCTCACGACGGTGACTGCCACCCGACTTCTCCAGGAGGCTGGAGTGAAGGGTAAGGATCGTCGCCAACTCATCGACAAGGTGGCCGCCGCCGTGTTGTTGCAGGCTTGGATCGATGGCCGACCGTCGACATCAACCGACTCCGGGCTCTAGCCCCCGAACACGCGAGTGACTTGTGCCCGATCAACCAGATCCATTTGAACTCTTTGGTATCGAGTCGGACTCTGACGCGGGCGCATCCGAAGGTTCCGCGGCATCTGAAGGTTCCTCGTCATCCAGTTCCACGTCATCCAGTTCCTCGTCATCCAGTTCCACGTCATCCAAAGGCGGCGGCCAACGGGTGGGCGGTCGACGCTGGGGTCGCGTAATCGGAGTAGTTGCGATCGCCGTTGTCCTCGTTTTTGGCGCGATCAGTTTCTGGGTCAACGGACAACTCAATCCGGGTTCCCCGGGTGACGAAGTTGCGTTCACCATTGCCGCGGGTTCCACGGTGTCGCAGGTTTCGTCGCGACTGGCCGAAAAGAAGATCATTGCGAACGCGTCGGTATTCGATTGGTACCTGAAGTTCAAGGGAGAATCGTCATTTCAGGCCGGTGATTACGAAGGGCTGCGCACGAACTCGTCGGCCGGTGATGTCGTGACGATCCTGAAGGCTGGTCCGGCACCGCCGCGGACAGTTGAGTTTCTCGTCCGGGAAGGTCTCTGGGAATCGGAGATCCGAGCATTGATCCTCGAGGCGTTTCCGAAGATGTCGCCTGAAGCTCTCGACGCGGCTCTTGCATCTACGCATCCGTCGCTGCAGCCGGCGGGATCAACGAATCTCGAAGGGTTCCTCTTTCCGGCGAAGTACGAAGTGGCAAATGCCAACGATGCCGATCCGCAGAGTTTGATCGACCAGATGATTGAGGCGTTCGATCGGGTGTCGTCGGCCGAGGGACTTCCAGATGCGACTGCCAAGTTGGCGGGGGTCGCCGGTCAACGCAAGATCACTCCGTACGAAGCGTTGATCGTTGCGTCTCTCGTCGAGTCCGAGGCCAAACTCCCCGAGGATCGACCGAAGATCGCGCGTGTCATCTACAACCGGATCGCGAAGGGCATGAGTCTCGGAATCGACGCGTCGGTTCTGTATGCGCTCCAGCAGCGGAAGGCTTCGTTGACATCGAAGGACCTCGCATTCGATTCGCCCTACAACACTCGTCTGAAAAGTGGGATACCGCCAGCCCCGATTAACTCTCCCGGTAAAGCCTCGATCAACGCGGCGCTCAACCCGGCGCCGGGTGACTGGATCTATTACGTGCTGACCGACAAAGACGGAAGCCATTACTTCACCAACAGCGCATCTGATTTTCAGCGAGCCGTCAACGACGCCAAGGCACGAGGGGTGTTTTAAATGCGCGCTCCAACGGGTGAAACTCGCTTTGCCGCGGTAATCGGGTCTCCGGTCGAACACTCCCTCTCGCCACTTCTGTTCAACACGGCCTTCGAAGCTGCCGATATCGACTGGGTGTATGTCGCTCTCGAGGTTGAACTACTTGGAGTCCCGGATGCTTTTGCCGGAATCAGAGCCCTGCGTTTGGGTGGTGTCTCCGTCACGATGCCCGACAAAGAAGCCGCAGCGGCGTGCGCGGATTCTCTTACGCCCGACGCCGAGTTGCTGGGTGCCGTGAACTGCATCGTGAACATTGATGGTCACCTCGTTGGCCACAACACGGATGGTGCCGGCTTTGTCGCCGCGCTCGATGCGGAACTGCAGTTTGATCCCTCAGGTCGTCGTTGTGTTGTTCTTGGCGCCGGTGGTTCGGCCCGGTCAATTGCGCTGGCACTTGTGCGTGCTGGTGCTGGCGAGGTCGTCATCGTCAATCGCACGTCTGAACGCGCCGACAAGGCCGTAGCGCTTCTCGGCGCCGTCGGTCGTGCGGTAGCTCCCGATGATGCTGAGGATGTCCTTCGGTCGGCCGATCTCATTGTGAATGCGACGTCAATTGGGATGGGCGATCCTTCGGACGATGACGTGCCGTTCGACGTCTCTTTCATCCACTCGGGCCAAGTTGTTGTCGACATCGTGTATCGGCCGCTGCGCACGCCACTGCTGGTCGCGGCAGCTGCCCAGGGCGCTTCTACGGCGAACGGGGTGTCGATGTTGATACATCAGGCCGCGATTCAGTTCGAACTCTGGACTGGTCAGGCTGCACCCGTCGATGCGATGACTGCAGCTGTGGCCGACAAACTGGTCTGAAAGATGCTGCAAGTCCGGGTAACCGTCGCCATGACCATCGTGGCCGGTCTGGTGCTCGCCATTCTCGGTTGGTGGCGGTTTCGCGACTCAGGTCCGGCCGAGACTGTCTTGTACGTGGCTCTATTCTGGGTCCTGCTGGCGCTGAGCATCATCGACCTGAGGGAATACCGACTTCCCGACCGGATCGTGTTGCCGTCAATCGCGATCGGGATGGTGTCGCTTTCGCTGCTTGCATGGTCCAACGACACGTTCGACAGGTTGCAGTACGCGTTCATCGGGGCGCTGATCTACTTCGGCGTTCTTCTGATCGCCCATCTCGTATCGCCCCGCGGAATGGGGTTCGGTGACGTGAAATTGGCGGTGCTCCTCGGACTGGCCGTCGGATGGCTTGGCCCGAACATGACCGAATCCGTGCAGCTCGTGCTGTGGGCGATGCTTCTGGGATTCATCTCCGGCAGCATCGCCGGAGTCGTTCTGCTCGTCATTCGGCGTCGCAATGTCCCGTTCCCCTTCGGACCGTTTCTGGCCTTTGGGACGATCGCAATCGTGCTGTTCAGCGCCCCGCTGGTTGGGTCCTGAGCCAGACGGGCCAAGTTTCTCCGTCAACTGTCTTCAGAGGTAGGGGAGTCGACCGGTAGATTGATCAGGTGCTGCGCTACCTGACTGCCGGTGAGTCCCATGGCAAGGCCCTCGTTGTAATTCTCGAGGGTCTTCCTTCCGGACTGCCCATAACCGTGGACGACATTGGTAATGAGCTTGCTCGACGCCGTCTGGGATTCGGCCGCGGACCGCGCATGAAGTTTGAAGCCGACGAAGTCACGATCCTCGCCGGTGTGCGCCACGGGGTCACCTTGGGTTCACCGGTAGCCATCGAGATCGGCAACAGCGAATGGGAACGCAAATGGACCGAGGAGATGTCGCCACATCCGGGCGCAACCTCTCAGCGACTCACGACCCCTCGCCCAGGCCATGCCGATCTCACTGGCATGCAGAAGTACGCGTTCGACGACGCTCGTAATGTCCTTGAGCGAGCCTCGGCTCGCGAAACGGCGGCGCGGGTCGCGGCCGGAGCTGTAGCCAAAGCGCTCTTGCGTCATCTTGGCGTCGAGATCGGCTCGCACATCGTGCAGCTCGGATCGGTCCGCGCCTCGGTTGCCACCCGCCCGGGCCCCGATCAGCTTGCCGACGTCGACAACTCCGAAGTGCGTTGCACCGACCCGGTAGCGGAAGCCGAAATGATCGTCGCGATCAAGGCCGCACAGAAAGCCGGCGACTCGCTCGGTGGCGTCGCCGAGGTTGTTGCCTATGGCGTTCCCATCGGGCTCGGAAGTCACGTCCATTGGGACCGTCGACTCGACGGCCGTCTGGCGCAGGCCCTTCTCTCGATTCAGGCAGTCAAGGGTGTGGAGATCGGTGACGGTTTCGATGTCGCAGGCCGACCGGGAAGTGAAGCCCACGACGCCATCACCTTCGACGCCGAAACTGGTGAATACCGCCGCATCACCGCGAACGCTGGCGGCATCGAAGGCGGAATGTCGACAGGCGAGGTTCTCGTCGCGCATGTCGCAATGAAACCTCTCGCGACGCTGAACAAACCGGTTCTTGCCACTGTCGATACGGCCACAAAGGATGCGACGGTCTCGTTCAAGGAACGCACCGACGTCACTGCCGTTCCCGCCATGGGCGTCGTGGCCGAGGCTATGGCTGCGCTCGTGCTCGCCGATGAGGCCCTCCGCAAGTTCGGCGGCGATTCGCTGGGCGAGTTCGTTCGGAACCATGACACCTATTGCGTGCAGGTTCGTGAGCAAACATCTCAGCTTGACCTTGCCGGTGGACTCGATCCCGAAGCTGTTCCGCTCAACTGGGACGCCGACCAAGCCTTCGACGGTGGTGCAAGCGCACCTCGACCGTGACCGAACCCGTTGTGGCCACTGCCGATCACGTCGTGCTCGTCGGAATGATGGGCGTCGGCAAATCGACCGTAGGCCGACGAATCGCCGCGTCTCTTAATCGACCTTTCCGTGACACCGATGCAGAAATAGAGCAGCGTTCGGGTAGGGCAGTCGCCGACATCTTTTCGACTGACGGCGAACCGGCATTTCGCTCGCTCGAGTCGGACGTGCTGCGGACACTCATCGACGAACAAAATCCGTCGGTGATCGCGGCGGCCGGTGGCGTGGTGCTTTCACCCGTCAATCGCACGATGCTGGCGGGTGCAGGTCTCGTAGTTTGGCTCAAGGCTCCGGTTGAGGTTCTCCTCGGGCGGGTCCGCAACGGAACTCACCGCCCGGCTCTGGCCGATGATCCCCGCGGAGCACTCATGCAGATGGAATCGACCAGGCAGGATCTCTACGCGGAAGTCGCCGATGTTGTTGTCGACAGTTCGCTTCCGATCTCTGCAGTTGTTTCTTCGATTCTCGATGCAGTCGCATTGTCGGGACAGGTGCAGCGATGATCATCGTTCCGGTTCCGCTTGCCGATCGCTCCTATGACGTCTTTGTGGGTGCTGGTGCTCGCCATGAACTCGCCGCCGTGATTCCGGAGTCGGCTCGACGGGTCGCCATCGTCACTCAGCCCGGTATCGGCGTATCCGTTGATCCAGGCCGAGAGCATCGCGTTTTCGAAATGCCCGATGGTGAGGACGCGAAGTGCATGGCGACCGTCGAAGATCTTTGTCGACAGTTCGCCCGCTGGGGTCTCACCCGTTCCGATGTTGTTGTTGCAGTCGGTGGCGGGATAGTTACCGACACGGCGGGTTTCGCGGCGGCTTCCTATCATCGCGGCGTCCCGGTCATCCATGTGTCGACCACGCTGCTCGGCCAGATCGACGCTGCGATTGGTGGCAAGACCGGTGTCAATCTTCCGGAGGGCAAGAACCTCGTGGGAGCGTTCTGGCAGCCGAGTGCGGTTCTCTGCGATACCGAGGTGTTGGCCACGTTGCCACCACGCGAATATCGCAGCGGTCTCGGCGAAATGGCGAAGTACCACTTCCTCGGCGGCGGGGATCTCGACTCGCTTCCCCTCGATGAACGCGTGGCGGCCTGCGTCAGAATCAAAGCTTCTGTCGTGGCGAGCGACGAACGCGAAGGCGGGGCGCGAGCCACGCTCAATTACGGACACACGCTCGCCCACGCGATCGAGATCGCTGGTAACCACGATCTGCGCCATGGTGAAGCACTGGCCATCGGTCTGATCTTTGCGGCCGAACTCGCCCGGGGATTAGGCAGGATCGACGACGCCCGTGTAGCCGAGCATCGCCGAGTCGTAGCGGCATATGACCTGCCCTCAACCCTTCCCGATGGCATGGACAACGATCAACTCGTCGAACTCATGGGGCGGGACAAAAAAGCGCTTGATGGAATCACCTTCGTGCTTGACGGTCCCAATGGCGTAGAAATTTCTACCGGCGTCGACCGTCGGATCATTGACTCGGCGATAGACGCCGTGCGGGCATAAGGAGTTCACGATGACGCAGACCTCTCCAATCGTCCTTCTGCTGTCGGGAGCGAACCTGAATCTTCTAGGCGAACGCGAACCGGAGATCTACGGCACGGAGACTCTCGCCGATCATGTCGCTGCGTCTACGGATACGGCCGCATCGCATGGCTTGCTCATCGAACATCTCCAGTCGAATGCAGAAGCAGATCTCATCAACGCAATTCACGGCGCACGCTCTCGATGCGCGGCCATCATCATCAATCCCGGCGCGTTCACTCATTACTCATGGGCGATTCACGACGCGCTCGCGTCGTTCGCGGGCCCGGTTGTTGAATTGCACCTTTCGAACCCCGTGACCCGTGAGGAATGGCGCCATACATCGGTGGTCTCACCCGTGGCTTCCGGCACGATCGCCGGATTCGGAGGCAACGGATACCGCCTTGCTGTCGAGGCAGTTGCTGGCCTCCTCGGGGTTTGACCGTCATGGTCACGTCGATCGCTGAGCGGCTTTCGTCGCTGCCGCCGATGGTCACCGCTCAGCGCGTCGATCAGCTACGCAACCACTTTGCTGCCGAGCGGATCGATGCGCTGCTGGTGACATCGGCAACGAACATTCGTTACCTCACCGGGTTCACGGGATCAGCCGGTATCGCCGTGGTGACTCCATCAGACTTCGTCCTTGTCACCGATGGGCGATACGCGACCCAAGCACCTCAGCAGTTGTCGGAGTCCGGTTGCGGAGCGCGGGTCGAGATCAGTTCGACGGAGCAACGCGAGATCGTCGCCGGAGTCATTTCCGCCGGGAAGATTTCCACTATCGGGCTCGAAGCTGATCATGTGACCTGGAGTGCCCAGCAGAAATATGGGTCCGATTGGTTCCCGGGGCTCGACCTCGTTGCGACAAAGGGGATGATCGAGAAGATCCGTCGATCGAAGGACGCAGGTGAGCTCGCACGAATCGAAGCGGCGGCGATGATTGCCGATGCCGCGCTTGCGTCAATGCGATCGATGCTGAATGACGGTCCGACGGAGCTTGAATTCGCCGGCGAACTTGATGCCACGATGCGTCGACTCGGGGCGACGAAACCGAGCTTCGAGACGATTGTCGCCTCGGGGCCCAACAGCGCCCTGCCTCATTCTCGCCCTACGGGTCGGCGAATCACCGAAGGCGATCTCGTCGTGATCGATTTCGGTGCGGTCGTCGACGGGTATTGCTCCGATATGACCCGAACGATCGCCGTCGGCGAAATCGATGACACGTCGAGCCGGATGATCGAGGTCGTTGCCGCAGCGCAGGCCGCCGGTGTCGCGGCCGTGCGTCCCGGCATCGCTGCCCGCGAGGTTGATGCCACCTGTCGGAGGATCATTGATGACGCCGGTTGGGCGGCGGCATTCAGTCATGGGACCGGACACGGCGTGGGCCTCGACATCCATGAGGCCCCCGGAGTGGGTTCAACGAGCGATGCTACGCTCGCCGTCGGCGATGTCGTCACGGTCGAACCGGGGGTTTATCTCCCAGCCCACGGGGGTGTTCGCATCGAGGACACCGTTGTCGTAACACCCGAAGGGTGTCGTCCCCTCACCCACAGCACCAAAGTCTCGGCGCCGTAATCGGCGCCCCGTCGCCGGACACCACTGGCGAACCTTCCGGAGGAAGAGTCCAATGCCCACCATCACCACCAACGACTTGAAGAACGGCATGGCCCTCTTGCTCGATGACGGTCTTTTCGAGGTCGTCGAGTTCCAGCATGTAAAGCCCGGCAAGGGCGGGGCTTTTGTGCGCACGACGCTCAAGAACATCCGCAACGGAGCGCAGGCTGATCGCACCTTCCGGGCTGGCGAAAAGGTGGAGCGCGCGATGATCGACAAGCGCGAGATGCAGTTCCTGTATCGCGCCGGTGAGGACTACGTCTTCATGGATAACACCACCTACGACCAGATGAATGTTGGTCCGGACTCGTTGGGTCAGGCGTCGAACTATCTCGTCGAGAGTTCCGAAGCCGTTCTCAAGATGTTCGGTGACGAGATCGTCGGAATCGACCTTCCTGCCGCCGTGGAGCTGAACATCGCCGAAACCGAACCGGGCATCCAGGGCGACCGCGTTTCTGGCGCCCGCAAGCCGGCCACGCTTGAGACCGGTCTGGTCATCCAGGTGCCTCTCTTTGTTGGCCCCGGCGAACGAGTCAAGGTCGACACTCGCACCGGCGAATATCTGACCCGCGCGTGAGTTCCGAATCGGGCGAATCCGGCGACGAACGCAATCCCTATCCCGGTGGTCTCGGGAGCAGGCGCGAAGCGCGCGAGCGTGCGTTCCATCTCCTGTACGAATCCGAGATGAAGGGCGGCGACTCGGGCAGCGTTCTTGCGGCGCTGCAGCTTGAACCGGATTCGTTCGCTATCGAGATCCTTGAAGGGGTCGAGGCGAATGCCGAGGCAATCGACGAACTCATCGCTGAGCACGCTCGCAACTGGGAGATCGACCGGATGCCGGCGCTTGATCGGGCAATTCTGCGTCTGGCCACCTTCGAGCTCGCCTTTCGGCCCGATGTTCCCACTGGCGCAGCGATCTCGGAGGCCGTGATCCTGGCCAAGCGCTACTCGACGGATGACAGTGGCAAGTTCGTGAACGGGGTGCTTTCGGCAATCGCCGATCAAGTGCGATAGAGTCCCGTCCTGACCGTGAAGCGGGTCCCGTGAGGCCCGGACGGACAGGAAGGACCACGACGTGGCTGAACGCGAACGACGCCTTACGCCCCCTTATGGGGGCGTTTTTGTTGCCCGGACCCGGGTGATGACGGCAGAAGACATGCAACGTGCGACAAAACGCATGGCGCACGAGATCATCGAACGGAATCACGGACTCGACGAGGTGGTACTCATCGGGTTGCAAACCGGTGGTATCCGTCTGGCCGCCCAACTCGCCGAAGCACTTCAACTCATCGAAGGCTTCGAGGTTCCCGTCGGCTGTCTCGATGTGGCCTTCTATCGCGACGACATCGGCTTGCGACCGGTTCTTCCGGAGGCAGTCACCGACATTCCCGGCGACCTCGACACGCGAATCGTTGTTCTGGTCGATGACGTGCTGTTCACCGGACGAACGATCCGTGCTGCTCTTGATGCGCTCACCGACTACGGCAGGGCCAAGGCTGTGCAGTTGGCGGTCATGGTCGACCGCGGGCACCGCGAACTTCCGATCCGCCCCGACTTCGTCGGGAAGAACCTCCCAACGCGACGCGACGAAGCCGTAGACGTCACGCCGGATGGTGTCGATCTCGGGGAGATGGTCAAGTGAGTCGGGCCGCCGCCAATCCTCGACACGGTGACCTCCGAAACCTTCTTTCGATCGCCGATCTCGGTCCCGATGTCGCCTCGGGAATCAACAGGGTGCTTAACCTCACCGATTCCTTCGTCGAAGTCAGCGAGCGCGCCATCCCGAAGGTTCCGGCCCTCAAGGGTCGAACAGTCGTCTCGTTGTTCTTCGAGGACTCGACGCGCACTCGCCTCAGTTTCGAGACGGCAGCAAAGAGACTTTCCGCCGACACGATGAACTTCAGTGTTGGCACGTCTTCGGTCAAAAAGGGCGAGTCGCTCCGAGACACCATCGAAACGATTGAAGCGATGGGAGTCGATGCGATTGTTGTGCGGCACGCCTCGGCCGGAGTTCCGCGCCAGATCGCTCAATGGGCGAACTCTGCAGTCATCAACGCGGGCGATGGTTGGCACGAACATCCAACTCAGGCGCTTCTGGATTGCTACACAATCCGCCAGAACCTGGGAGATCTCGAAGGTCGAAAGATCGCCATCGTCGGCGACATCCGCCATTCACGTGTCGCCCGTTCGAACGTCGCGGCGTTCAGTGCCCTCGGCGCTGAGGTCACCCTGGTCGCCCCTCCCACGCTGCTTCCTCCAAGCCTTGAAGGTTGGCCCGTGAAGGTCAGCCACGATCTCGAGTCAGTTCTCGCAAGCACGGATGTCTGTTACCTCCTTCGCATGCAACGTGAACGAACGACCGAGGCCCTGATTCCCTCGCTGCGTGAATACACGGCTACGTACGGGCTTACGGAGCGTCGGGCCGATCTACTCCCCGGACACGCCCTTGTGATGCACCCGGGTCCGATGAACCGCGGCGTCGAGATCGCAGCAAACGTCGCTGACCGCCCCAATGCAGTCGTGATCGATCAGGTCCGCAACGGCGTCGCAGTGCGGATGGCAGTGCTCTTCCTCTTGCTCGGCAGCGGAATCGAATGGGGCGGCGAAATCGATGCCTGATCTGAACAAGAACCCGAAAAACCAATCGCGAAAGGCAGACGTGGACAACAGCACCCCAACGAGTTCAGGCTGGATCCTCACCGGAGGACGTGTCGTTGATCGCTCGGGCGACCGTGTGGCCGATGTCGCCATCGCCGCCGATGGAACAGTTGCTGCAGTCGGACACAACCTCGACGCAGCGGGACTCGGACTTACGGATGCACCGGTGCTCGACGTGACCGGCTGCATCATCGCCCCGGGTCTTGTCGACATCCACACCCACTTGCGTGAACCAGGCCGCGAGGAAGCCGAGACGATTGAGACCGGGAGTCGCGCGGCCGCTCTCGGAGGTTTCACGGCGATCGTCGCAATGCCGAACACGGAGCCCACGATCGATTCGGCCGCTGTCGTTCGTCAGGTCCAAGCGGCCGGAATAGCCGCCGGCCTGTGCGATGTCCGGGTCTCGGGAGCGATAACCGTCGGACGTGAAGGAAAGGCCCTGTCACCAATGGCGGAGATGGCGGACCTTGGCGTCCGCATGTTCACTGACGATGGCTGCGGCGTGCAGGACGATCGCCTCATGCGTCGGGCGCTCGAATACTCGTCGGGTCTGCCGGTGCCGGTCACGCTCGCGCAGCACTGTGAAGTCGAAGCCCTCAGCGAGGGTGGACACATGCACGAGGGCGAATGGTCGAGTCGACTCGGTATTCCCGGCATCCCGGCCGAGGCTGAGGAACTCATGGTCTTCCGGGACATTGCCCTTGCTCGACTCACCGGAGCGCGCGTTCATTTCCAGCATCTCTCGACAGCTGGTGCTGTGGAACTGGTTCGTCAAGCGAAAGCTCGCGGTCTTCCGGTTACGTCGGAGGCCACGCCACACCATTTCACGCTCACTCATGCCGAGGTCGCCTCATACGATCCGGTCTTTAAGGTGAATCCGCCATTACGCACCGCCGAAGATGTCGCCGCGGTCAAAGCCGGTTTGGCCGACGGAACCATTGATGTGATCGCAACTGATCACGCGCCTCACACTGCCGAAGTGAAGGAGGCCCCGTTCGATCACGCTCCCTGCGGAATGCTCGGCCTCGAAACCGCGCTGGCCCTCGGCGTAACCGAACTTGTTGAACCTGGAATTCTCACGATGACGCAACTCCTCGCCGCAATGTCGTGGCAGCCAGCAGAGATTGCGGGCATTGCGGACATCCACGGTTTGCCAATCGAAACCGGTTCACCTGCCCACCTGGTTGTGTTCGATCCCACCGAGGAATGGACGGTCGTCCCCTCGGAACTGGCGAGTCTCAGCGCCAACACGCCCTATGCCGGCCGCACACTGCGAGGCAAAGTTCGCCACACGATGCTGTGTGGTACCCCGACTGTGCTCGATGGAAAGGCCCAACGATGAGCGCCCCAATTGAAGAAGGCCTGTTGGTTTTGGCTGACGGCACTGTGTTCGAGGGCGAACTCCTCGGCGCCCGGCCCGAGAGCGGAATCGCAACGGGTGAGGTCGTCTTCAACACCGCGCTCACGGGCTATCAGGAGATCATCACCGATCCGTCGTATGCGGGTCAGCTCATCACGTTCACCTATCCCCACATCGGAAACTACGGAGTCACTCCGCTCGACAATGAATCGGCTCGACCTTTCACCCGGGGAGTGATCGTCCGCGAGATGGCGCGTCGCCGAAGCAATTGGCGAGCCGAAACCGATCTGGATTCCTACCTGCGCACTTCCGGAGTTCCCGGTATCGGCGGAATCGACACTCGTCGACTCACCCGCCACATCCGCGATGCGGGGGCGATGCCCGGTGCGTTCGGTAAGGCAGGAGAGTCGGCACTTGCGGCGGCCGCGAAAGCCGAGGTCGGAACAGCGGGTGTTGATCTTGTCCGCTTGGTCACCTGTGCATCACCGTTCGAGGTGGCGTTCACGGGGCCCGAGGGTCGTAAGCCCAAGCGCGTCGTGGCGTACGACTTCGGCATCAAGACCACGATTCTGCGGCACCTCTCGGGGATCGCAACTGTCGAAGTCGTGCCGGCCGATACTCCGGCATCCGAAGTCCTAGCTCGACAGCCCGATGGCGTGTTCTTGTCCAACGGTCCCGGTGATCCGGCAGCTGTCACCGGTATCCCAGCAACCATCGATGGTCTGCTCGGCGAGGTCCCCATTTTCGGGATTTGTCTCGGACATCAGTTGCTGGCTACGGCGCTTGGTGCCGCGACCTACAAGCTCCCGTTTGGACATCACGGTGGAAATCACCCGGTTCGCCGACTCGCCACAGGAACGGTGGAGATTACGAGCCAGAACCACAACTTCGCTGTTGACGACGGTTCGCTCGTTTCCGGCGTCGAAGTGACACACCGCAATCTCAACGATGGTGTTGTTGAAGGCCTGCAATGTCTCGACATTCCGGCCTTCAGTGTTCAGTACCACCCCGAAGCAGGGCCGGGTCCGCACGATGCGGCGTACCTCTTTGAACTTTTCGATGATCTGATGAACACAACCGCGAAGGGACGTCGGTAGATGCCGCGCCGTAATGACATCAAGTCGATCCTCCTGATCGGATCGGGGCCGATCGTCATCGGTCAGGCCTGCGAGTTCGACTATTCGGGAACCCAGGCCTGTCGCGTTCTGCGCCAGGAGGGATTCCGCGTCATCCTCGCCAACTCGAATCCGGCGACGATCATGACCGATCCGGACTTCGCCGACGCGACCTACATCGAACCGCTTGATCTCGAAGTGCTCACGCGGATCATCGAGCGCGAACGACCCGACGCACTTCTCCCCACTCTTGGTGGTCAGACAGCACTCAACCTGGCGATGGAACTCGCTGAGTCCGGAGTGCTGGATCAGTACAACGTCGAACTCATCGGTGCTGATGCGAAGGCAATCGCAACGGCGGAGGATCGCGAGCTGTTCAAACAGGCAATGGCCGAGATCGGTCTCGCGACGCCCGAGTCGCTTACGGCGCACACGCTGGCGGAGTCCCTCGAAGCGGTAAAGACCATTGGGCTACCCGCCGTCATCCGTCCCGCGTACATCCTTGGTGGGCGCGGCACAGGTATCGCGGAGACACCTGAAGATTTCGAACGCCTTGCTGCTATCGGTCTCGAAGCCAGCCCCATCTCAGAAATCCTGATCGAACAGTCGATCGCCGGCTGGAAGGAATACGAACTCGAGGTAATGCGTGATACCGCAGACAACTGCGTGATCATTTGCTCGATCGAGAATTTCGATCCGATGGGAGTCCATACGGGCGACTCCATCACTGTCGCTCCCGCGCAAACGCTTTCGGATGTCGAGTACCAAGAAATGCGCGATGCCGCATTCGCGATCATCCGCCGCGTCGGCGTCGAGACCGGAGGATCGAACGTTCAGTTCGCGATCAACCCCGAGAACGGCGACATGGTCATCATCGAGATGAATCCGCGGGTCAGTCGCTCGTCGGCGCTCGCGTCGAAAGCCACTGGCTTTCCGATTGCGAAGATCGCAGCCCGACTCGCTGTCGGCTACACCCTCGATGAGATCCCGAACGACATCACGCTGAAGACACCGGCGAGTTTCGAACCGTCGATCGATTACGTCGTCACCAAGATTCCGCGTTGGGCCTTCGAGAAGTTCTCTGGCACCACAGGCGTTCTCGGAACCCAGATGCAATCGGTGGGCGAAGTTATGGCCATCGGCCGCACCTTCCCCGAATCGATCCAGAAGGCGCTGCGTTCGCTCGAACAGGGACGCCTTGGTCTCAACTGTGATCCTGCGGAAGCGCAGTACGACGAGTTCGATCTGGACGTGCTTGTCGCCAAGTTAGCCATCGGAACACCGGAACGTATTTTCGAACTTGAAGCTTGCCTGCGTCGGGGAGTCTCAGTCGACGATCTCTACGCGGCCACTCGTGTTGATCCGTGGTTCCTTGACCAGATGTTGGCGATCACCGAAGAGCGCGAACACCTCGCCGAACTCAGCTTCGCCGCTATGGATCGCTCATCGTGGCGGAGAGCAAAGCGTCTCGGATTCTCCGATGCGCAGCTCGCGTACCTCTGGTCGGTCGCCGAGAACGACGTCCGCTCCGCTCGTATCGCGGCGGGTGTCCTTCCGACGTACAAGACCGTGGATACATGTGCCGCGGAGTTCGAAGCCGAAACGCCGTATCACTATTCGACCTATGAGGACACCGACGAGGTCGGAGTATCCGATCGGAAGAAGGTCGTCATCCTCGGTTCGGGACCAAACCGAATCGGGCAGGGCATCGAGTTCGATTACTGCTGCGTACACGCAAGCTTCGCTCTGCGCGACGCAGGTTTCGAAACGATCATGATCAACTGCAATCCCGAGACGGTCTCCACCGATTACGACACGTCCGATCGCCTGTACTTCGAGCCGCTGACACACGAAGACGTCATGAACGTGCTCGAGGCCGAGAAGCCAGTGGGCGTGATCGTGTCGCTTGGTGGCCAGACGCCACTGAAGCTCGCGAACTCCCTACCGCGAGATCTGATCGTGGGAACGAGCCCGGAATCGATCGACGCAGCCGAGGATCGCGAACGATGGAACGCGCTGTGCGCGCAACTCGACATTCCCCAGCCCGCCGGTGGAACTGCAGCCGACATCGACGCGGCGCTCGTGATCACCGCCGGAATCGGTTACCCGGTTCTCGTGCGTCCGAGCTACGTGCTCGGTGGGCGAGCGATGGAGATTGTTTATGACGACGAGGGCCTGGCCCGGGCGATGGCCGAACTCGCCGGCTTCGGAAGTTTGGGTAAAGAAGGCGGACTGTCTGCGGAGCGGCCAGTACTCGTTGACCGTTTCCTTGAAGACGCGACTGAAGTCGATGTCGACGCCCTACGTGACGCAACCGGTGGTTTCGTCATCGGCGGGATCATGGAGCACGTCGAGGAAGCTGGAGTTCACTCAGGCGATTCCGCGTGTGTCATCCCTCCGTATTCGCTTTCCGCCGAGACGATGGCGACGCTTGAGCTTTACGCCCATCGCATTGCCGACGCTCTGGGAGTCATCGGGCTAATCAATGTGCAGTTCGCCGTAAAGGACGGTGAGGTGTACGTCATTGAGGCCAACCCTCGGGCTAGTCGGACAGTTCCCTTTGTAGCGAAAGCCACTGGTGTTCCGCTGGCGAAGGTCGCTGCCCGGGTCATGCTCGGTGCAACTCTCGACGAACTTCGAGTGGAAGGTCTACTGACGACTCCCGTCATCGGCGATCATGTCGCAGTCAAGGAAGCCGTTCTGCCGTTCAGTCGCTTCCCCGAAGCCGACGCGCTGTTGGGTCCGGAGATGCGTTCCACCGGCGAAGTCATGGGAATCGACCTGACCTTCGGACTCGCATTCGCGAAGAGCCAATTGGCGGCAGGAACAAAGCTGCCGACATCGGGCACGGTGTTCCTGTCGCTTGCCGATCGTGACAAGGCGATTGGCGTGTTGGCCGCAACAAAATTCCGCGAGTTGGGTTTCTTGATAGCGGCGACATCGGGAACAGCCGAACATCTTCGGGCCGCCGGAATCGACGTGGAGATCGTCGTGGCCAAACTCGGCGATAACGGAGGTCAGTCAGCCGTCGATCTGATCGAAGGAGGAGCAGTGGCGCTTGTGGTGAATTCGCCCCGAGGTCGAGGCCCGCGCGCCGACGGTGCGCATATCCGTGCCGCTTCCGGCAAGCACCGCATCCCGCTTCTCACGACAGGTGCAGCAGGTCTTGCGGCGGCGAATGGCATGGCCGATCGCTCCAAGCATCCAATGCAGGTGCGCTCGCTTCAGGAGTATCACCGCGGCGTTCGCTACGAAGGCGCCGAAGGTTCGGAAGGTAACTGATGGCCCGCTCGGCGAGATCGAAGGGGAGAGGCACCGACCTTTCGACGGTTGTCGGCTCTGTCGAGTTTCCGAACCCCGTGATGACCGCGTCGGGTACTGCCGGCCATGGCGACGAACTCGCGGCCTATGTCGATCTTTCCCGACTCGGTGCAGTTGTCGTGAAGTCCCTCTCAGCGGATCCGTGGGCTGGTAATCCTGCGCCGAGAGTCCACGAAACTCCCGCAGGCATGATCAACAGCGTTGGACTTCAAGGCCCAGGCGTCGGGGCGTGGCTCGAGCATGAGTTGCCAGCGGTGATCGCTACCGGAGCGCGTGTTGTTGCCAGCATCTGGGGCACGACGGTGGAGGATTACGCCCGTGCCGCGGAGATGCTTGCCGATGCACCCGCTGAAGTGGTTGCCGTCGAGGTCAACATCTCATGTCCGAATCACCACGATCGCAATCGGATGTTCGCGCATTCAACTGCCTCGACGACAGAAGCGATACAGGCATCAGCGGCATGTGGACGACCGATGTGGGCCAAGCTGAGCCCGAACGTTTCCGATCTTGCTTCAATCGCTGCGGCAGCATTCGATGCTGGGGCCGAGGCAGTCACGTTGATCAACACGGTCCTCGGAATGGCGATCGATCCTGAAACGCGTCGACCCCGTCTCGGCGGAGGTGGTGGCGGCCTTTCGGGTCCGGCGATTCATCCTGTGGCTGTGCGCGCTGTGTACGACGTCCATGCCGCTCATCCACACATTCCGATCGTGGGTGTCGGCGGCGTGGCCCGCGGCGTCGACGCAATCGAACTCATGCTTGCTGGTGCGTCGGCGATCGAAGTCGGTACGGCGAGTTTCGCCGATCCCGGATCGGTCGGCCGCATTCTCGACGAAGTCGGCGAGTGGTGTCGCTCCCACGGTGTCGACTCGATTCGGGAACTGATTGGAGATGCACATGTCCGTTGAGAACGGAGACGAATTCGTCGACGGGGCACCGGACGCGATCCGCTCCCGTCTTGCCCTTGCCCTCGACTTCGATGACATCGTCGAAGCGTTGCGTGTCGCCCGGGTGATGCGTCCTTGGTTCGGCGTGGCCAAGGTGGGTCTCGAACTTTTCAGCGCCGCCGGGCCGGAGGCGATTGAGGCGCTTATTGATGAGGGCTACGCGGTGTTCGCTGATCTCAAACTTCTCGACATTCCCACGACGGTGAACAAGGCCGCCCGAGTCATGGGTTCGCTGGGCGCCTCGTATCTAACGGTTCATACCCGCGCCGGAGTTGATCATCTTGCTGCGGGAGTCGAAGGTTTCGCGACCGGCGCGTCAAAGGCGGGCTTCGGACTTCCGATCTGTCTCGGGATCACAGTGCTCACCAGTGAACAGGCCGATCGCTCGTCGCTCGAAACTCGCGTGAAGTTCGCGGTTGAAGCAGGATGCGGGGGAGTCGTGTGTGCGGCATCTGACTTAGGTGATGTTCGAGCTCTCGGCCCTGATCTGCTCACCGTGGTTCCTGGGATCCGCCCGGCCGGAGTCGGAGCCAACGACCAGGCTCGTCCGGCCACACCGCACGAAGCCATCACGGCAGGGGCGGGATTGTTGGTCATTGGCAGGGCCGTCACCCATGCCTCGGATCCGTTGTTGGCGGCGGCCGACATCGCGCGAGAAGTCTCGTCCGCTAGTTGACGTCTCCCGGCTGACGTAACGGCCTTGCGAAGCAAGGCGCTAGGGTGACCTCATGCCGCAGCCGCCAACACTTACTCCCGAACAGCGTCAAGCTGCCCTCGCCAAAGCCGCTGAAGCCCGCCGGGTTCGCGCCGAAGTCAAGGATCGCCTGAAGATGGGTTCGATCTCGTTTGCCGAACTTCTCAAGACCGCTGATTCTGACGAACTCATCGCCGGCATCAAGGTGCTTGCCGTTCTTGAATCGCTCCCAGGTGTCGGCAAGGTCAAGGCCCGCCGCACAATGGACGAGGTCGGAATCGCCGACACCCGCCGTCTCCGCGGTCTCGGTGAGCAGCAGCGCAAAGCCCTTCTCGCCGCATTCGGCGGCTGAGTTTCTCGTCTCCGGCGTGATCATCGTTGTGTGTGGTCCGGGCGGAGTGGGCAAAGGCACAGTCGTTGCGCGTCTGATCGAGGACGACAGTCAGCTGTGGCTCTCACGCAGCTGGACGACCCGCACGCAGCGCCCGGGTGAATCTGACAGCGCCTATACCTATGTGGACAGGGCAGCGTTTGAGGCGAAGATCGCTGCCCGCGGTTTTCTTGAGTACGCAGACTTCCTCGGAAACCTCTACGGCAGCCCATGGCCCGAAGCGGGTGACGATCGAGACGTCGTTCTCGAAATCGA
>CAMCTY010000026.1 GCA_945878725.1 Bifidobacterium breve | reverse complement strand
GGGGGATTCGAACCCCCGGAGGCTTTCGCCTCGACGGTTTTCAAGACCGTTGCATTCGTCCGCTCTGCCACCCTTCCGCCCGAGATAGTAGCGAGTTCGGTCAGTTCACACGATTGCGCAGTTCAGTGATCCAGTCCGAGGCCGTGTTCGCCGGCGACCGGGTAGGAGCCCATGAACTTCACCTCGGCATGCTTCGACTTGAGCGAACGCAGCGCGTCGGCCACGACCTCGTCGGAGATATGGCCCTCGAAATCGATGAGGAAGCAGTAATGGCCGAGGCCGTGACGGGTTGGGCGCGATTCGAGCTTGGTGAGGTTGATGCCCCGGGCGTCGAATTCCTGGAGAATTGAGAGCAGAGAGCCAGGCGCATCGACGTGCTGGAACACGACGATGGTGGTCTTGTCGCGACCGGTCGGCGCCGGAATGACCTCGGGCGCGACGAGCACGAACCGGGTGGCGTTGCCGTCGTGATCTTCGATTTCGTGGGCGAGAATCTCGAGCCCATAAACCTCGGCAGCGCGCTCGGGCGCGATGGCAGCACCGGTGGCTGCGAAGTCGGCGTCGGCTTCGGCGAGCATGCGAGCGGCGTCTGCAGTTGAGTTCGATGGTTCCGACGCGACACCCGGAAGTTCGCGCGCAACGAACTTGCGGCTCTGGGCAAGTGCATGCGGATACGACCAGACGTGGGTGATGTCGTCGAGCTTGACCCCGGGCCGCGCCATGAGCGCGAGATGAATGGGCAGAACGACTTCGCGCTGAATGAGGAGGGTGGAATCAAAGGCGAGCGTGTCCTGAGTGACGTTGACGGTTCCCTCGATGGCGTTCTCGATTGCGACGAACGCATAATCGACTTCACAGTCCTCGGCGGCCTGAAGGACTTCGGCGAACGTAGCCATAGGGATGCACCGGGCTTGCGAGAGATCTACCTGCCCGAGCAGAGCCGCTTCGGAGAAGGTCCCAACGGGGCCGAGAAAGGCGATGGTCCGGTTCGACCAGTCGCCGGCGGGGGCGGGTGCAGCAGAAGGAGTCACAATCAGCGAGGATAGTGACATGGACGAGGCGACCCTGAGAGATTTGATGGAGAGCGTTCGGACCGGTGCCGTTAGCGCCGACGATGCAGTCACGTCGTTACGACGTTTGCCCTTCGCTGACATCGGATTTGCCCGAGTCGATCACCATCGCTCCCTGCGCCAGGGAATGGCGGAAACAGTCTTCGGGCCGGGTAAGTCGCCGGCGCAGTGTGCGGCGATCGTCGCCGAACTCCTCGCACAGCCCGGATCGGGCCCTGTTGTTCTGTCACGAGCCGATGCGGAACAGGTTGAAGCCGCGTTGGCGGCGAACGCGGGGGCGACAGTTGTCGAAGCGGGTGGCGGCCATCGCACTGATTCACGTCTGCACACGGTCGTGTGGAGGCCGGCGCCAACTCGCCCGGAGCGAGTCGCTGTCGTCACAGCTGGTACCGCCGATCTGCCGGTGGCCGATGAATGTGCCGCGACTCTCATCGCCCACGGGATTGAACCGCTGCGCATTACCGATGTCGGTGTTGCGGGCCTCCATCGCATTCTTGACGCTGCCGAGGAAATAGCGGCAGCAGACATTGTCATCGTCGTGGCCGGGATGGAGGGAGCTCTCGCCAGTGTTGTAGGCGGGCTTACTGCGGCGCCGGTGATCGCGGTTCCGACGTCGGTCGGCTATGGCGCGTCGCTCGAAGGTGTCACTGCGCTGCTCGGAATGCTCGCGTCATGCGCGTCTGGCCTCAGCGTCGTCGGCATCGATAACGGTTTCGGTGCGGCATGCGCCGTGATGCGTCAACTGAATGCTCGGTCGGTGCAGAGCAATGTCTGATCACAAGTTCCAATCTGGAACCGTTGCGTGGTTCCACTGTTTCTCAGGTATCGCCGGTGACATGGCCCTCGGTGCGCTCATCGATGCCGGTGCGGATGTGGATGAAGTCCGAACCATGTTGGGTCGACTTCCACTGACCGGTTGGTCGCTCGAAACGGAATCGGTCCTGCGTTCGGGGATTGCCGGCACCAAGGTTCATGTCGGTGCCGAGTCTGATCCGCCGCACCGCACCGCGGCGATGGTTGCGGCAATTGTGACCGAAGCGAAACTCCCCGATCGCGTTGAGCGCCGTGCGCTCGCGACGTTCAAGGCGTTAGCTGAAGCCGAGGGTCGCGTCCATGGCCAACCGGCCGAGTCGGTGCACTTCCACGAGGTTGGCGCGATCGACTCAATCATCGATGTCGTTGGCACGTGTATCGCCCTTGAACTTCTTGGTGTTGACGAGGTGACGTCATCCCCGGTTGCCGATGGACTGGGCACCGTTCGCTCAGCGCACGGAATCATGCCGGTTCCTGTTCCGGCGGTGATGGCGCTTCTGGCCGATGCACCGACCTACGGCCTCGACATCGCCCGCGAACTCACGACGCCGACCGGCGCGGCACTGCTGGCCGCCAACGTCGTTGAGTGGGGCCCGATGCCGGCCATGACGATCAGTTCGTCCGGCTACGGCGCTGGCTCAGCTGAGTTGGTCGACCGCCCGAACCTGACTCGAGTCGTGATCGGAACGCGATCGGCGGCACTAGTTCCCGGTCAGTCCGTCGTGCTGCTTGAGGCGAACGTCGACGATGTCACGGGCGAGACTCTTGCTTTCGCCATTGATTCGTTGCTGGCGGCGGGTGCTCACGATGCGTGGCTCACACCGATCGTGATGAAAAAGGGACGACCGGCGTACATCGTGAGTGCTCTCGTTGACCCGGCAGATGCCGCAACCGTGCGGGAAGTACTCGTTCGCGAGACCGGGACGATGGGCGTGCGCGGCTCGACGCTCGAGCGTTGGCCCCAGAGCCGCGAGTTCGGTGTCGTTGAAGTCGACGGCCATGAGCTCCGCGTGAAGTTCACCGCTGGCCGCGTAAAGGCCGAGCACGATGATGCGGCCCGCGTCGCACATGCGCTCGGACTACCGCTACGCGATGTGGCGCGCCGAGCCGAAGAGGCCTGGCGCAACTCCCACTGAGTGTCAGGTGGTGTGGAGGATCATCGGAGCGGAAGTGACGCCGGCGATGATGTTGCTGGCTGAGAACCCGACCGGACCGGTCAGCTCAAGTCGAGTGACGCCTCTATCGAGCAGCGATTCGAGCACCGCGGCTACCTCAAGCCTTGCGAGCGCAGCGCCGAGGCAGAAGTGCGCGCCGAATCCGAACGCGACGTGATGATTGGGTGTGCGCCCGATATCGAATTGATCGGCGGTGGGACCGAACTCGGCTTCGTCGCGGTTCGCTGACGCGTAGACCATCACGACGGGGTCACCGGCGGCGATGGCCTGACCGCCGAGCACGGTGTCGGCCGTGGCGGTGCGCATGAAGTAGATAACCGCAGTGGTCCAGCGCAGGATTTCCTCTACTGCCGAGTTCACGAGTGAACGATCGGCGCGCAGGCGATCCCACTGTTCGGTGTTCTGAGCAAATGCGACGAGACCACCGCTGATTGTGTTGCGGGTTGTCTCGTTGCCGGCCACGAGAATCTGGTTGAGGAACATCTGGAGTTCCTCGTTACTGAGGCGGTCGCCGTCAAGCTCGACTGAGGCGAGCTGAGAAATCACATCGTCCTTGGGGGTGGTCCTTGCTACTTCGACGAGACGCAGCAGTTCGGCGTACATCTCGGCGTTCAGAGCGTTCTTGCGCTCTACGTCGTTGAAAATCTCGGTGCCCGGAATCGAAGCTTCCGACCATTCCCAGACTTTGTCCCATTCGCTTTCGGGCAGGCCGAGCAGTTGGGCGATGACCTGGATCGGCAGCGGCACAGCAAGGGGCGCCACGATGTCGAGCGGCTCATCCAGCGGGAGTGAATCGACAAGGACCTTGGCCGCGTCGCGCACCGAATCGTCGAGGGTGCGCACAACCTTGCGACCGAACGCCGGTTGGACGAGCGCCCGGTACCGGGTGTGATGGGGTGGATCGGTGTGCATCATCGTCGGCGGGGTTGTGTACTCGACACCGATCTCGAACGTGATAATTCCCCTGCCCGAGCAGTAGAGATCCGGGGCGGTGGAAACGGCCATGACCTCGGCGTGACGACTTGCGACCCAGAAACCCTCGGTGGCGTTCCACGCAACGGGATTGGTCTTGCGCAGCTCTGCGTAGACATCGAAGGGGTTATCGGCGGGAAAGTTCTGGGCCAACAACTGATCGGTGAGTGGCTCGTGAAGGTAATTGGATCGGTCGTTGGTCATGGCTTCCCCTTGGCCGGCGAGCAGGTTGATCTGCTCTATCAGGACGTCAGTCTTTCATCGCCGGGACATACGCGGCGAGAATGGAGACATGTCTGAGATCGCCACTCCGAACCGCCTCTATTTCCGTCAGCTTCTCGCCGGTCGCGATATCGCACAGACTGATCCGCTGGCCCGGCAGATGGTCAACTTCGTCTACCTGATCGGTGATCGGGAGACGGGCGAAGCGGTGGCCATTGACCCGGCGTATGACGTTGATGGAATCCTGCAGGTGCTTGAGACCGACGGGATGAAACTCACGGGCGTTCTTGCAACGCACTATCACGCCGATCATGTCGGCGGAGAAATGATGGGCTACTCGATCGAGGGCGTTCACGAACTACTCGAGCGCACGCACGTGCCAATCCACGTCCAGACCGAAGAAGGTCCGCTCGTACAGAAGGTCACGAATCTGACGGCGTCGGACCTCGTACTGCATTCAAGTGGTGATGTTGTGATGGTTGGTGACATCCCGATCGAACTCATTCACACGCCGGGCCACACGCCAGGCAGCCAGTGCTTCATGCTCGACGGAGCACTGGTTTCGGGCGACACACTTTTTCTTGAGGGCTGCGGTCGTACCGATCTTCCCGGTGGTGATCCGGTAGCGCTCTACGAAAGCCTCACACAGAAGCTCTCAAAGGTTCCCGACGACTCGATTCTGTTCCCAGGTCATCTCTATTCGGCCGATCCGTGTGCCTCAATGGGCGATACCCGCCGGGTGAACTTCGTCTTCCGTCCGAAGTCCGAAGACGAGTGGCTCTCGATGTTTGGTCGCTAACTACCGCATCGCTTTGGCCGCTTAGTCCTCTGTCGGCCAGCGGTAGGTCTCGGGTCGGCGGTTGGCCAGACTCGGTAGCCGGGTTCGAATCGTTCGTATCTCGTCGAGATCGATATCGGCACTGATGACGGTGTCGCCCTCACCGCCGGCATCGGCGAGCACTCGGCCCCACGCGTCGACGATCAGAGCGTGCCCATGTCGCGGCGTTCCGTCGGGGCCGGTTCCCCACTGGGCTGCGGCGATGATGGCAACCTGGTTCTCGATCGCCCGCGCTCGCAGGAGTACTTCCCAGTGGTCGGGCCCGGTCGCGGCGGTGAATGCCGATGGCACGGCGATGATGGTGGCGCCGAGCAGTGTTTCGATCCGGAACAACTCCGGGAAACGCAGGTCGTAACAGATCGTCATGCCGAGAACGTGCGCGCCATCGAGCGATGCGGTCACAAGCTGATCGCCAGCACTGAACGTGTCGGACTCGCGCGAGATCGTGTTCCCGAGTTCGATGTCGAATAGATGGATCTTGCGATACGTCGCCCGGAGTATTCCGTTTGGATCGAACAGGCACGAGGTATTGAAGAGTCGATCGCCGTCGCGTTCGATGAAACTGCCGGCAACGAGCCAGATTGAGTGTGTCTGTGCAATTTCGGCAGCCCACGAAGATGTCGGACCGTCGACAGGTTCACTTTTCGATCGCATGATCGAATTGCGGTCGAGCGAAGCAAAGAGTTCGGGGAGAACAACGAGCTCGGCACCGTCATCGGCTGCGGGACCAATCAGCCCTTCCGCGCGTGAGAAATTGCTCTCGTGATCGGAATCGCACGACATCTGCACGGCAGCGACTCGCATGGTGATGACGGTACCTCGGCCTGTTCTGGGCCGCGTCAGGAGTTGCCGGATGGAAGCGCTCGCCACTCATGACGACCGGCCCGTACGCCTGAAGCTGAAACTTCGCGATGGGCTGGATCGGTTTCGAGCACCACGATTTCGACGCCGGCGGGAGGAGCGACTGATGGGTCGTCATCGGGCATCGTCCACGGTGGGCGGGGAGCGAGCGCAATCACGGGCAATCGACGAAGGGCCGTGTCGCGTTCCTCGACGCCGCCGTACCACGCGGGGTCGAGGATCTGATGCCACTTGTCGGCGCCGATCACAATGACGTCGTACCCGGTGGCGATATCGGCGAGCAGACTCTGCCCGGTCGCCACGGCCATAAGCGCAGGGTTGTCGGCGGTCGCTGCGTTGAGATCGGTGATGCGCGTCTCGACTGAGCCAAGTTCAGAGTCGATTTTGCCGAGTGTGCTCGCCGAGATAGCGAAATCGAGTCGGTCGAGCTGGAAATACTCAACAGTCAAGGTCGCGAGATGGACGTGGGCGATGGTCGCCGGGTCGAACGAACCCGGATAGACCCCGATACGACCTGTCGGACTCGGAGGAGCAACCACGGTTCAAAGCTAGTGACCGTGGGAGACTTCCGGGAAGCCGAACGAGTCCTTCGATCCTCAACCCGACAAGGTCTGTCATGTCGCGTAGCCCATTCCTGCACCCGTTTGCCCGCCCCGCAGCGCAGGCCGAGGAGTTCATCACCATCGTGCGCGGTGACGGGGCGACGGTCTGGGACGACAAGGACAACGAATACGTCGACGGATTGGCCAGCCTCTGGTACTGCAACGTGGGCCATGCTCGCTGGGAGATCGTCGACTTCGTGGCCTCGCAGATGGCGGTTCTTGAGAACTACAACACGTTCGACATCTTCACCAACGAGACCGTCGAACGCTTTGCGGCATTCGTCGCGGCTGCCGCACCAGTTCCTGACTCGCGGATCTTCTTCACCTCGTCGGGTTCGGAAGCGGTCGATACCGCCATCAAGTTGGCTCGTCTCACCCATTCGCTGAGTGGACATCCCGAGCGCAATGCGATCGTCGGCCGGAAGAACTCGTATCACGGAGTCACCTACGGAGGATTGTCGGCGCAGGGCCTTCCGCTGAATCAAGAACACTTCGGACCGTTGATCGAAACGGTGCATCAGATCGACGCGCAGGACATTGCCGATGCCGAGTCACTCTTCGCACAGCACGGTGCGTCGATCGCTGCAGTGATCGCCGAACCAGTCCAGGGGGCCGGTGGCGTTTACCCGCCGTCACCCGGCTATCTGCAGCGGCTGCGCGAGCTGTGCACCGAGCACGGCGCACTGCTGATCTTTGACGAGGTGATCACCGGCTTTGGTCGACTCGGCACATGGTTCGCCGCCGAGTTCTACGACGTCGTCCCCGACATGATCACGTTCGCGAAGGCATGCACATCTGGTTATCTGCCCTTAGGCGGCGTCGTCGTCGGTTCGGCCGTACTTGACGTGATTGAGGCCGACCCGCAGTTCATCCTTCGCCACGGCTTCACGTATTCGGGTCATCCGACGGCGTGTGCCGCTGCTCTTGCCAACACCGCATTGCTGCTCGAGGAGAATCTCTTCGACAGGGTGCCGGTCATTGCCGAACGCATTGGAGGCGGGTTGGCCAAGCTCGTTGAGGCAGGAGCATTGGTGGAGTCGCGCGGTGTCGGCGGGATCTGGTCGGCTGTTTTACCTGAAGGAATGGCCGCGCCGGCCGTGCGGAACGCGATGCTCGAACGCGGCGTGATCGCACGACCCATCGGCGCTTCGGTCATTGCCTTCTGTCCGCCGCTGGTGATCTCCGACGAGCAACTCGATGCTTGTGTCGCCGCATTGGCGGACTCGATCAGCGCGTTCCCCAGCTATAGGACTGCTTAGCAAGGTGTAAGTAGGTGAATGTCTCGGCGTGACTCACACCGGGAATAGCCCGAACGACATCGTTGACGAGTTCAAGAAGTTCATCTGATCCTTCGCAGACCACCTCGCACATGAGGTCGTAGCGTCCGGCGATGATCACGACGTAGGTGACCTGGGGAATCTCTGCGAGTGCATCGGAAACTTTTCGGAGATCGCCGTCAGCGTTGATGGCAATCATTGCTTCGAGCGTGAACCCGACGGCAATGGGATCGGTGACGGCAACAACCTGCATCGCTCCGCTGTCCATGAGCCGCTGAACACGTTGACGAACCGCCGCCTGCGACAATCCGACCGCGGGGCCGAGCTTTGCGTATGGCATGCGGCCGTCGACTTGGAGTTCGCGGATGATCGACTTGTCGATCTCGTCGATAGTGACTGATGCGGCCGGGCGAATGATTCCGCCAGCGTTGCCAAGATGGGGACGACTGGGAGCCTTCATGATTGAGTGCTCAGCGCGACATGGACATCGACAGGGGTCTGACCGAGAGCTTCGGCGACAGCGGCGTTCACGATGTGACCGCCGGCGGTGTTGACGCCGAGAGCGAGCGCAGGATCGCGGCGCACGGCCTCGACGGGACCGAGACGAGCGAGTTCCGTGAGATACGGCAGCGTGGCATTGGTGAGTGCGTGGGTGGAGGTATGGGGAACCGCTCCGGGCATGTTGCCGACGGCGTAATGAACGACGCCGTGCTTCACAAAGACGGGATCGGAGTGAGTGGTCTCGTGCGATGTCTCGATGCACCCGCCCTGATCGATAGCGATGTCGATGATGACCGCTCCGGGTTTCATCGAACAGACCATGTCCTCGCTCACGACAATCGGAGCTCGACCGCCCGGGACAAGCACTGCGCCAATCACGAGATCGGCTTCGGCCACGGTGCGTTCGACGACACCGCGGTTGGAGGTGAGGGTGGTGATGCGACCCATTTGGATCTGATCGACATGACGGAGTCGATCGATGTTTTTGTCGAGGAGATCGACTTCGGCTTCGAGGCCGGCCGCCATCCAGGCAGCATTCCAACCGACATTGCCCGCACCGAGAACCGCGACGCGCGCCGGACGAACACCCGGCGCTCCACCAAGGAGAACACCGCGGCCGCCGTTGTGTCGTTCGAGGAAATGGGCGCCGATCTGCACGCTCATACGCCCCGCCACTTCGCTCATCGGGGCGAGCAGGGGCAACGATCCGTCAGCGACCTGAACGGTCTCGTAGGCGATACCGATGACTCCGGCTTTGGTCAATGCATCGCCGACCGCGGGATACGCAGCGAGATGTAGGTAGGTGAAGAGCACGAGACCTTCGCGGAAATAAGAGAACTCGGATTCGAGCGGCTCCTTCACCTTGCACACGAGTTGCGCTCGCTCCCAGACTTCGGCGGCGCTGGCGACGATGATGGCGCCGGCCCGGGCGAAGTCATCGTCAGGAATGGACGAGTCGGCACCCGCTCCGGCCTCAATCAGAACCTCAGCACCAGCGTGGAGCAACTCCCGCACACCGTCGGGCGTGATCGCGACGCGGTGCTCGTCATGCTTGACCTCTCTCGGGATGCCGACGGTGAGTGGGTTCACGTGACGGCCAAGCGCTTCGTGGCGGTCATGCCGATGATCTCCATCGCCTCGATGAGGGCGACGCGCAGGATGGACTCAATCTCGTCGAACTCGGCGGGCCCGGAGATGAGCGGCGGCGCGAGCTGGATCACGGGATCACCGCGGTCGTCGGCGCGACAGATAAGTCCGAGTTCAAGCAGGCGCTTCGAGAGGTGACCGCGCAACAGGAGCTCCGCCTCTTCAGCAGTGAACGTTTGGCGCGTGACGGGGTCCTTCACCAATTCGATGCCGTAGAAATAACCCATACCGCGAACGTCGCCCACGATAGGAAGATCAAGAAGTTTCTCGAGCGTCGCTCGGAAAGCGTCCTCATTGGCGAGCACATGACCGACGATGTCTTCCCGTTCGAAGACATCGAGGTTGGCGAGTGCGACGGCGCAACTCACCGGATGACCAGCGAACGTGAAACCGTGAGCGAATGACGCGCTCGGTGCTTTGAACGGTTCGGCGATCCGATCGCTCACGATCATGGCCCCGAGCGGTGAATAGCCGGACGTGAGGCCTTTGGCGGTGGTGATGATGTCGGGCTGGTAACCGAGACGTTCACTGGCGAACATCGCTCCGAGGCGGCCCCATGCGCAGATGGTTTCGTCGGAAACGAGCAGGACGCCGTACTTGTCACAGATCCCGCGCACACGGTCGAAGTAGCCGTCACCCGGCGTGAAGCAGCCTCCGGCGTTTTGCACAGGTTCAAGAAAGACGACGGCGACGCTCTCAGGGCCTTCGCGCAGGATCATCGTTTCGATGTCATCGGCGCAGCCGAGGTTGCACGCTTCTTCACCAGCGCAGAATGAACATCGGTATCGGTTGGTGTTCGCGGCACGGCCGACTCCGGGGACAAGCGGTTCAAACATCTGTCGGAACGCAGGCACGCCGGTGAGCGAGAGCGCCCCCATAGTTGTGCCGTGATACGCGAGATACCGCGTGATCGCTTTGGTGCGCAGCGGCTGGCCGATGAGCTTGAAGTACTGGCGGGCGAGTTTCCAGGCCGACTCAACTGCTTCGCCGCCACTCGTCGTGAAGAACACGCGGTTGAGATCGCCGGGGGCGAGGGCAGCGATGCGGGCCGCGAGTTCGATGGCCTTCGGATGGGCGTACGTCCAGATCGGGAAGTACCCGAGTTCGGCGCCCTGTGTGCCGGCGGCTTCGGCCAACTCAGCTCGTCCGTGACCGATCTGCACGGTGAAGAGGCCAGAGAGACCATCGAGGTACTCGTTGCCATTCACATCCCAGATGCGGCAACCCTCCCCGCGCTCCATGATCGGAGCCGCTCCGTCGCCGGGATCGAGTCGTGAGAAATGTCCCCACAGGTGGTCACTGGCGAGTTGCTGGAGTTCCGCGGGCGAGCGGGTCATGGGAAGACTCTCTGAGAGGGCCGACCTGATTCGGTCCGACCATGTTTGGTCTGCCGATTCTGCCCGCTAAATCGGGTGACGACAATCGATTCCGTTGCGAAAATCCGAATAATCGTGGAAATCGGTTCCTAAATAGTCATTCCAGCCATTTTTCGGGCCCGACGCTGTCCCTGCACCACGACGAGGACGGCAGTCAGGACGCTGAGAAGCAGCAGTGCGGTGGAGAACACGTTGATCTGCACCGGGATGCGACTGCGTTTCATATTCCAGATCTGGATGGGGAAGGTGTTGTCGAGTCCCGAGTTCAGATACGTGATGATGAAATCGTCGAGCGAGAGGGCAAACGTAAGCAGGGCCGCGGCCACGACTCCGGGGGCGATGAGCGGAAGCGTCACCCGGGTGAAGGTTCGCCACGACGATGCCCCGAGATCGAGCGCGGCTTCCTCGAGTCGCCAGTCGAATCCGCGGATGCGGGCCCGCACGGTGGTGGCGACGTAACTCACCGAGAACATGACCTGTGCGATCACGATCGTGATGAAGCCGCGCGACCAGTTGATCGACACGAACAACGTGAGGATTGAGAAGCCGAGGACGACTTCCGGCATCGTCAACGGCAGAATCAGGATCGCGCCAACGAGGCCCTTGGCCTTGAAGTGGTACTTCACCATGGCGACACCCATCAGCGTTCCGAGAATGGTTGCGATGATCGTGACGACGACCGCAACTTTGAGGCTGAAGATCAACGCCTCCGAGAGCTCCGGGTACTTGAACGGATCGGCCCACGCCGCCAGCGAGAACTTGTTCCAGATGTAGTTGTATTTGCCGGCCGGTTCGTTGAACGAGAAGACGATGGTGACGAGGATCGGCGTGAAAAGAAACAGGAGACCGAGTCCGGCCCAGAACCAAAGGGCGAACCGACCGAGTTTGTGCAGAGATGCTGATGAGTTCATGCGATCTCTTCCGTGCCGAGCATCCGTGCGTAGATGGCAACACCGATGAGGATGATCGCCATCAACATGAACGACAGCGCCGAAAGTTCGGGCCGGAAGAACTCCCTGCCGAAGTTCGCTTCGATGATGTTGCCGATCATGACGGTTCGATCCGACCCGAGGAGTTCGGAGTTCACAAAATCGCCGGCCGCAGGAATGAACGTCAGCAGTGTCCCGGCGAATAGTCCGGGGAGCGAAAGTCGAAGAGTGATTTTTCGAAAGGCGCGGGCGGGGCTCGCGTAGAGGTCGGCGGCGGCTTCGAGCAGTCGCCAGTCGATCTTCTCGATGCTGACGTAGATGGGCAGCACCATGAACGGAAGGAAGTTGTAGGTCAGTGCCGCGACAACGGCGAACGGGGAACCGAGAATGCCCTGACTCTCACTTAGTACGCCGATGTTGTGGAGGAATCCGACTACGGGTCCTCCGTCGTACAGGAGGATCTTCCAGGCGAGGGTGCGCACGAGATAGGTGACGAAGAACGGAAGGACGACGAGTGCGAGCAACAGGTTCTTGTAACGCCCGCCCTTTGTTGCGATCACGTACGCAAGCGGGTAGCCGATGACGATCGCGGCAAGTGTGGCGATTGCGGCGTACGTGAATGTCCGGATGATTACCGTCGAGTTATCCGAAAGCACCTGCGAGTAATTCGAGAGGCCGCCGTCCTCAAGCGAGAGCCGGCCAAGGCTGAACAGTGGAAAAACGAAGAACACTGCGAGCCAGAGCCCACCCGGGGCGAGCAGCAGATACGGGATGAACCATCGCCGCGCTCGCACGCCGGTTTCGTCCCGATCGCGCTTGCGACGGGGACGACGAACCGGAGCGGGCGCGGCGATGGATGTCATCGACTTCGGAAGGTCCGCTACTGCTCGGTTGCGGCGGTGAAGGCGCGGGTGAGTTCTTCGGTGTCTGCCTCCGAGATGACATCAAACTCGTACAACTGCGGAGTTGAGGGAGGATTGATGAAGGGACTCGCCTGCGCCTCGGGGGACATGTACTTCTCGGCGCCGGTGACGGCCGAGCCGTAGTTGATCGACTCGTACAACGGGCCGGCGACCTTGGGGTCGTAGACGTAGTTGAGGAACTTGTTGGCGCCCTCAGGGTCCTTTGCTCCGACGGGAATCATTGCGTTGTCAACCCAGAGCATGCCGCCCTGATTGGGGATGACCCACTCAAGACCAGGATTATCGATCTGCAACTGGGCAATGTCGCCCGACCACGCAACGGCGATCCAGGTGTCTTTGAGTGCGAGATCCTCGGTGTAGCTATTTCCGGCGATCTTCTTGAACTGGCCGGCGTCGCGCGCTTTGCCGATCTTGTCCACGGCGGCGAGCATCTCGCCGATCGTGCCGGTTGTGGGGTTCGTTCCCATGCCGAGCATGGTGAGCCCGACGGTGTCGCGCAGTTCGTCGAGGACGGTGACCTTGCCCTTGAATTTCGGATCGAAGATGGCGTTGACGTCGGTGATCTTTCCGCCGACTTTGTCGGGCCAGTAGGCGATGCCGGTCTGACCGATCGCCCACGGAATCGAATATTGGCGGTTCGGATCCCACGAAGGATTGGCGAGGCGGGGAACGATGTTCTTCTTGTTCGGGAATGTGGCGGCGTCGAATGCCTCCACGCGGTTGGCTTCGATGTAGGCAGCAGCATTCCAACTGGTGAGCACGATGATGTCGGCCCCGATGCCCTGGCCCTTGTCGAGGGTGTCGGCATACTTGGTATTGAACGACTCATTGCCGTCGATGTCGGGGAGGTAGTTCACCTTGATGCCGGTGGCGTCGGTGAATCCCTTGATGGTCGGTGACGTCGTCGGATCATCGTCCTCGAGATAAAGCGGCCAGTTGAGCATCGTGATGCTGCCGTTCGATGAACTGCCGCCGGAACTGTCTGATCCCGAACCGCATGCGGCAAGAAGGGTCGGCCCGAGGGCGAGGCCACCGAGGGCGAGTCCGCCCATACCGAGGAACCGGCGGCGTGAGGTCTGTCGGGCCGCAAATGCGGCAAGGATTTCGGGATCGGTCTGGTTGGTCATCGTCAGTTCTCCTGAGTGGATCGAATGGAAGATGGAACTTGGGGTTGGGTGGGAAGGACACATGCTGCGTCGGTCGACCAGAACGCCCAGACCATGTCTCCGGGTCGGAGCATGGGTAGGTCGGCATCGGGATCGACGTTTGCGATGATGGTGGAACCGTCGGCGGCGGTGAGCGCGAGGCGAACGATTGGTCCCTGAAAGGTGAGGTCCGTGACGGTGCCGCACACGCGTTGGATATCGCCGGTGGGCTCGGTGGCCGAGATCGACACTCGCTCGGGACGGACCATCAACACTGCGCTGGCATTTGCGTCGACGCCGTCGACGTGGCACGTAGCTCGAAGACCGGCCACTCCGAGTGCAGTGAGTTCCGCACTGTCGCCGCGGCGCGACGTGACCGTTGCCGGCCAGAGATTGGCCTGTCCGATGAATCCGGCGACGAAGACGGTGGCAGGAGTGTCGTAAATCTCTGCGGGGGTACCGATCTGCTCGACGCGACCATCGGACATGACGGCAATGCGGTCACTCATCGTCAGGGCCTCTTCCTGATCGTGGGTGACATAGACGAAGGTGATTCCTACCTCGCGCTGGATGCGCTTGAGCTCGAACTGCATCGCGTGGCGCAACTTGAGATCAAGTGCGCCGAGCGGTTCGTCAAGCAAAAGGGCCTTTGGAAGGTTGACTAGTGCTCGAGCCAAAGCGACGCGCTGTTGCTGGCCACCTGACAACTGGGCCGGTCGGCGCCCGGCGAAATCGGCGAGACGCACGATGTCGAGAATCTCGGGGACGCGCTTGGCGATGGTGGCCTTATCGAGTTTCTTCGAACGGGGACCGAAGGCGACGTTGTCGTACACGTTCATGTGGGGGAACAGCGCGTACTGCTGGAACACGGTGTTGACGTCGCGCCGGTTGGGAGCAACTCGGGATACATCTGCGCCGTCGAGACGAATGGCGCCAGACGTGGGCTGCTCGAAACCGGCGATCATCCGGAGAGTCGTGGTCTTGCCGCAACCGGACGGCCCAAGCATGGAGAAGAACTCGCCTTGAGCGATGGAGAAGTGAGCATCGTCGACGGCGGTGAAATCGCCGAAGCGCTTCACGACGTGGTCGATTTCGATCACGGTGTCATTGGATCGAGATTGGATCCCGCCAGACACTGAAGTCGAGTTCTCGCTCAGTTCTCACCCCTCCGTGGTTGCGACGATTGCGTCCGGTTGTCGCACTGCCCGTGAGTATTCAGTATTCCTCATGGATGGGTCGACGTTCACATGAAATGTCGGCTGTGACCCGGAGAAAATCGATTGCATTCGGAATCGCTTGCACTCGGGCGCCCAGTGACCCACGATTCCGGGGTTCGTCCCGGTTCCGTTCCGGGACCATCACGGTCATGAGGAGCAGGTATGTCGCTCGAGAACTTCATCGGCGGGGCGTGGGTGCCCGCAAAAAATGGTGCCACCGACGAGGTTCTGGCCCCGGCCACCGGGGAATCGATCGCCACGGTCGCGTCGAGCGGCGCCGCCGATGTCGATGCTGCGGTCTCGGCGGCGACACTCGCCTTCCGTGAGTGGGGAATCGCCACTCCGCGGGCCCGTTCGGAGGCCTTGCTCGCACTAGCCGATCGCATCGAAGACAATCTCGACGAACTGAAACTCATGGAGATGAACAACGTCGGTAAGCCGGCATCGATCATTGACTTCGAGTTCGATCTCACTGTCGACAACCTTCGGTTCTTCGCAGGCGCAGCCCGCACGATGGAGACCCAAGCCGCCGGTGAGTACATGGAGGATCACACCTCGATGCTGCGCCGTGACCCGTTGGGAGTTGTGGCCGGGATCGCCCCCTGGAACTACCCGCTCAACATGGCGATCTGGAAGATGGGCCCTGCACTCGCCGCCGGCAACACGTTCATCCTCAAGCCCTCGGAGCTCACGCCGCTGTCGGCACTCCGGCTGGCTGAACTTACCGAAGGCATCCTGCCGGTCGGTGTGTTCAACGTTGTCACTGGTCAGGGCGAAAGCGCGGGCGATGCAATCGTGCGGCATCCGGGTATCGCCATGTTGTCGCTCACTGGCGATGTGAACACGGGCAAGCTCATCGCTCGCAACGCCGCCGACACGCTCAAACGGGTTCACCTTGAACTCGGCGGGAAGGCGCCAGTCGTCGTGTTCGACGACGCAGATATTGACGCCGTTGTTGCGTGTCTTTCCGAAACCGCGTATTACAACTCGGGTCAGGACTGCACAGCGCCCTGTCGTGTCATCGCCGGCCCGGGGGTATTCGATAACTTGGTGGCCGGCCTCGAAGCCGCCGTCAGTGCACTGATCACCGGTGATCCGCTTGATGCGGCCACGAATGTGGGTCCAGTGATCTCTGCTGCTCAACGCGATCGAGTTGACGGCATGGTGTCGAGGGCCGTGGCATCAGGTGCGCGGGTCGTGGTTGGTGGCTCGGTGCTCGATCGGCCCGGCTATTTCTATTCCCCGACCGTCGTCGCGAGTCCGGCGCAGGATTCGGAACTTGTGCAGCGCGAAGTCTTCGGTCCCGTCATCAGCGTGCAGAAGTTTGCCGATGAGGATCAGGCGCTGGCATGGGCGAACGACATCGATTACGGGTTGGCCGCATCAGTCTGGACCCGCGATGTCGGGCGAGCGATGCGCATGTCTCGTTCGATGATGTTCGGCACGATCTGGGTGAACAATCACATCCCGATCATCTCCGAGATGCCCCACGGTGGTTTCAAGAACAGCGGCTACGGCAAGGACATGTCACAGTACGCAATCGAGGCTTACACCGAGCTCAAACACGTCATGATCAAGCACTGAATAATCAAGCACTGAATGAACAGGAACTGAATGTCGGAGACAGTAAAGACAGAAGTACGGGGACGAGTTCTCGTTATTCGGCTCGAACGCGAGGCTAAGCGCAACGCGATAGATGTGGAGATGGCCGAAGGGATTGACGCAGCATTGAACCTCCTAGAGGACGATGATGAACTCTGGGCCGGGGTCATCACCGGAACGAGCACGGTGTTCTCTGCCGGGACTGATTTGAAGGCAGGTGTTCACTCAACCGAACGCGGCGGTCAGTACGGGATCATCCGTCGGTCGCGTCCGAAGCCGCTCATCGCCGCGGTCGAAGGCGCCGCGCTCGGCGGTGGGTTCGAGATCGTGTTGTCCTGTGACCTCGTGATCGCATCGGTGACGGCCGAGTTTGGCCTGCCCGAGGTGAAGCGAAGCTTGGTTCCGATCTGTGGCGGACTCTTCCGGGCCCCGAACGCGCTTCCGTTGAACATCGCTCGCGAGATGCTCCTGACCGGCGACTCCATCGACGCAATGCGGGCCGAGCGTCTGGGTCTCGTCAACGAGATCACCGAATCGGGCGGCGCGGTAGACGCTGCGGTCGCGCTAGCCGAGAGGATCTGTGCGAACGGCCCGGTGGCAGTGCGCGAGACGATGAGTTTCCTCGCTGACATGGGCGCAGAAACCGAATCGGCGGGATGGGATCGCACGGTCAGTTCGGAAGACGTCATACGAACGGCCGCCGACACGATCGAAGGCGTGACCGCCTTCTTCGAGAAGCGACCACCTCAGTGGACGGGCACCTAGAAATCTGTGACTTGGCCACCGGGCCCGAACATGGCCAAGATGAAGGGCATTCACATTCTCAGGGGGTCTGACCGTGGATTTCGACGAAACACCGCAAGAGGCCGAGTTCCGCGCCGAAAGCCGCGCATTCCTTTCGGCTCGGGCCGGGGCGAAGGACTCGTCACAGCTCCGGGTGACCATGAGCACGATGGCGGAGGACGAGCACGCACACGTTCAGGCCTGCCGCGACTGGCAGCGGGCAAAGGCCGATGCCGGTTGGGCGGGACTCACTTGGCCGGTCGAGTACGGCGGTCGCGGACTCACGGGTCTGCAGCAAGGGATCTTCCTCGAAGAGGAATCACTCTTTGATGTACCGACCGGGATGTTCGCCCAGGCGACGGGCATGGTCGGTCCGTCGATCATCGTTCACGGAACTGAGGCGCAGAAGCAGGACTTCCTGAAGCCGATTCTTCGTGGCGAGCAGGTGTGGTGTCAGCTATTTAGTGAACCCAACGCCGGTTCTGATCTCGCGAGTCTGCGCACGAAGGCCGAACTCGATGGTGATGAGTGGGTCATCAGCGGCCAGAAGGTCTGGACCTCGTCGGCACATGTGGCCGACTGGGGCATGTTGTTGGCCCGCACCGACTGGGATGCACCCAAGCACCGCGGCATCACGTACTTCCTGCTCGACATGCGGTCACCTAGCATTGATGTTCGTCCGCTGAAGCAAGCGACGGGTGGTGCCGAATTCAACGAGGTCTTCCTCGAAGAGGTGCGCATTCCGAAGGAGAACGTTCTCGGTGAGGTCAATGGCGGTTGGGCTGTGGCAATGACCACGCTCACGAGCGAGCGTGCCGACATCGGTTCCGGTCACGGTATGAGTTTCGGAACAGTGCTTGAACTGGCTCGTCGTTTCGGAGTTACGGACGATCTCGTCATGCGTCAGAAACTTGTTGACCTTTACATCAGCTACGAGATCTCGCGCTACACGGGATTCCGTATGCGAACCGCGGCGAGTCAGGGCATCGCCCCCGGTCCAGAAGTTTCGGTGGCGAAGATCGCCGTTTCGGATCGCCTCGCGTTCCAGGGCGATCTGGTGGAGGAAATCATGGGTGCGGCCGGAATGCTCTGGGGCGAGGACGCTCCGGACGAGGGCTATTGGCAATCAATGGTGTTCACCGGACAATGGATGGCCCGCATCGGCGGCGGCACTGAGGATGTGCAGCGCAACATCGTCGGCGAGCGCGTACTCGGGCTTCCCCGGGAGCCGAGCAACGATCGCACGACTCCGTTCCGCGAACTGCCTCACTGAATCTGTCGCACTGATTGCTGTCGCTGTAGACAGTCACCATGTTCAATCCGTTCGAACCTGGTTATGCCGCTGATCCGTATCCCCATCTGAGGGAGCAACGCGAGACCGCGCCTATCCAGGAGCTTCCGTTTGGGCCGTGGATCGTGTTCGAACACGCCGATGCGCTTGGCCTGCTGCGCGACACCTCGATGAGTGTCGAAGAGCGCAAGGCCGTAGCGATCAATCCTGAACGCGAGCGGATGCGGGCCCAGTTAATCGCTGAGGTCGCCCCGGACTACGAGTTCAGGGAGCGGGTATCGATACTGAACCTTGATGCGCCGGATCACACGCGATTGCGCAAACTCGTCAGCTCAGTGTTTACGCCGCGTCGAATCGCCGAATTGCAGCCGATGATTGCAAGCGTCGTCGAGCGGCATCTCGATGCAGTCGAGGCCCGGGGTGAGATGGATCTCATTGCCGATCTCGCGTTCCCGCTTCCATTCACGGTGATCTCGGAAATGATGGGGATGCCCACCGAAGATCGCGATCAGGTGCGCTCGTGGTCGCACGCTCTTGTGCGGATCCTCGATTTCACCATCGGCCCGGACGAGCTACGCGTCGCACTACAGGCGGGCGAGAACATGCGGACGCATCTCGGCGAGGTCATCGCATGGAAGCGACGCAACCCCGGTGACGATCTCCTGACGGCTCTCATCGACGCTGAAGCCGATGGCGACAAACTCAGCGACATCGAACTACTGGAGCAGGTAATGCTCCTTTACATCGCCGGCCACGAAACGACGGTGAATCTGATCGGTAATGGCACCTGGGCGTTGCTCCAGAACCGCGAGCAGCTCGAACTCTGGCGCGACGATCCTGCAGTGGATGCGACTGCGATCGATGAGCTCCTGCGCTTTGATTCCCCGGTGCAGTTGTCCCGTCGCATTTCGCTCCAGGAGATGGAGATCCATGGTCGGGAAATTCCGGCCGGAACGTTCGTGTTCACATCGCTCGGCTCAGCCAACCGTGACCCGGCGGTATTCGGACCGACGGCCGATGAGCTCGATTTGCGCCGTACTGATGCTGCCCGTCACCTCTCGTTTGGCAGCGGCTCGCACCATTGCTTGGGCGCGTCACTGGCCCGGCTGCAGGGGACAGAGGCCATCACCGGCCTGATTCGACGGTTCCCTGACGTGCGCGCAGCCGCCGACGCACCGGACTGGAACGGCCGGCTTGTTCTGCGCGGAATGGAATCGCTGCCGCTCTCGCTGTAATCGGGTCGATCGGTGACACAATGATCCCGAAACGCGTACCCGGTTTCGAGCCGGGAGAGGGAACCGATATCCGTGTCCACCCATGCCGAACTTCTTGCCCGACATCGCCGGGCGCTTCCCGATTGGCTGGCGCTGTATTACAAGGATCCGATCGCACTCGTCGACGGCGAGGGCCGTCATGTGATCGATGCGGAGGGGCGCCGCTATCTCGATTTCTTTGGCGGAATCCTCACCACCATGACGGCGTATTCGTTGCCGGAAGTCGTCGACGCGATCCGCGAGCAGGCCGGCAAGATGGTCCACACCTCGACGCTCTATCTCATCGAGCCGATGATCGAGTTGGCCGAACGCGTCGGAGCACTGTCTGGCATTCCCGACGCAAAGGTGTTCTTCGCGACGTCTGGCTCTGAGGCCAACGAGACTGCACTGCTGCTGGCCTCGACGGTACGCCGGTCGAATCAAATTCTTGCCCTTCGCAATAGCTATCACGGTCGCTCGTTTGCGACGATGGGCGTCACGGGCAACCGCGGTTGGTCTTCATCAAGTCTTTCGCCGTTCGCGGTTTCGTATGTGCACAACGGCGACACCTTCCGGTCGCCGTTCCGCGATCGCGACGAGAAGGGATTCGTCGACGCGATCGTCGAGGATCTTCGTCACGTCATCGCGACAACCACGGCCGGCGACGTCGCGTGCATGATTGCTGAACCGATTCAGGGAGTCGGCGGTTTCACGGTTCCCCCCGACGGCCTGTTTGGCGCGTTGCAGGAGGTGTGTCGCGAGTTTGGAATTCTCTGGATCACCGACGAGGTGCAGACCGGATGGGGTCGCACCGGCGAGCACTTCTGGGGCTATCAGGCACAGAATCTCGAACCCGACATGCTCACGTTCGCCAAGGGTTTGGGTAACGGCCTTGCCATGGCCGGTGTTGTCGCTGGGGCAGAACTCATGGACAGTGTGAACGCCAACTCCATCTCAACCTTCGGCGGTAATCCGCTTGTGTGCGCTGGTGCCCTCGCCAATCTTGAGTACCTACTTTCCAATGATCTTCAGGCCAATTCGCTGCGACAGGGAACGGCGATGATGACCAAGTTGCGTCCCCTTGTCGAAGAACTCGAAGTTGTAGGTGATGTGCGAGGCAAGGGGCTGATGGTCGGCATCGAACTCGTCGCACCCGACGGCCGTACTCCGGATGCTGCGGCCGCGACGGTGGTGCTTGAGGCGTGTCGCGAGAACGGGCTGCTTGTCGGGAAGGGTGGTCTGTACGGAAACTGTCTCCGGATTGCGCCGCCCCTCACCCTCACCGACGAGGAGTGCGCCGATGGAACCGCGATCCTCATTGATGTCCTCCGTTCGACAAATGCCAAGTTGTCGGCGTGAATCCCATTGCCGAAACACCACAAATCGACGGTGTCACAACAGGAGTAATCCAGCACTGGGTGAATGGTGCGTCATGGGCTGGTGACTCGACCCAAATGTCGCCCGTTTTCGATCCGGCCACAGGGGAAATCGCTGCCCAGGTCCGGCTCGCATCGGAATCTGATTGTGATGTGATCGCCGAGTCCTCGTTCGAAGCGTTCCAGTCGTGGCGTTCGTCGTCGGTGGCAACTCGAACACGAGTGATGTTCGCGTACCGCGAGATTCTGAGCGAGCGACGAGAAACACTTGCTGGTGTCATTACCGCCCAACACGGCAAGGTCTTGTCCGATGCGCTCGGCGAGGTCGGCCGGGGCATTGAAGTCGTGGAGTTCGCGTGTGGGGTTGGCGAACTACTTAAGGGCACCTACAACGAGCAGGTCTCGACTGATGTCGATGTCTGGACCGTTCGTCAGCCAGTCGGGCCGGCGCTAGGTATCACGCCGTTCAACTTCCCGGCGATGGTTCCGCTGTGGATGCTTCCGGTGGCGATCGCGTGCGGCAACACCTTCATCCTCAAACCGAGTGAACGCGATCCTGGCGCAGCAGTGCTACTTGCCCAATGGTTCACCGAGGCGGGACTCCTTGATGGGGTGCTCAACGTCGCCCACGGTGATGCGACTGCAGTCAATGCGCTCATCGGTCACGATCGTGTCCGCGCCGTCAGCTTCGTCGGTTCGACGCCTATCGCCCGCCACGTTGCGACTTCTGCCACAGGTTCCGGCAAGCGGGTGCAGGCTCTCGGTGGAGCCAAGAACCACATGATCGTTCTGCCCGATGCCGATCTCGAAGCCGCCGCCGACGCAGCGATAAGCGCGGGCTACGGGTCGGCTGGCGAGCGATGCATGGCGATCTCGGTTGTCGTCGCAGTTGATCCGGTTGGCGACGAACTCGTCACCGCAATTGTCGAACGGGCGAAGGTGCTCCGAATCGGCGATGGTCGCAGCGAAGGTATCGACATGGGTCCGCTCGTGACCAACATCCATCGGGACCGGGTTCGTAGTTACGTCGATCTTGGAGTGGACGAGGGGGCAACGCTGATTCTTGATGGCCGCGACATCGTGGTTCAGGATCGTCCCGACGGGTTTTGGCTGGGGCCGTGTCTGTTCGACAACGTCACCACTGATATGCGGATCTGGTCTGAGGAGATTTTCGGTCCCGTTCTGTGCGTCGTCCGAGTTGCGAGCTATGACGAAGCAGTCGCGCTGGTGGACGAATCGGCTTTCGGGAACGGTGTCGCGCTCTTCACCCGTGACGGCGGCGCGGCACGTCGGTTCCAACAGGACATTGAGGCCGGAATGGTGGGCATCAATGTTCCTATTCCGGTGCCCGTGGCGTATCACTCGTTCGGTGGCTGGGGTGATTCGCTGTTCGGCGACACGAAAGCGCACGGCAGCGAGGGCGTGAACTTCTACACGCGGGCCAAGACGATGACGGCTCGCTGGGCCGATCCGGCGACACGTGGTCCCGATCTCGGTTTTCCCCGCAACACCTAGTAACCGGCAACACCAGGCAACCGGCAACACCAGGCAGTCCGCGCACCGACAAGACGGAGAGTTCTTCATGGCCGAAATGACTCCAATGCGTATTGGTGCAGATCTCGTGACGACTGCGGAATCAAGCATCGTGACGTCGCCGTATGACGGCGCTGAGGTCGGCCGAGTGCCGATTGGGACCGAAGCACACATCGATGCCGCCGTGGCGGCCGCGGTCGCTCGCCGCGATGAGGGCGCGCTTCCGGCCTGGCAGCGCGCCGAGATCCTTGATGCTGCTGCAGTACGACTCGCGGCGCGATCAGAGGAGTTCGCACAAAGGATCGCGGCCGAGGCGGCAAAGCCGATCAAGACCGCTCGGGGCGAGGTCATGCGCGCCGTCGATACCTTTCGTTTCTCTGCAGCGGTGGGTCGAACGCTGACCGGCGAAACAATCCCGCTTGATGCATCCAGCGCCGGCGCGCACAAACTCGGCTTTGTGATGCGCGTGCCGATCGGAGTCGTTGCTGCGATTTCTCCGTTCAACTTTCCTGTGAATCTGGTCGTGCACAAGATCGGTCCGGCCATTGCCGCCGGATGTCCGGTTGTCCTGAAGCCGGCGTCATCGACGCCGCTGTCGGCACTCGCCCTCGCCGAGATGCTCATCAACGAATGTGGTCTGCCTGACGGTTGGCTCAACGTGGTGACCTGCAAGGGAGCCACGGCGAACCATCTCGTTGAGCATCCCGATGTTGCGATGGTGACATTCACAGGATCTCCTGCCGTCGGCTGGGGGATCCGCCAGAAAGTTCCGCACAAACGTGTCGGACTCGAACTTGGGAACAATGCGCCGGTGATCATCGAGCCGTCAGCTGATTGGGAGCTTGCGGCGGACAAGATTGCTGTCGCGGCAACGTCGTTCGCTGGTCAATCGTGCATCTCGGTGCAGCGGGTCTACGTCCATCGATCGATTGCCGAGCAATTTGTCGATCGCCTGACTGCATCGTTCGCCAGACTGGTCGTTGGGGATCCGTTCGACGATTTGACCGACGTGAGCTCGCTGATTGACCGTGACGAAACCACCCGTGTTGTCGAGTGCATTGCGGATGCTGTGCGTGACGGCGCGCGGATCGTGACAGGTGGGGCCGTTGGCGCCGATGGGATTCTTGCCCCGACGGTTCTAGCGGACGTCACTGCAGACATGGATGTGTGTCGGACAGAGATTTTCGGTCCTGTAGTTGGAGTTCAGTCCTACGAGGATGTCCACGAAGCCATGAGGCTGGCGAACGACAGTCGCTACGGATTGCAGGCCGGAATCTTCACGGCGGATCTAGATACCGCCATGCTTGCAGCCCGGACCCTCGACTTCGGGGGAGTAACAGTGAATGAGGTCCCGACGTGGCGGGCCGATCAGATGCCCTACGGCGGCCTGCGCGACTCGGGGAACACCCGTGAAGGGCCGGCCTACGCCGCCCGGGAGATGACCGAGGAACGACTCGTCATCATCCATTCGATGTCGTTGCCGTAGCTTTGGTGACCATGAACTGGTCAGTGATGGTGTGGTCTGCGATGGCGATTGCGGTTGTCATGTTCTCAACCTGGTTGCTGAGTCTCGTATTGAAGAATGCGTCCATCGTCGACCCGGTGTGGTCGCTCGGGTTTGTGATCGTCGGTTGGACGAGCGCGATCGTCGGTGATGGCGATCAACTACGAGTTGGCGTGCTCCTTGTTATCGTCACGATCTGGGGGGTGCGGCTCTCTCTGCATCTCTTCACGCGCAATCGCGGGCACGGTGAGGATTTCCGTTACAAGGCGATGAGGAAGAAGCATGGCGAACGCTTCTGGTTGATCAGTCTGGTGACGGTCTTTGTGACTCAGGGTGTGCTCATGTTCGTGGTCTCACTGCCGCTCCAGTTCGGAGCCGGCATCGTCGGGAGATCAACAGGCTGGTCAGTTCTGCTCGTCGTCGGTGTCGCAGTTTGGTTGGTCGGATTCGGATTCGAGTCGGTTGGCGATGCGCAACTCAAGGCTTTCAAAGCTGATCCGGCATCGCAGGGTCAGGTCATGGACCGAGGTCTGTGGCGTTATACGCGTCATCCGAACTACTTCGGAGACGCGTGTGTGTGGTGGGGAATTCTTCTGGTTTCGCTCGGTGCCGGTGGGTGGGCGTATCTCGGCATCGTCGGCCCGATACTGATGACCACGCTCCTGCGTCGAGTGTCGGGGGTAACCCTCCTTGAGAAATCACTCGTGAAAAGACGGCCCGGGTATAGCGAGTACGTTCGCCGGACGAGCGCGTTCATCCCGAAACCGCCGCGTAACTGACCTCATTGCGGGTCGCTCGCCACTAGCCTCGGTTTCGTCCTGACTGACGCATGTGGGGAGCAACGTGACCGAGATCCGACGATTCGACTTGGCGGGGCAGCAAGACCCATCGGCCATTGTCGACATGCTGACGGATCGTTTCGGACTGCAGTTGCTCGGCGAAGAACAGGTCACTCGGATCGTCATCGATACAGCCGACAACAGGATCGCCGCTGCCGGCGGAGTGCTCGAGGTGCGCCGCTCGGCCGATGGGTTCGGGTCAGGTTCGTTGATCTGGACCTGCGACGGAACCCAGAGGCTACGGATCCGCCTGTCCGGCACTGAGGTCCCGACGACCTTGTCCGACATCGGCGACTCCCATCAGGCCGAAGAATTGATTGGTATCGCCGGTACTCGGCCACTCGTAGCCGCATCGGCAAATCGGTCCGGGTTGTTCTCGTTCGGAAAACTCGATGATGAGGACAAGACGGTTGTGCGCGTCTTGCTTGACTGCTCATCCACGCTCGACGGATCGTCGTCGACAAACACGATTGAGGTTCAGTCTCGGCGCGGGTATGACGAGGAATACCGGATCCTGTTGAAGGAACTGTCAAAGAGGCTGAAAACCGGTAAGTCGCTCGTCGCCACTGCACCTACTGCGACTGCGCCCGCAGCTCCCGGCGCTGGTTTCAACTCGGCATCGCAAGCATGGCGCGAGGCGTTGCGCTCGATGGCTGAGGTAATGAATTCGACCTTCACCGGAATGCTTGCGGGTGACGACAACGAGTTCCTGCATGATTTCCGCATCGGCGTGCGTCGGACTCGCGTCCTACTGCATGAAGCCGAAGGTGTCATCGCCGATGAGCGCCGATTGCATTTCGCCGACGAGTTCAAGTGGCTCGGCGAAATCACGACGCCTACGCGCGACGCCGATGTGCACCTCGACTATTTCTCTGTGATGGCCGCCGGCCTGCTGGGCAAAGCAGAAGGTGATCTCGCCCCGCTGCGCGAACTGCTGCTCGAACGACAGGTGGCCTGCCGCACGCAGATGCTGGCCGACATGCGATCGGAACGCCGCACTCGATTTGCCACTGAGTGGTCGACGTTCCTCGCCGACGATCAGGCATGGTCGCTATCGCTGGACGATCCTCTCGTCGATGCGACCAAGCCAGCGTTCACTGTGATCGCCGATCGCGCCCGCACGGTATGGCGTCATGTTCAACACGACGGACGCTTGATTACGGACGAGTCGATACCAACAGATCTTCACGACCTTCGTAAGGAAGCCAAGCGTCTGCGCTATCTGCTGGAATCTTTCGCCCCGCAGTTCCACGCGAAGTCGCTGAAGTTAGTCAAAAAGTCACTCCGGTCTATGCAGGATGTGCTCGGTGAGTTCCAGGACGCAGAGGTACAAGCGACGACTCTCGCGGTAATGGCTGAGGAACTGGTCGCTCGGGGTACCGCTGCTCCCACCATTCTCGCCATCGAAAGAACGGTTGAGCATCTCGCGGTTCGCAGTCTGAATGCTCGGGAACAATTCTCGGCACGATTCAACGACTTCGACTCGCGCAGCACGCGTCGTGCATTCAAACGTCTCACCCAGCTTCCGGAGTCCAGCCGATGAAGGTCCTCGCCACGTACAACATCAAAGGCGGAGTCGGGAAGACGGCGACGGCCGTGAATCTTGCCCATGTTGCGGCGATGCAGGGAAACCGCGTCCTCGTGTGGGATCTCGATCCGCAGGGGGCGGCCACCTTCTACTTCCGGGTAAAGCCAAAGGTGAAGGGCGGTGGTCATGCGCTCACCAGTGGCGATCGCGAACTTTCGGATGCAGTAAAGGCAACTGACTTCGACAATCTCGACATCGTTCCGGCTGATTTCTCCTATCGCCATTTCGACTCGTTCCTTGACGAGGAACGCAAGCCGCTGGCTCGGTTACGCAAGATCCTCGACAGCATTCGCGGCGATTACGACTACGTGTTCTTGGACTGTGCGCCGAGTATCTCGCTCACTTCGGAAAGTATCTTCCGTGCCGCCGACGCTCTACTGGTTCCGATCATTCCTACGCCGTTGTCGATCCGTACCTTCGATCAGTTGGATGCGTTTATCGATGACAATCCGTCGATCGTGCGCAAACTACGGATGCTCGGGTTCTTCTCGATGGCCGACAATCACAAGCGTTTGCACAGGGATCTTCTTAAAGAACTTCGTGTTGCCCGTCCGGATCTTCTGATGACCCGGATCCCCGCCGCCACAGATATCGAGCGCATGGGTGTGCATCGTCAACCGGTCACTGCGTTTGCGCGCGGCGGCCAATCCGCTCGGGCGTACAACGATTTGTGGGAAGAAATTCTCACCCGACTCTGACCGGCGTTCAGATGGCAGTAGGCCGTTTCGCGCCAAGTCCATCAGCAACAATGCATCTGGGAAACCTACGCACGGCGCTGGTGGCGTGGCTATTCGCCCGCCATGCCGGGAGCGATTTCCTGCTGCGCATCGAAGACTTGGATCAGGCGTCCGCGCGACCAGAGCATGAGGCGTCGGCCATTGATCACCTCTCTCGCCTCGGCATCGATTGGGACGGCCCGATCGTGCGTCAGTCCGAACGTCGCGCTCTGCATGAAGACGCATTGGCAACGTTGACTGCGGCCGGTCGGACCTATCCCTGTTACTGCTCGCGGCGGGAGATGCTGGCCGAGGCCCACGCGGCAATTGCCGCGCCCCATGGACCGGCCGCTCCCGTGGGTTATCCGGGGACATGCCGTGACCTCTCGACTCGCGAGAGATCTGAACGCGAGACCGTGGGTCGCAAACCGTCGTTGCGCCTGCGTGCTGACGCAGCCGAGATGTCTTTCGTAGATCAACTCGTCGGTCCAGTGTCGGGTGTTGTCGACGATTTCGTGGTTCGTCGGGCCGATGGCATGCCCGCCTACAACGTCGTCGTGGTTGTCGATGATCAGGATCAGGGAGTGCAGGAAGTAGTCAGGGGTGACGACCTGGTGTCGACCACACCGAGACAGCTACTCGTGGCTCGCATGCTCGGGATCGAGTCGCCGACGTACGCCCACGTTCCGCTCGTGCTCGATCCCGGAGGCGAACGTCTCGCCAAGCGCCATGGGGCGGTAACTCTTGATGATCAGAATTCTCTCGGTCGTTCCGACGCCGAGATTCTGTCGGTGCTTGCCGTATCGCTCGGACTCGCAGATGCCAACGAAACGGTGACTGCGCCCGAACTCGTGGAACGGTTCATGATCGGAGCGTTGCCGTCACAGCCATGGATGCTCCCGCAACGTCTACTGGAACCGGTTACGTAGCAGCGAGTCGGTTGGCGGTTGCCAGTGCATCGATCGGTGAAACGCCGGCGCGACCAACGAGATAACACGTAAGGGGAGCGGCGAGCCGTTCCGATGCGTGGGCGGCGACTCCAGCGAGATCAAGAAGCGCCTCGACCTCGACGTCGGTCAGGGGTTCAACCCCGAGTTCTTCGGCGAATTTCAGTATCCATTCGGCGCCGGTCAATTGTGAATCAGACATGGCCGGAAGCGTAGAGGCGATGGACCGTAGGATTCGACGATGGGACCAGGAGATGAGGAACTGCGGGTTACCGCGTCTGTTGTCATCCCCGCCCACGAGCTGACATGGACTTTTGGGCCGAGCGGAGGTCCGGGCGGACAGCATGCGAACCGAGCCCACACCCGATCGGAGGTTCGATTCGATGCGTCGAACTCGACGGCACTTTCGGGATACCAGCGGACCCGGATAATCGAACGTCTTGGCCCGATCGTTACCGTCTCAGCGGACGACGAGCGTTCGCAGCTGCGTAATCGTCGTCTTGCCTTGGACCGGCTTCGCCGGAAACTGGCAGAGGCCTTGCGGGTGGAGGCCAAGCGTCGTCCCACGAGACCAGGTCGAGGTGCGGTGGAACGTCGACTGGAAGCTAAGCGCCAGCAGGCCGCCCGTAAACGCGATCGTCGGCCCCGGCTGGACGACTAGAGGAGATAAAAATTTGACGCGCCGACCTGTAGATGTTTGCTACGGGGAAGCTGGAAGGACGCCTTCCGTTCAGCAGAAATTCACCCCCAGTTGCGAGACTTCGCAGGTCTGAATTCAGCCAACGAGGCGGTGAACCCCAGCGATGCGAATACGTGCACTGCGAGCAGTCCTCGCGTCGCTGGCCCTTGCCGTTGTTGCACTCATGGCCATTGCTGGAACGCAGTCACGTCAGCCGGTTAATGCGGCGACTGTCAACAACAACATGATCGTGATCATCCCCACAACCCTTCAACCGATCCCATTCACGGTCACGTTCGATTCGAATGGCGGCACGGGTTCGATGGTGCCGATGACATTCACGGCCACGGGCCGTCCCCTGACTGCGAACTCGTTCACTCGGGCCGGTTTTACATTCGCAGGTTGGGCAACGACTCCGACCGGCTCTGTCGCATATGCGAATTCAGCTGTGTACAACACGATTGGCAATGTGACCCTGTATGCGGTCTGGACGCCGGTCACGTACACAGTGACATTCAGTGCCAATGGTGGTTCGGGTTCGATGGCGGCCATGACGTTCACGGCTACGGGTCGGGCCCTGACTGCGAATTCGTTCACTCGGGCTGGGTACACGTTTGCGGGTTGGGCAAGGTCCGCTACTGGCGCGGTCGCATTTGCGAATTCGGCCGTGTACAACACGATCGGCAACGTGACGTTGTTCGCGGTGTGGACGCCGATCGAGTACACGATCACATTCAATGCCAATGGCGGAACGGGCACGATGCCGGCCCAGGTGTTCACTGTCGTTGGTGAGCCGGTCAACGCGAACTCGTTTGCACGGGTTGGGTACACGTTTGCGGGTTGGGCGACAACGCCGACTGGTGCTGTGGCGGTTGCAAATTCGGCCACCTACAACACCGCCGGCAATGTGAACCTGTATGCGGTGTGGACGCCGATCGAGTACACGATCTTCTTCAGTGCCAATGGCGGAACGGGCACGATGGCAGCCCAGGTGTTCACTGTTGTTGGTGAACCCGTCAATGCCAATACGTTCACTCGAGCGGGTTATACGTTTGCGGGTTGGGCTAGGTCCGCGACTGGTGCTGTGGCGGTGGCGAATTCAGCCACGTACAACACGGCCGGCAACGTGACGTTGTTCGCGGTGTGGACGCCGATTGATTACACGATCACGTTCAATGCCAATGGCGGAACGGGCACGATGCCGGCCCA
>CAMCTY010000025.1 GCA_945878725.1 Bifidobacterium breve | reverse complement strand
CGCGTTGTGGGCGGGCGAACTGGATAGCGATGGCGCCAAGACCGGCGAGCACCATGCAGGCGTAGAACGGCCACGACGGAGCGCCGATGTAGAGAAAGCCGGCCATGACCGGACCCACGATGATTGCGGTTTGCCAACCGGCGACGTTGAATGCCACGAGTCGGGGAAGTCCGCCGGGTGGTGCGATATCGGCCGGCAACGATCGCAGAGCCGGATTGACGAAGGCACGCGAGGTTCCGAACGCGATGACGAGAGCAAAGATCGGCCACGTAGCCGTGTTGCCAGTGGTGGCGTACCAGGCGAGTCCTCCAGAGGCTACGAGTTCGCCGATGAGTCCGAGACTCACGAGTCGGCGGCGATCGAAGCGGTCGGCAAGGGAACCGGTGACGGTCATGAGCAACATTGCGGGAACGAACTCGGCCAGACCGAGCAGACCGAGATCGAGATCGCGACCCGAAAGGTCGTAGAGCTGTTTGCCGAGCGCGGTCACTTGAGCAACTGCCGCCATCGTCGCAACGAGCGACGTGAACAGCAATGCACGTACCGATCGCTGACGAAGCAGATCGCGGGCGGAAGGAATCGTTTCGGTGATTCCGGAACGCTATCGGGCGGGAGTCACCCGTTCGACGGACTCAGTGCTCGACGCGGTACTCGAAACCGTCAGCAGTGGGCCTGCGTTCGGCTTTACCGGCCAGACGAAGGTGCTCAAGATGTGCGGCGGTTTCGCTGTCAGCCATCGGGCCGCGGCTGCGAACGGAGAACAGGGACTCTGACCATTTGGGCACTGCCGCCCATCCTGTTTCGTCGGCGGCATCGACGAGGAATTGCAACCGGCTTGCGTGATGGTCCTTGATCTCCTGACAACGTCCGGCCAGATTGCCAAAGGGATGCCCGTGGGCGGGGAGCACCTGCGTGATGCCCTCAAGCGCGGCGACCTTGTCGAGATTGAGGAGATAGTTGGAGAGCGGATCGCCGCCCATGAAGCCAGCAATGTGAGGCGTAATCGTGGGCAGAACATGATCACCGGATAGCAGCACGCCGTCTTCGGGTGACCACATGCACAAATGGTCGTGGGTATGGCCCGGGGTGAAGACCGCAACCCAGTCACGGTCTCCGAGTCGGACAACGTCAGCGTCATTGACGACGATCGTCGGGCGAGGCGCCTTCATCCACGACAGTTCCTCGATACGTCCATCGGCGATTGCTTCTCGGATCCGATTACGAAACGCCTTGAATCCGGGGAACTGCTGTTCCATTTCCTCTTCATCGGTATTCGAGATCGCGTCGAGGATCGTGCCCGCTTCAGAGGCATCGGCGGGATCGAGAGGTTCGAGTGGGGTCTCCTCGAGATCAAGCAGATCGGTCCACTTGCGGAACATGGTCGAAGTGAGGACTTCCGCGTTGCATTCTTCGATCAGTCGGTGGGCGCCACCGAAATGATCGGGATGGGAGTGAGTGATGTACGTGGTGTGCACCCGCTTGAGCGGAATGCCGGCATCGCGCAGTCGAACCTGCAGCGCTTCCCACGATTCATCAGTGGGCAATCCAGGATCGACGAGCGTGAATCCCCGCGAGTCCTCGATGGCGTAGGTGTTGACATGGCCGAGACCGGTGAAGTCCGTCGGTAGCTGGAGGCGAAGGATGCCGCGAGCCACCTCGATGATCTCGGTCGATGCGTCTTCCTGCTCCTGGCGCGGAACGCGCACAGCAGGAACTGCATCGCCATGCGAATGGCCGGTGTGATCGTGTTGTTCCCCCATCACCAATCGACCCTACCGGGTGGGAGCGGGACTGAGTTCAGACCGATGGCGACAGCGGATCAGCAAGAACGCAGAATGAGTCGCGGTAGTAGCGGAGCTCAGCGACGCTCTCGCGGATGTCGTCGAGGGCACGATGCCCTTCAGCCTTGGGTGGCGCCGCCCCGAGAAGCGTCGGATTCCAGCGCTTCATCAGTTCTTTGAGGGTCGATACATCGACGGACCGATAGTGAAGGAAGTTCTCGATCTCCGGGAGATAGACACTGAGAAATCGACGATCGGTACCGATGGAGTTGCCACACAGCGGCACTGTTCTCGGTTTCGCGATGTGCTCCTTGAGGAACGCGAGAGTCGCTTCGCCGGCCTCTTCGAGCGAGATGGTCGATCGTTGGATCTCGGGAAGAAGCCCGCTGCGGGTATGCATCCCTACGACGACATCATCCATAAGGGCGAGGGCTTCAGCCGGTTGATGGATGACGAGGTCGGGACCTTCGGCGATGAGTTCGAGGTTGTCATCGGTGAGCAGGGTCGCTATTTCGACGATCACGTTGCGATCAGTGTCGAGACCGGTCATTTCGAGATCCATCCAGGCGAGCACGGCGAAAGCCTACGCAGGTCGCGGACGGGTCCTACGATCCTGACGTGATCGAGATTCCCGCTGTGCGCCTTGACCCAGATCTGCCCTTGCCCGTGTACGCCCGCATGGGCGATGCCGGCCTTGATCTTGTGGCTCGCGAATCAGTGACCATCGCCTGTGCTGGTGGTCGGGCTCTTGTCCCCACCGGTGTCGCTGTAGCGATCCCAGAGGGGTTCGCCGGCTTTGTCCAGCCCCGGAGCGGACTTGCCCTGAAGCATGGCGTGACATGCCTCAACACGCCCGGGCTCATCGACAGTGGTTATCGCGGTGAACTCAAAGTGCTGTTGATCAACACGGACCCGACTGAACCGTTCGAGGTGGTGCGTGGCGAACGAATCGCGCAGCTCGTGGTGCAACGAGTCGAGCACGTCGTTCTCGAACCGGTCGAGGCGTTCGACGATCTTGATGTCACCGAACGTGGGCAAGGCGGATTCGGCCACACGGGCAACTGACGCAGCGGCCCTTGTTGTCCGCGTAAACGAGCGAGGGACGCGCTCGGACTGAAACTCAGTCGGCCGAGGGATTCGTGTTGGTGGCGACCCTCAACCCCAAACGGAAACTGATCTCGACTGCGGCAGCGCCGATGGCACCAAGTCCGATGGCAGCAACGAGCAAGGTCCGCTCGGGTAGCGGAAGTTCGAAATAGTTCCGGAACCATGGAATGGAAAGCGCACCGATAAATGCTGCGGTCATGGCGGCGACGAGAGCGCCCTTAGCTCGGGTGAGCGGTCGGCAAAGAATCTCCAGAATCCAGATGGCGACCGTGAAGAGCGTGACGACAGCAACTGATCTTGCGGTTTCGAGGTCGGTTTCCGATCGAGCGAGTAGGAACGCCGTGAGTGTGGCGACAGCCGCGATGACGCCAGACGGAATGGCGAAGCGCAAGACGCGACGAAGGAAATTTGGAAGTGCACGCCGGGCGTTGGGAGTCAGGGCGAGGAAGAAGCCAGGGATTCCGATGGTGAGCGACGAGATAATGGTGAAGTGACGCGGAAGGAACGGGAACGGAACCCGACCGATGCCCACTGCGATTGCAAGGAATACGGCGTAGAAGGTTTTTGAGAGGAACAGGTTTGCAACCCGTTCCACGTTGGCAATAACTCGTCGGCCTTCGTCCACCACTGAGGGGAAAACTGCGAAGTCGTTGTCGAGGAGTACGAAGCGGGCGACCGCTCGCGCCGCCGCGGAACCGGAACCCATGGCGACGCCTACGTCAGCATCTTTGAGTGCGAGTGTGTCGTTGACGCCGTCACCGGTCATTGCGACGGTATGACCGCGCGATTGCAGAGCATGGACCATGGCCCGCTTCTGTTGCGGAGTGACCCGGCCAAATACCGAGTGCGATTCCATGATGTCGGCGAGTGCTTCCTGATCATGAGGGAGTGTCCGCGCGTCTATGGGATTGTCGGCGCCGGGGACACCAACGCGTGTCGCCACTGCACCGACGGTCACCGGACTGTCGCCGGAAATGACCTTGACGAGAACGTCTTGCTGGCCAAAGTACGCAATCGTTGCCGGGGCGGCTTCGCGCAGGCGTTCGTCGAGAACGACGAGCGCGGCAGGCTGGAGAAGCTCCGGGAGAACTTCAGCACTGAGTCCGCTGGGCGATTGCGCGAGCAGCAGCACGCGCCGACCCGCGCTCGCATAGTGGTTGAGTCGTTCGCGGATGATTGGCAGCCTGTCGTCATCGGGAGCCTGATCAAGAAGGATGTCGGGAGCACCGAGGAACCATGAGCCATGCCCATCAAACGTTGCCGCGCTCCATTTTCGGGCTGACGAGAACGGCACCACAGCAGTTATGGCCCAGGACGGTGGCGACGAGTACTCGGCGACGACTGCGGCGAGACTGGGATTGGGATGATCATCGGCGGCTCCGAGCGCCCCGAGGACGGAACCAACATCGATTGGTTCGGCATCGTCCGGAGCAAGATGCTCGACCGTGGCAAGCGTGAGCGAACCTTCGGTCAAGGTGCCTGTCTTGTCGACGCAAATGACGTCGACGCGAGCGAGACCTTCAATGGCGGCGAGTTCCTGCGTGAGTACGTTCTTGCGCGCAAGGCGAGTTGCCCCAAGTGCGAACGCGATGCTGGTGAGCAGGACCAGACCTTCGGGAACCATGGCGACAAGCCCCGCTACTGATCCCTGAATGGCGGCGACGAATCCATCGTGTGTCGCAAGTTGTGACGAGACCAGCAGGATCGAGGCGGGGATCATCATCCAACCGATAACGGTGATGACGCGGTTGATGCCGGTGCGCAACTCGCTCTTTACGAGAGAGAACTGTCGGGCCTCGTTCGAAAGCTTGAATGCATACGAATTGGCTCCGACCGCGGTGGCCCGGATGGCTCCGCTGCCGGCCACGACAAAGCTCCCGGACATCACTGGATCGCCGACAGCCTTTTCGACCGGTTCGGCTTCGCCGGTGAGTAGCGATTCGTCGATCTCCATGCCGGAACCGTCGACAACCTCGCCGTCAACGGCGATCTGGTCACCGAGGCTGAGGATGATCACATCATCGAGAACAAGATCCTTGGACGCGATGTGTATGTCGATCCCATCGCGCCGCACAGTAGAGGTCGGTGCATTGAGTACAGCAAGACGATCAAGTGACCGCTTCGATCGAAGTTCCTGAACGATGCCGATGAGTGCATTCGAGACAAGGACGAAGCCGAACAGTCCGTCGGCGTATTCGCCGATAGCGATAATGACGATGAGCAGGACTCCGAGTAGCGCGTTGAACGGAGTGAAGACATTGGCTCGAATGATCTGTCGAGTTGTCCGACTCGTGAGACTCGGAGCGTCGTTCGTATCGCCGCGAGTCTGACGATCGGCGACCTCGGCCGCGCTTAGTCCACGAAGGGTTGTCGACATGTCCGTTGATCAGTCCGCAGGGACAACAACGACTGGGCAGGGATCGGAGAAATCGACTGCGGCCATGACATCGCCCGCCAGATGTGAGGTGGTCATAGGCCGAGCCTAGGGTTTTGCGCTCTAGGCCGCCTCGCCCCGAGCTGCGTTCCGCGCTGACGCCCGGGAAATGTCGTGCGAAGATAGCCGGGTATGAATGTTCAGACGTTCTCGACCCTCTTCGGGCTTCTCGCATTGCTGTGCTGGCTCGGCACGCTGGCGATCGTTGTAGGCGCAGTTATTCAACGTTTCGCCCCGAATCCGATTCCGATCATCGAACAACTGCGGGACGATCTCGGGCGGTTCGCATTGCCGCTGGCGTGGTTCGTAGCCGCAGTGACAACCGTGGGCTCGCTCTACTACTCGAAGGTGCAGGGTTACGTCCCCTGCGAACTCTGCTGGTACCAGCGAATCTGTATGTACCCGTTCGCCGTCATCCTCGGAATCGCCGCATTCCGCCGGACCCCATCGGTCCGCGTATACGCAATCCCCGTTCTAGCCATCGGGGCGGCGATAGCGGCCTACCACTCGTGGATCCAGGCCTATCCGCCGTCAAACGGCACATCGTTCTGTAGCGCCACCGCATCCTGCACCGAGCGGTACGTCTGGGAATTCGGTTTTATTTCGCTCCCCTTTATGGCGCTTTCGGCATTTGTTGTCATGATTGCGCTGCTGTCCATCGCTCGCTACGAACCGCTTTCTGATCAGGAGAACCTGTGAGTAATCGCCCGAATCGATCCAAATCAGCCTCGGCCAAAGTTCGTCAGGCCGCCAATGGGGACAAGAGCAAGTCGACCACATTGCTCTGGGCCGGTTTGGCAGTCGTAATCATCGTGATCGGCGTCGTCGTGATCGGCGTCAGTCGAAGCAGCAGCAATTCGAGTGGCAATGGTGGAGTCGCCAGCCCGAGCGGTGGCACCGTCGTTCCGAACGGCGACCTCACGATCGGGCAGATCGAAGTCGTTGGCGCGAATCTTCCGGCGAAGCCGGAAGCAGGAACCGATCCCGCCATCGGGATGACGATCCCGCAGGTCACCGGTCAGTCCTTCGACGGCAAGACCGACGTGATCACGCCGGAGGGCAAGCCGATGGTCATCATTGCTCTCGCCCACTGGTGTTCGTTCTGCCAGAAGGAAGTGCCAGTCATTCAGGATTGGCTAGACCAGAACGGCATGCCCGCTGATGTTGAGCTGGTGAGCCTCGCCACCTCCAACGATCCGGCAAAGTCGAACTACCCGGCCGGCGACTGGCTCCGCAAAGAGCAATGGTCGGTGCCGACGATTCTCGACAACAAGGAGACGGCCGGTGCCCGCGCCTATGGCGTCGGTGGCTTCCCGTTCTTCGTTGTGGTTTCACCCGAGGGCAAGGTCCTCTATCGCACGAGTGGCGTTCTGAGCGTCCCCCAGTGGGAAGGCGTTCTTGAGGTAGCTCGCACGGGCATCTCGCCGATCTCTTGATCCCGCCGACCTGGGTCCGATCGGGGCCTGATCCCGGCTAGCTCTTGCCTGCTGGCTCGTCTTCGGTTGCGTTAGCAACTGGAAACGAGCCAGCAGTCGTTTTGCGGTGCCTCCGGTGGGATTCGAACCCACGCTCGTCGGATTAAAAGTCCGCTGCCTTACCGCTTGGCCACAGAGGCGAGAAGGGGTCACGTTACCCGCCTCACCGCCTTCGCCTGAAGGCGGGATTAGCGTCGGCGCGTGAACGTGCCCGAACCGACTCCGGGGATCCCCGGCCGAGCCTGCGCACGCTGGCGGAACTGCCCAGTTCAATTGCAGGCACTGGTTCTCTTCTTCCTGATCGGATCAGCGGTCTTTACCGCCGTCTGGTTCGGCGCACGAGGTCCGATTTCTATTGCCGGGAATCAGGATCTCTCCAGCTATCCGGGTTCAGCGATCTTCGGAGGCTGGTTCCGCTTCGACGGCCGCTGGTATGACCTGATCGTCACGAGGGGCTACTGGTTCAATGGCCCGACCGTTCAGTCGTCTGTGGCGTATTTCCCCGGCTATCCGATGGTGCTCTGGATCCTGCATTTCGCAACCGGAATCTCGGTGAAGTTGCTGGGCTCAATCGTGACGATCGCCTGTGGCGCAGGCGTGGCGGTGCTGTTCGCGTCGTGGGGCCGTCTGCGCGCCACTGACCGAGTTGTTCGCATCGCACTGATCACGATGTTGCTCTACCCCTACGCCTTCTATCTGATGGGCGCTGTCTACGGAGACGCGCTGTTTCTCGTTGCGGCTTTGGGCGCTTTCGTTCTCCTTGAGCGCGATCACGCAGTACTGGCGGGACTCGCTGGAGCTGTTGCGACGGCGACGCGGCCAGTGGGGATCGCGCTCATCGTCGGCCTCATAGCGATAACTCTGTGGCGTCGGCACGTAATCGAATCTGGCGATGGCCGCCTCCGGAAGCGGATCAAGTGGCGTCGGCTGCGCTGGTCCGACAGCGGGGTCTTGCTCTCGTTTGGTGGATTGCTCGGATACATGACCTTTCTTGGAATCCGGTTTGGTCATCCGTTTGCGTTTGATGAAGTTCAGCAGGCGCCCGGTTGGGACCAGGCGGCCGGGCCACGCACGTGGCTCAAGATCACCTGGTTCCAACAGATCAAAAACTTCCCGAGTTGGTTCATCGACTGGATGCGCAACGGCGACACGGCAACCTTCGAAAAGGTGATGTACGCGTTAACCGTGATCATGCAGGGCCTGTTTGTTCTGGGCTTTCTCTTTTTGGCGTGGCAGGTCTGGCGTCGATTCGGCTGGGGCTACGGCGTTTACTCGTTCGCCCTGCTCGCCATCCCATTGCTCGGAACCAAGGATTTCCAAGGAAGCGGCCGATATTTGCTTGCTGCGTTCCCTTGTTTCCTTGCTCTCGGGGCACTTTTCGAGGGCCGCACCGCATTGCGAAGGACGTGGTGGGGTTTGAGCGCTTTCGTGCTTTTGGCGTGGGCCTTCGCATTCGGTCGCGGGTACTACGTAGCCTGAGGCCATGGCGAACTTCCAGAGCCTCACGATCTTCTATCCGATGTGGAATGAACAGGACACGATCCACCGCGCCGTCAACGCCGCGTTTGATGCCGGTGACGCGCTGGTTGCTGATGGTGAGATTGCCAGTTACGACGTCTTGATCATCAACGATGCGTCAACCGACGCGACTGGCGAAATCGCGGATCGGCTTGCTGAATCCGATTCCCGCGTTTCTGTTGTGCATCACGCGGTCAATCGCAAACTTGGTGGCACCATCAAAACGGGATTCGAGAATGCCCGCGGCGAAATCGTTCTCTACACCGACGCCGATCTGCCGTTCGATATGGCCGAGGTGTCGAAAGCTGTTCGTCTAATGCGTATCTACGAAGCTGATCTGGTCAGCGCGTATCGGTTCGATCGAACAGGCGAAGGTCTCCGTCGTCTCATCTACAGCTTTGTGTACAACCACCTCGTCCAGACGCTGTTCGGACTCAGGCTGCGCGACATGAATTTTGCCTTCAAGCTCATGCGGCGTTCCATGCTCGATCAGGTGGAACTGAAGAGCGAAGGTTCGTTTATCGATGTCGAACTTCTGGCCCGCGCCAAGCGACTCGGTTTCGAAATCATTCAGTTCGGTGTCGACTACTTCCCTCGAACCCGTGGGATCTCGACGCTCTCGTCGAACTCGGTGATCGTGAAGATCGTGCGCGAGATGTTGGAACTGCGTAGCGAGCTTCAGGCTCTCGAACCATTGCCGCTCGAAGTCCGCCACCCGTGGGCATCGGGCGACGGCGAGATCGCGTGAGCGCAGCAAACCTCCGGCCATTGCTCGTCGTCAATGCCGATGATTACGGGCTGACTGAGGGAGTTTCTCGGGGCATTCTCGAAGCGCATCGCAATGGGGTCGTGACATCCGTTTCTGTTCTTTCTCTCACTCCGGCGTTCGAAACGTCGGCACGTTGGCTTGCCGATGAGCCTGCCCTTGGGCGGGGCGCGCATCTCGCTGCAGTGGGTGAAGATCCGCCGCTGCTGTCGGCACGCGAAGTTCCGACTCTCGTCGATCGCAAGGGTCACCTCCACAATTCATGGCGCACCTTTCTTCCGAGCGCCGCCGTTGGCCGCATTGATCCGGACGACCTTCGTCGCGAGTTCGCTGCGCAACTCGATGCGATCGCCGGAGCCGGAATCACGATCGACCATCTCGACACGCATCAGAACATCCACATGTGGCCGATGGTCGCTGACGTTGTCATGGGATTGGGTGAGGAGCGGGGCGTTCGCACCATCCGCGTCACTCGTTCAACGGGGCGCGGCGTCGTTGGGCAGACCGTGAAGCGCCTTTCTCATCGGCTGGAGAAGCAACTCAAACAACGTGGCTGGAACTCTCCCGAGGCATCGACGGGACTCGACGAAGCCGGGTGTCTCGAGACTTCGGCGATGGTCGCGGCACTCGGCCGCCTGGCCAGGACCGGCGCTGCGAGTGCCGAACTCGCGACCCATCCGGGCGCTCCGGGTGACGCGGCCCGGGCCCGATACAACTGGGATTACCAGTGGGATGACGAATTCGAAGCGCTGCAATCAAAAACCGTTCTCGCCGCTATCGAAGAACTCGGATTCCGTCTGGGCACCTTCGCCGATCTAGCTCCAGGAGCAACGTGAAGGCGCCGAAGTCCCCAGCGGCACGGCGAACGATGGCTCTTTGGAGCGCCGCGCCGCGCTCATCGCGGCTCCACACGACCATCCGCTGGTGGTCGGCACCGTTCACGGAGCTCGAACTCGAAGTCCCCCTGGCCGGTGACGTCCTCGAAGTTGGTTGTGGCCACGGCATCTTCACCGTCTTCCTCGGCATTTCGTCGCGGGCGCGTCGCGTTGTCGGCATCGACATTGATTCCGACAAGATCGCGCTTGCAAAGTCGGCGGCATCGGGTTTGCGTCCGGGTGAGGCGGAGGTGGACTTCGACGTCATGCCGGCCGGGTCTATCCCCGCGTTGGAAGGCGGCTGGCGGGCGATCGTCTTCGCTGACGTTCTCTACCTGATGCATCCGGAGGACCGAGCGGCGATTCTTTCGGCATGTTTCGAAGCACTCGCTCCCGGAGGTCTGTTGATCGTCAAGGAAGTAGACACGCGACCGAGAATGAAAGCATTGCTCGCTCAGTTTCAGGAGATCCTTTCAACGCGCGTGTTTCGGATCACTCGCGGGAGCCATCTTGACTTCCCATCACTGACGGAACTTGAGTCGCTGATGACCGAGCTCGGAATGTCCACGATCGCAAAACACATTGATCACGGTTATATCCATCCGCATTGCGTCGTCATCGGAACCAAGCCGGCGTCCTGACCGTCCGCATCGGACCGTCCGTATTTGACCGACCGCATCGAACCAATCAGAAGAGTGTGTCACTCGTTGGTTCAGTTTCGTCTGTGTCTGTGTCTGTGTCTGTGTCTGCGTCCGGATAGGTGGTGCTGTCGGTGTCGGATTCGGTGATCGACTTGGCGATCAGGAATCCGCGAGCGCGTTCGGCAAGTGGGTATTGATCAACGAGCTGATGGAACGCCGCCGAATGATTGAGCTCGACGAGATGAGCAAGTTCGTGCACGAGTACATAGTCGAGCACCCATGGCGGCCATTGCGCGAGACGGGTTGAGATTCGGATCTCACCGGTTGACGGTGTGCATGAGCCCCACTGAGTTCGTTGTTCGGCCCAGCGCACGTGCGTCGGCTGCGGAAACTTGAAGCGGCGGGCCAACTTGGCCGCCCGTGCGGCAAGATCGACCGTGTCGGCCTGATACCGACGCGAGAGGCGGGCGACGAGATCGTCAATGTGCCCGTCGAGCTCGGCCCGGGGGATGCCTGCTGGTGCCTGGATCCGAATGACGCCGTCCACGACAGTGGCCTGCACGGTTTTGCGGCGGCGGCGGCTGTAGACGACCTCGACCGGAAGCGGATTCGGCTGAGGGGCAGTCAAGGCGAGATCAGATCTGTTCGGGGATCGTGAGTTCGTCATCGTCGACAAGGACCAACCGCTCACCGATTTCGAACCGGTCGCCGTGATGGGTGATCCAGCGCGCTCCGAGATTCGGCATGCGCTCCCAAGGAAGCCCGGAATCGCGCTCGAGAGCACCGATCACACCGCCGTGGGTGACAACGACGACGTCGCCGCCGGTGAACTCGGACTCGATCCGTCCGAGTGCGCGCAGCGTTCGTTCCATGAGTGCGTCATGAAGTTCGTAGCCCGGCGGCCACCGATCGTGGGTGAGATAGCCGGGCCACTCCTGCTCGATCTCGGCTCGGGTGAGACCTTCCCATTCGCCGGCATCGCGTTCGGCGAGTTCGGCGTCGATGACGACCGGGCCGACGCCAATCTGTTCGCTAATGATCCGAGCGGTTGTGAGCGCCCTGTCGAGGGGTGAGGCAACGATGACATCGACCGCTCCGATGCGCTGGGCGGCATGAAGGGCCTGAAGCCGACCGAGATCGGTAAGGGCAGGATCAGCCGAACCCTGCCAACGGCCAAGGGCGTTCCATTCCGATTGTCCGTGGCGTACGAGCAGCATCCGGGTCACGGCGACGACGGTACCCGCCGAGGGCGACACGACCGAATCAGCGCCCCAAACGCCTAGTCTCTCGCCGTGGCCACGCTCCGATTGTTCGCCGCAGCCCGCGAAGCTGCTGGTACAGGACGCGCTTCCATGCCGGGAGCGACCGTTCAGGCCGTCATCGATGCCGCCGTGGCCGAGTTCGGTCCGAACTTCGCCCGTGTCGTCGAGTCGAGTCGGATCTGGTGCAACGGCGAACAGGCCGAGCTGGCTGATCCGGTGAACGAGGATGACGAGGTAGCTGTGCTGCCTCCGGTATCGGGCGGCAACTGATGGCCACCTCGCCGGAATCCGGAACCATGCTCAGTCGACTTGCCTACGTGCCGAAGGCCGATGGCCCGCACGTCCGCCTCGGTCTTCTCTGGTTTGTGGGCGCGGTCGTTGCGTGTGGGATCGGCCCAATCGCGGTGGCGTTTCTCTTCGCCTCGTTGGCGACGGTCTCCGCACTTCAGACCTCAAGGGGTTGGATGCGTCGAGGTCGCGAAGTTGATTGGCTGGTCGCGACGATCGGATCTGCTGCGGTAGTGCTGGCCGCGCAACTTGGAACCGCGCTCGCCGGCCTAGCCCTGCTGGGGATGGTCGCCTCGTCGTTGATCGCTGCCAAGATTGCCCCGACCCGTAGCGACGAAGTCTTTGCCCGTGCCGGTCGTACGTTGCGCTCGGGTGCAGTGGCTGCAGTTGCAGCCGCAGCGGTGGTGATCCTCGCTCGAACCGACATGGGTGCATTGGTCGTACTGCTTGTTCTCGTGAGCGCGTATGAGGTCGGTGATTACCTCGTTGGCACCGGATCGAACCTTCCGATCGAGGGACCGGTTGCGGGTATCGCTGCGGTGCTTGTGCTCACGTTCACCGAGTCGGTCTTCCAACTAGGGCCGTTCGAGGAACAGGCAGCATGGGTATTCGGCGGAATGGTTGCCGTCGGTGCGCCGCTCGGAGCGGTTGTCGGCTCAGCGATTGCCCCCGGCGCCGAGGCGGCCGGCCCGGCCCTTCGTCGACTTGACGCGTGGTTGGTTACGGCCCCGGCTTGGTGCTGGATGCTTTGGGGCTATCTCAACTAGCGCTCGATTCGGCGACGGAATTTGCTCCTGATCATGACGGTTCGCCAGTTCTCGCCGTAGCGTGGAGTCGTCATGAGATCGCTTGCTGTGCTGTCGATGCACACATCCCCCCTCGCTCAACCCGGTAGCGGTGATTCGGGTGGGATGAACGTGTACGTGCGCGAACTCGTCGGCGCGCTCGCCCAAGCGGGAGTCGATGCGGAAGTGTTCGTGCGCCGAACCGATCCCTCACTTCCCGATGTGGTCGATGTCGAACCCGGATTCCGCGTCGTTCACATCGACGCTGGCCCGTTCGATCTCCCCAAAGAAGATCTTCCCGATGTTCTCGAACTTTTCGGCGACGGCGTTGCCGATCGGATGCGAACGCGCGGCGGATACGACGCTATCCATGCCAACTACTGGCTCTCGGGCGTTGTCGGTCACCGGCTCAAACACGAGTTGTCACTTCCGTTGGTCTCAACGTTCCACACGCTCGCTCGCGTCAAGGCCGAAACGGGTGACGATGAGCCCCAACGACGTATCGATGCCGAGACACAGGTCATCGCATGCTCGGATGCGATTCTCGCGAACTGTGCCGCGGAAGTAACCCAACTCGTCGAGTTGTATGGCGCTGATCCCTCAAGGGTCGAGATCGTTCCTCCCGGGGTTGATCATGCGTTCTTCTCGCCCGGTGACCGCAAAGGTGCCCGCCTTGCTCTCGGGTTAGGTGATCACCCGGTGTTGCTCTTCGCTGGTCGGATCCAACCACTTAAGGGTCTGACGATTGCGATCGCAGCGCTCGCAGAACTCGACCAGAAATTCGACGATGCCGTACTTGTCGTCGTCGGTGGACCGAGCGGCGCCGAGGGCGAAGCCGAATTAGCTGCCGCACGTTCGCTCATAAACGAACTCGGTCTGAGTGAACGCGTCCAGTTCGTTCCGCCGCAACCGCATCATCTTCTTTCCACCTACTACCGCGCCGCCGATGTTTGCGTCGTCCCGAGTCGGTCCGAATCATTCGGTCTCGTGGCGCTCGAAGCGGCTGCGTGCGGAACGCCCGTTGTTGCGGCCGCGGTAGGTGGGTTGCTCACACTCGTCGAAGACGGCGTCACCGGATTCCTGATCGACACACGCAACCCCTCCGACTATGCGGCTGCGATTGACAAACTCCTCGGCGACAAGCCCATGTCTCTCCTGATGGACTCAGCTGCCGCTGATTACGCGCGTCATTACACCTGGTCGACGACGGCGGCGCGCTTGCGTCGCCTCTATGCCGATCTGACGCTGCGAGCACCGGTCTCATGCGACTGAGGGGCGGGTCTGATCATGGCCGATGAGATTGCTGACAACGCAGAGCTCGACGCGGTCGAGTCCATGATTGATTCATGGCTCGCTGAACAACTCGCCGACAATCCGGTCGTCGCCGCCGTCGAACGCGGTGAACCGGGCGAGCGTCGCTGGTATGTCCGAGTGAATGGCGAGAGCAAAGACGTCTTCACCATCTGGTTCACATTGCGTCAGCGTTCGCTTCACTTCGAGACGTACGTGATGCCGGCCCCGGAAGAGAACGCAGCCGAGTTCTACGAACATCTGCTGCGTCGAAATCGAAAACTGCACGGGGTGACGTTCTGTATCGGTGACGAAGATGCGGTCTTTCTCGTTGGTGCCGTGCCAGTGCACTCGATTGACGAGGGTGAACTCGATCGGGTCCTCGGATCGGTGTACGCCTATGTCGAAAAGTGCTTCCTGCCTGCGCTGCGTATCGGCTTCGCGACACGCTTCGCCGGGCTCTGAGTCCTTCGAATCCTTTCCATACATCTGGTGGTTTTCCGGATCTTCCGCCCGTACCTTGACTCCCGTTCGGGCGGGCGGTGATCGGCAGAGCCATCGGGGAAGTGGCCATGTCGACGCCGTACGCCCGAACGCCATCGACGGGTCGCCTGCAGTAAAGCCAGGGCGCGTTGAGTAGCGTCGGAACATGATTCGACTTCAAATTGTCGGTGGCGGACGTATGGGCGAAGCACTTCTTGGTGGGCTCGTTGCCGGAGGATGGGCTGAACCTGCCGAACTCTGTGTCGTTGAGCGTCTACCTGAACGCCGAGCCGAACTCTCCCGACTGTTCCCGGGCGTTGTTGTCGTCGGCGAACTTGCCGAGGCCGAGGGTGCGGTCATCGCAGTCAAGCCCAACGATGTTGCGTCGACGTGCGTTGATCTCGCTGCCACTGGCGTCACCCGGGTCCTGTCCATCGCCGCAGGGATCACGACCGATGCGCTGCGAGCCTCGCTTGGGCCCGATGTGGCTGTCGTGCGGGCCATGCCGAACACACCATCGCTGGTTGGCGCAGGTGCTGCAGCCATCGCCGGAGCGGTGGGCACGAGCGAAGCCGATCTTGATTGGGCATCGTCGATTCTCGAAGCAGTCGGGATCGTCGTCCGTGTCGACGAAGACAAGATCGACGCGGTTACGGGGCTCTCGGGCTCGGGTCCGGCCTACGTGATGGTCCTTGCCGAGAGCCTGATCGAAGCGGGCGTGCTTGTCGGACTTCCTCACGAGATTGCTGAGGTCCTTGCGGTTCAGACCCTTCTCGGCTCGGCACAGTTGCTGCACAGCAGCGACGAAACCGCGGCGTCATTGCGGGCGGGCGTTACCTCCCCAGGGGGAACAACCGCCGCGGGCCTACGCGCGCTCGAGGATGGCGGAATGCGGACAGCTCTACTTGCTGCGGTCGTTGCAGCAACCGAGCGCTCGAGGGAACTCGGTCAGGCCTGACCCCGGTAGCCTTCGATTCTCATGCCTCTGCGTTACGACACCATCTCGTTCCTGTCCGATTACGGACTCACCGACGAATTCGTCGGAGTTGTGCATTCGGTCATCCGATCAATCGCGCCCGAGGTCGCCGTGATCGACATCACGCACGGCATCAAGCCCTATGACGTGCGCGCCGGTGGTTTAGCGCTGGCCCGCAGCGCGTCCTATCTCTGCCCCGGTGTTGTCGTGGCGGTGGTCGATCCGGTCGTGGGCACTGCTCGTCGGGCGATCGCGGTCGAGGTGGGCGACGGTATGTCGGTGCTCGTCGGACCCGACAACGGAATTCTCGCCGCGGCGGTCGCACTCTGCGGCGGTGCCACTCGAGCGGTGCAGATAACGAACCCCGACTATTGCCTCCCCGGTGATTCGACGACCTTCGACGGCCGCGACATCTTCGGCCCAGCGGCGGCGCATCTCTGCCTTGGTGTCGATCTCGCCGACCTCGGCCCATCGATCGATCCGATCTCTTTGTTCCCTGCGATGATCCCGCTCACCCGCGAAGACGAGGGGCGTCTTCATGGCGAAGTGCTCTGGGTCGACCGCTACGGAAACGCGCAACTGAATGTCGATCCCGACGAACTGGTCGAGTTCGAAGAACACGTGCGACTCGTGTTCGATGACGGTTCGCGCACCGCGCGGCGCGTCTCGAATTTCGCGTCTGTCGAACAGAACGAAGTTGGCCTCGTCGTCGACGCCTACGGACTGCTCGCCATCGTTCTCGATCGTCGATCAGCAGCGGACGAGCTCGGTCTTACGGCCGGCTCGGCTGTCACGATCGAAGCCGTCGACGAAGACCGCATGCCCGGCACCGTGACCGCCGTCAATCTCGGCCCCCGTCGAACCTGAGTAATCGGAGAAACCATGCGCCCCGCAACCACGCTCGCAGTCGGACTGCTCCTGATGATCATCCTCGGAGCTGCCGTGGTGCAGCTCTTCGTACTCGGCAAGTAACGAGCGACACTGCCGATCGGGCACCGCAGGGCCGCTCGGCCACCGCAGGCCGGTCAGGCCACTTCGGAGCGCGAAGCGTGCCACGCAACCGGTTCGGGCACGGCCCTCAGCGCGGAGCGGGTTCCCGAGTTAGTGATCAGGAATCCGACGAAGATCACCGAGATACCGGCAACAAGTGACAGGGCGAATCCGTTCATCTCGTCGACCACCGAGTTCAGGAGTCCGCCGGCACTGAGCACGAGTGTTCCAAACGCGATGAAGAGATTGGCGAGCGCGAGCCGCGCAGGGGAGAGGCGGCCGGGCGCCACGGGATTTCGCCGCTGTTGGAAAAGACGCCATGCGCTCCACATCGCGCCGCCAATGATGACGATTGCTGCGATACCGGATCCGAGTGCCGCGGCGATCCGAGGCCCGATGCCGAACACGACTTTTCCCTGGGGCAGCACATCGGGTTCGATCGTCCCCACCAGCGGCGCTTCGAGCACGATGCCGACACAAAATGCGCCGAGCAGCGAGACGATGGCGGTCCAGCGACGACCATGGCGTTCACCGGCGATGAGCTCAATGGTTCCGAGTGCGAGAAACGGAACGTTCAGGATGGCCCCGAAGAGATAGAAGGCCTTGAAGGACCATTCGTCCCATCCAATCGCCGCGCCGACCCACAGCGATGCCGAACCGGCGGCGAAGAGCAGCAGCGACACGGTCCAGGCCGCCTCGTGGCGCCGACGGTTGGCGAGCCATCGTTCGAGGGTCGACAGGGCAAAGGCCAGCGAGATCATCGTGGCGGCCGCAGCTAGGGCCACATGCAGTGTCATGGCGACAGCGTAGGGCGGGTGGGCTCGTGGCCGGGAAGCCGGGATCGCCGGATAGGAGCGGAAAGAGCGCGATTGGCGCCGACTTTGTGAATTAGGGAACGGGATCGGTAGCGTTCCCCTTCGTGGAACGCACCCGACGAAAAATCCCCGAAGCCACCGTCGCTCGCCTTCCCGTGTATCTGCGCACGTTGCTCGAACTTCAGGCCGATCAGACGGTCACGATCTCGTCGGAGCGGCTCGCCGAAATGGCCGGAGTAAACGCGGCAAAAGTCCGCAAGGATCTCTCCTATCTCGGCTCCTATGGCACGAGGGGCGTCGGCTACGACGTGGAGTACCTCCTCTTCCAGATGAGCCGGGAACTCGGCCTCACGAACGACTGGCAGGTCGTCATCGTGGGAGTCGGCAATCTCGGTGCCGCCCTCGCCAATTACGGCGGGTTCGGTGAGCGGGGCTTTCCCGTGGGGGCGCTCGTCGATGCCGATCGATCCAAGGTTGGTTCGCTTGTCGGTGGACACCGGATCCATCACCTCGACGATCTCGATCAACTCGTCGCCGACCGCGCCATCGCCATTGGAGTCATTGCCACGCCGGCATTCGGGGCCCAAGAAGTCGCCGATCGGCTGGTTGCCGCCGGGATTACCTCGATTTTGAATTTCGCTCCGACGATGGTTTCCGTGCCTCCCGAGGTCTCGATCCGCAAGGTCGATCTTGCTCTGGAGCTGCAGATCCTGAGCTTCTATCGCCAGCGCGACGCCGCGGGTGAGGGCTTTGAGGTCGACGACGATCTCAATGCGCTTCGCGCCACAGAATCGGCGAACTGATCATGCCGGTCGAAGGGATGCTCTATCCGGTGAACCTTGTGCTCGCAGGGCGGCGTTGTCTCGTGGTCGGCGGGGGGCCGGTCGCGGTGCAGAAAGCGACCGAGCTTGTTGTGTGCGGCGCCGAGGTTCATGTTGTTGCCCCGGCGATGTGTCCGGAAATGGACAATCTCGATGGGGTCATCCGTCACAATCGGCCTTACGAAGCCGGCGAAGTGGCCGATTATCGACTCGCGATTACCGCCACTGATGACCCGAACGTGAACCGACAGGTCTTCGAAGAAGGAGACGCGGCCGGGGTGTGGGTCAACAGTGCCGATGATCCGAAGAACTGCGCGTTCACGCTGCCGTCCCGTGTCCGACAAGGGCCTATCCTCCTCACATTCGCCACTGGTGGGCACTCCCCAGCCATGGCGACCTGGTTCAGGCGCCGATTCTCGGCGGAGATCGGACCGGAGTATCTCGCTCTGATGGAAGTGCTGTCAGAGGAACGCACCCGGCTACAGGAGGCCGGGATCTCGACCGAGGGCCTTGACTGGCAGGGAGCGCTCGATTCGGGAATGCTGGAACTCATCCGCGAGGGTCGCCTCGCCGAAGCTAAGGAGCGCCTCCAGGCGTGTCTGTCGTCGTCATTGGACTGAACCATCGCACGGTCCCCCTCTCGCTTCTCGAGAGGGTCACCATCGACGGCGCCCGCTTGCCAAAGGCGCTGCACGACGTCATGTCGCAGGTTCACGTCAGCGAAGCCGTTGTCCTCTCGACCTGTAACCGCACCGAGGTCTACGTCGTCGCTGAGAAGTTCCATCCGGCGTACGCCGATCTGCGCACGTTCTTCTCCGAATTGGCGTTCGTCCCGCCTGAAGATCTTGCCGATCATCTCTACGTTCACGATGCCGATTCAGCCGCTGGGCACCTGTTCCGCGTTGCCTCGGGTATCGACTCCGCCGTCGTCGGCGAGGCCGAGATCCTCGGTCAGGTACGTGTCGCATGGGAGCGGGCCCAGGAGGAAGGCACGGCGGGTTCGCAACTCAATCTGCTGTTCCGCCATGCGCTCGAAGTCGGCAAGCGCGCTCGCACCGAAACCGGAATCGGACGTCATGTGGCGTCCGTGTCGAGTGCCGCTGTCGCCATGGCCGCCGAGCACCTCGGATCACTTGATGGCCGCAGCATCCTCGTCGTCGGCGCTGGTGAGATGGGCGAAGGAATGGTGCGTGCCCTCGCCTCTAATGGCGTCACCGACATCCGCATCGCGAATCGCACGTGGGAGAACGCCGCAGAACTCGCCGAACGTCTCGGAGGCCGGGCCATCCGACTCGCCGATCTCGATGCGTCGCTCGGCGAGGTCGACCTGCTGCTCACTGGCACGGGTGCGTCCTCGATGATCATTCAATATTCCGATCTCGCCCGCGTGATGGCGACCCGCAACGGTCGCGAGATCCTCGTCGTCGATGTTGCAGTTCCCCGCGATGTCGATCCCTCGGCCGCAGAACTTCCCGGCGTCACAATTCTCGACATGGACGATCTGCGATCGTTCGCCGAAGCGGGTCAGGCTGAACGCCGCCGCGAAGTTGTTCTCGTGCAGGAAATGGTCGATAGCGAAATCGAACGCTTCGTGTCCGTCAGCACTGCACGCGAGGTTGCGCCCCTTGTTGCGCTCCTGCATGAGCGTGCCGAGGAAATTCGGGCGTCGGAACTTGAACGATTCGCTTCGAAACTCGCTGATCTCGACGAGAGGCAACTTGAAGCAATCGATGCGCTCACGCACGGCATCGTCGCCAAACTTCTCCATCGTCCGACAGTTGGCCTGAAGGATGCCGCCGGCACGCCCAAGGGCGAGCGCCTGGCAGAGGCATTGCGCGATCTGTTCGAGCTCTAGCGGTCATCGGGTGCCTGCTTCCGATTCCGTTCACATTCGGGCCGCCACTCGCGGAAGTGCCCTCGCACTGTGGCAGACCGATTATGTCTCCGAACTGTTGGCGAGAGCAGCGGCGTCAGCCGGCATCTCGCTTACGTTCGAACGTGTCGTTGTTGAGACAGTTGCCGATGCGCGCCTCGACATCCCGATCTGGGAGATGGGCGGTAAAGGCGTCTTCGTTAAGGAGATCCAAGCTGCTGTTCTCGACGGTCGCGCCGACATCGCTGTGCATTCCGGGAAGGATCTCCCGGCCCGTATGCCCGACGAACTTGTCCTTGCTGCCGTTCCCGAGCGGGCCGATCCGCGCGACATCCTGATCGGCTCGACACTTGCCGGCCTTCGCCATGGTGCAACGGTTGCGTCCGGGTCGGTGCGTCGCCGCGCGCAGTTGGCGGCGTTGCGTCCCGATCTCGTGTTCGAGGGGTTGCGGGGGAACATCGCGAAACGACTCGAGAAGTCGTTCGATTTTGATGCGATCGTGATGGCGGTCGCTGCGATCGATCGTCTTGGTCTCGATCTCTCGGATCGAGTGGTTGAGATTCTCGAACCCGAGGTGATGCTCCCGCAGGTCGCGCAGGGCGCCTTGGCTGTCGAATGTTCCGTTTCCGACGATGCGATTCGCAACCTGCTGGCGATGATCGAACATGTCCCGAGTCGCCTTGCCGTGGACGCCGAGCGCGCCTTTCTGGATGAACTCGGCGGCGATTGCAATCTTCCGGCCGGGGCATTCGCAACGATTGAAGAAAACTCGATCATCATCGAGGGCCTCCTTGCTTCGTTCGACGGTCAAACGGTGATCCGCGATCGCCGCGTCGTCGACATTGCCGATGGTGCCGCAACCGGTCGCTTGATCGCCCGACATCTGCTTGATGATCTCGGCGGATCAGCGCTCTTGAATCGGTGAGCACTCGCATGCCCGAGCGATCTGATGTCTGATCCGCACGATCCCTCGGACGAATCGGGCGAATCGGGCGAGGAACGCGAAGTCGGGATCGGACCCCATCCATTGCCATGGCCTGATGATGACCGGCTGGATCCGGAATTGTTGCGCGATGGCGATCGTCGGAACGTGCTCGATAACTATCGATACTGGAGCAACGAGGCGATCGTCGCGGAGCTTGACACTCGTCGACATGGTTTCCACGTGGCCATCGAGAATTGGCAGCACGATCTCAACATTGGAACGGTTGTGCGGACGGCGAACGCTTTCAACACCGCCGGAGTTCACATTGTGGGGAAGAAGCGCTGGAACAAGCGTGGCGCGATGGTCACCGATCGTTATCTTCACGTGCAGCACCATCCGGAACTCGCGGATCTGATTGCTTGGGCTGCCGCCAACGATGTGGCGATCGTAGGTATCGATATCGTTCCCGGCTCGGTTCCGCTCGAGACGGCGATCTTGCCGGAACGATGCCTGTTTCTGTTCGGGCAAGAAGGTCCCGGACTTTCCGACGAAGCGTGCGCGGCGTCGTCGATGGTGTGTTCCATTGCCCAGTTCGGCTCAACACGTTCGATCAATGTTGGGGTAGCCGCCGGGATTGCGATGCACGCATGGATCCGTCAGTACGCGTCCGATCCGCCCTCCTGAGCTGACCTCCTTTACCCTGCGCTGGTGGACACGGTCTGGATTCTCGGCGACCAACTGAATCGCAACGTCGGCGCTCTCCGCGACCAAGCTCCGGGCGACGTTCGGGTTCTGATGATCGAAAGCGCAACCAAACTTGCGAACGGTCGGTGGCATCGCCAGCGAGCACATCTGGTGCTGGCTTCGATGAGACGTTTCGCCGCCGAACTGCGCGCCGAAGGCTTCGATGTTGATTACCGAACGGCATCGTCGATGCCGGGGGGATTAGAAGACCATCGTCGGGAGTTTGCGCCCGATCGAGTTGTTGCCATGAGCCCGATGTCGTGGGATGCGGTCGAAATGCTGGCTGGGCACGGAGTCGAACTCTTACCGAACGAGCAGTTCCTTTGTTCAGCTTCCGAGTTCGCCGCATGGGCCGACGGAAAGAAGTCGCTCAAGATGGAGGACTTCTACCGATGGCAGCGTCGGCGTCTCGATGTTCTGATGGACGGCACTGAACCGGTCGCCGGCCGCTGGAACTTCGATGCCGACAACCGCGAGCCTCCGCCCAAAGACGGAAGGGACTGGCCGGCGCCGATCGTCGACGAACTCGATGTTCTCGACGCGCAGGTCGCCGCCGATATTGAGCAACTCTGTCCGGACGCGTTCGGTGAACCGTCAAGTGGCCTGTGGGCAACATCGCGTGCCGGGGCTCTGGCCCGTCTTGATCAGTTCATCGACGACGTTCTTCCGCTCTTCGGTCCCCACGAAGACTCGATGCTGCGCTCGGAATGGAAGCTGGCGCACTCTGCACTCAGTCCTTATCTCAATCTCGGTCTGCTGCATCCAGGCGAAGTGATTGAGGCCGCCGAAGCCGCGTATCGAATGGGTCGGGTTCCGATTGCATCGGCCGAGGGATTCATCCGGCAGATCATCGGATGGCGCGAATACGTCTGGGGCCTCTATTGGTTGTGGATGCCGGAGTACGGCGAACTCAACGCCCTCAACGCTGACCAGGTGCTGCCGCCTGCATTTGAAGGCGCGCCGACTCAGATGGCTTGTGTTTCCCACACCGTCGCCGGGATCGACAAGCGCGGATGGAGCCATCACATCGAACGACTGATGATCCTCGGCAATTTGTCGCTCACCGCCGGAGTTCGGCCGCAAGCGGTCGTCGACTGGATGTGGAAGTCATTTGTAGATGGTGCCGAATGGGTGATGGTTCCGAACGTCATCGGCATGGCACTCTTCGCCGATGGTGGACGCATGGCAACGAAGCCATATGCATCCGGTGGCGCCTATATCAAGCGCATGAGTGACCATTGCAAAGGTTGCGCGTTCGATCCGACGAAGCGGGTGGGTGAAACCGCGTGCCCGTTCACGACGCTCTATTGGGACTTTCTCGCTCGGAACGAGGAGGTTCTGCGACCGAACCATCGTCTCGGAAACCAACTGGGATCGATGCGTAAGCTCGCCGATCTCGACATGGTTCGTGAGAGAGCGACTGAAATCCGTTTACGTCTTTCCCGCGGCGACCTCTAACTGCTGAACTTCAACGAGCAATGCTCACGCGACTGCGATGACTTCGTAGCCGGCTTCGTCGACGGCAGCACGCACGGCATCTTCGGTGATGTCGCCCACGACAAGAACGGTTTTGGCGTCAATGTCGACGGTCACGGAGTCGACGTCGGGGAGCGGAGCGATCTCTCCCTCAATGGCGGACTTGCAGTGACCACAGGAGATGCCGGGAACGGAGTAGGTACGCGTTGTCATGTGAGTTCCTTGCTCGTGATTGTTTCTGTTGACGTACTGACGCGTCGTGCACCCTTGAACCGCCGCAGTCGCAGCGAGTTAGTCACGACGAAGACCGATGAGAATCCCATCGTGCCGGCGGCAATCATTGGATTCAGTACGCCGAACGCTGCGAGTGGGATTGCGGCAACGTTGTAGGCGAACGCCCAGAAGAGATTGCCTTTGATGGTCGCAAGTGTGCGGCGGGAAAGCGCGATGGCGTCGGCGGCAGCACGGATGTCGCCGCTGACGATCGTGAGATCACTGGCTTCAATTGCAATGTCGGTACCGGTTCCGATGGCGATGCCGAGATCGGCCTGGGCAAGAGCGGGCGCATCGTTAATGCCATCACCGATCATGGCGACCGTGTGGCCGGCGGCCTGAAGCCCTACGACTTCGGCAACCTTGTCGGCCGGCATGACCTCGGCGATCACCCGATCGACGCCAACAGCACGCCCGACGGTCTCGGCGGTCAGCCGGTTGTCGCCGGTGACCAGAACAACGTCGAGCCCGAGTTGGTGCAGTTCGGCCACGGCATCGGCGCTCGTTGCCTTGATGCGATCGGCGACAACAAGAACTCCCTGAGCTCGAAGCGCAGTGATGTCGGAAACGTCATCAACCCATCCGACGATTACGGCAGTGCGCCCGGCACCTTCAGCGGTCGCTGTCGCTGCCTCCAACTCATCCGAAAGTGTCGCGAACAGTGAGCGACGTCCGACTCCGACATGAAAGGTCGATCCGGAATTGGTGATGACTGTTGCGGTGACGCCTCGGCCTGGGAGGTTTTCGAATTCGGAGACAACTGCTTCGGCATTCGACACATGGTCTGATGCCGCCGCCCCCGCAACGATTGCGGCGGCGATGGGATGTTCAGAGCGTGCTTCGACAGCGGCCGCAAGGCTGAGTGCTGTTGCGATGGTGGTGGTGGGCGAAGCGATGGTGTCGATGAGTTCCATGCGGCCCTCGGTGAGGGTGCCGGTCTTGTCGAGAATGGCGACGTCGACGCGGCGCGTCTGTTCAAGAACCTCGCCGCCTTTGATGATGATCCCGAGCTGTGCGCCCCGCCCGGTACCGACCATGATCGCGGTAGGTGTGGCGAGACCGAGTGCGCAAGGACAGGCGATGATCAGAACGGCGACGGCCGCACTGAAGGTGTCTTGTACGGGATGGCCTGTTACCGACCAGCCGATGACCGTGGCTACGGCGATGACGAGAACGATGGGAACGAAGACGCCGGCGATGCGATCCGCAAGACGCTGGATCGGGGCGCGTGAACCCTGCGCTTCGTCAACCAGTGCGACAATCCGAGCCAGCGCGGTATCGGCACCGACTCGTGTCGTTTCGACCACGAGATGGCCGTTCGCATTGATGGTGGCACCGGCGACGTCATCTCCCGGGCCGACGTCGACAGGAACCGGCTCGCCGGTAAGCATCGACATGTCGATTGCCGAGTGTCCGTCAACGACGATGCCGTCGGTCGGAATCTTTTCGCCTGGCCTGGCGACAAAGCGCATGCCGACGATGAGATCAGCGATGTCGATCTCTCGCCCGTCTTCGAGTCGGGCAGTTTTCGCTCCGAGCTCAGCAAGTTTGCGCAGGGCATCGCCTGAACGGCGGCGGGCCCTCGCTTCGAACCACTTGCCGAGAAGGATGAGCGTCACAATTACGCCGGCAGTCTCGAAGTAGACGTGAGCGACGGGTTCGGATGAGTCCATCCCGAGCATCGACCCCATGGAATCGTGTGAGTCGGCGGCATTGAGAAAAAGCAACGCAACGGTCGACCATGTCCACGCAGCCAACGTCCCCATTGACACGAGCGTGTCCATCGTTGCGGCACCATGTCGGAGGTTGATCAGCGCGGCGCGGTGAAAACCCCAGCCGCTGTAGAACACGACCGGAGTGGCGAGCACGAATGCAACCCACTGCCAGTTGGTGAACATGAGTGCAGGAACCATCGAGATGAGAAGCAGAGGGACGGTGAGCGCGGTGGCGACAACGAGTCGGTTGCGCAGCACCCGTTCGCTCGCAGCCTCGGCTTCGTCATGACGATCTTCGATAGGAACGTGGTAGCCGAGGCTCTCGATCTTGGCGGCAAGTTGATCCCGATCGGTCTGAGTGGAATCGAAACGCACCGTGGCTCGTCCCGCGGCAAGGTTGACGTCAGCCTGCTCGACGCCATCGAGCTTCTGTAGGCCCTTGCCGATCCTTACCGCACACGCTGCACACGTCATCCCCTCGACGGGGATGTCGATACGAGTCAGGCTCGGACTTGCGGCTGTTTCGCTCACAAGATCAACGATACGACCGGATCCGGAAAAGCGGAAAGGGAATCGTCGATTAACGCGGTGGTCGAACCATTGCGATGATCACACGGCCCTTGTGGGTCTCAGTGAGTGACGCGTCATAGCGGTATCCCTCTGGATGGGTAAATTTTCCGAGGGCATTGGGTTCGTCAGCGCCGGTGGCGAGAACGTGGCGCACGAGCGCTCCTTTGAGCAGTTTGTTCCAGTGGTTCACGGTCGTGAATGTGCGGGGGGCACCTTTGCGTCGCGTCTGTTCATCGAGGAACTTCACGGTGAGTATGGACAATGGCGCTCCGGTTGCCGATCCCGGAGTCGGCGGACACCAGGCGGCATCGTGTTCTTTCGGAAGAAGATCCCAGACGACGGCATCTTCGGTGAGTCGAGAAATGGCATCGGTCAGTGGCTGCTTCCATCCCGGAGCGAGCTTGCCCACGGGCGAGAGCGACGCCCCCATTTTGAGTTTGTAATCAGGTATGAGGTCATCGGGACGGAGCACTCCCCAAAGACCACTGAAGATAAGCACCTGTTTGGACAGTCGCTTGCGATCGCGCACCGAGAGCGATTGCACGTCGAGAGCGTCGTAGAGAACGCCGGTATAGCGATTGATGGCCGGCATCATCGGTCCCTGGTGGACGGTGAGATTCGCGTCGGTTGCGGCTGCGAGGGCTTTTCCCTTCACGCCGAGCAACTTCGACCGGCTGGCTTCGTGATGTCCCATGGCTGCGATCAGTGCGGAGGAGACGATCAGCCGATGCGGATCGAGTTTGGGGAACGAGAGCTTCGCTGATTGCCGAAGAGGACCGGTTCCGCCCGGTTCCTTTCCTTCGGATGGTGGGAGCAGGAGGATGGGTGGCGTGGCCATAGGGACATCCTGACCGATCCCGGTGATTCAGTGAATACGGAGTGAATTCACTGGTCAGGGCAATCTCGAAGGGGAACACGCTGGCCCGGCGTGATAGAAAAGCAAAGCGGCAGAACGTGCCGATCCGAGTAGTCGCATCGCCGAGGAGGTGACGCATATGCCAGCCAGCGAACCCCCAAGTACGTGCAGGACTCCATACGTCATCTCTTCGTGTCACCGCTGAACATCGGGCAAGAACCCGTCGGTTCAGGGTGATTCCCGGTCATTCATAGACGGGATCGACCTCTGAAGGTCGTTGGAGAGATGGCATGAGTTCGCCCTGTCCATCTTCCTTTAGCGAGTGGAGCTCGTCATGTCTCAAACCCTCCACGCGCCGCGTGCTCTCGCGCAGCGACGAAATCAACGAACAAAGCGGTTGCTCGCCCTTGAGGCGGTTGCAGAATCACTCCTCTCGGTCGCCGGCCTTGGTGGCGCGCCCGTCGTCCACTCATCAGGCGCCGAAGTTGGGCGACTGGTGGACATCGTCGTGCGCTGGGAGGGCGAGCCCTACCCGCCGTTAACGGGCCTCGTCGTTCGCGTCGGCCGTAACTTGTCGTGGGTCCCGGCCAAGAAGATTGTCGAACTTTCACAGCGCAAGATCGTGTTGCGTTCGGCGAAGCTTGATCTTCGTGATTTTTCGCGTCGCGACAACGAAGTGAAACTTGTCGACGATGTTATTGATCACCAGATGGTCGACGTCGACGGGGTGCGCGTGTTTCGCGCTGCCGATCTCTTTCTCGCGCAGGTAGGTGGCGGCTTCCGATTGGTAGGTGCTGATGTCGGTTTTTCGACCTTGTTGCGTCGTCTCGGTCCAGCCCGTTGGCGTTCGCGTCCGCATCCCGATCGGGTTATCGACTGGGCGGCGATCCAGCCGTTCAGCGACCCCGGCGAACCGGTACGTCTGAGCCGGGCCAACAACGAACTCCGCCGCCTCCGTCCCGGTGAGCTCGCCGATCTTCTGGAAGAACTCGGCCGTTCGCAGCGTCAGGAACTCCTTGCCGCGCTCGACGCGGAGACCGCTGCAGATGCGCTTGAGGAGATGGAGAGCGACGAACTCGCTGTCTTGCTGCGCGACGCCGCGCCGGAACAGGCGGCAGCACTTGTCGCAGAAATGGAACCGGACGAGGCCGCCGAAGCGCTGCGAGATCTTGATGACGAAACTCGCGACGAACTTCTGGCGGCGATGCCGGCTGATGTTGCCGGTGTGCTCACTGGTCTTCTCGGCTACGACGAGGAAACCGCAGGCGGATTCATGACGTCATCGATCATCGTGTTTTCGGGTGATGTGACTGTTGCCGATGCGCAGCAGAAGCTTCGGTCGCTGTCAGAAAATTCCGACTTCGATGGCGTGTTGGTTGTCGATGCCGATGGCGTGCTCGTTGATGACGTCCACATGTTCGATCTGTTCACGGCAGAACCCGATCAACAGTTGATCGATCTGACAGGCACACCTTGGCCCGTAACCGTGACCACTGACGTCGCGCTCGACGAGGTCGTCGAGGCGTTCGTCGAGAACCGCGGTTCCTCCGTCGTGGTTGTCGATGCCGATGGACGGCCGCTGGGTCGAATTCTTGCCGACGATGTCGTTGATGCTCTGCTCCCGGAGCGCGAGCGCGGACGACGTCACTTCTCGGGGCTGCTCTCCTAGAGGGTCTCGTTATGTCCGATCTCCAGTCATCATCCGAAACGAGTTCGAAGGCGCAGCGTTCGTCCGCGCCCAAGCGCCGTCGTCGGTGGAGGATTTGGCTGGCGGTTCTCGGACCAGGACTCATCGCTGCAAACGCCGGCAACGATGCTGGCGGTATCGCCACGTATGCATCGGCCGGAGCGCAGTTCGGTTACCGAACGCTGTTCGTGATGATGCTTGTCACCATCGCACTCGTTGTCGTGCAGGAAATGTCGGCGCGGCTTGGTGCACACACTGGCGAAGGGCTGATGTCGCTGATCCGCGAACAGTTCCCGCTGAGGGCCTCAGCATTCGCGATCGTGTGTCTGCTGATCGCAAACCTCGGACTTGTCGTATCGGAGTTCGCCGGAATCGGCGCAGCGTTCGAATTGTTCGGCGTGTCCCGATACATCTCTATACCGATTGCGGCGTTGGTGATCTGGGCTGTTGTCGTGCTTGGTAACTACCGATACGCCGAGCGCGTGTTTCTGATTCTCGGTCTCGCGTTCATTGCGTATCCGATTGCTGCGATCCTCGGAAAGCCCGATTGGTCCGAAGTAGCCAGCAATACATTCATCCCGCACATGCTTGGCACAAAGGAATTCCTTTTCCTTGTCGTCGCTCTGATCGGCACAACCATCACGCCGTACATGCAGCTTTATCAAGCGGCTGCGGTGGCCGATCGCGGATCTGGCCCTGATGAATACCGGATGGTCAAGATCGACACGATCACCGGAGCGGTGTTCGCGAACCTGATTTCAATGGCGATCATCGTCGCGACAGCCGCCGTTATCGGCGGCACGGGTCCGCTGAACTCCGCCAAAGAAGCAGCGCAGGCGCTGGAACCGGTAGCCGGGGCGGGCGCCGAGATTCTGTTCGGCATCGGGTTGCTCGGCGCGTCGGCGTTGGCCGCCGCAGTAGTTCCGCTGGCCACGTCCTATGCCGTGGCCGAAGCTGTCGGTGTCGAGCGGTCGGTATCGCGCACATTCCGCGAAGCTCCGCTGTTCATGGGCCTCTTCACCGCACTCGTGGTTGTTGGGGCCAGCGTTGCTCTGTTGCCGGGCAACCTCATTTCGCTTCTCATCAACATGCAGGTGTTGAACGGCATCATCACGCCGATCGTCCTGACCTTCATCCTGATCCTCGCCAATCGGCGCGGTGTGCTTGGTGACGCGGTCAACGGCACGCGCTTTCGGATCGTCGCCACCATCTGCGTTGTCGTCATCGCTGCTCTTGCCGCCACGGTGCTCATTCAGACCATCCTCGGCTGGGTTGGTCTCGCATGACGGGATTCATGATCCGGAAGGTGCGTTGATCGGTGGACTATTTGCGGATCTGGGCCGATGACGACGGAGAGAGCCATCTCGAGGAGGTCACTCTCGATCGCGTTGTCACCCCTGCGGCCGCCGGCATCGTCGAACTCTGTGTCTCGGCCGGAATTGCTGTTGATCGCCTGCAGTTCCTCGAAGCTCATGCCGTGGACCAGCGTCCCGATTGGCATTGTGCCCCGCGTCGTCAGTTCGTGGTGTGGCTCGACGGTTCGGTACGGATCACAACGAGCGACGGAGACACGCGACTGTTGCCGACAGGAAGCGTGGTGCTGGCCGAGGATCTCCATGGCAAGGGCCATGTCACCGATCATGAACCCGGAGTACGTCGCATACTTCAGATTCCTCTTGATCCACCGACCGCCGATTCGTAGCCGCGATGTTTGTAGTGCGTGCGGCCATTTCCGCCCTGTCTTGGGATCCCCTTGCGTACCCACCTAAAGTCTCAATGCAATAGGGGCGATCCGGTGCCTTCCTACGCGGAAGGCGGCAAGGTCCGGATCGAAATCCACGGTCACCGTTCAGTGCCACAACCGACAAAAGGGGAACCAGTGTCAGCTGGTCAAGAAACCGGAATGGCATCACGCCGCCCGACTCGAACCAGGCGCAGCGCCGTGCTGGCCGTGGCTGTTGTGGCCGCGGTCAGTCTGTTTGCCGGCGCCTGTGGAGGCGACCGTTCGGATTCGACGACCGACACAACCAAAAAAGGTGGTGCATCGAGCACGTCGTTCGGTGATCTTGAATCGCCTTGTGGCAAGGGCACGCCGTCCGGTCCGACCTCGCAAGGCGTCACCGCCGATTCGGTGACTATCGGTTTTGGCGATGACGCTGGTTACGCCACTGTTCCCGGTCTGAACAAGGAAATGTCTGACGCGATCAAGGCGATGATCGCCTGGTGTAACGAGCAGGGTGGCATCAACGGTCGCAAAGTTGTTGGCAACTACTACGACGCTGCGATCATGAACGTCAACAACGCAATGGCTGAGGCCTGTGGCCAGGTCTTCATGCTTGTTGGTCAGGGCTGGTCGCTCGACTCCGCGCAGGAGCAGACCCGTTTGGGCTGTGCGCTGCCTTCAGTTCCGACCTTCGCGATAAGTCCGGT
>CAMCTY010000024.1 GCA_945878725.1 Bifidobacterium breve | reverse complement strand
GCCAACGCTGCCCGTGGGTCGGACGGCGGTTCGGTTGGCGGCGTAGCGAATCCCCCCGCACCGGGTTCCGGCGCAGCAGGCGCAATCGCCGCTGGTCGAACCAAGATCGGATCGTCGTATTTGTGGGGTGCCTCCGGTCCGAACGTGTTTGATTGCTCCGGTTTCGTTCTGTGGGCGTACGCGCAGGTGGGTATTTCTCTGCCGCATTACAGCGGTGCGCAGTACAAGAGCACTGTTCGCATCTCTGCTTCACAACTCCAGCCCGGTGACCTTGTGTTCTGGGGCTCAGGCGGCTCGGAGCATGTGGCGATCTACATCGGCGGCGATCAGATTCTCCACACGGCGAACGGTGTGTCGATCACGAACCTCAATGGCTGGTGGAAGGGCCCTTCGGGTTACGGGCGCATCTCCAGATAGCGCAGTCTTTGCCTCGGATAACGGGGTGAGCTAAGTTCCTTTTAACTTTTTACTATGACGGAGCGTTTGTGATGGAGCATCTTCTTGGTGGCACTGGCATTCGGCGTCGTTCGGGCCGTGTTGTGGCTCTTGGTTCGACGGCTGTTTTGGCGGCAGCGGGGGCGGGCCCGTTGGTGATGCTCACGTCGTCGACGGCGTCGGCAAACGCGGCCCTGGTTGTCTCCACACTTGCTGACACAGGCGCGGGCAGTTTGCGCCAGGCGATGCTTGATGCGAACTCCGCAGCAGGTGTTGACACGATCACGTTTATGTCTGGTCTGACGGGCACGATTGATGTGCTGTCGGATCTGCCCCACCTTTATGAAGGCATTGATCTGCAGGGTCCGGGGGCGTCGGTCATCACGATTGATGGTGGTTGGACCGCAGCGGGGTACGACGGCGATCCGACTGGTCACACCCTGTTTGTTCTCGACAACCTTTATGTCGCTGATGGGGCGTCCACGATTTCCGGGGTCACGATCACCGGTGGTAACGGCACGGACAATAAAGACAACAGTGGCGGGGCAATCCAAAAGCTTTACGGGGATGCCGATCTGACGATTGACGATGTTGTCCTTACCGGCAACTATTCAGCTAACGACGGTGGAGCGGTGCATCTCTACAACACCGGTGGGACGGTGACGATCCGTGACTCGGTTATCTCCAACAACGTGGCGTACTACAGCGGCGGGGCGCTTTATTCCGGTGGGGATGGTGCTCTGACCCTGATCCTGACGAATGTCGAGATCACCGGGAACACTGCCGGCGACGGCGACGGGGGCGGCCTGTACCTGGAAGAGACGGACACGACCATCAGCAATTCGACGATCGACGGAAACGTTTCAGAGGGAAACGGTGGCGGAATAAGCAGCGGAACCGGTTCGTTGACGATCAGCAATTCGACGATCGACGGGAACGTTTCAGAGGGAAACGGTGGCGGAATTTTCCTCTACTACGGTTCGTTGACGATCAGTAACACCACGATTTCCGGTAACGAGGGTTTTGCCGGCGGCGGTATTTATGCGAAGTATCTCGGTAGCGATCTTGACATCATCAATTCCACTATTTCGGGTAACCGTTCCACTTCCGAAGAAGTCGGCGTCGGTGGCGGTGGCATTCTTCTAAACGACGCTGATGCGGTTTTGATCCAGTCGACGGTGACTGCCAATTCGAGTGATGCCACCTACGCCGTCGGTGGCATCCAGTCGAGAGGGAGCGGTCCGGGAGAATACGACCTGACGTTGATTGGTTCGATTGTGGCGGGTAACGATGATCTGGATATCGGAGGAAGTGTTAACGGTTCAAATGTGTCTGTGTTCTCGGAGTGCTCGGTGTTGGGTGTCATCGACCCAGACGTGAGCCTGACTGATGATGGTGGCACGCAGGTTGGTGTGACCGATCCGATGCTTGGCTTGTTGGCAAATAATGGTGGCATCACCAAGACCCATGCATTGCTTGCAGGCAGCCCGGCGATTGATGCCGGACCGGATCCGATTTTCGTGTTTGATGGCAACGAGTTCGATCAGCGCGGTGTCGGGTTTGCCCGCATCGTGTTCGGTGTCGTTGACGCCGGGGCGTTTGAGATGCAGGAGCCCGAACCAGAGACGACGACCACCACGACGACGGCACCGACGACCACCACGACGACCACGACGAACGCACCGGTTGTCCCGGCCTTCACCGGCTGAAACTCCTTGCCGGGTCGCTGATGAACGGCCAATATCCTTCATCAGAGACCCGTGCCCCTTCGGATTGCCTGATCGGGTAGAACATAGGGACGGCCCCGCACTCGGGGCGTTCCTTCAGACGGGTAGTCATGAACATCCTGGTGATCGGTGCAGGCGGTGTGGGCGCTTCCATTGCGTCCATTGCGGAAACACGCTCATTTTTCAAATCATTCACACTCGCTGACATCTCCATCGAGTCGGCGCAGCGGGCGATTGACGAGCTCGATGATCCTGGTCTTTTCACTGCCGCAGCGATTGATGCGCGTGACGAGAAAGCAATTGTGGCCCTCATTGAGTCGGTCAAGGCTGACATCGTTGTCAATGCCTGTGACCCACGTCTGAACGAGCCGATCTTCAACGCCTGTTTCACCGCCGGAACCAACTATCTCGACATGGCGATGAACCTGAGCGAACCACACGGCACCGATCCGTACAACGAGATCGGCGTGACGTTGGGTCACAAGCAACTCGCCGCCGACACGGCTTGGCGCGAGAAGGGTTTGCTCGCACTGGTCGGAATGGGTGTCGAGCCGGGCCTGTCTGACATCTTCGCGAAGTACGCGGCCGATCATCTTTTCGACACGATCGACGAGATCGGAGTGCGAGACGGGTCAAACCTGTCGATTGACGGTTTCGACTTTGCCCCGACGTTCTCTATTTGGACAACCATCGAAGAGTGTCTCAATCCTCCGCTTGTGTGGGAGAAGAAGCGCGGTCTCTACACGACCGATTGCTTCAGTGAACCCGAGGTGTTTCACTTCCCAGCTGGTATCGGCCCGATCGAGTGCGTCAATGTCGAGCACGAAGAAGTCCTGCTGATTCCGCGCGAAGTCGACTGCGAGCGAGTGACATTCAAATACGGACTCGGCGCCGAGTTCATCGACTGGTTGAAGACGTTTGCGTATCTCGGTCTCGATTCGACCGAGAAGATCAAGGTTGGCGATGCAATGGTTTCGCCCCGCGATGTCCTCGCCGCCCTTCTGCCGAATCCCGCCGAACTCGGCCATCTGATGCATGGCAAGACCTGTGCCGGCACCTGGGTTCGTGGAACCTTCGATGGTGTGCTCCGCGAGGTGTACCTGTACCACGTCGCCGATAACGAAACGACAATGCGCGACTGGGGATCGCAGGCCGTGTTGTGGCAGACGGCAATCTGCCCTGTTGTGGCGATCGAGTTGCTCGCCAACGGCGGTTGGGTTGGAACTGGCGTACGCGGTCCGGAAGCGTTCGACGCGGCTCGGTATCTCAACCTTCTCGCCGACTACGGCTCGCATCACGGAATCCTCGAGATGGGTCCCGGTCTGTGGCCGAACCCCAAGCCCACCGGTCAGCCCGGTTGGGACCGACCGGTTCGTCGAGCAATCAAGCCGTCGGTGGACTGACCGCTCGAACAGCCGTCAGCGGCCGAAGGTCTCTCGCCGGCCGCTAATCTCCGATTGGGCACGAGACCCGAGGGGGATCAACGGTGTACGAAGATCAGGATCTGGCCAAGCGAACCGAAGAACTGGTCGAGGAGAATCGGGCGATTCTCGACGATCAGTTCGCGTTCCGGGGTGCCCAATACGACGCCGGCCTGGCGATGGTGCACTTTCCTGAGGGATTCGGCGGCCTCGGCGGCAATCGAGGACAGCAGGCTGTGATCGACAGCGTTCTCCGTTCGCACGGCGTGAAGTACGACGATCTGCGGATCAACCCGATCGGCATCGGTATGGGCGCACCGACGGTGCTTGCCTACGCGAGCGATGAACTGAAAGAAAAGCATCTCCGTCGGATCTTCACCGGCGAGGACATCTGGTGTCAGTTGTTCTCCGAACCCACCCACGGTTCCGATGTGGCCGGGATTCCTAGCCGGGCCATCAAGGACGGCGACGAATGGATCGTCAACGGGCAGAAGGTCTGGACGACGCTGGCGCACCTCTCAAACTTCGGCATGCTTCTCACTCGAACCGATCCCGACGTCCCCAAACACAAGGGACTCAGTTACTTCATTCTTGATATGCATGCGCCCGGTGTTGATGTGCGGCCGCTTTACCAAATGACAGGTGAGGCGGAGTTCAACGAGGTCTTCCTCACCGATGTCCGCATCGATGATTCGCTGCGCCTCGGCGATACGGGGGACGGATGGCGTGTTGCGATTACGACGCTTATGAACGAGCGCGTTGCGCTCGCGGGTGGTCCGGCACCGCGTGGCTCCGGACCGATTGCTGATCTTGTTCGTATGTGGGAAACGCGCCGCGATGAACTTGATCCGGTGTCGCGTGCGATCTGGCGCGATCGGGTGACCGATATCTGGATCGACGCCGAAATCGTCCGACTCACCAATGCGCGGGCAAAGCAGTCAGCCGTTGGTGGAGCGCCTGGTCCGGAGGGGTCGGTGTGCAAACTCGCTTCGGCCGAACTCTCGAAGCGCATCTACGCGGCAGTCATTGAACTGCAGGGTGCGAGCGGGATGCTGCACGAACCGGGTTATCCATTGACCCGGTCCTCGGAGTCGATGGGCACGATGTCGGGACGGTTCTTGCGCTCACGGGCCAACACAATCGAAGGTGGAACATCCGAGATCATGCGGAACATTCTCGGTGAACGAATTCTCGGGCTTCCCGGCGATGTGCGGGTTGACACCAAGGTTCCCTGGAACGAAATCCCGAAATAGCACGATGGTCGTCGTCGAGGTACTCAAGGTTGAACCGCATATTTCCATGATCCGCTTGAATCGGCCGGAGAGCCTCAACGCGATCACATTCGAACTCGTAGCCGAACTGCACGATGCGTTAGATCAGGTCGCCAATGATCGCGACTGCAAGGTCGTCATCCTGACGGGTGCGGGGCGCGCTTTTTGCGCCGGACTCGATCTGAAGAATTGGGGCACACCCCCCGAGCCGGGTACGCATCCGCACATGCATGGCGCAATAGACGCGCAGACGTTCATGTCGAATCTCACCGTGCACATGCGCGACACGCCGCAGGTGATCATCTCGGCTGTCAATGGCGCTGCCTTCGGTGGCGGTCTCGCACTTGCGTGTGCGGCCGACATCCGCGTCGCTTCAGCATCGGCGAGATTCTGCTCGGCGTTCATTCGAACAGGGCTCTCCGGAACAGACATCGGAATCACGTACTTGTTGCCAAGGCTCATCGGAAATGCTCGGGCCTTTGATCTGATTCTCACGGGCCGCGATATTGACGCGGCTGAAGCGTTCCGGATGGGGCTCGTCTCGAAGGTTGTGGCTGACGAGGAACTCGGTGAGTTGGCTCTCGGTTACGCCCGCACGATGGCCGGATACACCCGATCGGGGCTTCAGTCCACGAAGGAGGTTCTGTGGCACAACACCGAAGCGACGAACCTCACGAGTGCTCTAGCCCTTGAAATCCGCAATCAGAATTTGCTTCAGCATGCTCCTGATGTGCGGGAGTTCATGGACGGCTATCGGAAACGGCTGGGCGGCACCCAGGATTGATCAGCGGATGGTGCCGAGGTGCACGACGTACCACTGGCCCCGCCACGAGATCATGGAGTTGAGCGGTATGGCTACCGCTTTGCCGCCGACAGTGAAGTTCATCGTTGAGTTGAGCACGCGCCAGTAGGGGCCGACGTTGTATTCCTCGCCCGGCTTTACCCATGTGGCGGAGTTCGCAACGGTGACTCCCTGGAAGACGGCGGACGCGGCATTGGCACCAAGTTTTTTGTTGGCCTCGGCCACGTCGACGTTGAAACTGGCGATGAGACGATTGTTCCAATCGGCGGCGGGATTCGTGTTCTTCTTGGTCTGTTTGTATGCCTCGACGGGGAAGAAGGTGGAGATGGCGGTCTGCGGCGAGTTGTTTCGGATCGCGTCAGCCAGAACATTCATGCGGGCGATGAACGCAGGATCATCGGCGGTCGGTTTCTGATCGGTCTGCGGCAAGGTTCCGGGGTCGACGGTGGTCGACGTGGTCGCCGGGGCGGTCGTGGTCGGCATCGCAGTCGAATCTGGGGCGACGGTGGTGCTCGAACCCTGCGATCCTCCGGAACCACAAGCGGCGAGCGGTCCGAGTGTGAGAAGCCCCACGATTACCACGCCGAGACGGCGATGTGATCGGACCCGTTGGTTTTGGTGCATGACGTAGAGTTCCTTTATTCGCAATTGCTTTGGGGGAATCATGGATCAGAATTCGTCAACAACGGCGGCACTCGGTGTCGATGTCCGGCCGATGACCGGTTACACCGGGGCCGAAATCTTCGGAGTCGACCTCACCAAGCCGCTGGAACCTGCAGTGGTCGCAGAGATTCGTGCGGCACTGCTCGAGTGGAAGGTCGTGTTCTTTCGCGACCAGTTCATCGATCGCGATCAGCATCTGGCGTTCGGTCGTTTGTTCGGCGAAGTTCTGCCGGGTCATCCGACGCTTGCGCCGTCGTTCCCCGACTATCCCGAGATTCTCCTTCTCGATAATCAGCAGGGAACCGGAAATGTGAAGGAAGCGAAGGGTTCGGGCGGACCGCGCATTGAAAGTCGCTGGCACAGCGACGTGAAGTTCGTGCAGGCGCCTCCGATGGCATCGATCCTGCGGGCGATTGTTGTCCCGCCGTATGGCGGCGACACCCAGTGGTCGAATCTTGCGATGGCCTACAAGTTCCTCTCGCCCGAGATTCAGCAATTCATTGACGGTCTTCACGCCGTCAATTACAACAACGTGCCGATCGACCGCGGCGAGATGCCGGGTGCGCTGGCTAAGTCGTTCATGTCGAAGCCACTGCGGGCCGTGCATCCAGTCGTTCGTGTTCATCCGGAAACTGGCGAGAAGGTCATCTTCGTTGAGCCGAACTTCACGAGTCACATCGTTGAACTCTCCCGCCGTGAAAGCAATCACATCCTCGCAATGTTGTGTGAGCACATTCAGCGCCAGGAGTTCACGGTTCGCTTCCGCTGGGAGCCGGGAAGTATTGCGTTCTGGGACAATCGCGCGACTGCGCACATCGTTCCCACTGACATCCTGCCGGGCATGCACCGCCGTCACGAACGGTTGACGCTTGCCGGCGACATCCCGGTCGATTCTGCAGGCAATCAGTCCTACACGCTTGAGTCGGACTGACTCATCAGCGCACGGCTTTGAACAACAGGTAAGCGCCGAAACCGATTTCTATGACAAGGCCGATCTGCCGTTGATGGCGCGAGACCCAGGCATGCAACAAGGTGAAGGCCCGTTCAGCGGGACCTGGCGCGACTATTCGTACAGATAGGGGAATTGTCGCGGGCACGGAGGTAATGAGGATGGCAATCACAACGGCGATTGCCTTCTGATCGAAGGCAACGTGCGAGCTGCTGATCGAGCGCATCGCGGGCAGGTAGAGCAGGATCGTCGACAAGTTAACCAGCATCATGACGAGGCCGAGGAGGTACGCGCGATGCAACGAAGGGTTGGTTTCGGGTTTCGGTGTGGGATCGGCATGGGGATCACCGTGGTGGAGGCGGGATCGCAAGATGGTGGTGACGGCAAGTAGCAGCAGGAGAGTTCCCGCAAATCCATCGATGCCTTTGGCGATTTCAGCATTCGCGGGATTCGACGACGCGCTGTAAGTGAAGGTGAGTCCGATGACAGTGAGTCCAGCGAGAACGGTGACTACGCCCGCCGTAAAGGCTGCACCGCGGGCTATCGGGCGCTTCCCACCCAGAATCACGAGGATGAATGCGAGCACGGTCGGGCTGACAGCCGCGCCGAGTGAAAGCGGAATCACTTTTGAGAGAAGGTCACCCATGGGAGTCGACGCTACTGATCGGACGGGAGTGGCTTCGGTTGCGAAACCGACAGGTCAGCGGGGGCATCAGCGTTCCAACGCCAGCGTGCTGCGCCAACAAGGACGACCATTAGTACTGCAGTACCGGTAAACGCGGCCTCTCGACCGAACGCGTCGTACACGGCGGCACCGCCGACCGCCGAGAGACCAGCGACCGCAAGACCAGTGGCTCCGAGTAAGCCCTGACCTGTTGCGATCTGGTCGGGCGGACTAGCCATAGCGACGGCGACCTGATTGGCGGGCATCGTGTACGCATCAGCGACCGCATGGATTCCGGACACAACAATGAGCAGCCAGAGGGGACCGATGCCGTAGGTGAGCGTGCAGGCGGCGGCCACGAGAATGCTCACGGACACAACCATGATCGGCCCCTTGGTCTGGGCAAGCGCCCCACCTTTCGGAGCAAAGATGATCATGGGGACGGTAAAGATGCTCAGCGTGAGCCCGATGAGCCATGTCTCGGCGCCGAGATCGCGCAGGAGTACCGACCAGAGCGCCTCGAACATGCCGAGCGTCAGATAGAACGCGATGGCTGCCAGTAGCGCCGACTGCACCGCGGGAAGGCGAATGAGATTGCGGATCGCCCGATGACCGTCACCGGCAACGCCGGTTTCGAATGAGATGCGACCGACCAACGCAAACGCGATGACGTAGAGAGCGGCAAGGACCACAAAGGGCGCCCTGAGTCCGAGCAGTTGCGCAAAGACTGCGGCGATGAGCGGGCCGAGAACGAAACCGGCAACGTCGAACGCGGTCTGACGGCCGAGGTTCGCACCGACGTTGTCGGGATCGCGAGCAATGACAAGGCGTCGCACGGCCGGTCCGACCATGCCGGAACCGAATCCGAGAAGAAGCCTCGCCCCAACCCACTGCCACAACGGGACGGCGAAGACCATGCAGACCATGCCGATCGTTGCGATAGCGACGCCGAGGCGGACCATGCGAGCGGCATAGCCGCGGTCGGCGAAGCGGGCGAGAAAGACCTGACTGGCGAATCCGGTTGCGAATCCCGCGAATGCGATGAGTCCGACGTCGCTGTCGCTGAAACCAAACTCATCACGGATGTCGGCAAGAAGGGTGAAGACACTGCCGTAGCCCAGGGACATGACCGCGGTGAGCAGGTAGAGGAGGATCAGGGGCTTGCCATTCCGCCCGGGCAGTTCCGACGTCGACGATTCTTGATTCGTAGTCAACAGTCTCCACCCCGATAGCGAACGATTCGAAACGATAGTTCGATTCCGTCGAGGCGGTAGGTTTGTCTCACGGATCGTGGGAGCGCCAAATGACTGAATTTGCCATCGAAAACGAACTTCAGGTGGACATCTGGTCCGATGTGGTGTGTCCATGGTGCGCGATCGGAAAAGCGCATCTTGATCAGGCGCTGGAACTGTTCGAGCATCGTGATCGGGTGTCGATCATGTGGCACAGCTTCGAACTTGATCCTGAGGCTCCGGCAGTCCGCTCAGGCAACTACGCGGAGATGATTGCGAAGAAGTATGGCTACGACGTGGTGCAGGCACAAACGATGGTCGACCAGATGACCGAACGTGCAGCGGCCATCGGACTCGACTTTCACTTTGAAATGGTGAAACCAGGGAACACGTTTGATGCTCATCGCATGATCCACCTCGGCGCGGCGCGTGGCATTCAAACCGCAGTCAAGGAACGCATGCTCAGTGGCTATCTTTCCGAGGGCGAAGCGATCGGTCTTCCCGAAGTTGTCGAGAAGCTTGCGATAGATGCAGGACTTGATGCTGACGAGGTTGCGCAGGTGCTGGCTTCGGATGCATTCGTCGATGATGTCCGTGCCGACGAGGCATTGGCTCGTCAGTTGCAGATCACGGGTGTGCCGTTCTTTGTCATCGGTGGTCGTTACGCCGTTGGGGGAGCGCAACCGGCCGATGTGCTGCTCGAAGTACTCGAAAAGGCGTGGTCCGAACGCGAACCCGCCCTCGACGTAATTGCCGAGGGCGAGGTCTGCGGTCCTGATGGATGTGAGATCTAACCGATACGTCGGTCAGATGCACTCGTTCAGCCGTAGCTGAATCAGACGGTGCGGGTCTCGGGAAGTCGGACGAGCGGGATGGTGCGCTCGGTGCGCTCCTGATAGTTGCGGTACCACGCGCGGTCTTCGCAGAGGAGTTCCCAGATGCGATCGTGCTCGGGTCCGTCTTCAAGGATGTCTGGCACTGACCAGAACTCGCCGTTCTGGGTCTTAATGAGGACCTCAGGATTGGCATCGCGATCGCGCATATTGATGAACCACGACGGGTGGTTGGCATGGCCGGCGAACGAAGCGACGACGACGCGGACGCCTTCAGGATCGCGCCAGAAAGGAAGGGCGATCTTGTGTTCGTTGCCGGACTTCCGGCCGATTGTGCGGATCATGACGTGGTGCATGCCGGCCTGAACCCAGACGGCGTCGTCGTTGCTCATCTCGAGGTACTCGACGTGCATCTTGGTGATGTTCGGGATCTCGTCGTGCGACGGGGTCTCCCATTCCTGCTCGACTTTTTGATCGGTTGCCATGACCGTTCCTCTTTCACGAATTGGATCCACTTGCGGATCACGAGAGTTTGCCAGATCCGTGCCACGAATCTGGATAAAACCGGCCGAAACCGGGTACTGCTACATCATCATCTCGCCACCATTGACGTTGAGATCGACCCCGGTGATGACGCTGGCCAAGTCGGAGGCGAGGAATGCGACGGCATTGGCGCAATCGGCATCGTCCGGGATGAACCCGAGCGGGATGTCCTTGGTGATCTCGGCCATGACGGCTTCCCGGGACTGACCGGTGGAGACGGCGTACTCGACGTAGCTCTCGACGGGAGGTCCCCACATCCATCCCATGGAAGCGGTGTTCACCCTGATGCCGGAAGCGCCGAGTTCCTTGGCGAGCATCCGGGCTGCCGCAGTCAGTGCACCCTTCGAACTCGCGTAACCGGACTGGGTCGGCAGCGGCTTCTTCTGGATCATCGAATTGATAAACACGATTGAGCCGCGACCGGCCTCAGCCATCTTTTCCGCAACTTGCTGCGTGAGCTGAAGGGTTCCGAACACGGTTACGTCGAATGCCTTGCGCCATTGGGCGAAGTCGGCCTGATCAAACATGGTGAAGGGCGGCGGTATGTAGGCGCTGTTCACCAGACAATCGACCCGACCGAACTCGGCGATCGTGGCATCAACAAGGCGCTGTGTCTGGTCGGCGTCACCGATGTCAGTGGGGCACACAAGCGTGCGACGCTCTGGCCAACGCTCAGCGATTGTGTCGGCGACTTCCTGCAGTTTTGATTCGGTGCGAGCAGCCAGAACGACATCGGCGCCTTCGCGTGCAAAGACGTATGCCAATTCCTGACCGAGTCCCGGACCGATTCCGGAAATGATCGCAACTTTGCCTTCGAGCAACATGTTTGAATCCCCCTGGCTGTTTAGAGGCCCAGCCTGCCATGAATTGGCGGACTCCAGATAGCCAGGAGAGCGGCCACGGTAGGGTCTCGACAGTTCTGTTCCCGGAGGGTGTGCTGCATGACGAAAACGCTGGTTGTGGGTGGGACTGGTCCTACGGGTATCCATATTGTGAATGGTCTGGTGGCCCGAGGTCACGACGTGACAATCCTCCACCGGGGGACACATGAGCGTCCCGAAACACCCGATGTGGTTGAGCACATCCATGCTGATCCTTACGACGTCGACGATCTTGAGCGGGTCTTCTCCGAGCGGCAGTTCGATCTTGTGGTTGCGATGTATGGCCGTCTTCGCAGGATCGCTGAAGTGACCGTGGGTCGGACAGAACGTTTCGTCTCAGTCGGTGGCGTGCCGGCCATCAGGGGCTGGATGAACCCATGGCTGTTCACTCCCGAAGGTCTTCCTGTTCCGGTTGATGAACATGCGTCCGTTGTCGGTGAGGCCGCAGAGGACGAGAAGGGCTTCCGCGTCGCGCGCACCGAAGAGGCTGTGTTCGCCAGTCATCCTGACGCCGCCCATTTCCGCTATCCGTACGCGTATGGTCCGCTGCAGGTTGTCCCACGCGAGTGGAGCATCGTTCGCCGGATTCTTGACGGTCGGCGGCGGATCATCGTGGCTGATGGCGGACTGACCCTGCACCATCACGGCTACACAGAGAATCTCGCCCATGCCGTTCTCTGCGGCATCGACAATCCCGAGGCCTCTGCCGGCCAGATTTTCAATTGCGGCGACGACGAGGTTCTCTCCATCCGCCAAGTGATTGAACTGGTTGCCGCGGAACTCGATCACGAGCTGGAGATCGTCTCCATGCCTGACGAACTGGCTATTCCAGCTCGCCCACTGCTCGCCCAACCGTCGACAGCGCATCGCGTCCTCGACACGTCGCATCTGCGTAATCGCCTCGGGTACCGCGACCTCGTGCCAGCGCGCGAGGCGATTGGGTTGACGGCGAGATGGTTGGCGCAAAATCCGATCCTCCCCGGAGCGATGGAAGAGGTCGTGCTCACCGATCCGTTCGATTACGACGCCGAAGATCAACTGCTGCAGGCCTGGGATTCTGTGGTGAGTTCCATGCCCGACGTGGCGTGGGAAAAGGCCCCGGGAGTCGGGCTCGCCTACAGCGGACCCGGCGGGCGACCCCGCTCGCAGTCGACGTTCGAGGTGTAGGACCTCGACGACTTCTCGCGATTTCGTTCGACCCGCCATGCACGCCCGGAACTAGGGTCACCGCATGACTTTTCGCGTAGTGGTGTGGGGAACAGGAAATGTTGGCCGACCAGCGATTCGCGCAGTCGATGCGCATCGCGATCTTGAACTTGTTGGGGTTGTCGTCTCGAACACAGACAAGGTCGGTAAGGACGCCGGTCAACTTGCGAACATCGGGAATCTCGGAGTGCTGGCAACAGACGATGTCGAAATCGCGTTTGCCGATGATGTCGATGTCGTTGTTTACGCAGCCACGGCCGACACCCGGCCGATGGAGGCGTACATGGACCTCGAACGACTGCTGCGTTCGGGTCGAAACGTTGTCTCTACCTCCTTCTATCCGCTACTTCATCCCGCCAGTGCCCCGAAAGAACTGATGGGCATGATCCAACCCGCGTGTGACGCCGGTGGGTCGTCGGTGTTCGTGTCGGGCATCGATCCCGGCTGGGCACTCGACATCCTCCCTGGGTTGATCAGCGGTGTCGGCGCCGGAATAACCGAGATCCGAGTTCAGGAAGTCTTCAACTACGCGTTGTACGACCAGCCTCATGTCGTTCGCAACGTGATTGGTCTAGGCGGACCGATGGACCGAATGCCGCAGATGCTCGAGGACATGTCGCTGATGATGGTGTGGGCTCCGATGGTGCGCGTGCTCGGCGACATGCTTGGAGTCGAGATCGAAGAGGTCACGACATCGGTGGAGCGTCGTCCGCTCGAAAAGACCATTGAGGTCGATGGAATGGGAACCTTCGAAACAGGAACCCTCGGTGCGTTCCGATTCGCTGTGACCGGTTTCGTGCAGGGTCATCCTCTGATCGTGATGGAACACATCACGCGCATTGACGATGATTGCGCCCCCGATTGGCAGCAACCGGGTTCACCTGGCGGCGAACACCGGGTTGTTCTTACGGGTCATCCAAATCTCGCCGTGAGTATTCATGGCACCGAACCCGGTGAACCGGGCGCGGCGGGCGGCGGAAACGCCACGGCCGCGAACCGGATCGTCAACGCGATCCCGGCGGTGTGCGCGGCCGCTCCGGGTGCAGTTAGCCCGGTTGATCTGCCAATCATCACGGGCGAGGCGCAGTTGCGTCTCCGGTAATTCCGGTTTCCGTAATTCTCAATCCTTGGATGCAAGCCGGTCGAGCATCGGCCGGTACGCAGCAAATGGCTTGACGCTCAGACCTTCGACTTTGCCGTTGTCGTCCCAGCGGCGCAGGGTGACGGCGTCGATCGCACCGGGTTGGGCGATGAACCGTTCGCACTCTGCTGAGTTCATGGGGCCGCCCTGGACGGCGAGGCTGCGCCGGGAGCCGGCCGAGAGCGTCGAGAGGTAGGTCGGTTCGGTTGCCACCAAAAAGCGTTTGGCTTGCACGTGAAGGGCGATTGGATCGGTCACTGAGCGCGGAACGATCTCGGCAAGAACGAGCACGGCGATGTCCTCGTGGTGGAGATCGGCAGTGAAGTCGGCACCGCCTCCGGACTGAAGCTCCACAAGATGACCGATGTCGTGCAAGAGGGCGGCGGCAACGAGTTCGGGCGAAGCTCCCGATGCGTCGGCGAGCGCCGCACATTGAAGCGCATGCGCGAGTTGGCTTAGGTCCTCGTCGTAGCGGTTGTCGCCCCACACGTCGAAGAGTTCTTCGATCGCAGCGATCGATGTGAGAGTCATTCGACCATCACTCCTTGGAAGTCACCGATGAGTGATACCCGGGTGCCGCTATCGCCTGCATCGGCGAACTCGGCACGTTTTTGTTCGTAATACCGCTGCCGAAGATCACCTTCGCTCGCGGCGTTGTAGGTCGGGTAGAGCGCCCGTCGAGACAATGGCGACGTGTTTGCTCCGCTCCTGTGGGGTGTGCGCGAATGAAACCACAGAGCCTGGCCGGCGAAAACTTCGACGGGGGTCCAGTCGAATGACGCGACAAGTTCGTCAGTGATGCAGCCGGTTTCGTTCATGTCGAGCACCTCCTGATGTGCGCCAGACACGACCTCGAGGCATCCGTTGCTGACGAGGGAATCGTCGACGGCGATCATGCAGGAGACGTGGGTCTCGATGAACCGGTAGGCGGGCGCATCCTGATGAGGCGCGTAGCCGCCACCGCCGGCCGCTTTGTAGTTGATCTTCTCTTTGTAGAGGACGGCCGGTTCGCCGAGAAGGGCAGAGGCGGTGTCGAGGAGCACACCGGTGGTGAGGAACACGCCGAGAGCATCGTGGAATGGGACGAAATTTTCAGTGCGACAGAGGCGAGGGCCGTGCACAGTCGATTCGCGGTAATGGAGCCATTCGCCGTTGTTGTCCCAGCCTTCGATCTCGCCGATCCACGATTGAAGCAATGCCACCTCAGTTACATCGAGTGGCTCGGTGAGTAGCCAACCGTTCTCGTTGAAGTGGTCAATTGCCCCGGAGTCGATGGCCAAACTCGGGAACTCGTTGGAGGTCACAGTGGGACGCTACCGCGTAGCAATCAGCGGGCCACGGGTGCCCGGAACTGCCATACGATCCGAACATGCCACTTGATCAGCCAGCGATGAACCTGTTGTTCATCACGTTGGACCAGTTCCGCGGCGATTGCCTTTCGTCGGCGGGGCATCCGATCGCACGTACGCCGAACATGGACGATTTGGCGAGGTCCGGGGTGCGGTTCTCCCGCCATTACAGCCAAGCGGCGCCGTGCGCTCCGGGGCGTGCCTGTCTCTACACGGGCACCTATCAGATGAACAACCGAGTGGTGATGAACGGGTCGCCGCTTGATGCTCGCTTCGACAACGTTGCGCTGGCCGCTGGCCGCGCCGGGTACGACCCAGTGCTGTTCGGTTACACCGATCAGGCGGTCGATCCGCGCGTGGTTTCCTCGCCGGAGGATCCTCGGCTCTTCACCTACGAAGGAGTGCTGCCGGGTTTCCGCGTTGAACTTGATCTCACCGCCGACCGTTCAGCGTGGGTCGATCACGTCCGGGCGGCAGGGTGGGAGATGCCGGACGATCCGGACGAGGGACTGGCCACCGAGTCGGACCGTCCTGCCGAGGTCGGTATCAGCGCGTTCCTGACCGATCGATTTCTAGAGTGGCTTCCTCAACAGTCGCAGCCTTGGTTCGCTCATCTCAGCCATCTGCGGCCCCATCCGCCGTTCGCGGCCGCAGGCAAGTGGTCCGAAGCGTTTGATCCTGCCGATATGGACATGCCGATAGCTGCCGCGGAAAAGCGACACCCGCTGCACGAATTCCTCGTCGGTAACCCGATTACGGGAGCGCCCAAGTCCGAAGATGAACTTCGCACGATGCGTGCGCAGTATTTCGGGATGATCGGTGATGTGGATGAACAACTTGGGCGCGTGTGGGACGCGCTGCGCCAAAGCGGACAATGGGAGAACACGATCGTGGTGGTTACCGCCGATCATGGTGAGCAGCTCGGTGATCACGGGCTCCAGCAGAAGTTTGGTTGGTTCGAGCAGAGCTATTTCATTCCGGCAATCATCCGTGATCCGAGGTTCCCTCTAGCGCACGGTTCTGTCATCGACCACTTCACGGAAAACGTCGACATCTTTCCAACGATCTGCGATGCGCTCGACATTGAGATTCCAAAACAGTGTGACGGGATGCCGCTGACCGACTTCCTGCATGGCGACACGTCGGATTCATGGAGAGACGGTGCGACATGGGAATTTGATTGGCGTTTTTTCGCACCCGGCGGCGATGGCTCCGGTTGGCCGATGAACCGAGAGAGTGCGCAGCGGCAATTGACGGTGAGACGCACGGATGAAGCGGCCTACGTGCAGTTCGCGGATGGTGAGGCGATGTTGTTTGACCTTGCCGCCGACCCGGACTGGAAGACGTTGAGTGACGATCCCGCATCACTGCTGCAACATGCCCAAGCACTGCTGGCCTGGCGGGCGCAGAACGCGGATCGCACGTTGACCGGTCGGTTGCTACATCCCTGATCGATAGTCACCTGATCGGGATTTCACGGCGATCGTCTCAATCGAGATAGCTGATACCGGTGAGTTCTTCTGAGAGGTCCCAGAGGCGCACGGCGTCGGCTTCGTTGCGGGCCCGCTTTGTCGGGGTCTCGCGCACGGGGCGGCCCCAGCTGAGGAGTCGAGGGCCGAAATAGGCGTTGCCCGGAACTCCCGGTTCGGTCGCTGCGCGCAGGAACGGGAGCGCGCCGGTCGCGGCCGATTGCGTATAGAGCTTGCCGACAGGCGTTACCAGCTTGTTGAGGATGCTGCTGCCTTCGTTGCCGAGATCGGTGTGGCTTGCTCCGGGATGGGCAGCGACGGCGATGGTTTTTGCTCCGCTAAGAGCGAGTCTGCGCTGGAGTTCGGCAGTAAAGAGAAGGTTCGCAAGCTTGCTCTGGAAGTAGGCGCCCCAGCGGCTGTATTTGTGATTCTCGGAGTTGAGATCACTGAAGTGCATTTTTCCGGGACGATGACCCATGCTCGACATCGATACGACGCGCGAATCAGGTGTGGCGAGAAGTGTCGGGAGCAACTGACCGGTCAGTGCGAAGTGGCCGAGGTGGTTCACTCCGAGCTGCATCTCGAATCCGTCGTCGGTGCGCGACTCGTCGAGTGCCATGAGCCCGGCGTTGTTCGCCAGAATGTCGATTCGGTCGAGCGATGAATTGATTCCGCTGGCGAACGCTGCGATTGAAGCGAGGTTGGCGAGATCGAGAGATGCAGTCTCGACGCTGCCGCGCGGATTGCCCGCCCGAACAAGTTCAGCGGCCGCGTCGGCCTTGGATTGGTTCCGACAGGCCATGATCACGCGGGCGCCGGCGCCGGCGAGACCTTTGGTGATCTCGAGTCCGAGCCCGGCATTGGCTCCAGTGACGACGGCGACCTTGCCTTCGAGGTTGGGGATGTTGGCAAGGGTCCAGTTGTCGCTCATGAGGTCGACGCTACGAAATCTCGCAGTATCCGGGCCAATTCGATGGGCTGGTCGCCCTGGATGCTGTGACCCGCCTCCATAACGTGAATCACGCTGGCTTCGGGATTGCGGCGGCGCAGTTCGGCTTCATCGGCGTCATCGACGACCGACTGCGCAAGCATGCCGCGGATCAGGATGAGCGGAACTTCGATCGAACCGACGACATCCCAGAGTGGGCCGAAATCGGGACGTTCAGCGCCGTCGCCAAGTCGGCGGTAGCGCCAGACCCACGAACCGTCGTCGAGTTGCTCGGCGTTGTGGAGAATGCCACGCCGAAGAGATGCCTCGGTGCGGGTGGGATTGAACTCGATTGTTCGTGCGAGCAGCTCGTCAAAGTTCGGGAACGATTCCGGGCCGTTGACGAAATTGGCGATTGCTTGCGACTTCGGTCCATCGACGCCGGGGGTGATGTCGACGAGTGCCAACCGGCGGACAAGTTCGGGCGCAGCCCCGGCGAGGGCAATTGCAGTTACCCCGCCGAGAGACATGCCGACAACGAGTTCAGCGTTTGGTGCGAGTGCACGGATTGCATGAGCAATATCGGCGGCGTTGGTTGCAACATCGGTGCTTCCGTTTTTTGCGGCATCGGAATGGCCATGACCTGGAAGATCGATCGCTACGAGGGGCCGACCGAGAGCGAGGGCCACGGTGTCCCACGTATGGGCGTTCTGGGCGCCGCCATGAAGAAAGACGATCTCAGGATCGCCGTCGCCCCACACGAGTGCACTCAGTGACCGGCTCGGCTCAATGTCGACGGAAACTCGCCGAACGATCGGAGGTCCGTTCCAGGGGATATCGAATTCTTCGGCATTCTCGTGGAAATAGGAGAACTCGTCGTAAGGAACACGCTCGAAATTGGTCATGGGATCAGCCTTTCAGCGGTGCCGGCGGCGATTGCGCGACCGAAGTGACGAAGGATCAGAAGTCGGATCGGCTTCGACAACATCTTCGCCGGGCAGGACAACTTCGTCGATGGCATCGAGGAGATCGGCATCAAGACGAAGATCCGCGCACGCGAGAAGATCGTCGAGTTGTTCCATTGTTCGCGGCCCGATGATGACCGAGGTGACATGTGGATGTTCCATCGCCCAGGCCGTCGCCATATGCGCGAGGGGTAGTCCGGCATTGTCGGCGAGCGCCTGCAGTTGAATGACGGCGTTCAGGCGAGCAAGGTTCTGTTCCGATCCGATCTCACCGCCCCACCGCTTGGTCATCATGGCGAGTCGCGAATCTTCGGGGACGTCGGCGATGGACTTGAATCGGCCCGAAAGCCAACTGCCGCCGAGCGGGCTGTAGGTGATGACCCCCATGCCATTGCGATCACATGTCGGCAGCACTGAGCGTTCGATGCGACGCTTCAACATTGAATAGTGGGCTTGCTCGCAACGGAATTTCGCAAAGCCCATTCGTTCGGCCAGCAACTGGGCTTCGACGATTCGCTCCGCCGGCCATGCGGAGTGACCGGGGTAGATCACTTTCCCCGATGAAACAAGATCAGAGAGAGCTCCCATCGAATCTTCGAGGGCACACGACTCGTCGAAACGGTGCAGTTGATAAAGGTCGATTCGATCAGTGTCGAGTCGACGGAGACTTCCTTCGATGGCCTGAGCGATCCAGCGGCGAGAGTTGCCTTTCTGGTTTCGGTCCATGCCCATCGGGTGGTACACCTTCGTCGCCAAGACCGTGTTGTCGCGCCGACCCTTGAGCGCCTTGCCAAGGATCTCTTCGCTCTCGCCACCGGAGTAGGCATCCGCGCTATCGACAAAATTGATGCCGGCATCAAGCGCCTTGTGGATGATGCGGATGCACTCGGCGTGATCGGTGTTGCCCATTTGGCCGAACATCATTGTGCCGAGGCAATAACGGCTGACGGAAACGCCGGTGGTTCCGAGTGTCTGGTACTTCATGATTCCCCCTGATGACTTCCACCGGTCCATGCTTTTCGCACAGGACCGTCGGGATCGAGTTCGACACGTACCTCACGGTCGAAGATGATCGTTGCTCGTGATTCCGAATCGTAGGTCGGCCAATCAAGTCCGTTGATTTCCGGCGTGCCATTTCGTGCAAAAGACGCCCATGCCCTTGAGACGGTTGCGGCCAGAGTCATGGCTTGCTCGGGATCGGAAACGAAGGTGCCCCATTCGCCGAGGTCGATGTTCGTGAACGGAAAAGGAATGTCGACACCGTGAGGTGCCCCAAGCCCGGGGGCGGCCGCTGGCCAGTCAAAGCGGTACATCCATGTCGGCGAATGCTGTGCGTGCGCTTCGGCGATGCGAAGCGCAGGAAGCCACATGGCCCTGTCCGTCGTCACGTGTCCCCAGACTTCGGGTGGTGCGGTCGTGTCGGTGTGGCGGTATGCGGCGGTCATGGCCTCAGCGTCTGCTCCGATAGCGGCAAAACGCTGGGCGAGACCGGCGTCATCGAGATCGGCGGCAGCTGGGTCGAACATCGCGAACAGTGACATTTCGTTCCGAGTCGTTCCGATGATGAGCGGCACGGGATTGAAACCGGTATCGGCGGCGTGCTGCCACGAGTGGGGGAGTATCTCGCCGTCAAGACACGGGTGGAACGGCATCGTTCCGACCGAAGCGAAGAGTTGACCTCCGGCCTGACCTTGCGCAGCGAGAACCTGCTCGGGCGTGAGGGCGCGCAATGCGCTGACGTCGGCGGGGTCGACGCCGGCGCACGCCGCGAATGTCTCGGTGACGATCAGCGCTTTCTCTCGGGTGAGCAAGAGGTCGGTGGCGCCACTCTGGACGATCGCACGATGGAATAGCCCGCGGGCATCGGGCATAGCGAGAAGTGAAAGGACGCTTCCGCCACCGGCGGATTCACCGAAGATCGTGATGTTGCGCGGATCGCCACCGAATGACGCGATGTTGTCGCGCACCCATGCGAGTGCTGCGACCTGATCAAGTAGTCCAACGTTTGCCGTAGTGGAGGGGTCGTCGATCACGAGAAAACCGAGCGCTCCGAGGCGATAGTTGAACGTGACGACGACGGTGTCGGTCGCGGCGGCGAGGCGGGATCCGTCGTAAACGGAGAGCGAGCCAGCTCCAAGCGAGAATGCGCCCCCGTGGATCCATACGAGGACTGGTCGCGAGCCGGCGTCGGCGGCTGGAGTCCAGACGTTCAGGTTCAGGCAGTCGTCGCCCTGATCGTCGCTTCCCATCCCGGGAACGAGCCCGTCAAGAGGACCGCCGGTCGACTGCCATGCGGCGACACCGAACGTCGAAGCGTCCCGGACATCGGTCCAGGGCTCGGGTGGAACGGGTGGCGACCATCGCAAGTTGTCTACCGGCGGTGCGGCGAAGGGAATACCCCGGAATGCGGAGCAACCGGGACCGCGGACTCCCTGTACGGGGCCGGATCGGGTGTTGACGTGGAGAGGGTCGGAAGTCATTGGGGGAAGGCAACCACACCACGGTGGTTCACGCGTCGGATTCGGGCGTATCGTGGCCGAAGCAGCCAGAAAACGGAACGCCGGGGGGCAGATGACCGTTGACGCAGATTCTCTTCATGGTGCCGGGCATACCCCTGCCGGAGCGCGCCCTGTCGGCGACGCGCCGGCTGGAATGGTCGCCGCGCAAGTCCCCGAGGGACTGAAGCTTTCGGAAGGTGGCGCCGCGGTGTGGTCGCCGTCGATCACTCCTGCGATCGGCGTCGATCTCGACGAACGGCAGGCATTGGCTTGCGCATTTCGCATCCTGGCCCACGATGGATTTTCCGAGAACATCGCCGGCCACATCACGTGGGCCACGGACGACAACGAGTCGATGCTGGTGAATCCGTGGGGTTTGTGGTGGGGGGAGATGAAGAGTTCCGATATCTGTCGCGTCGACCCCGACGGCAAGGTGCTTGAAGGCAAGTGGGATGTAACCCCTGCGGTGCACATCCACACGGCGCTGCATCGTCGCCGTCCTTCAGCTCGCGTCGTTGTTCATAACCATCCCTATTACGCGACGGTTCTCGCCGCGATGGGAGTTCTTCCGGAGTTCCTGCATCAGACCTCGGCCATGTTCGATGGTGAACTCGGTTTCGTTAGCGAATACGGCGGCGAGATCGATTCTGCCGAACTCGGCTCTGATCTGGCTGAGCGCATCGGTGATGCATCAGTCGTGTTCTTAGCCAACCATGGCGTGATCGTCACGGCGCCGACGATTGAGGAAGCGACATACAAATCTGCATCGCTCGATCGTCAGTGCCGATTGATGTTCGACGTGCTTGTTGCCGGTGGGAAAGCAACCACCGTGCCGCCGGTCGTGCGACCGGCGATGAAAGCCTCGCTCCTCGAGCGCGGCACGGAAGTCTTCTGGGCCGGTGCAGTGCGCCGGACTGTTCGCGAACATCCCGACGTTCTGGAGTAACGATGACGATCAGCCTTGATGACCTTGCCGCAAATTCGAATTTCACCGTCGGTGGGAAATCGAAGACGGGCGAAGTGACTTTCCTTCCCGAACCTGAGCGCCGTAAGCGGCACTACACACTCATTTCCGCTGACGATCACATCGTGGAACCACCCGACACGTTTGCGGGCCGAGTGCCTAAAGCATTGGCCGATCGAGCCCCGACGATCGTCGAGAAGCCCGATGGCAGTGAGGTCTGGGTCTATGACGGGCAGGAGTTCCCGAATGTGGGATTCAACGCCGTTGTGGGTCGCCCTGTTTCCGAATACTCCTTCGAGCCGGCCCGTTTCGACGAGATGCGGCGAGGGGCCTGGGACATCGACGCCCGCGTGGCCGACATGGATCTCAATGGCGTCTATGCCTCGGTGAACTTCCCGTCGTTCCTCCCGGGCTTCTGCGGGCAACGACTCCAGCTCACGACGAACGACACCGATCTTTCCCTTGCGACGGTCAGGGCGTGGAACGACTGGCACATCGAGTCATGGGCGGGAACTCATCCAGGACGGATCATTCCGTGTCAGATCCCGTGGCTGCTTGATCCGGTGCTCGGTGCGGAAGAGATTCGTCGCAACGCCGAGCGCGGATTCAAAGCTGTCACGTTTAGTGAAGCGCCACACATGCTCGGACTTCCCTCGCTTCACACCGGCTACTGGGACCCGATGATGGAGGCCTGTGCCGAAACGGGAACCGTTGTGAATCTGCACATCGGATCGTCAGGAACATCACCTGCTACTGCTCCCGATGCGCCGGCTGACACTGTCGGTGTCCTGTTCTTTGGTTACGCAATGTTCGCCGCAGTCGACTGGCTGTATTCGATGTTGCCGGTCAGATTCCCCGATCTCAAGCTCTGCATGTCCGAAGGGGGCATCGGTTGGGTCGCCGGTCTGATGGATCGTCTCGATCACATGCTCAGCTACCACGACATGTACGGAACGTGGGTCGGGACCGATCTCACTCCGGCTGAAGTCCTGAAGCGGAACTTCTGGTTCTGTGCGGTGGAAGATCCGTCGGCCTTTGTGCAACGCGAGCGAATTGGCGTCGAGAACATCCTTCTTGAAAGTGATTATCCACATTGCGATTCGACGTGGCCCAATACGCAGGACGTCGTGAAGAAGGAAATCAGTTGGCTTCCGGAAGAGGATGTGCGCCGGATCACCTGGCAGAACGCGTCGGAGCTCTACAACTTTCCGGTGCCTGAGTCAGTGCAGTTGGATCCAGAGAGCTACTGAATCCGTTCGGTTCGGGTTCCTCTACGATTCTGCTATGGCCATTCGGGGGAATCGGATCTACCACGTCAATTCGAACTGTTCTGATCTTGATCGGTCGGTACTTTTCTATGAGGCGCTCGGGCTCACTCGTGTCCTGAGAACCGTCCCGAGTCGCGCCCAGTCAGGTCTGGCCTTCGGTCTTGATGAAGTGTCATGGGATGCATGGATGATGCATTCCGACGACGGCATGGGAGGACTATCCCTAGATCTTCTCGAGTGGAAGATCCCTGCGCCGATGGGTACTGCTCCGGCAACGACGGGTGAACCAGGGTTCAATCGTCTGGTCTTTGCAACGAAGGATCTCGACGGAACGATTGCGCGGGCGCTGGACTTGGGTGGATCCCTTACGGGCGGTCCGGTTCCAGTCGCAATCGACGGCGGCGCAAGACGCGTCGCGATGTTGCGTGATCCCGACGGAGTCGCGGTGCAGTTAGTGGAGGGCGATCGAACGTCGATCGTTCAGGTCGTCGTGAATTGTGCCGATATCGAAGCTTCTCTTTCGTACTACCGAGACGTGATGGGCTTGCGACCAGTTGGCCCGGTGGAAACCGTTTCGCAACCCGGGGAACTGCATGGCCTCGATCAGGACGGGTCCATGAAGACGGTTGTTCTTGCGGACGCAGGTTCCGACTTCACGGTTGCGCTCGTTGAATGGATTGATCCAGGTGCGCAGTTTGAGCCACGGGTGCCTTCGGCCAACGAACTGGGGCTCTTCCGGATGGCATGGTCCACGGAGGATTGTGCGCACGATGAAGTGGTGGTTCGCGCCGCAGGTTCGGTCCCGTTCGCGCCCACGGGGGAACTTTCGGTCGGTGATGACCTACCCCTTCTTCTGGTCCTGTTCTGGCCCGGACCGAACGGCGAGTGCCTCGAAGTTATTGAAGTAACGGAGCGTTCGGGTGCGCTGTAATTCTTCTGCTGTCCGCTTAGTCGCTACGGTTGGCTAATGACCCCGTCAGACACCCGAGCAAGGATGCTTGAAGTTGCGATAACGGCGATCGACGAAAAGGGTGAGTCGGGCGTCCGTGTCAACGACGTAGCCGCCGAAGTCGGGGTGGCGATCACATCGCTTTACCACTACTTCGGAAGTCGCGATGGACTTGTTGTGGCGGCGCAGACGGAGCGTTACCTGCGAAGTCTTGGCTCCGAGAACGAACGCATTGAAGAAGCATTGGCTCGGTGCGAGGACAAGCAGCAATTCCGCGAGATATTGCTTGAGGTGCATCGTCGTGTCGATAATGCAAACCGTGCTGCGTATCGCCTGACCCGGATGAGTGTTTTGGGGAGCACTCTTGGCCGACCGGATCTCGCCACCGCCGTCGGAAAAGCACAGGACGAGTTCACCAAGTCGTTCGCACGTTTCTTTGCCACTGCGAAGGCGCGGGGTTGGACGAGGCCTGATCTGGATCCGGTGGGCGCAAGTGCGTGGTCGATAGGCCAGATCCTCGGACGAGTCGTCATCGAAATCGGCGAGAGTTCCGTCACCGACGAGCAATGGGCGAAGGCAAGTGAGACGGCGCTTCTCGCAGTGGTTCTGGGCGAATCCTGAGTTTGAGTTACCCAAAAGACTGGGCTCCCTCGTTGAGAGCGCTGGTAACCTCGGCCGCCTGAGAGATCCGTTTCCCGGGACTCCATGACGAAGCGGAGTTCTCCCGATGGCCGAGCAGATCGATGTCGCCCTTGCGGATATCGACCTTTCCGATATTGAGTTCTGGGCCAAGCCATGGGCTGAGCGCAACGCTGCCTTTGAAACGCTGCGACGCGAGAACCCGATTGCCTTTTTCGAAGAACCGATCATTGAGCCGTTCCCGCGGGGCCCCGGCTATTTCGCGATTACGAAGTTGGCTGACATCCTTGCCATCAGTCGTAACCCCGAGGTTTTCTCTTCAGCCGAAGGGGCGGTGTCGATTCTTGATCTCCCCGCCGAGATGAACGAGTTCTTCGGTTCGATGATCTCGATGGATGATCCGCGCCACGCCCGACTGCGCAAGATCGTGGCCGGAACGTTCACGCCGCGCATGTTGGCGAAGATCCTCGACGATGTCGAGAAGACCGCCAAGACTGTCATCGACTCAGTTATCGAAAAGGGCGAGATCGACTTCGTAGCCGAGGTCGCCACAAGATTCCCGCTTCTTGTTATCTGCGACATGATGGGTATTCCCTTGAGCGAATACGACATGGTGCTCGCGCAGTCGAACATCATTCTCTCGGGAGGCGATCCCGAATTCATGCCAGAGGGCGCAGATCCGATCGTCACATTCCTAGGAGCAGGAACGCAGCTGGCCGGCCTTATGACCGAACTGGCGGAGAAGGTCCGTGAAAACCCGACCGACAACCTCCTCTCCGCACTTGTGAACACCTCAGTTGAAGGCGAGCGACTCACCCCTGAGGAACTTGCATCGTTCTTCATTCTTCTCGCCGTAGCCGGAAACGAAACAACCCGAACGGCGATCAGTCATGGCGTCGCTCACCTTTCGGCGAACCCGGAACAACGCGCGATCTGGGCCGCCGATGTTGAAGGCGTGATGCCGACCGCAGTGGAAGAGATTGTCCGCTACGCGTCACCCGTGATCTGGATGCGCCGCACAGTCACTCAGGATTATGAACTCTCGGGCCATCAGTTCCGAGCAGGCGACAAGGCAGTCCTCTACTACGGCTCCGCTAACCGGGACGAAGCGGTGTTCACCGATCCGGACCGGTTCGATGTGCTGCGCAACCCGAATCCCCATGTGGGGTTCGGCGGTCCGGGCCCTCACTTCTGCCTTGGTGCGCACTTGGCTCGTCGCGAGATCACACTCATGTTCCGCGAGTTGTTCACCCGGATGCCTGATCTTGAACTTGCCGGCCCTCCGGTGCAGCTTCGATCAAATTTTGTCAATGGCATCAAGTACATGCCGGTGACGTTCACACCGGGTCGTTAGTCGTGGCTGGATCTGCGGTGCCCGCGTCTAATCCGTGGGCGTCGTTTGCCCCCGAGGTCAGCGAATCACTTGCCGAAGCGTGTGCGGTGGCCCGCTCAGCCACTGATCTTTCGCTTCTCGAACTGGCGCGTCTCCGACTGGCGATGATCCTCGACAACGACGCCGAGTCTGAAGCGCGCCCGTGGGGATCACTCGACGCGGCGAAGCGAGAGGCGCTGGCTTCGTGGCCGACATCAGAACTTTTCGATGATCGGGAACGTGCTGCACTCGCAGTGACCGAACAGTTCGCGATTGATGTCAGTGGTGTCCTAACGGGTCCTCTCGGCCCGTCGGCCAGCGTGCTTGGCGCCGACATCGGTTCTTTCGTGCAGGCGCTGTATGTGCTCGACGTCGGTCAGCGAGCATCAAAAGCTCTGGCGGCATTGTTCGGTGTTCCACTCAGTTCCAGCGATTGGGCTTGGCCCGTGGTTGAGGCCGAATCCGAGACTGACCAAATGGCCGCGATGATGCGTTTGCTTGGAGCCATTGGTCGGCTGCAGCTCCTTGACCCTGTGCTCAAGGAGCTTGTCCGTCTGCGGGGCGCTCGTCTGCACCAGTGTCGGCGGTGCCAGTCGGTGCGCAGTGTGGCCGCGCTTAATGCCGGCGCGGATGAAGGGCTCCTGTCATCGGCTGCACCCGAGGAGTTTGCCGACCTTCCGCTATCCGCGCTCGCCGCGTTCGATCTCGTCGATGCACTTTTCGGAGGCCCAGCGCTACTCAGTGACGAACTTGTCACCCGGCTACACGGCTCATTCAATTCGATCGAACTCGTTGAACTGGTCAGCTATCTGATGCGCAATGCTGCCAACAAGATTCCCGTTGCGTTTGGCGTCGACGAAGCAATCGTCGAGTCGGGATTTGAGTTTCAGGTCATCGATGCTGACGGCGAAACGCTGACGGTTGATGAATCCGCACTGACAATTCGATGACGACGCGCTGACTCGACGCTGACCGGGTCGGGCAGGGTGTCGCGAGGAACCTGGATCAAGCGGAGATTTGCTCGGCGGGCGCTTCGGCTACTGGCACTGCTGAGGCAGTGATTTTCGCTGCCTCACGGTAGGTAAGCCAGTGGCCCTCGTCGAAGTCGTACAACTGACAGGCCCGCGTGTTCGAAACGAAATCGCGGAAGCGAAGGGGCTTGTCGTGCACCGTGCCGGGGAATGCTTCCTTGATGGCATCGGTAGCGAGTTCGAGGTTGTACATCGGGATCCGCATGTCGACGTGATGGGGGACATGGACCATGATCCAGTGGAAGAAGAAGTTGAGGCCGAAACGGGCTCGGAGCACGGTGGTGCCCTCCATTTGGCCCTTGAATTTCGTCCATTCGCGGCGCTTCCACCAGCGGATGTCGGGCTGAACATGGTGCACGTGCACGAACGACGCAATCACGTATGAGAAGGCCAGGAATGGAATGACCAACACCTTGATGATCATCCATGCGGCACCGAGAACGGTTCCGTACTGGGCCCATCCGGCCAATGCGAGGAGCGTGGACGCAACTCCGACAAAGCTCCAAACGATGATGCGATCGCGGCGGATCGCTGAGGCCCAACGGGCCGGCGGATCGCCCACGATCATCTTGTGCCACCACACTTCGCGCAGGTAGTAGGCACCGGCCCCAATCCAAGACCATTCAAAGCGGTGACGCATGCGGCCGAAGCGGGACATTTCGTTGAACTGCTCGACCGTGTACGGGTGCCAAACAAAGTCGAAGCCTTCGCGCACGGTGTATGAATGGTGGATGCGGTTGTGACCCAGCACCCAGCCTTCGTAGACGTGCCACGAGGGGAGCATTGCGATGGTGCCGATGACACGGTTCATACGCTTGCTCGAGAAGAGGGCACCGTGCGCAGCGTCGTGGGCGACGATGAACAGGCCGGAGATGACCATGCCGGAAAGCACCCAGAGAGCGATGACAGCGAACGGGTTGTTGAGCAGGACAAGACCGGTTACGACGAGGCCGTAAATGGCGAGATCCCGACCGAAGTAGGCGAGACCCTTCCAGGTCGGGTTGTCATAGGCGGCGGCCGGGATGACGTCCATGACGGGCTTGAGCGAACCCTTGCCGTCGGCGCGCTCCTTGGCTGCGTAGGGGGTGTTCGAATCGTCAGCGGTGTCGGATTCTTCGTGGGTGAGCGAGGCATCGGTGGATGTCATGGACTCAGTCTACCGACCAGTAGGTAGGGAGCAAGGCACCGGGCTCCGGGTTTTCTTTAACGCTCGTTGCCCGAGCCTGATTCGAGCTCGGGAAGTGAAACCTGGCGGGGAGTGACATCGATGGGACTGACCCCGGGTAGGGCCTGATCGGAGGCCACGGCGAGCGTCTCGAACCGGCGGGCCGAGGGCATGACGCGAGTCTCAAGTGATGCCACTGCGGAGTTGTAGGACTCGGTGGCCTTAGTGAGGTTGGTGCCGACCTTTTGGAGGTGGCCAGTGAAGATGCCTACGCGTTCGTAGAGCTCTTTGCCGAGGGCGACGACCTGCGCGGCGTTTTCGGCCAGTTGCTCTTGACGCCATCCGTAGGCGATTGCTCGGAGAAGCGCAATCAATGTGCCGGGCGACGCGGGGAACACGTTCTTTGAGATGGCCTGTTCGAGGAATTCGGGGTTGGCGTCGAACGCGGCGGTGAGGAACGTATCGCCAGGCACAAACATCACGATGAAATCGAGTGAGCCATCGACACGTGAGGCGTAGTTCTTCTTTGCGAGTGCATTGACATGCGCCATGACGTCGGCAGCGTGCTTGGTGAGCAGTTGTTCGCGCTCGGAATCGGTGGTGGCATTGATTGCACTTAGATAGGCAGACATTGGTGCTTTTGCATCGATGATGATCTTCTTCGAGTCGGGAAGACGAACGATCATGTCGGGTCGGGCCGCGTCGCCATCGCCAGCGATGTGTTCTTGTTGCTCGTACATGATGTGTTCAGTCATGCCGGCAAGTTCGATGACGCGTTGGAGTTGGAGCTCGCCCCAGTTGCCGCGCACTTTGGTGTTCTTCATGGCCGATGCGAGCTCGGCCGTTTCCTTCTGTAGCGATGTCGCAAGCGAGGACAATGAGCCGATGCTGGTGTTCAAGCGACCTGAATCCTCGACGCGTTTGTTTTCGAGCTCGTTCAGTTTTTGGTCGAGTCGGGCAAGTTGTTCGCCAACCGGGGCCACGAGGTCGTGCACGGACTTCTGCTGTTGAGCCGCCTCGGCCGCAGCCCGCGTAGTGGCTTCGGCTTGAAGGCGCGTGTTGACATCGATGAGTTCGCGCATGGTTGTGGCCAACGTGGCAGTGGCAATGTCTCGGGTGCGGTCGACATCGAGTGGATCGGAACCGGATCGACGTGACGCGAGGCGGGTGCCGACCAATGCGCCGATGGCGAGGCCGATGAGGAGGGAGAGGACAGGCAGAAGAGTGGTCATACCGCTCCAAACTACGGAATGGGTGTGACAGCCGCCTCAGAGGCCGTTCTGGGGCCCTCAGGGGCCATATCGGTCGAGAGCAGGGCAATCTCGGCTCCAGCGAGGAGATTCCCGACCGCGGCGGCCCTGGAGGGGCCGTGTCACAATCGGCTCCTTAGATCTGAACTGACAAGGGAGATGTCGTCGTGGCAGGACTGTGTGAAGGCCGAGTGTGCATCGTTACAGGCGCTGGTCGTGGAATCGGGCGCGACTACGCGCTGATGCTCGCCGCCGAAGGCGCAAAGGTCGTGGTGAACGATCTCGGCGGTTCCCGAGACGGCACTGGTGTCGACAAAGGCCCAGCTCAAGAAGTAGTCGACGAAATTGTCGCTGCCGGCGGACAAGCCGTTGCCAACACCGACGACATCAGCGAATGGGCTGGCGCAGAACGACTCATCAACCAGGCCATCACGACGTTCGGCGGACTCGACGTTCTCATCAACAACGCGGGCATTTTGCGCGACCGCATGCTCACCAACATGAGCGAGGCCGAATGGGATGCCGTTATCAAGGTGCATCTCAAGGGCACCGCTGGTCCTTCGCATTTTGCTGCGGCCTATTGGCGTGATCGTTCGAAGGCGGGCGAAACCAACAACGCGCGCATCATCAACACAACATCGCCTTCCGGCATCTACGGCAACATCGGTCAGACCAATTACGGCGCTGCCAAGGGTGGCATTGCCTCGTTCACGATCATTGCGGCCGACGAACTTGGTCGTTACGGCGTCACCGTAAACGCGATTGCTCCTGCTGCGTTTACGCGGCTTACTGCTGATCTCGGTCTTGGCGATGCTCCTGAAGAAGTGAAGGAAGCAATGTCGACCAAGTGGATTTCACCGATCGCCGTGTGGTTGGCGAGCGAGGAATCTTCCGAGGTCACTGGTCGCGTGTTCGATGTTCGCGGCGAACTTCTTGCTATCAGTGAAAGCTGGCATCAAGGACCAAAGGTAACCAACACTCTCGATCCTTCCGCCGTTGGCCCGCTCGTTGAAGAACTCATGGGCAATGCCCGACCCAACGCCGACATGCTCGGTCTCGATCGGAAGTAGGACACTTCATGCCCATTAATCACGATGTCGTTGGTGCTGCTGGTGCGCCTGTTGTTCATGCATGGACGTCCAAAGATGCGCTGCTTTACGCCGTTGGCGTTGGTGCGGGCATCGATGAGCTCGCGTTTACGACAGAGAACAGTCACGAGGTTCCACAGCGAGTGCTGCCCACGATGGCGGCGGTAATCGGTGCGGGTGTGAGTGGCGCGATCAGTGAAATCGGTTCGTTCGACTTTGCGATGCTCGTGCACGGTGAGCAGTCATTTGTGCAACATCGCGAGATTCCGGTGGAAGGATCGCTGACGGCAACGGGAAAGATTGTCGGTATTTACGACAAGGGCTCCGGTGCTGTTGTTGCTGTCGAAGGTGAATGTGTCGACAACGCAACAGGCGAAACGTTGCTCACGGTTGGTTCGGCGATCTTCATTCGCGGCGAGGGCGGATGGGGCGGCGATCGCGGACCCTCAGGTGATCGCAACGCGGCTCCCGATCGCGCTCCTGATCATTCCGTCACCTATGCAACGCGCCCTGATCAAGCACTTACCTATCGCTTGTCAGGCGATCGCAACCCACTGCACAGCGATCCGTGGTTCGCGACACTCGCCGGATTTGATCAACCGATCCTGCATGGCTTGTGCACGTACGGGTTTACCGGACGAGCGCTGCTGCACACGATGTGCGGTTCCGATCCGGCCAAGTTCTGCTCCATGGAGGGACGCTTTGCCTCGCCGGTCTTTCCAGGTGAGGAGCTCACGGTGGAGATGTGGAACGAGGGTGCAGGCGAGTGCGTGTTCCAGACCCGCGGGCAAGACGGTCGCATTGTTGTCGTAGGCGGACGCCACACGTTCGACGCGTGAACTAGTTCCTCTTCGGGGGATCCATGGGTGGCGAGATTTCCTCAATGGGCGCAAACCGATTGGGAAACTGTGCTCCTGCATCAAGGTATTTGCCGAGTTCGGTTCGGCGGCCGTCGCTGCGCATAGGGCCAGGCCAGCCGTTATGAACTTGGTAGGCACTCGCGGCATAGGTCATCGCTGTTCCAAGGCGTCGTTGCCGCCAATTCTCGTTGATGAAGACCTGATCAACGATTCCGTCAAGATGCCACCACCGAATCGCCCCGACCTGCGCAGCACTTGGCACAGGAAGTGAAAAGAACTCGGGATCGGTGAGAACGGTTCCTTCGGCGACCTGATCGGTTGCGAAACCGACGAGCGATATCGCTGGTCTCGGGCTGTCCAACTCCGGCAGGACGACAAACCAAATTGGGGGCGCGCCCGCAAGTCCGATGGGATTCAGTCCAATGACCGAACGGCCCTTGCTGTCGACATCGGCCCGCCACAGTTCAAACGAACCGTGCGTTTCAATCGGACCGAGCACGATTGCTCCATCATCATGAGTTTCATCGACGACACAACGAACTCGCCAACGATCGCGATCGAACGATCTTTCGCGCACATACCACGCTGGGGTTCCTGGGACCGGTGGGTTCACAGCCGGGAATGCGTGCGACCAATCCGTTGCCATCTTGTTGACACTTAGCCAGCGAAGGCTGGAGTGACGGGTTCGTCAGCG
>CAMCTY010000023.1 GCA_945878725.1 Bifidobacterium breve | reverse complement strand
TTGCTCGTGGTGAACTGCCCGAGCACAAGTCCTTCAGGACACGTTGTATCGAATGGAGAGGTGACCGTGTACGAGGTGTTATTCGTCGATCCCCAATTCAGGTCGGCTCGTGAGTACGAACCTTGACTCGCCATGCCCATAGAGGTGTTCGTCAGGTTGGTGTTGGTAAACGTCGATCCCCCCAAACGCGCGTTCCTCAGGTTGGCATTTGCAAAATTCGTACCGGTCAAATTGGCGTTCTCGATGAACGCCCAATTGAGATTCTTGCCCGAGAAATCCCAACCGGACAGATCAAACCCGTAAAGGCTCACCATCGGACCCGCCAACACATTGGCTGGCCCGTTACTGCGGTCGGACGGCCGGGAAACGATGCTGTAGTCACCCGCCAGCTGCAGGCCCGTTGTGCTCGACAGGTTGCGGATATAGGCGCCATTGAGCCACGTGCCGTTGAGGTTCGTGTTCGTCAGGTCCACACTGTCACCGAGATTGATGCCGGTGAAATCGGCCGTCGAGAAATCGGAACCAGCCATGTTTGCGCCCACGACGTACGCATTTGCCAGCGTTGGACTCGTCAACTGAGTGAAGTCTTGCGAACTCAGATCCACGCTGGGTCCAAGCAGCCAATAGTTGTTGTTGCTGCCGTCGTTGGCGACGAAGTCGCTCTTCGTTCCTACGCTTCGACATACCCAATCGGTGGGAAGCGCTGTAGGACAGGCCTTGAGGAACCCCGATGAAACGTTCTGAAGCTGAACGCCGCTCATATTCCAGTTGGAAAGATCAGCGCCGTAGAGGCTTGCTCCGGGACCAGCGAGGAACGATCGGGCGTTACTTGCCCCTCCGTCAAAGATCTGCCAGTTCGAAGGCAACTGTGCAGAAACATTCCAGGAAGTGCAGGTACCGGAACCCGTACCCGACCACGTCGCCGTCGAGGACGAGAACACGTAATTCGCAGTACAGAAGTTGACGCCAATGGTATTGAGCTGCTTTACCGTTGACGGCAGTTTGATCTGTGAAATACCGGCATAACTCATGTCCACTGCCGAGACCGTCGCCGAGGAGAGGTCGGCATTCTTCAGTTGGGCGCCTTGCAAGTTGGCACCCGACAGGTCGGCATTGGCGAAGTTCGCACTAGGGAGAATCGCCCCGAAGAACGACGCATTTTGCAGGTCGACACCCGAGAAATTTGGTGACGAAAATGTGATTCCCTCAAGGTTTGCATTCTGCAGGTTCGCACCCGAACCCACGAGGTAGCCGCCGCTGGGAGTCGTCCACCATCCCGAAGGAAGCGAAGGTGTCCCGGTAATCGAGCCGCTCATGAGGCCTGAGAGATTTCCGGACCCAACGGTTGACAGACCGAGACCATTGATCGAGGCGCCAAAGAGGTTGGCGTTTGCGAACGAGGTGGAATTCGAAACGGTTGTCGATGATCCCAGTGTCGCCGAGGAAAGATTGGTCCCCGAGAGACTGGTACCAGAAAGATTTGCGCTTGAAAGATTTGCTCCGCTGAAGTTCGCCGATTGAAGCGACGCATTCGAGAGGTTTGTACTGGTGAGGGTGGTCGAAGATGAGACCGTGGCGCCGTTCAAGTTGGCGCCGCTCAGGTTTGAGCTCGAGAGATTCAGATTCTCAAGGTTCTGGTTCTGAAGGATCGCTCCTCGAAGGTCGAGGCTCTGCCCAAGGATGAAGCCATTCTGCAATTTGTAGCCAGAGGACAGAGTCGGTGTTCCCGAGACTCCCCCGGAGGCCAGACCCGTCAGGGTCGCACCACTCAGATTTGTTCCATCCACGACCGCACTTGTAACGGACGCATTCGTGAGATTCGCATTCGACATGTTCGAATTCGACAGGTTGGCCCCGACAAGAATTACCTGGGAAAAGTTCACGCCGCTGAAATTCCGACCGGTCATCGTCTTACCAGACAGATTTGAACCCGGCCCGACGAGGAATCCACCCTCGATCAATGTCCAGCTGGTCGGGAGCGTCGGGTTGGAGCCGGAAACGGTGATCCCCGAAGAAGTGACTCCGTTGAGCGTCGAGTTCGTCAAGTTCGTTGCCGTCATCGTCGCGCCGGTGAGATTGGCGCCGGCCTGTTGAAGAGTGACAGTCGCACCCGATGACTGCGCTGCAGAGGACGTCGCGTACTGACCTCGCGTGACAGTCCAACTCGTCGTTCCGTTTCCAGCTGTCACTGTCATCTTCTCTGAGCCAACCAAGATGATGAACGTCCCCCTACTGGGGAAGCCACTCGATGAATTCACCGTGAGAGTGCCCTGAGAAGAGTTGATCGCTCCGGTCAACGTCGTCGTCACCGATATCGGGCCGAGGTTCGCTCCGGTGAAGTTCGCACTGGTGAGGTTCGCGTTGGTGAAGTTCACACCCCGCACCGAAGCGTTGTTGAATTTCGTTTGCTGCAGATCGAACCCCGTGAGATCAGCACCGGAAATGTTTGCGTCGGTGAGGTCAGCCTTCTTGCCGATCAGATAACCGTTCGAAACGGTCCAGCCTGAAGGCAACACAGGAAAGCCGGTCACTGATCCGGATTTCACGCCGTCCATGATCGTCATCGAGAGATTGGTGCCCGTCAGGGTCGCACCTTGAAGACTGACGTTGGTGAAATTGGTCTTGCTGAGACCGACCTGAGGGAAGTTGGCATTCGTGAGGTTCACCCCTGGACCCACGATGTAGCCGCCCTTGACCGAATAGCCAGTCGGAAGTGTCGGTGTTGATGTGAGGGATCCGCTTATGACGCCAGTGAGAGTGTTCGCCGACAGATTGGCGCCGCCGAGCGACGCTCCCTTCAAAATCGTTCCGTTGAGGCTCAACGTCGACAGGTTTCTATTTGAAAGGTTCGCGTTGGTGAGGTCCGCGCCTGGACCGACGAGGTAGCCACCAATCATGCTGAAAGAAGATGGCAGTGTCGGACTACCCGTCAACGAACCCGACTTCACGCCTGTCAGCGTTGCGCTCGACAAGTTGTATGTTCCGAGATTCGCGCTCGTCAACGTTGCATTCGTGAGATCAGCAGTCGAACCAAGAATGTTTCCGGCGACAAGTCCCCATCCTGAAGGGAACGTGGGTGCCGAGGTTGCGACCACAGCTCCCGATGAAACGCTCGTCAATGTGGCGCCCGAAAGGTTCGTCGAGGTGAGCGTGGCTCCGAGAAACTTCACGCTCGTGAGATTTGCCCCCGTGAGGTTGGCCGACGTGAGATTCGCATCTTTCAGCCACGCAGTGCTCAGGTTCGCGTTTGAAAGATTGGTGCTCGTAAAAATACCGCTCGTCAAGATCGCGCCCGAGAAGTTGGCGTTGGTCAATGTGGCGTTCGAGAAATTTGTTGTATTCAGAGCCCGGTTGGAGAGGTTGATACTCGCCAACGACGCTCCCGAAAGATTTGCGCCCGGACCAATCAAGTAACCGCTGGTGATCGTCCACGATGCGGGAAGTGTCGGCGCACTCGTAGATGTCACTGATCCAGAAATGACTCCGTTGAGATTGGCGTTCGTGAAGTTCGTTCCGGTGAGGTTGGCTCCGCTCAGATTGAATCCCAGAAGAGAAGCATTTGAGAAGTTCACGTTCGTCAGGTTCGAGTTCGACATGTTGACGCCGCTGAGCCCGGTGACTCCGGCAAACGACATTCCCGTGAGGTTGAGTCCCGAGAGATTCGCCGAAGGACCGACCAAATAGCCCTGGCTCACGAACCAACCCGTTGGCAGAACGGGTGTTCCGCTGACACTGCCGGAACGGATGCCCGTAATGTTTGAGGTCGACAAACTCAGAGAGCCGAAGTAGGCACTCGTCACGGACGCACCGGCGAAGTTCGCGCCATTCACCGTGGATGATCCCACTGTGGCGGTGAGGATGACATTGCTGAAGTTCACGCCACTTAAGTTGGCGGAACGTAACGTGGCTCCCGCGAGGACGGTTTGGTACAAGCTCGTACCCGAATTCATCCTGGCACCGGTCAGATTTGCGTTAGTCAGTTTCGCGCCGTTCAGATTTGCATCGCCCAAGTTCGCATAGGCCAGATTCGCACCAGCGAGATTCACATCTCGCATATCGGCGTTTGACAAGTTGATGCCAGTCGTCCGAACAACTGATGCGCCGATGATGTGAGCGGCCGCAGTTGTTCCCGAACTGCCTCTCGAAACTGTCCATGTCGTCGAACCGGCTCCTGCCGTGACGTTCATGATCTCATCGTCGATTTGGATTGAGAAGGTCCCCGACTGCGGGAACGCCGATGCCGACGCGACCCTCACGGTTGTTGAACTCGCACTGAGGGCAGCCGCTGAGACCGCAGTTCTAGGAGGTGACACCGAAAGGTTTGTGAGATTGGCCCCTTGTCCGACCAGATAACCGCTCACAAGTGACCAACCGCTGGGCAACGTCGGCGCCGACGATGACTGCAACGAACCGCTCAAGACATTGGTGAGATTGGCACCAGTGAAATTCGTTCCTGAGATGTTGGCGCCAGTCAACGTTGCGCCGTTGAGCTTCGTATTTGAAAGATTGAGGCTCGAAAGATTGACGTTCTTTAAGTTGGCACCCGGCCCAATGAGGACGCCTCCGACAATTTTCCAATCCGTACTGGGAAGAGTGGTTTGGGCGTTCGAAGTGAGCGATGTGCCCGTGATACCTGTCGTCGTCGTTGTACCGGTGAGTGTTGTCCCTGAGAGATTGACACCCGAGAGTTTGGTGTTCTTCAAGTTGGCATTTGAAAGGTTCACGTTCGTCAGGTTCACGTTTGTCAGAAGCGCGTTCGTGAGGTTTGCCCCTGAGAGATTGAGACCTGTGAGATCAGTTCCCGTCAGCTGCATTCCGGTGAGATTGGCGTTCTGACCCAAAAACCATCCCGCTTGCTGGGTCCAACCGGTTGGGAGTGTGCCGGCTGTGCCGATCAATCCGCCAGTAATGAGACCAGATGGAGATGTCGATGAGAAGTTCGCGTTGGTGACGTTCGCGCGGCGGAGAGTTGTGCCGCTAAAGGTGGCTGCGGTGAAGTTGGCATTCGAAACATTGGCTCCCGACAGATCCATTCCGGTGAGGTCAGCATTCGAAAGATTCGCCCCCGGGCCAACGAGGAACCCATTGTTCACCGACCAGCCAAAAGGAAGCCGCGTCGTGCTCGACGACGTCACGTTTGAGGCGATGACCCCAGTCAGATTTGCGCCGGAAAGGTTTGCGCCGGAAATGTTTGCCCAGCTGAGATCCCGATTCGAAAGATTGGCCGATCCGAAATTGACGTTCTGCAAGTCCGCACCAGGGCCGACAAAGGTGCCATTCATCGACGCCGCCAAATTCGTTACGCAACTTGGGGTAGATCCGGACGCATACGTCGTGTTCGTTCTGACGTAAGAATTTCCACCAGTAACTGCATTTGGTTGATAGAGCCCGATGTAGCCGCTGGGGGTGTACTCGAGCACTCCTGTGCCTTGGCCTGAATAACCCTGCGAAGCCGACAAGGGCGACACTCGCGTAAGGGCCTGGTACCCAGAATTCGCTTGGAACCAGAACGACATGGAATAGGCCGAGGTGTTGCTCAGGGTGTACGGAGTGGATGACGAGACCCTTGAATTCGTGAACAAATACGACCCAGAACGAGTTGGGCCGACCGTCGTCGACGATTGTGCTGATCCGCCGGTGCTATTTCCGAGAACGCCGTTGCCCAAGCTTCCACCTGCTGCATTGGTAGTTCCATTGTCCAGCGGCAGATAGAAAAGCGGATTGAGAGAGTTCACCAACCGCGATTGTCCCGTCGTCGAAGCGCGAACCCCATACAACGCCTTGACCTGGCTAAGCGTGAGCTGATTTGGAAACACCGCGGCGTGGGCAATGCGAGCCGACTTACCCGTAGCGTTTGCATCGGCCGAGCCACCGAACAGGAAATACGACGCGAATCCCTCACCGACAGTGGTTGTGTTGGAAGCCATTAACGCTCCGTCGACAAAGACGTTCATTCCGGCCGGACCAACCGTCCCGACAACGTGATGCCAGGTGCCGACGGTATTGGCCGCCGCCCCATCAGGACATGTCGCGTTTGACCACGTAACACCGCTGGTCTGCGTACCCGTCAGATTCGCACCAGTCAGATTCGCGCCAGTCAAATTCGCGTTCGAGAGATCCGCGTTCGCAAGATTGGCAAGTGAAAGATTGGCGTTTGACAGATTGGCACTCGAAAGATTCGCGTTCGTGAAGTTCACGCCCGACAGGTCCTGTCCGGAAAGATTTGCCCCGGAAAAGTTTTGGCCTGAACAGTTTGAGCCGCAGCCTGGCGCTGCCCCGGTTACGACCAAGTTGCGAGACGCTGCCCCACTTGCAAGCAAAATGCTTGGCTTACGGTTTGAGAGGGAGATTGCATCCGCTGAACCACCACTCAGAACAACAGTGGCCAATGGCAGCAAGACACCCGCCAAAATCGCGACAACACCTGCGCGCCTCATGCGCGTGGAAGACCTCGGGGTAGCCATCGGTTTTGCATGAACCTGCCGAACCGAATCAAAAGACTTTAGGGAACGCATCAGACCTTGAACCTCCACACGATTCCATTAAAGGAAGATCGGACATTTCCATTGGAGTCCACCGTGCCGCCGATGGACACAAGTGGGCGACTGGCACCCCAACCTGCACTTACGCTGCATCTCCAGGAGCGCGGGTTGTACCAGCGTCCCGAACAACTCACAGTGACTACCCAAATCGATCGCTCCACGGCGACAACCGATCCGATTGAGAACGCCACGTTGGGAGAACTGGTTGAGAGAGTGACGCTATAGGTACCCGAGAAGCAGGCCTTAAAGCGGACGACACCAAAAGATGTCCAATCGCTGCAACTCGTCGTCGAACCTGAGGATGAAACGGTGAATGACCAGTTCGAATTCACGTTCACCGAACTGAACGAATAACTGAACCCGTGGAAGTCCTTGAACTGTCCCGAAACAGACGCAGCAAACGTTCCAACCGACGTACAGGATGCATTTCCACAGTTACTCAGCTTCAGGTTTCCAGAGACCGAGACTCCCGGGATATTGATACCTGAAGTAAGAGTGAAGTTGAACACTGCTTCGCCATTGACAGCGCCCAATGTTCCGTTGAGGTAGGAGCTGAAGATCCCACCGAGCGAGAGCGAGTTGGTAACCAACACATACTCGGTTCCTGGCTGCACGAAGACGGTAACTGTCGTCGTTCCAAGATTGAATCCCGAGATGGTCATACCCGACGTGATCGACATCGTTGTCTTCACGCCGCCCGACACCTTGGTAAATGTGCCTGTCAGAGCAAAGCCTGATCCCGCGATCATCAAGTTCGTGTCCGCCGTCACCGACATGTTCGAACCCTGCGCCGCTGCAGTCACTGCCAGGGTGAAGTTGATGGCGGCCAGCTTCACGCCACCTGAACCGGTGAAACTGAAGTTCCCTTGAGAGTCGAACGACCCTGAGATTTGAACGAGTGAGTCAGACGAGGTGTTTGACAGACCAATACTCGTTGCCACCTTGGCAAACGTGACCCCGCCAACGTTGCCAATGTTGACCGAGCCAAAGACGCCGAACCCGGCCACGCTCATGCTCACATTCGTGGCTGCGAAATTGAAATCATTCGCTTGTGCTTGAACCGCTTGACCGGAGGCGTTGGTAATGGTCGTCCCGGCTGATGGAGCAGACCAGTAGTAGGCCCCAGAAATTGTTGCGCTGAAGAACCCGTTGTCCAGCGTGGCTGCACAGAGGTTGAACCCGGTATTGGAGATCGTCAAGCCCGGCTGATTATTCGGGCAGCCGGTGATCGCCATTGAGAATGTTCCAACATTGACGTTACCCGTCGCTGACAACACGAACGCTCCAGATGATGTCGAAGCGAAGAGTGAGAATTGCCCATTAATGCTGAGAACAGTTCCAACGTTGATCCCGGTGGCCACTTGAATCGAAATCGAGTCAACCGTGCCGTTTGCGAAGGTGAAGTTCACCTGACCCGAAGCAGAGGCACCGGTTTGTGGTGCGAACGACGCCGTACCAAATCCTGATGTCGAAATCGTCCCCGTACTGCTATCAAACGGAATCAAATTGCCGAGTATCGACATTGTTCCCGCCGCGGACAATGAGAACGACACATCGTCAGGTGTCTGGGTGTATTCAACCCCCAACGTCAGGTCTCGAAGAGGGAATCCGTAGACGTTGAAGCTCGAAATCGACGCCGTCAGTGACAATGTTGACGACAGTTCAATCTGATCGTAGGAAACGGAACCCGCCATCAAGACCGTTGTTCCGAGAATGGTTGCCTGTCCCGAGAACCCGCAGAAGAAGGAGGTCGGGGTGTACGCCACGGTGACCTCTGCACCCGAGAAATTCAGGAAGCCGTCAATGTTGAAGGCACCGATCTTGGTGACTCCATAAAAATCGATTTTCTGCGGATCGGTCGGATTGATCGTGACCCGCATCGACTGTTCGATCGAGACGCCGAAGAATGAGCCCACAAAGTCATACTGATAACCCGGTTGTACGACGTAGGTGCCAACAGTGCAGCCATCTGGCGCAAGGAGAAGATGCGCGTAGGTCGCGGTAATCAATCCACCGCCGATGCTGATAGCTACTGGCCCCCCTGAGGTGCCGATCTGCACGTCGAGGCAGGGGTTTGTCGCCGACAGATTAAGAACTGCTGAAATTGGCGTGCCCGAAACGATTCCCAAGTTCGACGCAAGCGAACCGGTGATCACAATGTCGGCCGCTAGGCCGAGTGATGGGAGCGGTATCGGAGTTGTCCCCAACACAATGCCGACCTGAATGGCAAATGACTGAAGGTTCACCCCCGGTAATCCGAATGCGTCGTTCCACAGGTATCCCTGAGTTGCAGTCGCCGTGATTGAACCCGTGATCTCCTGGGTGGCGAGTTGATATCCCATTCCCAGAGTCACGTCGATGACGGCATTTCCAGCCGAACCACTGATGGTGAAGGTTCCTGTTGCGGCCAGAGACTGCCTATACCCGAGCGTGCTCATCGAGAGAGAGACGCTGAATGAGGTGATCGAGAACGAAAAGTCTGGTGAACCAGTCGGTAGCGGAAGGTTCGTCTGGAAGACACCCGAGACGCTGTAGGACGCGGCGTTTGTGTAGGTCGCGTACAGCGCAACGTTTTCGAGGGTGCCGCCCAGATAGGTCGCCATCCAATCCGGCAATACGAATTCGCCGCCAAAGACCAGCGTGTTAGCGGGGACGGTGACGTTAAGACCATTGAGCGAGATTGAGGTCGACGCCGATGTGTAAACCAGGCTGGCCAGAGCTGCACCAGTCGAACCGAGGGTTCCGACTGATGGGAAGTCACTGGTCAAGGTGAAGTCGAATCCACTGCCTGCAGGCCGGTAGGTCAACAGCACCGGTACTGACTGGCTGAATCCGGGGATGTCGAGATCAACCGTTCCGGAAATCGAAATGGTGTAACCGTTCACGGTTCCGTCACCCACGCCACTAATGGCGCCGGTCGAAACGGTCTTGCCTCTGTTATAGGACAGAGAGATTGTCGGCGATGAAACAGTGAGAATCCCGGAGATAACGGTGATGTTGCTGAACGTGGCCGATAACTCAAAGCCACCGGTCTGGACGCCATACACACCGGTTAGCGCGACATCCTGCGACCCGAGACCAGTACCCAGGTTCATCCGCAGCGTTCCCGTCGCCGAGAAATACTGCGTGTTGCCCGTTGGGCACTGCGAGGCGCTGAGACTTTCCGGACAGAAGTTGGAGATTGTGAATACCGGATTGACCAGTGTGGCCAGATTCGAGATCAATGTGATCGACGAGAAGCCAACCGACATATTCCAGTTGAGAACTCCAGAAGTCTTCGAAATCGTTCCTGTAAACGCCGCTCCACTGATACTTACGCCCGGCAAGATCGTGATCGAGCCTGACCCGTTGGTCGTTGCAGTGAACGTGTAGTTGTTTGAGTTGGTGTAGCTGGCGTTGATCGTGACCTGAAGGCTTCCGATCGCAATGGCGCCACTACCGGTCAAGCCATTGGCTGAGCTCCACGACATGGTCATTCCCGAAACCGAGAGACCGGATGCAATCGAAACAGTTCCCATCGACATCGTGTACGAACCGGTCATCGAACCAGAACTCTTCGAAACCGTGCCCGACGCGGTCACCGTCGTTCCAAACAACGACAACGAACCATTCGCATCAAACGACCAGTTGTTGTTGTTCGTATAGGTGCCCGAAAGGTTCAACGTCGTGCCACCAAGCACCAACGCGCCCGAACCGGTCAAGCCCTGGCCCTGAGTCCAGGTCATGGTCAAACCGTTGATCGTCATGCCCGACGCAACAGCGAGATTGTTCATCGACATCGTGTACGAACCGGTCATCGAACCAGAACTCTTCGAAACCGTGCCTGCGGCGGTCACCGTCGAACCAAACAACGACAACGAACCATTCGCAGTAAACGTCCAGTTGTTGTTGTTCGTATAGGTGCCCGAAAGGTTCAGAGTTGTGCCACCAAGCACCAACGCACCGCTGCCCGTCAACCCGCCACTCGGACTCCACGACATCGTCAAACTGTTGATCGTCATGCCCGTCGCAACGGCGAGATTGTTCATCGACATCGTGTACGAACCGGTCATCGAACCAGAACTCTTCGAAACCGTGCCTGCGGCGGTGACCGTTGAACCAAACAATGACAACGAACCATTCGCATCAAACGACCAGTTGTTGTTGTTCGTATACGAACCAGCCAGGTTCAACGTCGTGCCACCCAGCACCAACGCACCGCTGCCCGTCAACCCGCCGCTCGGGCTCCACGACATCGTCAAGCTGTTGACCGTCATACCAGTGGCAACAGTCAGGTTGTTCATCGCCATCGTGAATGAACCTGAAACTGTTCCAGATGTACTGACGATCGTTCCTGAAGCAGCTACCGAGGTACCGAAGATTGATGTCGAACCGTTGGCACTAAAGGTCCAGGTTGACGTATCCGTGTAGCTACCCGATACCGCAAGCGTTGATCCGCCAATTGAGATCGTTCCCGCAAACGCGAAGGGAGATCCAGATGCCCACGAGGCGGAGACTCCGGAGATTGTCACGCCCGCAAGTGACATGTTCCCCGAAACAGACACACTGAAGTTTCCAGTTGTATCGGCGGAACCAGAGATTGTTAGACCAGAACCGCTCGGACCGGCTGTTGAGGAAATCCCAATTCCGACAACCGAGTTGGAATAGCTAAACGAGATGGTTGTCTGGGCGGTCCAACCAGATGGCAGAGGAAGACCAAATAGCCCTCCGAGCGAGAACGATCCTTGGAATGAAACCGAGGAAGCCAGCGTCGAAGCAGAGAACGGAAGAGAGATAGGACCCGTAGAAGGCAACGTCATCGCTCCCCCCGGCCAATTTGCGGGAGTCGTAAGCGAACCAGCATTGATCGTGAAGCCAGATGAGGAGATTGATCCTGCACCGACCGACGCGCTGTAGATGCCATAGAGGTTGAACGAAGCTCCAGTGAAACTCACCGTGGCGCCTGACGCACAAGAACCAGTGACGGTGAGCCCTGTGATCGACACCGAAATGAGACCACCAAGATCGGCCGTCAACGAAGTCGAACCGCCACCAATCGATGCACTCGCGTCGTCACAGATTTTTCTGAAGTTCGAACCAGTTGATGGCGGCACCCCAGTCATTGCGGCCGGGCCGAACGAGCGCGGTGCAGCAAGCGATCCGGGTGCGGCAGGTGTTGCGAGATTGACGATTGGGACCTCTACAACAGGACCGGGATTGGTCACCGCCGGCACAACTGCTGTGCTTGGTGCCTGATCCTCAGCGACCGTTGCGATCACGGCAGTCGGAGAGAGACTCGAGGTCCTGAAAGTCTTTGTGCTGGTCGTCTGAGTCGTGCCGGTGGACTTCGCAACAATCGAAACGGTGTAGTTCGTATTCGCAAGTAGCCCAGTCAGAGTCACTGACGTCTGACTGGCGTTCAGAATTTTCGGTGACCCGCAAGATGGCACACAACTAACTACATACCCCGAAATTGCATCGCCTGAACCCAATGGGGGTTGCCATGAAATCGTGGCGCCGTTCGATGTCACGTTCGTTACAACAGAATTCGTGACCTGCCCTGGGTTTGCACTCGTCGTGACAGTGGATGTCGTGGCGGTGCTCGACTGCTGCCCATCAACTGCATTCGCGATAATCGAGAAGGTGTACGACGTGCCCCGGGTAAGACCCGTAATCGTTAGCGACGTGTCACCCGCCCCTGGCTGGTTCGCAATCGTGCAACTCGGCGTACAAGTGACCGTGTAGCCGCTGATTCCAGCACCGACCTGAGCCGGAGCCGTCCACGTCAGATGCGCCTCAGTCATACCCACTGGGCTCGCACTCGCGCCTGTCACTGAGGCAGGAGCGAGGAACAGTGTGGTGGCCGAAGTTGAGGCCACGGCAGAGACCTCATTGTCCGTGGCATTTGTGGCGACCGAGAAGGTGTACGACGTACCCGGCGTTAGCCCAGAGATCGTTAGCGACGTGTCACCCGCCCCTGGTTGGTTCGCGATCGTGCAACTTGGCGTACAAGTGACCGTGTAGCCACTGATGCCAGCACCGACATGATCTGGGGCGACCCAGTTCAGAACTACCGAGGTTGTCGACTGCGCAGTTGCGTTGAGATTGCCTACTTCGCCGGGAGCATTAGCGAGCGTGCTGATAGAGGTTGACGAAACCCCGGAGTTCTGACCGTCTGAGGCATCCGTGGCGACCGTGAAGAAGTACGACGTACCGGGGGTCAAACCGGAAATTGTCAGCGAGGTGTCATTCGCTCCTGGCTGGCTCGCAATTGTGCAACTCGGTTCGCAATTGACCGTGTAACCGGTGATCCCGGCACCAACCCGAGTGGGTGCCGACCAGTTCAGAATCACAGACGTCGTCGATAGCGCAGTGGCGCTCAGTCCGGTGACTTCGCCAGGCGCCGGATCGATAGGCGGTGGACCGATCGCCGTACCCGTCACTGCGCTCACCGGCACCGACGTAGAGGCCACATAATTGCCCGATGCTGCTGCTGTCACTGTGACGTAGTACCTCGTGCCAGCAGTGAGACCTGTCAAAAGCGAGACGGACGTTACATTTCTCGAGACACAACTCGAGGTCATCGCCGAATTACGACATGCCTTTGCAAAATACTGTTGGCCTGACGGAGCGTTCGACGACGGGGTGAAGCTCACATCGAGTTCGCCGGCTCTACTGGTGGGAAGAACCTGCACATTTCCCGGGGTTGAAAGTGTGAGAGCCGGATTTCCGTCAATAGGAATCTGGACTTGGGTAGAGGTCGCTACCGTCCCACTGATAGAGACCGAGGCGCTCATCGACACATTGTTTGTTGCTGAGATATTGGCGAGCTTCAAAGGAATCGGAGCACTCACCGAAGGCGTTTGATCAGAACCGGCTGCAAGAGCGGGGACCAAACAGGTCACCCTTTGACTCGATCCGCCAGAGGCCGGCGGAGCGACGGTGCACGATGACCCAGTTACGGCAGTTGCCCGGAGGGAGCTCGGAACGGTGAAGGCGACAACAGACGCTCCGGCAGCACCTCCGAAATTGCTGAGCTGAACGGAAACGGTCGATGGTGCTGCACCCAGCTTGAGCGAAGACGTCTGAATACTTGGCTGCAAGTCTGGATGGTCAAGCGTCGAGGAAGCAGTTCTGACATCCAACGTGACGGGGGCAATGACATCTGGATTGTTCGTTACCGATGCCGTAACGGTGAACAGTTCTCCCTGCTGGAGCAAGTGGCGTAGCTGGCTGGGGACCTGCGCCAACACCGACGATTCGATGGCTTTATTCACCACAGGCTTGAAGGTAAACGCCGGACTCTGGCTGTTGACGTTCAGCGGTGACGTGAGCGTGAGCGAACAGGTCGCACTGAAACTCGACTGGTTAAGCGAACAGATCGGCCCACCCGGAATCGGAGGGGGAAGGAGCATCTGAATGACATCGACAGCCGAAAGTGGGTTTGCCCGCACATACGCCGCTGCCGCAGGCGTCAGCGCTGCAGTCATTGAGATCACGGCACCTGTAGCGAGCGGGCGGTTTCCAGTATTCGTGACTGCGAATGGCGCCTCCGTGGCAAGCCCAGGAATCATCGACAACGGGCTGCCATCGATCACCGAAGCGGTCGACGTTGAATTGAGTAGCCGTTTCAACACCAACCGTGCCCCGCCGATATTTACAACGAAGATCGGCTGCATGTCTGTCGCAGTTGCTTCCCCGGCGTTACCCGAGGAGTTCACCGTGATGAGATTCGCTCCAGACGGTGCCGAATCTGGTGCGTTGATCGTGATGACGTACGAAGGCGTGCCCCCGGCCGGAACCACGCCTGAGAAGGTGCACTTCACCGTGCCGGAGCCTGCCGGGCAGGTCCACCCACCGGCGTTCACCGCAGATGTCGTGAGCCCGTTCGGAATCGTGAGCGTGTCAACAATCCCGCGTGCGAAACCATCAATCGCTGTGTGGTGGACCGAGAAGTTGACCGATTGACCGGAAGTGACCATTGAAGAGGTCACGGCACTCAGGTGAACGCTCAACTTTCCAGCTGGTCGCGGAACGACAAGTAACTGCTGGCTCTGGGTCGTCCTCGCAACTATCCCATTCACGCTCTGGGCTATTGCGACGCTCCAAGGAACGACAGAACCTGCCATTCCTTCCGCCGTGGTTGCAGCCTGGCCTTGCGCAAGTGTGAACCGAATAATGAGTGGCGGCGCAGTCTCGCCGACGGCAAGTTTCGATGCCGTCAACGAACACGTCGGCGCGCTCAATGGCGATCCCGAACAAGTCCAACCAGCGGAGTTCGACGACCACGACGAGAATCGACGTGCAGGGAGCAGATTCGCAAGTGTGACTGCCGGAGTCAGTGTCGCTCCGCTGAACCATGACATCTGCAATGCCTGTGCTGGCGTCAGTGCTATCGCAGGAGTGGCAGGACGACCAGAGGTAAAGGCCGTTGCATCTACCGTGCCTTGATTTGTTACTTGATAGGCAATCTGCGTTGCTTGCCCATTATGAACCTGCCTTGGTCCGGTGACGCTGAGGCCAAGACTTACCGCAGGAGGGCTGACCTGCACAGATGCCTGCGTTGAAACAGCCGCCGCACCAGGAAGTTGCGCGGTTGCTTCAATCAGTTTGCCATTGCTCTGTCGTGGATCATTCGTCTTCAGTGTCACAGCGGCGATTGTTTGCGTACCCGCCGAGAGAACCTGCGGCTGGGACGAGGCATTCACCAACGTGCACTGCTGAGACGTTGACGACGACGAGGAACAGTTCCACGTTCCCGCAACCGTGCTTTCCGTACCCGGGTTGATCGATTCAACCTTTTCGATTGATGTTCCCGCCGGAACCGAAAGACTCAACTTGGGCGACGACTTTGAATCACTTGCGCCCGTACCCGAGTTTGCGACCCGAACCAGCAAATAGTCCTGGCCCTGTGGCTGAAGGTTTACCGAACCCGTCGTTTGTCCACTTGAGTCCAAGAACGCGACAACGGTTTGCGGCGAACCAGAAGAGACTGCTCCTGCCTCGTTGTCGAAGACCGCCACACCACTCGAGGCCAACAGAACAGCGATCGCTACTGCGAAGCGACCAATTCGTTGGCGCGACGAGATCCGTGAAACTGAGGGGGGAGGATAAATCACGAAGTAACTCCGTTGATCAGAAGGCGTTGGAGCGAAAACACTGAGGCGTAGGTCCCAAGGTTCAGGAACTATTTGCCACCTTAGATGGCAACTGTACATGGAATGCCATCTAAGGTGGCATCACGCAGGGAGATAGTTTGCGGTTACCGTCGTGGGGGGCGAAATGACAGAGCCAGAGCAGCCAAAGAAGCCAAGGGTCTCCTCGGACGACGCCAAGCGCGTTTTGATCGATACCGTGATTGAGCTCTTTCAGACAATCCCAACGAACGAAATCACTACCCGGCGAATTTCCGAGCACGCCGGGTTCGACACCAAAACGATCTTCAGGAATTTTGAGACTCTTGAAGGGCTCTACGTCGCAGCGCTCCGAGATCTCGAGATACACCTCATTCGAGACGATCCAGTCACTCAATATTCTCCGCTGCCAAGCACCCAGATCTACTTGGAGTTCTATGCCTGGCTTGTCCACGCCGGACTACCCATCGAAAAGCTGGCGGCCGGCAAAGAGCTTTCTGACACTCTCCGAGATCGTTCGTATGAACGCCTCGGGATGTCAGACGAGCTCAGCGATCGAGCAAAGCTGGCATTTTTAACTCTGGGCGTTTCGTTCGTTCACTCACAAGTGGATTTTTTGCCGGGACAGCCAAATATGTTTCCGGCGAATTCGATCGACGACACAGCGGTACTCCTAGACGCCGTCTTGCGACACATGCCTGTCTTCGCCAAGGAACTCAACTGGGAGGACTAGTTGTTTGGTCCTCCCATACCCTGATTGACCGATTAGTTCACGAGTTGTTGCAGGCGGAAAACCCTAGCGAATGCAACCTCGCAACCTGAGCGGTTAGGGCTCCACGATCACGGTGCCCCGAATCGAGGAGTGGGGAGAGCACCGATACTGGTACGTACCCGGAGTGTTGAAGGTCACCGATGCCGACTGGCCGAGCGACAAGAGCCCGGTGTTGAAACCGGTCCCTGTCGCTGAGTGCTGCGCCGTGTCCCTGTTGGTCCACGTCACCGTGCCTCCCACCTGCACTCGCACTACTGCGTCGACAAAGGTGAATCCACTGATGTCCACCGCTACCGACGACGGCGGTGGCGGTGGTGAAGTTGGCGGGGGCGAAGTTGGCGATGGCCCGGTCGTTGCCGGGGGGGCGGGGTCCGGCCCCGGGGCTTGAGACTGATTCGGTTCAGGCTGGATCGCTTGCTGGTTGTTGATGTTGGCCGAACTTGACGAGGGGGTCGACCCAATTTCCGTGGTCGTGGTTTGCTGTTGTTCGGTCAGCTCAGAAGTGGCTGAAGTCGTCGGGACTTCTGAGGTCGTTGATGCCTCAGACACAACATCGTCATCTCCGGCCCCACAGGCCCCGAGGACAAGAGAGAACCCTAGGCAGACTGCCATAAGGCATCGGAGGACCCGGAAACGCATAGGACGGTCTTTGAAAGGCATGGACGTAACATAGGTCTGTCTTTACGCCATGGACACAGTTGGGACTTCATTTTTTAGCCCCAAACCATGGTCGTGACATCGCAGTTGAGACAAAACTCGAACCCGGAGGCAAGGTCATCGATTCGCGATTTCGTGGGCGTTGAGGGACTCGAACCCCCGACCCTCTCCTTGTAAGGGAGATGCTCTAGCCAACTGAGCCAAACGCCCGCGCGGACCGAAGTCCGTCATCTCAGCGTAGCCGGAGGCGTTGCGCCGCTTTTCAGAGCTCCCGAGTTTCGGGGATCGGCGTTGTCAACCGGGCCAACGCCACCATTGCTTCGGCGGTTTCGAACTGGAGCTCGGGAAGTGCGCTCGGGGCGAACCAGCCGACCTCGACAATCTCGGCCGAACACGGTCGGGCCTCGCCGACCTCGGAGAGCGAAACCGGCCGTGCTCTGTAAACGATGTCAACCCGCTGCGGATCAGCGTCCACCACCACTGCCGGTGAACCGAGAAGTTCGATCGCTATGCCGACCTCCTCAAACACTTCCCTGCGAGCGCCGATTGCTGGGTCCTCACCACGCTTCAGCAAACCTCCGGGGATTCCCCAGCGGCGGCGATATGCCTGCCGGACAAGGAGGATGTGGCCATCGGGTCGCTCGATCACGCAGATCGCACCGACTGTGTACGACGGCGAGATGATTCGCACAGTCCAACGCCGCACCATCCTCGGAAGCATTTGAAACAGTCGCAACAACACGCGGTACGCGCGGGCGGAGTAGGTGCGACTGGCCACGGTGGAAGCCTACGGCCGCGCTATCGAGAGACGCGCATCCACCAGCTCCGCAAGAAGCGCCGGCGTAGCGGCAGCTACTGGAGTTCGTCGATCATCGTGCTCGAATGTCACGAGGTCACGACCTTCAGCGTCGACGATAAGCGCGCCTGCTTCGGTGCACACGAGCATGCCTCCGAGGTAATCCCAGGATCCGTGCGCATTCCATGAGCAGTCCAGATAGCCATCGACCACACCGGCCGCAACCGCGCAAAGATCAAGCGCACACGCTCCCAATGCCCGGAACTGGTTCCAACCCAACCACTTGCCCGGGAAACCGGAAAGTGCGATGAGCGACTCGCGCAGCTCTGTCGATCCCGATGGCGTCAAGCGCTCACCGTTACAGAAGGAACCGCCGCCGCGTACCGCGTCGAACCGATCGCCGGAGGCAAGGTTGATGACAAGTGATGCACGCGGGCCATCAGCATCGACTGCGCACAAGCTCGTCGCGTACCAAGGGATCCCCCGGCTGGCGTTCGTTGAGCCATCAAGGGGGTCAAGCACAACCGTGATCTCCGAACCGGGGCGATGCCGCCCGGACTCCTCCGACAGAACACCTAATCCCGCTCGTTCGAATACATCGAGTGCTGCGGCGTCCGCGGCTAGATCACTCAGATACTGCCCCTGCCTCGTGCCGGCGAGTCCCCAATCGTCCAGACCGCCAAGCGCAGCTCGAATCGCTGTCGCAGCCTCGTCGAGTACTTCGCACAGCGTTTCGTCGTTCATACATTCGACGGTAGCCCCGTGGTCCCCGTCATGGCAGGCTGGTGACGTGGCAATTATCGATGTACCGGGTTTCATAGCCGATCTCAAAGATCACGCAGTCGACCACTCCTTCCATGTGCACGACGAGCGACATTTCATCGAGACCTATTCCATGCGTCAGGCCTGGGAGATCGACCTCCACCCGGAAGATGCCTGCGGCGGCCCACTCGATCTCCATCTGGCCCTTGAAGTAGACCCCAGAGTCATGATCCGGTTCGAGGATCAGATGCTCGAACTCCCCGACACCGCCGACCCGGTCGAAGGAATGTCCTTTCCTCTCATCTTCACCTGGGCACTCCCCCCGCTTCGGTACCCACCTGACCTCCTTGTGCTCGCCACCGAACTCGCCGGACGCGGCGGTATCGACCTGCCACTTGAAGTCTCGGCAATCGATTCCTTCGCAGCCGTCACCGACGCTCCCGAGCGCAGCCTCACGATCGTGTCGCGCATTGATGTTGGGCTCGACCGGATCTATCTCGGGCAGGAACATCTCTGCGATCTACTCGACACCTGCCACACGGTAAGCACCTACCTACTGGAGCACGCTTCGAAATGGTTGGACTGAACATGAACATCACACCTGCAGCAGGCCACATCGGAGCGATCGTCACCGACATCGACCTGCGGGACCTCGATGCCGAATCCATCGATTCGCTCCGTACCCTCATCGCCGAGCACCTCGTGCTCGCCTTCCCCGGTCAGGGGTCGATGACCGATGAGGAACAGGTTGTGTTCACGTCCCATTTCGGCGGCCCCTACATCCATCCGATCGCCAGAGCGATGGGTGTTACGGAGTTCTCGTCCGGACGCATCATCGACGATGTCGACCATCCCCCGTTTCAGGACAAATGGCACACCGACGTCACCTGGGACCCGACTCCTCCGACATTCGGTTGCCTGCGCATGGTCGAGCGTCCCGAACGCGGCGGAGACACGATCTTCTCCTCGACCCATGCCTCCTATGACGCTCTGAGTGACGCCATGAAATCGGCCCTCGAAGGGCTCACCGCATGGCACACAATGGGTGACGAAACCGCATTCCGCTCGAAGGCGGGCGATGCAGTCATCGATGCGACTCTTGCGATCGCACCCGGTGCCGAACACCCCGTGATCGCCGTCCACCCGGTGAACGGTCGCAAGCACATCAATGTCAACTCCGAGTTCACCGACCACATCACGCAGATGTCGCGACCCGAGAGCGATGCGATCCTGAACTTCCTCTACGCCCATTGCGCCAACCCGAACTTCGCCATGCGATGGAACTGGACTGTCGGCGACGTCGTGCTCTGGGACGAACGACCGACACTGCACTTCGCAGTTGCTGATTACTACCCACGTCGACGTGAAGTAGTGCGGGTCAACGTTCGCTGAAACGCGATCCACTCGGAAGTCGGCCACAATTGCGACGTGCCGAGCAAGGATCATCCCCACCATTTCAGAGCGCGCTACGAGCCGCTCTTGGGCACGGTCGTCGAGGTCCGTGTCGCACTAGGTGAAACTCACAGTGCCGATAGTGACTCCCGCGCAGCATCGGCAAACGAGATCATGGATGCCGTCGCCGATGAGATGGCGCGCCTCTCCGAGGTCTTCTCCGCTGTAAGTGAAACCAGCGAACTGGCCCGTTGGTCTCGCGGCGAAATCGAGCAGCCGGGAGACGAGCTCCGAGATCTGCTCGGTGTCGCGCTCGCGTGGGTAGAAAGATCCGGAGGGAGATTCAATCCGGGATCAGGAGTGCTCTCTGCTCACTGGAGCGACGCAGAACGCACCGGGGTTCTTCCCGATCGCGAAGTACTCGCCGAACTGGCCCGAACGATCGTCGAACTCCCCTGGTCCGTAGTCGATGACCACATCATCCAGACCGGTGACTGCCGCAACGTCAATCTGAATGCCTTCGCTAAAGGTTGGATCGTTGATCGCTCAGCGGAGATGGCGATGGCTCGCTACGCGCCTCTTGTCGTTTCGGTGAATGCCGGCGGAGATCTCGTTCAACTCGGAGCCGAGCCGCTCACCGTTGGCATCGAGAATCCGTTGCGCCCATACGACAATGAACCAGTACTGCTGTCAGTGAATCTGTCGAACGAGGGCCTTGCCACGAGCGGTAAGGCACGACGGGGATTCATAATCGGCGGCGAACGATACGGGCACGTGATCGATCCGCGCACCGGTTGGCCTGTTGACCACATTGCGTCTATCTCGGTGATCGCCGACGATGCCGCAACCGCTGATGTGCTGGCAACAATTCTCGGAGTGCTCGAACCCTCTGCCGGCCTCGCCGAGGCCGACTCTTACGAGGCGGGCTGCTTCATTGTCGATAGCACCGGCAAGCAGTTCATGAACGAACGGTGGAGAGCCGCGATTAACTGAGCGTGATCCAAATGAGGATCAACATCGTCACGGCACCGACTGCAGCAACCGCGAACGCAGACCGACGACGCTTACGCAGAAATAACTGCATCACCATTCCCGAAAACGAGATGGTGACGAGCAGTAGACCCGCTACGTCGATCAGCCACTTCCACGAGGAGTCGGCGTTTTGTCCTTTGTGAAGGTCGTTGACGACACCAAGAAAACCCTGCTGCTCGATCACGAGGTCGTAGGAGTCCGTGGTCTCGTTGAACGCCACATCGGCTTTGTACCCGGGCTTGCGATAACTGATCGAACCTTCGGTTCCGTTCGAGCCGAATGCTTCGACCTCGCCGGTGACTCCGTGCTCGGATCTCATGTATTCCGAGATCGAAAGGAAGTCAACAGTCCCCTTATCAACAGCCGGGAACGGGAGAGTTCCGGTAACTGTCGATCGGGAAACGGAATCCCCTATCGACCAGGTCGGATGATTGAGCGTGATACCGGTGATGCCAAAGAACAGCACGATTAGAAGCGCCGCCATGCTCGTATATACGTGAATAATCCGCGACCACTTGTTGGTGCCGAGTTTCAGCTGCTTCGCGTCGAGACCGGTACCCATCAGGGCTTATACGCGATCGAGGCAGTGGTGAGTTCACCTTTGGGTGTCAACTGATCATTGAACGACGCTGTCCCGATTGAGATCGGTTGGCTGATGACTTGGTAGGGGCCATCCTCACGGGCCGCTTCGATGTACACGACGTAGTCGCCCTGCGCCACGGGCTGGCCGCCTTCATTCGTGCCGTCCCAGACCACCGAATAGGCGCCGGGAAGGCGAGTCGCTCCCGAATTTGACGGGGTGTCTCCGGAGGTTGCCGCAAACCATTTGCGCATGTCGGACAGGTACTTCTTGCCCTCTGCTGTCTGTTGAAACCAGAAGCTGACCGTCTTCACGAGTGCGCCCTCCGGCGTTTCAATCCAGACGGCGATATACGGGTTCTTAATTCCTCCCGCCTCGCTCGTGGCGAAGGTGAAGTCGACGATCATCTCGCCGCCCTCTGGAAATAGCGGGCCGCTCGCTGTGGTCAACGGGCCAGTGCCAGTAGTCGCCGGCGATCCTCCCTGCGTGGTTGAAGTACCGAACACGGATTTGTCGTTGTTACCGCCGCAGCCAAGAGCCGGTATGGCCAACGCTGCACCTAAAGCCGCCGTCCCGGCCAGCATCGACCGACGGGAGATTGCTTCGTAGCGGGATTCGGACGAGGACATTGAGAGCGATCCTAGAACTCGAACTCCTCGGGTTCCGTTAGCGCAGGGTAAGAGTTCACCCCGCTCACTGTCGCCATTTCGGAAGAATCGCCTGCGGCGGAGATGGTGGGGCGGGTGGGGCTCGAACCCACGACCGAGGGATTATGAGTCCCGTGCTCTAACCAACTGAGCTACCGCCCCGAATGAGGTCAGCCTACGTAGTGCGAACCGAGCCGCCGATTCGAGGCCGAGTACGCCAACAATCGTCCGTGCAATCGCTATGGCTCCGGGGGTGGGGCTCGAACCCACGACATTCTGATTAACAGTCAGACGCTCTGCCAGCTGAGCTACCCCGGAAGGAAGTTCCGAGAATAGCAGCGGCGAACCGACCCCCGATCAGGGCCCGATTTCAGATGCCGGGAGACTCGCCCCGGATGTCGGAAAGGATTTCCTCCGGAGTTAGATCAAAATCGGGATTGAACTCCAAGCCTGGCTCCCAAGTCGGTTCCGGCCGCCTGGATCGGGACAGCACAACAAGCCCGCCGAACAACGATGCGGCCACTCCAGCAACGATCAGACCGACCCGGATCAGCATCGATTCATTCGCCATCGAGATAAGCGTGAAGTTTCTGGCTGAACTGCTCGTGACGGAGTTTGGCCAGCGTTTTGGTTTCGATCTGCCGCACCCGCTCGCGGGTGACTCCGAACTCGCGACCTACATCTTCGAGGGTGCGCGGCTGTCCATCGTCAAGCCCGAACCGCATACGCACGAGCGCCTGCTCGCGTTCGTTCAGTTCGCCCAGCGCTTCTTCAACGGCGGCGTGCAGCATTGTTCGCGCCGCCACGTCGGCGGGAGCTTCTGCCCCTTTATCTTCGATGAAGTCGCCGTACGCGGCGTCGCCCTCGTCGCCGTAGGGCTGGTCGAGTGACAACGGATCCTGAGAGATCCTGAGCATCTCCCGTATCCGATCAACCGGAAGGTCGACTTTGGCTGCGAGTTCCTCGACCGTCGGTTCCCGTTCGAGTTGCTGCGCCATCTCCCGTTGGATCCGGTGCATCCGGTTAATTGCCTCAACCATGTGGACCGGAATGCGGATTGTTCGTGCCTGATCGGCGATTGCCCGCGAGATCGACTGACGAATCCACCACGTGGCGTAGGTGGAGAACTTGAAACCTTTGGTCCAGTCAAACTTCTCGACCGCCCGCATGAGTCCGAAGTTGCCTTCTTGGACGAGGTCGAGAAGCGGCATTCCTCGGCCCACGTAACGCTTGGCAATCGAAACCACGAGCCGAAGATTCGCCTGAGTGAGTTCAGCCTTTGCGTCTTCGCCTTTTCGGGCAAAGCGGGTGAGCAAACGGCGTTCCTCGACCTCGAGCGCATCGAGTTCGCCGCTGGCCGCAAGATCAGCAAGTCGTTCAGACGCCGCCGTGCCTCGCTCGATCTGTTTCGCGAGAACGACTTCTTCGGGGCCCGTAAGTAGTGCGACCCGCCCGATCTCGCGCAGGTACATGCGTGTCGAATCGGATGAACCCAGGGTCGGGGCTTTCAGTTTCATTGTCTCGCGCGTCGATGGGCGGAACCGAGCCCGCAACCGGCGCTCCACTAGATCGTCGTCATCAAGATCAGCGAGCAGAGGATCGTGAGCGACGATCACGATCTCTTCGATATCGACCATGTCAACCAATTCGACCTCGTCGTCGAGAGTGATTCCTCGGGCGAGCAGAGTCGACCGCACGGCCTCGACAAGTTCCGGTGTCGGATCGAGTTCGCCGAAAACATCAACCACATCGTCGCTTGAGACCGACTCGGCTCCGCGCGCTCGAGCGCGATCGATTGCTCGCTGCAGCGCGACCTCGTCGAGGCCTAAACCGATCGGAGACACCGGGTCGTTCGTCATTCCACCTGCTCCAGCATCTCGGCCTCGGAAGCATCAGCGTCTTCCGGTTGCGCGTCGATGCCGACGAGCCAACTGTGCAGTTCCGTCCGAGCCTCATCAACAGTGCGTGGTTCGCGCAGTTCCATGATCCGCAGACTCAACCAGGCGATCGCGGCACCGACCTCAAACGGGTCATCGGCAACCTGTGCTTCCGCCTTCAGCGCAGCCAGCGCCGAACTCGCGGCTTCGTCGACAAGGCGGGTGACAACATCGAGAACATCGGCTTCGGTTTCCTCCACCGCAAGGCGCTGAAGGAGATCGGCGGCCGCCGGATCGTCATCAGCCGCCATCTCAATCGCCGCCGCCACCGAATCGGTACTGATGAGCGAGCGGAAGGCGATGCCCTCCACCCAATTAGGGAAGAGTGCCTCATTGAGCCAAGTGTCGACCTCATCGCGACGGGAGATGAACAGGCGCAGCGCTTCGGCCCCGGCGGTGTCACGACTTGGCACCCGCAGGCGCCGATCCTCGGGTCCTCGTTGGCCCCGATCGGACGAACCGCTGTCGGTGCGACGACGCGCTCCGGGCACCTCCACCGCTTTGAACGTACGCCCTCGCAGTTGGCTCGGATCAAGTCGGCAACGAGCGGCGACTTCCATCAGATACGAATCTCGGACGAGTTCGCTGGGGTGTTCCTGCACAACAACCATCGCGGCTTCGGCGGCACGCGCCCGGTGCTCGGGAGTGTCGAGCGCCGAACCATCAAGCACGCGATCGAGACGGAACTTGAGGAACGGTTTCGCTTCGGTGATGGCGGCGGCGAGCGCTTCCGGATCACTCTGTGCGAGATCAGCCGGATCAACGCCGCCCGGGAACGAAGCCACGGCGATGTCGAGGTCGTACTGCTTCTCCCAGGCGTACACACGCTCGGCTGCATTCTGGCCAGCTGCATCAGCATCAAAGGCCAGAACAACGCGCCGGGCAAAACTGCGGAGCAACTTGAGATGATCTTCCGTTAACGCAGTGCCACACGTCGCTACCGCTCGGGGGATTCCGGCCTTGGCGAAACCAATGACGTCGGTGTAGCCCTCGCACACGATGGACTCATCCGCGCGCACGATGTCTGATTTCGCCAGATTGAGCCCGTAGAGCAAGCGCGACTTGCTGTAGATCGCACTATCGCTTGAGTTCTTGTATTTCGCACCCTCGGCACCCGGCATGACGCGGCCACCAAAGCCGACAGGATCGCCGGTCACATCGAAGATCGGGAACAGGACCCTGCCGCGGAACGCGTCGGTCGGCCGTCCCCGACTGTTGATGAATCCAAGGCCGGCCTCAACGAGCACATCGTCCGGAACCCGCAACGAACGCGAAAGTTCGTCCCAGCCTTCGGGAGCCCATCCGATCTTGTAGGCCCGAACATCGTCACCAGTGAGACCGCGCGACCGGAGATAGCCCCGGGCGGCGGCGGCATCGGCGGAAGACAAAAGCCGCTCGTGATACCAGTCGACTGCTTTGCTCACGGCGTCGAGCAACTTGACCCGACGTTTGCGACCCTCGTTTTGATGCTCGTCGGTGTAGCGGAGAGTGACACCTGATTTGGATGCGAGCTTCTCAACGGCACCGACGAAATCAAGATGCTCGATCTCGCGAACGAAGGTGATGACATCGCCCTTGGCCCCGCAGCCGAAGCAGTAGTACAGCTTCTCTTCGGCGTTCACGGAGAACGAACCGGACTTCTCGCTGTGGAACGGGCAGAGCCCCGACCAGCGTCGGCCGACCCTCTTGAGGGCCACGTGCTCGGAAATCACCGCGACGATGTCGGTGGCGTTCCTCACATTGACGATGTCGTCATCCTGGATGCCCACGCGTCCCTCCGAGAACGGACGGTAGCAGCGTCGGCGTCAGATCAGCCGGGGCAACAAATACGCAGGTAGATCGACAATCGCTACCCGCTCCTGCGCCATGGAATCACGCTCTCGGACGGTGACCGACTGATCTTCGAGGCTGTCGAAGTCGATGGTGACGCAGAACGGGGTGCCCAGTTCGTCCTGACGGCGATAACGACGGCCGATCGCCTGTGTCTCGTCGTAGTCGCACATCATGAGGGGCTGGAGCATTCCGAGGACCTCGCGGGCCATGGGTGTGAGATCGCTCTTCTTCGAAAGTGGCAATACAGCCACCTTGTAGGGCGCCAGGCGCGGATGAAGACGAAGGACTGTACGGATCTCGCCACGCACTTCCTCCTCGTCATACGCGGCAAGGAGGAACGCCATCATTGTTCGGGTGGCTCCGGCCGCAGGTTCGATCACATGCGGCGTGTAACGCGTTTCGTTGCTCTGATCGAAGTAATCGAGCTTTTCCCCCGAATGAGTCGCGTGCTGCGTGAGGTCGTAATCGCCGCGGTTGGCGATGCCTTCGAGCTCGCCCCAACCCCATGGGAAGAGGAACTCAACATCGGAGGTGCCGGACGAATAGTGGCTGAGCTCATCGGCATCGTGCGGACGCATGCGCAGTTTGTCCTCGGGGATTCCGAGATCGATGTACCACTGGTAACGCTGCGCACACCAGTACTCGTACCACTGCTCAGCCTCGGCTGGCGGTACGAAGAACTCAAGTTCCATCTGCTCGAACTCGCGCGTCCGGAACACGAAGTTGCCGGGCGTGATTTCGTTCCGGAAGGACTTTCCGATCTGAGCGATGCCGAACGGCGGCTTCTTGCGACTCGCCTGCAGGACATTCGAGAAGTTGACGAACATGCCTTGGGCGGTTTCGGGACGGAGATAGGCGATCGCGCCTTCCGACTCGACCGGGCCGGCATGGGTCTTGAACATGAGGTTGAACTGACGAGCCTCAGTGAATGTGTCCTTGCCCTGGCAGTTCGGACAAATCGTCAGATCCTCGAGCTGATCCTCACGGAAGCGTTCGTTGCACGCGCGGCAGTCGACGAGCGGATCAGTGAAGTTTGTGAGATGCCCGGAGGCCTCCCAGATTGCCGGCGGCGAGAGGATCGCGGCATCGAGACCGACGACGTCATCGCGCATCTGCACCATCGAGCGCCACCAGGCGTCTTTGACGTTGCGGAGCAACTGCACGCCGATGGGTCCGTAGTCGTACGTTGAGCGGAAGCCGCCGTAGATCTCGGCAGACGGGAACACGAATCCACGACGCTTGGAGAGATTGACGATCTTCTCCATGAGCGTGGTGTCGTTGGGCACCTCGATGGGCGTGGGCGCGTCAGCTTCATCGGACATGGATGGAGAGCGTAGTTGCCTCCACCGGGTCGAACTGTCGATCAGCCTGGCGGCGGAGTGACCTCGACGACACCCTTCGTAATCAGCGTGTCGATTTCGGTTTGGTCGAGACCCAACACATCGCGGCAGATCGCAACACTGTGCTCGCCGAGCCAAGGTGCCGGCGTTTCGATTGGATCCACCATGCCGGTGGCGCGAAAGGCCGGACCTTCGACCGTGAAGACGCCGACACCGGGTTGGTCGATCTCGATCGGAAAGCCGCGGGCAAGGTAATGCTCGTTCACCAACACGTCCGATGACGTGAGCATCGGGCCGGCGGGGATACCTGCAGCCTGACAACGATCGGCGACCGCGAAGCGATCCTGATCGGCGGTCCAAGCACCCACGATCGCGTCGAGTTCCGCTGCTGCGGACGCACGCTTTTCGAAGGTTGAGTAGCGGGCGTCGATTCCGAGATCGGATTGGCCCATGAGCGTTGCCAGCGATTGCCAATCGGCATCATCACGACATGTGATCGCCACCCACTCTTCGGTGCCGGCGCAGCGATACATCGAACCCGGAGCACCCTGCTCGGTGTGCGGACCCATCGGCCCGACTGAACCCGGTTCAATGGACTCGGCGGCGAGAAGATCGGCGATCGACCCAACGACTGCTTCGCACTGCGCTATTTCGATGAAACCACCTTCGAGCGTGCCGCGCTCGCGGCCAATGAGTGTCGCCAACGCGCCACATGCCGAAAGTCGACCGACGAAGTGATCGGGGAAGATCGACGCGGTTCCGGCCGGCTCGGTCGAACCCTCATAGCTCCAGAGATAGGACACACCACCCGGGGCCTGAGTACTCGGCCCGTAGCCGCGCCAGTGGGCCCACACGCCGCGTGATCCCATCAGTTGGCTTGCGACCATTGCAATACGGGGGTTGGCCCCAGACAGGTCCGACCAACCGATGCCAAGTGCATCCATTGCGCCGGTGGTCGTGTTCTCGATGACAACGTCGGACTTCTTGACGAGATCGAGAAGAAGTTGGCGACCTTCGGGGTACTTCGCGTTGACACCGAGTGCTTTCTTCGAGCGACTCGACGATGCGAATGACGGACCCATCTCCGTGCCCGTGACCACTCGGATGAAGTCGTAATGCGAACGGGTTTCGATCTTGATGACCTCGGCGCCGTACTCAGCGAACAGTTTGCCAGCCTCGACGCCGACAGCGCCTTGGCCAAAGTCCATGACGCGCAGACCAGCGAGCGGAAGGGACGGGGCCGGTGTTGCAACACCCGAGCGCTGTGCTCCCAGCGCAGCGAAGACCTGTTCCGTGTGCTGCCCGATGGCCGGCGGAGCCGATCGCGGACCGACCCGCGCGCCGTCGATCTCGAAATATCCGGCCGGCATGCTCGCCGTCACACCCGGAGCGACTTCCATCTGGGTAAAGGTTCCGCGCGAATCGAAGTGTTCGTTGTGAAGGGCACGCGGCGCGTCATAGACCGGCGTGCACACGATGCCGCGGTTCTGAGCATCAGCGGACACTTCTTCGACCGTCATGTCGGCAAAGAGTTCCTCGTACAACGGATTAAGCACTGCCTCGGCGATCGCAAAACGTCCAGGGAACGAGTCGTACTCCGCGTCCTGCAAGTACTCGGGCTCGCCGAGCCAAGCACGCATTTCTTTCCATTGCGGCGGGCTGAGCACGATGAGACGCACATAGCCGTCTCGGCATTTGAAGATCGGGTAGACCGGACCGGAACCCATACGGATTTCGGGGGTGTCGAAACCGGCGGCGACACGAGCTGAGTAGTTGGGCAGCGACCAATCTGCCGTCTGAGCCAGAGCTTCATTCAGCGAGACGTCGAGCAACTGTCCGGCGCCGGTGGATTCGCGCTGCCATAGGGCGCACAGGACGGCCCATGTGGCGCCCGAACAGGCAACGTCGTTACTGAACTGGCTGGGGGCCGGGATGGGTTCGCGGTCCGGGGTTCCGGCTTTGAACGTCATACCGCCCGTTGCTGAGAGGACAGCGTCGGTGGCTATCCAACTCGACCACGGACCCGTCATTCCGTAGGGAGTGAGTGCAGCGACAACAAGATGCGGGTGCGCGGCAGCCACCATGTCGACCGTCAGTCCGGAGCGGATCGTGGCCGAGGAGGTAACGAGGACGTCGGCGTGGTCGAGCAACTCATGAAGGCGGGCGAAGCCTTCCTCTGACTCGAGGTCCAGCGCAACGCTGAGCTTGCCGGCGTTGTTCACGGCGAACGAAAGCGACACGCCTTTGCGCACCGGTGCCATCGAACGAGCGGGCGAACCTTCGGGCGGTTCCACCTTGATGACCTCGGCGCCGAGATCACCAAGCAAACGTGCACACAGCTCGCCGTTGGCAACCGTGAGATCCACCACCCGCAATCCATCAAGCGGTAGTGCGTTCTGGTCAGCCATGACTCCCCCTCGGAAAATGCGGCCGCCCTCGCGACCCGGTCCGGCGACGGTACCAGCCCCACCCCTATCCTCACCGCCCGGCTCGGCAGCTTGGGCCGTGGAGTTAGTGATCCAGGATCGTGACGGAGCGCAGGCGCCGCTCGAGATGATGCTCGACCGCTCGAGTCGCAAGGTGGTCCACTTCGGCGCAGGCCGATGTCACCTCAGCCTCGAGCGCTTCCCGCAGTCGCCCGCCGAGGATCTGCTGCAACAGATCGGCAGCCTCCGGCGACACCGCTGTCCCCCGCCGACAGGTCCGGCACAACAGACCACCTGAGTCGAGGTCAAAAGCTACGAGCGGCGCATCTTCGTCACCGCACAACGCGCACTCATTGACCTCGGGTCGATATCCCTCGAGAGCGAGCACTTTCCAGAAAAACGCCGGCGTCACAAGTGGTGAATCCGAAGCCTCGAGCGTGCGAAGCGCCCCCAGCACCATCTGGAACAGCTGCGGGTTCACCTCGCCCTCTTGTGCGAGCTGATCGGCGGTCTCGAGCATCGCCGAGGCGCGAGCGAACCGGTCGAGATCCTCCCGAATCACTCGGAAGTGATCGATGCTCTCCGCCTGCGTGACGATGTCGAGCTCGCGCCCCTCATAAAACTGGAGCGCGCAATGGTTCGTCGGCTCGAGTCGAGAGCCAAATTTCGACTTCGTCTTGCGAACACCTTTGGCCACCGCGCGGACTTTGCCTCGGCCAAGCGTGAGGAAGACCACGATCCGGTCCGCCTCGCCGAGTTTGTACGTGCGCAGCACGATGCCCTCATCGCGGTAGACCGATCCGCGACTCATGTCGCGTCAGGCTTCCGGACTCAGGCCACCGAAACGCCGATCGCGGTCCTGGAACTCGCGCACCGAATCGAACAGATGCTCCCGGCGAAAATCTGGCCAGAGCACATCGGTGAAGACGAGTTCGCTATACGCAGATTCCCACATGAGGAAATTCGAGGTCCGGAATTCGCCCGAGGTGCGAACCACAAGATCAGGTTCGGGCATGTCGGGTGCGTAGAGACGCTTCGCGATCGCCTTCTCGTCGATCTTCGATGACGAGACACCCTCGTCGATCAGGGCCTTCACAGCATCGACGATCTCCGCCCGACCTCCGTAGTTGAAGGCGATGGTGAGCGTGAGCGTGCGGTTGCGCTTCGTGAGTTCGACCGATTCGTCGATTCGGCGGGCGAGACGCTTCGGAACCCGCCAGTCACGGCGGCCAATGAACCGGATCCTCACGCCCTTTTCGTTCAACTCGTCACGGCGACGGGTGAGCAGCGATTCGTTGAAGTGCATGAGGAACCGCACTTCGTCGGCGGGTCGTCGCCAGTTCTCGGTCGAGAAGGCGTAAACGGTGAGCCACTTGACGCCCATGTCGAGCGCTCCCTCGACCGCGTCCATCAGGGCTTCTTCGCCGGCAGCGTGTCCATCAGTGCGCTTAAGGCCACGTCGTTGCGCCCATCGACCGTTTCCGTCCATCACCGCAGCGATGTGCACGGGGATGCAAGATGGGTCGATGCCGGGGACGTTCACATCCCGACGTTACCGCCGAGACCCGATCTCGCCGGTACCATCACCACCCTGATGGCTGCTCCCGACCGACTCGCCGCCAACACCGCAGCGGCTCTTGAGGCGATCACGGAAGCGTTGCCCGCAGGCGAGGTGCGCGAGGGCCAGATCCAAATGGCTGAAGCCGTCGCTCGATCCATCGTCAAAGGGGAACATCTCGTCGTCGAGGCCGGTACCGGTACCGGCAAGACCTTCGCCTATCTCGTCCCTGCGATCCTGTCGGGCCGCAAAGTGGTTGTGGCCACGGCGACGAAGACGCTCCAGGACCAACTCGCAGGCAAGGACCTCCCGTTTCTGGCTGAACAACTCGATCACGAGTTTTCGTTCGCCGTCCTCAAGGGTCGCTCCAACTACATCTGTCTCCAGCGAGTGCGAGAACTCGGACACGATGGCGACCAACTCACTCTTGAGGTCGGTCCCCGGCCTCCAACCGTGGAGATCGCGGCTTTGGCCCGATGGGCCGATCAAACAAAGACCGGCGATCGGGCCGAACTGACTCTCGAACCTTCAACGAGAGCCTGGGCTGCGGTCAGCGTCGGGCCCCGTGAATGCCCCGGCGCCACCAAATGCCCGAAAGGCGACGACTGCTTCACCGAAAAGGCTCGCAGCGCGGCGGCGGCTGCCGATGTAGTCGTGGTCAACACGCACTTGTATGGGATGCACCTCGCAACGCAGGGCGCCGTGCTTCCCGAACACGATGTCGTCGTGATCGACGAGGCCCATCAGCTTGAAGACACCATTGCCGCTACCGCTGGTGTCGAGCTCACTTCGGGCCGCTTTCTGAACATGGCCAGAGCGACGGGCGCAATCGTTTCCGATCCCGCCCTCGTTCAGAGCCTGGACGAACTTGCCGGCATGTGGCGTGATGCGCTCGTCGATGAACGCGGTCGACGACTCCGCGGTCACCTCGACGGCGAACCAGCACGAGTCCTCGACCTTGCCCGTGGCCGCCTCGACACGGCGATGACCGCGCTGCGAGCTGTGCCCGATGAGAGTGTCGGTGATGTCGCCGCCCGCAAGCAGCGAGCCATGCAGGCCGCCACGTCGCTGATCGAAGACATCGAATCGGTCCGCAATGTTCAGGCCGACGAGGTCTCATGGGTTGAAGGTTCGGAGGACTTCCCAGTTCTGCGCGTTGCCCCAGTTGATGTCGGCGAGATCCTTGACGAAACGCTCTGGTCGAAGACCACCACGATCCTCACGAGCGCCACTCTTCCAACTGCACTTCCTGATCAGGTCGGCCTCCCTGACGGCACCTTCGTCCGACTCGATGTCGGCAGCCCGTTCGACTATCCGCAACAAGCCCTGCTCTATTGCGCCGCGCATATGCCTGATCCGCGCAACGCCAAATTCGACGAGGCTGTCCATGACGAACTCGAAGCTCTCATCACCGCCGCCGGGGGGCGGACGATGGCGCTCTTCACGAGTTACCGCGCACTCCAACTCGCCGTTGAAG
>CAMCTY010000022.1 GCA_945878725.1 Bifidobacterium breve | reverse complement strand
GCCGCTCAGGTGCTTGAACAGGCGCCTGATGCCCTCTTCATCCTTCTTGAACCGCCGTCAGCTGAGGTTCAGGCCGAACGTTTACGGGGCAGGGGAGATCCGCCCGAGCAGGCTGAGCGCCGGATCGCAGTAGCTCAGGGCGAACTGGCCGAGGGGCGTCGACTGGGTGCAATCTGCATCATCAATGACGATCTCGAGCGCACCGTGACCGAGGTCAAGCGGCTGATAGCCGATGCCCGGATGGCTTAGTGAGGGCTTCCTGCTAGGATTTCCTCTCTTGTGTGCCCGTCATCCGACGGGCCTGACATGAAGGTGCGTGCTGTGGCTCAGATCCATGACTCGATGGTCAACCCCCGGATCGAGAATCTTCTCTCGAAGGTCGACTCCAAGTTCACCTTGGTGTCCCTCGGCGCCCAGCGTGCCCGCCAGATCAACGCCTATTTCAACCAGCTTGGTGACGGCACCGGATCCAACGTTCCGCCGCAGGTCACGACGGTCGCTCGTAAGCCCCTCTCCATCGCTTTCGAGGAAATCGCCGCTGACAAGATCATCCCGGTGCGCATTGAGGCCGAGGAAATCGTTGTCGAAGAGATCGAAGTTCTTGAGGTCGTCGATGCCGTTGACGACTCCGAAGGCGAGTGATCGTTCGGCCCTCGCGCCGTCGATCGTCTGACTCATGAATCTGGCCGGACGTCGCATCGTTCTCGGCGTCACCGGTGGCATCGCCGCCTACAAGGCCATAGAAGTGTGCCGTCGTCTCGTGGATGCGGGCGCTCACGTGGCCCCGATAATGACCGAGGGAGCTAAACGCTTCGTCGGCGAGACCACATTTTCGGCGCTGGCGTCCGAGCCCGTTCAGACGTCGCTGTGGGACGAGGACTCGCCCATTCCACATACGAGGCTCGGCCAAGGGGCTGATGTCATTGTGGTCGCTCCGGCGACGGCTCGGCTGCTGTCGGCGTATGCCTCTGGGTATTCCGATGATCTACTGACGGCAACGCTCATCGCAACACGCGCACCAGTGATTGTGTGCCCTGCCATGCACACCGAGATGTGGGAGCACCCTTCGGTGCAGGCCAACCTCGAAACGCTTCGGTCCCGCGGCGTGATCATCGTGCCGCCCGCCGAAGGTCGCCTGGCCGGTGGCGATGTCGGAACTGGCCGTCTCGCAGACCCCAGCGACATCGTTGCGGCGATTGAACGAGCTTTGCTCGTCGTCGACGGAGAACGTCCCGATCGGGATCTCGTCGGCCTCAATGTTCTTGTCACCGCAGGCGGTACCCGCGAAGCGATCGATCCGGTCCGAGTGATCACGAATCGTTCGTCTGGCAAACAGGGTTACGCAATCGCCGCCGAGGCTGCCGCGCGCGGAGCCAACGTCACACTTGTCACGACTGTTGACCGTCAAGCTCCGTCAGGAGCAACGGTCATTGATGTTGTGAGCGCCGCCGACATGGAAGCGGCGGTCATGCCGCTCTCGCAATCGCAGGACATCATCGTGATGGCGGCCGCAGTCGCCGATTTCCGGCCAGTGGTCGTGGCGGATCGAAAACTCAAGAAGGACGAGTTCGGCGCAGATGGTCCGGCCCGCATCTTGCTTGAACCGACCCACGACTTTCTTGTCGACCTCGGGGCCCGGAAGCCAACCGGACAGGTACTCGTTGGTTTCGCCGCCGAAACCGACAATGTCCTCGAGAACGCCCGGGGCAAGCTCGCTCGCAAGAACCTTGACCTCATCGTGGCCAACGACGTCGGCGCCCCTGGCGCGGGCTTCGAACACGACACCAACGAGGTAGTCCTCGTCAGTGCCACTGGCATGGACCACAATGTGGCCCTGACCGACAAGCGGTCCATCGCCCGTCATGTGATCGACGCCATCGTGTCGATCCGTGCGGTGCATTAGCAGTCCCCAGTTCTTTTTCACCCAACATCAGGAGTTCCCGTGAGCAGCTGGACTTTCACCTCGGAATCGGTCACCGAAGGTCATCCCGACAAGATGGCCGACCAGATCTCCGACGCAATTCTCGATGCAATGCTTGAGCAGGATCCGGAATCGCGGGTTGCCTGCGAGACCCTCGTCACCACTGGTCTGGCCATCGTCGCCGGTGAAGTCACAACGTCCGGTTGGGTGGACATTCCGACAATCGTTCGCGACACGATCAAAGGGATCGGTTACGACCGCGAGTCCTACGGCTACGACGGTTCAACCGTCGGCGTCATGGTGTCCCTTGACGCCCAGTCGAAAGACATCGCTCAAGGAGTGGACGATTCCGAAGAGGTTCGCTCGGGAATGTCGGGCGAGGACATCCTCAACAAGCAGGGTGCCGGCGATCAAGGAATGATGTTCGGCTACGCCTGCACCGAGACCGATGTGCTGATGCCGCTTCCGATCCACCTCGCCCATCGCATGGCCGAGCGTCTGGCCGAAGTTCGCAAAGCCGGCACGGTTCCTTACCTCCGACCCGATGGCAAGACGCAGGTCACGTTTGATTACGTGGACGGTAAGCCGGTTCGCCTTCGCACCGTGCTCATTTCCACGCAGCACAATGACGGCATCGATCGTGAAGAAGCGATCCGACCCGATCTCATCGAGCACGTCATCCGTCCCGTCGTGCCGGCTCAGTTCGCCGACGACGATTACGAAGTGCTCGTCAACCCGACCGGTCGATTCGTCATCGGCGGTCCCGTCGGTGACGCCGGACTCACCGGTCGCAAGATCATCGTCGACACTTACGGAGGCATGGCCCGTCATGGTGGCGGCGCCTTCTCCGGCAAGGACCCATCGAAGGTCGATCGTTCCGCGGCCTACGCCGCCCGCTGGGTCGCCAAGAACCTCGTGGCATCCGGTGCGGCCGATCGCTGTGAAGTTCAGGTCGCCTACGCGATCGGTGTTGCCCATCCCGTTTCGATCATGGTTGAAACATTCGGAACGGCAACCGTGGATGAAGGACTGATCTCCGCCGCCGTGCGGGACGTGTTCGATCTCCGTCCGGCTGCGATCGCTCGCGATCTCGATCTGCGCAAGCCCCGCTACAAGGCCACTGCCGCGTACGGCCATTTCGGTCGCACCGGCGACGCCTTCACGTGGGAGCGCACCGACCGGGTGGACGACCTCAAGTCGGCGCTCGGTCTCTGACGGGAACCTCGAGAGGGCAGCGCCCCGGCGTGCCCCCGGTCCCGCGACAATCAGCCTTCGAATTCGGCGCGCCTGACGTTCCCGAGCCGGCGTCAATCGTCGATGTCGAACCGGAAGAGATCGTCAGTCCGCCGGCGGGCAGGGTCGTCCGTGTTCGTCCCGACGTCCCAGCGATCGACAAGTTGTTCGATTACGAAGTTCCCGATCGGATTGATGCCGATATTCGAATCGGAACTGCAGTGCGTGTGGCACTACACGGACGTCGAGTGGGCGGATGGATTGTCGCCGATGATGTTGAGCCGCCTCCGGGGGTCAAGCTCCAACCACTGGCGAAGGTGTCCGGATGGGGTCCGCCTGCCGAACTAATTGATCTGGCTGACTGGGCGGCATGGCGATGGGCAGGTCGGCCGGCATCCTTTCTGCGCACGGCCACCGCCGCCACGGTCGTTCGGGCGCTACCGCGTGTGGTTTCTCGAACGGCGCCCCCGCCGGCCGCAGTTGCTACCGACGAGATCCATTCGTTGGCTTCGGACGCGCTTAACGCTGGGCTTGCAACCCTCAGATTGCCGCCAGCCGCTGATCCCTATCCGGTACTTGTTGCCGCAGCGCAACGCGGACCGATACTTGTTGTGGGTCCGGTGGCATCGACGGTTCGACGACTTGGTCTTCGATTGCGGAGAGCCGGGTTTCCCGTTGCGCTCATGCCCGATGACTGGGCTGCGGCTCGCTCGGGCGGATACTCGGTGATGGGGTCCCGGGCCGCAGCATGGGCGCCTGTTGCTGCGCCGGCGGCGATCGTGGTTCTCGACGAACACGATGAATCGTTGCAACAGGAGCAGGCTCCGACATGGAATGCGCGCGACGTACTCATTGAACGTGCCCGTCGCGGTGGCGTGCCGTGCGTACTGGTGAGCCCGACTCCATCGCTCGAAGCACTAGCCGTCAGTCAACTGTTTGTGCCTTCTCGTACCGCAGAACGAGCTGGATGGCCACGGATCGAGATCGTGGACCGCAGGGATTCGCCACCGGGGGAGGGCCTTTACAGCGTTCCTCTCGTCGATGCGTTGCGCAGCGGCGGGCGCGTGATCTGCATTTTGAATCGTAAGGGACGCTCGCGTTTGTCGAGCTGCGCGGCGTGCGGTGAAGTCGCCACCTGTGAACGATGTGCTGCTGCCGTTGTGCAAGCTGACGACGGAACGCTTGTCTGCCTTCGATGCGACGCGGTCAGGCCGACAATCTGTGTCAGCTGTGGCGCGACGAAGATGAAGAATCTCCGCGCCGGCGTGAGCCGTGTTCGTGAGGAACTCGAAGCATTGGCACGCGAACCTGTGACCGAACTGACGGCCGACACTGTTCGTTCGGCCGGTGGAACCGGAACGAGAATCGTGATCGGTACAGAAGCAGCCCTCCATCAAATCGATTCCGCCGATGTTGTTGCGTTTCTCGATTTCGATCAGGAACTTCTTGCTCCCCGCTATCGGGCTTCGGAAGAAGCGATGGCGATCATGGTTCGGGCCGCTCGTCTTGTGGGTGACAGAGCTGGCGGCGGACGCATCCTCGTGCAGACGCGGCTACCCCAACACGAAGTTCTCCAGGGTGCACTTCTCGCCGAACCGACGCGGGTGGCGACCGCCGAAGCCGAGCGTCGCTCCGCTCTTGGCTACCCGCCCACGACGGCAATGGCTGTTGTCTCGGGCGCTTCGGCTCCGGCATGGATCGCAGCGTTCGGCACGCACGACGGGGTCGAGGTTCTCGGTCCGTCGGAGGACAGCTGGCTCATCAGGGCCGCCGATCACACGACGCTTTGCGACGCGCTCTCAACCGTCAGCCGCCCGCCGGGGAGGATGCGGCTTGAGGTGGATCCTCTGCGGCTCTAGGCCGTCCAGCCGGCCCGTCGCGCTTCGTAGCAGGCGATAGCTGTTGCCGTGCCGACATTGAGCGAACCGATCCGGCCGAGCTGCGGGATGTATCCGAGTTCGTCACAATCGGCGAGAGCCTCTTTGGAGAGTCCTCGATCTTCGTGACCGATAGCGAGGCAGACATTTCCGGTGAGGTCGAGTTCGTGCAGCGGTTTGGCATCCTCGGCCAATTCCACACCGACCACCTTGTATCCAGCCGCCTTCGCTGCGCTGAGAGCTTCCGCTGATGTTTCGCACATCGTCCAAGTGAGAAACCGCTGCGTTCCGAGAGCAGTCTTCTGCACCTTCGAATCGTTTGGCTCCGGTGATCCAACGAGCCAGAGATGATCGACCGAATAAGCCGCTGCCGTCCGCAGGATTGCGCCGATATTGAACGGATTCTGGACGCCATCGAGCATGAGAGCGAGCTTCGAGTGTTCTTTGCGCCGCCATTCGCGGTGCAAGCGCTTCAGTTCGGTTCCACCTAGTGAGCGAGTCATCGTGCTGCGACCTCCAGAAGCCGGTATCCCGCCCGCGAAACCAACCGGGTCGTCGACCATCCTTCACCCTCGAGCCATGCACCGAGCGAATCCGCCCCAAGATGCTTCTGCACGACGAGCCATGCCTTGCCACCAGGAGCGAGACGATCGAGCCAGTAGAGAAGGAGAGCATGGAGTGCCTCCTTGCCGATTCGAATCGGGGGATTCGACCAGATTGCGTCGAACATCACGAGGCCGAGCTCAGCCTGATGAGCAGGATCACCGGCTACCGGTAAACCCGATTCGTCAACGACGACAGGTCGGACATTGTCGATTCCGTTGGCTTCGGCATTTGCCGCGCACAGGGCAACCGCGCGCTCGTTGACATCAACGGCCCACACGGTGCTGGCGGGAGATCGGCGAGCGAGGGTCAGCGCGATCGGCCCGTAGCCGCATCCGATATCGAGGATGTTGCCCATCTCCGGTGTCGGCCAGGGCGCCTCCTGAAGGAGCAACCGGCTGCCCGAATCGACGCGGTCGGCAGAAAAGACCCCGGTATCAGTGGTGAGTGCAAGTTCGATGTCGGCCAGAGAGAGCTGGATGGAGCGGGGATCGGAGTCGACCTCGGGGTGCCGGGAGAAGTACTGGGAGGAGGAGCTAGCCACGCTCCGACGCTACCCTTGAGGTGTGGCCCCTCACGCGATCCGCATTATTGGAGACCCTGTTCTGAAGCAACGTGCTTCAGACGTGACGCGTGTCGACGGCGCGTTCGTGAAGCTCATCGATGACATGTTCGTCACGATGTACGACGCCCCGGGTGTGGGTCTTGCTGCTCCTCAGATCGGTATCCAGCAGCGCTTCTTTGTCTTCGACTACGACGATAAGCCCGGCGTCATCATCAATCCGACAATCGTCGAGAGTCGCGGCGAAGCAGAGTTCACCGAAGGGTGTCTGTCTGTGCCCGGGTTGCACTGGGAAATCGTCCGCCCAGCCGAGATGCATGTCACGGGTTTTGATCTCGATGGCAACGAACTCAATCTTGAACTTGATGATTTCGCCTGTCGTGTCTTTCAACACGAGATTGATCACCTCGACGGGGTCCTTCTTGTCGAGCACTTGACGAAGGAACAACTTGCCGAGGCACGCGTTGCTCTCCTGGACTTGCGCATGAACAATGCCGGGCCACTTCCCGAGCCCGAGGTCGGCTCGAGTCGACTGCGTCTGCGCTGAGCACCTTGTGACCGACGATTCGCACGGGCCGACCCGGCCGCCTCCGCATCCGAAACGTCTTGCGTTCATGGGAACTCCCGGTGTCGCGGTTCCGGTGTTGCAGGCTCTCGTCGCCGCTGGCTTTGAGATAGCACTCGTTGTGAGTCGTCCTGACCGCCGTCGGGGTCGGGGCGGAGAGCTTTCACCTAGCCCGGTGAAGGCTGCGGCAACAGAACTCGGGTTGCCGGTCACTGACGATCTCGATTCCGTGCTCGACGCCGACGTTGACCTTGCGGTGGTAGTCGCCTATGGGCGGATCATCCCGATGCGGATTCTCGAGCACGTGCCAATGGTCAACCTTCATTTCTCGTTGCTTCCGCGCTGGCGCGGTGCGGCCCCTGTCGAGCGCGCTCTTCTCGCCGGTGACGCGGTAACAGGCGTGTGTCTCATGGAAGTCGCCGAAGGTTTAGATACCGGAGCCGTCTACTCGACGCGTGAAACAACTATCGAGAGCTCGGACACGCTGCAGACGTTGCGCAGTCGCCTCGTCGAAATCGGAGCTGGGATGGTTGTCGATGCATTGACGGAAGGACTGCCTGCGCCGCTGCCACAGGCGGGCGAGACCGTTCACGCCGCAAAGATCGATCCGTCCGAGTTGGAGATCAACTGGTCGGCGGAGGCGGTAGCGATCGACCGACTTGTCAGGCTGGGCGGAGCGTGGACTCGTTTTCGCGGGGCGCGCCTCAAGGTGTGGTCGGTTCGATTGGCGGGGGACACCGGATCCGGATCACCAGGTGAACTTGATGGGTCACTGGTGGCGACTGGCGATGGACAACTTGAACTGATCGAAGTGCAACCCGAGGGAAGGTCCCGTCAGAGCGCCGATGCGTGGCGTAACGGATCCCGTCCCATCCCAAACGAACAGCTGGGCCAATGAGTACGAATCGTCAGAGCAATTCCGAAGACGAGCGCCCGCGCTCGCATGATGCTCGTCGTCCGGCGACTCCCCAGTCGCAGGCGGGTGTCGCAGCCCGCCAATTGGCGGTCGACGCACTCATTCGCATCGATGCCGATGGTGCGTACGCAAACCTCGCCGTTCCTGCGCTGCTTCAGCGCAGCGATCTGGAGACCCGTGACCGCGGTTTCGTAACGGAACTCGTCTACGGAACAACACGAATGCAACGAGCATGCGACTGGTTGGTCGACAGATTCCTGCCCGATCCGGAACGCATTGATGTCACGGCGCGGGCATGGCTTCGTCTGGGCGCGTTTCAGCTCGCCTTTCTCGATACGCCTCCTCATGCTGCTGTCGGCGCAACCGTTGAGGCAGCGCCTCGAAAGATCAGCGGATTGTGCAATGCCGTTCTACGCAAGGTGGCGACGTCGCTCCCGGTTGAGTGGCCGAGCGACGTGGTGAGGCTGAGTCAACCCGACTGGATCTTCGATCGACTGACGACTGACCTCGGCCTTGAGGCTGCGCTTGAAGCCATGGATGCAATGAACCAGTCGGCAACATCGACGACACGCGATGACGGGTACGTGCAGGACCTTGCGTCGCAGTGGGTCGCCGAGGCGGTCGGCGCCGGCCCAGGAGACGTCGTTCTCGACATGTGCGCAGCCCCCGGCGGGAAAGCGACTGCCATTGCATCAACGGGAGCGCGAGTGGTTGCGTCGGACATGCGCGAAACGCGTTCGGGCCTCGTCGCCGAAAATGCAAAGAAGCTTGGACTCGCCGCGGATCACTTCGCTGTAATCGCAGCGGACGGAACCTCAGCGCCATTCCGTCCAGGAACGTTCGATCGGGTGCTGCTTGATGCTCCGTGCTCGGGCCTCGGTGCCCTCCGACGTCGTCCGGACGCGCGTTGGCGAATCAACCCCGAAGACATCGCAACGCTCACCGAGCTGCAGAAGCAGCTTCTTGCATCAGCACTAGACCTCGTGAAGCCCGGTGGCGAGGTGACCTACAGCGTGTGCACGCTCACTCGTGCTGAATCGATTGAGATCGATGAGTGGCTTACTCAAGCTCGGCCAGATGTCGTGGCCCTTGCGCCTCCTGAAGCGCCATGGATCCCGGCCGGGCGCGGTGCGTTACTACTTCCCCAGGCCGAAGGAACTGATGGGATGTACATCCTGAAGCTCCGACGCCCAGACCTCGAAACGGAGGCGACGTCATGACCGAACACGCCGCAACGTCGACGCCGGCCGCCGGCCTCGACGCGAAAGTCCTCACCGTGTCCGACGGAGTCATCGCCGGCACGCGAGAAGACAAATCAGGCGTTGCGCTCGTCGACTTGCTTGAACGGACTGGCTTCGCGGTGATCGAACATCGGGTCGTCGCCGATGGTCGGCAGTCGGTGGGCGAGGCTCTCGTCGAAATGTCCGAGGGGTTCCTGGGCGTCATCGTGTCGACCGGAGGAACTGGTTTCGGACCGCGCGATCTCACGCCCGAAGGCACCCGGGTCATCCTTGACCGTGATGCGCCCGGACTCGCCGAGGCAATGCGAGCCGTGAACCCGCTCGGCCGGCTTTCTCGCTCGGTGGCCGGAACCCGTGGGACTGCGCTCATCCTCAACGCGCCGGGTTCGCCGTCGGGTGCTGTCGAATGCCTCGAGGCTGTGCTCGATGTGATTCCCCACGCCATACGCCTGATGGACGGCGACTGAGCTTCGTCGAAGTCGCCGCCCGGGATCGGTGAATCTGCGCGGGATTGCTACGATCGACCCCTATCGCGACTATTCCGAACAACGCGGCCTCTCCGGGCCCGGACGACATGGCCCGCATGGGTCAGGCCCTTGCTGTAGCCGCAACAGTCAGGCGTCAGGTCGCGCCTCGACCTTGGGTTGGCGCAGTAGTCGTACCCGCCGGCCAGCCCGATCATGCCGGTTTCGTTGGCGCTACGGACGGAACGACCGGCCCGCACGCGGAAATCGTTGCACTCGCTGCCGCCGGCGATGATGCCCGGGGCGGCACGCTCTATGTAACGCTCGAACCCTGCTCACATCATGGAGTAACTCCGCCCTGCGCTGACGCCGTGATCGCGGCCGGTATCGCCCGGGTGGTCGTGGCCGTTACCGATCCGGACGCAAAGGTCGCAGGTTCCGGGATCGAGCGACTGCGGGCCGCAGGCATTGACGTCGAAGTCGGCGCCGGCTCGGTCGAGGCTGAGATTCAACTGGCCCCGTATCTTCACCATCGCCGAACGGGACGACCCATGGTGGTCCTGAAGCTTGCCGCGACCCTCGATGGCCGCACGGCAGCACCGGATGGCACGTCGCAGTGGATCACCGGCGAGGATGCCCGTCTCGATGCCCATCGCCTTCGGGCTGAGTCTGGGGCGATTCTCGTCGGAGCGGGAACGGTGCGCGACGATGACCCCTCGCTGACTGTTCGCCTTCCCGGTTCAGAGCGTCATGTCGGAGACATCGATCCGGTCAGGGTCGTTCTCGGTTCAGCGCCTGTCGGTGCTGCAGTCCATCCCTGCCTCGAGTTCACCGGCGATCTCGGGCCAATCCTCGACGATCTGGGCAGCCGGGGGATTCTGCAGGTGCTTGTCGAAGGGGGAGCGGGCGTCGCCCATGCCTTCCACGGGGCCGGTCTGGTTGATCGATACGTGCTCTATCTGGCGCCGGCGCTGTTCGGTGGAGACGATGCTCGTGGCTTATTCGCGGGCCCCGGGGCAGCCTCGCTCGGCGATCTTTGGCGCGGCCGAATTGTGGACACGCGCAGACTGGGCGACGATCTTCGGGTGGATCTGGAGGCGAACTGACATGTTCACTGGAATTGTTGAAGAACTTGGATCAATAGCGGCACGGGACGGGGCGCGTCTGCGGATAGCCGCGGGCCGCGTTCTGGAGAGCGTCGGACTCGGCGACTCCACTGCCGTCAATGGTTGTTGTCTTACCGTGGTGGCCTTTGACGTCGCTGAGGGCTGGTGGGAAGCCGACGTTTCCGACGAGACCTACGCCCGGACGAATATCGGATCGCTCGAACCTGGTGATGTCGTGAACCTCGAACGGCCAGTCCGACTCGAGGATCGCCTTGGTGGTCATCTCGTGCAGGGTCACGTGGATGCCGTCGGCGAGATCGTCGACGCGGTTCCCGATCTTCGGATCAGGATTCCGCGCGAGCTCATGCGTTACGTCGTCGAAAAAGGTTCGATCACTGTCGACGGCATTTCACTCACGGTGGTCAAGCCACTCGACGACGGATTCACCGTCGCGGTGATTCCCCACACATCTGCAGTGACAACGCTTGGCGTGAAGGGTCCCGGTGCGTTGGTCAACATCGAGGTCGATGTCATGGCCAAGTACACCGAGCGCCTCCTCGAAGGCCAGCTCGCCGCTCTCGCCGCATCCGCCGGCGCAACCATCGCACGACCGACACTGGAGTCCTGATGCCCAACCCTTCCCGTTCCGAGTATGCGGATCATTTTTCGTCGATCCCCGATGCCGTCGCAGCGATCGCTCGCGGCGAAATCATTGTCGTGGTTGACGACGAGGATCGCGAGAACGAAGGCGATCTCATCATGGCGGCCGAAAGCGCGACTGCGGAGACAATCGCCTTCTTCGTGCGCCACACTTCCGGGGTTATCTGCACTCCGCTGATGGGCGAGCGACTTGACGAACTCGAAGTGCCGCTCATGGTTCGCGACAACACTGAAGCGCAGCGCACCGCGTTCACGTACAGCGTCGACTTCCGCCACAACACCTCCACCGGCATCTCTGCCGCCGATCGCGCCGCAACGATTCAGGCACTCATCAACCCGGCCACGCGTCCCGGCGATCTCGCTCGCCCGGGTCACATTTTCCCACTGCGTTATGCCGAGGGCGGCGTGCTCAAGCGTGCAGGCCACACCGAAGCCGCGGTCGATCTCGCCCGTATGGCGGGCATGTTCCCTTCGGGAGTGCTGTGCGAGATCGTGAACGACGACGGCACGATGGCTCGGGTTCCCGATCTCGTCGAGTTCTGCCGCACCCACAATCTCCTCATGATCACGATCGCAGAACTGATTCGCTATCGACGTCAGCACGAGAAGCTCGTCAAGCGCATTTCCGAGGCGCGTATCCCCACGCAGTGGGGAGACTTCACCTGTTATGTCTACGAGTCGATGCTCGACGGCGAGCAGCACATCGCGATGGTTTATGGCGCGGTGCAGGGCGAAGACAATGTGCTCGTTCGTGTCCACTCCGAATGTCTCACCGGCGATGTCTTCGGTTCGTTGCGATGTGATTGCGGAATCCAGCTCAACAAAGCGATGGAACGAATCGCCGAGGAAGGTCTTGGGGTGCTGGTCTACCTGCGCGGTCACGAGGGCCGCGGAATCGGCATCGGCCACAAGATCCGCGCCTATTCATTGCAGGACGAAGGGGCCGATACGGTCGAAGCCAATGTGGCGCTCGGCCTCCCCATCGACAGCCGCGAGTACGGCATCGGTGCGCAGATCCTGGTCGACCTCGGCATCACGACGATGCGGTCGATGACGAACAATCCATCGAAGTACGGCGGTCTTGAAGGCTTCGGTCTCGACATCACCGAGCGCGTGCCGCTCGAATCGATCCCGAACCCGGAAAACCTCGCTTACCTGCGTACGAAGCGCGAGAAGATGGGCCATCTGCTTGAAGGACTCGACTGATGTCGTCGAATTTTCGGGCTGCCAACTCTGTCGACGCCAATGTCGATGGAAGTGGGATGCGGATCGCGCTCGTCTGCGGACGTTTCAATGATCACATTACGAATCGACTGCTCGAGGGAGCAGAGAACGCGCTCGCTGTTCACGGAGTTGCGGAAGCCGATGTCACGATCGTTTGGGTCCCCGGCGCCTATGAGGTTCCCATGGCGGCTAAGGCATTGATTGTGAACGGCCATGCCGACGCAGTGGTGTGTCTCGGCGCTGTCATCCGTGGCGAGACTTCGCACTACGACTTCGTGGCCGGTGAATGCGCTCGTGGTATCCAGGACGTGCAGCTCGAAACCGGAACACCGGTGATCTTCGGCGTGCTCACGACCGAGAATCTCGAGCAGGCGTTGGCCCGATCATGTGACGAGGACAACAAGGGCGACGAGTCTGTTCGTACGGCGATCGAGATGGTGAATCTCCTTCGCACTCTCTCTCGCAGCTGACTCGTTACTCGCGGTCGCCGCCGAGAGACGTCAGCCGATCGAAGTTCCGAACAGTTTCCCGATCAGCATCGTGATGCCCATGGCTGCAGCGCCACCGAGCACAACGCGGACCATTGGCCGGGCCGGTTTGACTCCGCCAAGAAGCGCGCCTGTCAGACCGAGAATGAAGAGCGCGATGACCGAAATCACAAGCGTCGCAATGATTCGCGGCGAAGTGGTATCGGAGTCCGGAATGAGGGCGGCGGCCAGCAGCGGAAGTGACGCTCCGATGGCGAAAGAAGCCATCGAGGAGAACGCGGCCTGAAACGGGCGGGCCAGTCTTGATTCGGTGATGCCCAATTCCTCAATGAGATGAATGCCGAGCGCATCGTGTTGGGTCAGCTCCACCGCGACCTCGCGAGCGAGAGCGTGATTCAGACCCTTTGATTGGTAGATGGCGGTGAGTTCGGCGAGTTCGCGATCGGGAACATTCTCAAGCTCCCACTTCTCCTTGGCGATATCGGCCTTCTCGGTGTCTCGTTGCGAGCTGACCGAGATGTACTCACCAAGACCCATCGAGAGCGCACCGGCGCTCAGGCCGGCGATCCCTGCGGTCAGCACGACAGACCGTGAAGAACCAGCCGCCGCGATACCGAGAATGAGTGCGGCCACGGAAACGATTCCGTCATTGGCCCCGAGGACAGTGGCACGGAGCCAGCCGGTGCGATGACTGAAGTGTCGTTCTTTGTGGGGGGCCATGCCTTAATCCTATGAGTAGTGGTGCGAATCAGTGCGTGTCGGGGCGATACTCGCTGGGAGGGTGAGGCCTGAGGCGATAGTTTGGTCAGATGCTTAAGCTTGTACTGCCAAAGGGTTCACTCGAAAAGGCCACCCTCGAACTTTTCGAAGCTGCAGACCTTCGCGTTTCGCGGGACTCGTCGGTTCAGTACAAGGCATCGATTGACGATCCCCGTGTGGCCGAAGTGCGCATCCTGCGTCCACAGGAGATCCCGATGTACGTGGCCGAGGGTCTGTTCGATCTCGGAATCACAGGTCGTGACTGGATCGAGGAGACCGACAGCAAGGTCGAATCGCTCGGTGAACTCAAGTATTCGAAGGTGACCACGAATCCAGTTCGCATTGTTGTCGGCGTTCCGCAGGATTCGCCGTACACGGGCGTGTCAGACCTCCCTCAGGGCGTCCGAGTCTCAAGCGAGTATCCGGAACTCACGAAGCGCTTCTTCGCCGAGAAGGGCATCGAAGCCGACATCAGGCTCTCCTACGGAGCGACCGAAGCAAAGGTTCCCGACATTGTCGACTGCATCGTCGACATCACCGAGACCGGGAACGCGCTTCGTGCAGCCGGCCTCAAGATCATTGACACGATTCTTGTTTCCTACACGGAACTCATCGCGAATCCGGCGTCGTTTGCAGACCCGGTGAAGGCACACGCCATGCGGCAGCTGCAGATCCTGCTTCAGGGTGTCCTCGAAGCTCGGGGGCGAGTGCTCGTGAAACTCAATATCCCAGCCGATCGTCTGAACGCCGTGATCGACATTCTCCCGTCGATGAAATCCCCGACAGTGAACGAACTTTTCGGTGGAGCTGGCTACGCCGTTGAGTCCGTTGTCGAGAAGCGCAAGATCAACGTGCTGATTCCCGCCCTCTCCGATGCTGGCGCCACCGACATCATCGAACTCCCGATCTCCAAGATCGTTCACTGATGTCCGCGTCCCCGAAGTTGGTCGCCACGCCGTTGGGGCCGACGCTGGGGATCGTTGAGTCCTTCGACGATCCACGGGGCCTCGGCGTCGTCCGGTCGGCGGACGGAACCGCGTATCGCTTTCATTGCACCTCGATAGAGGGTGAAACCCGCACGATCGCTGAAGGAGCCGACGTGACCTTCAGCGTCGTCGCCGGCCGTCATGGCCGGTGGGAAGCGCTCGGTCTCCGTCCGACCTGAGTCTCACCGGTCCGGCGGTCGGTCAGGCCCCGGAATCTGGTGTTCTAGTCGCCCCGGCGATATCGCTTTGGCGCTGTACGAACGCAATCTGAACTTGCGTGAGGACCTGGCGGAGATACTCGCCGTCTTCGCCGAGGCGATCATCGGTGCTGTCGAGAATGGCAGCGAATGAATCGATGGCGAGGCGGGCTTCCTCAAACCGTGGCTCGGGCTGGTTCAGGTGCATGATCGCAAGTTCAAGCAGGCCCCGGGCGTGGTTGACGACAATGACTGCGGCGGGAACTCCGAGAAGTTGACGTTGCATCTCGGCCATCTCGGCCACGAGTTGTTCCGCTTTGGCCTGTTCCTCGGGGCTGAGATCGTCGAATTCAGGTCCGCCCACCATGCCGGCCGCACCGCGTTCGGCTGGCGCCGGATTGGAGGATGTGGGACGGTGCGGCTCTACAGGGACTTCGCCGTCGGGGGTCCACAGGCTCATTGAAGGCTTCCTCTCGCTGGCCGCTTCGGCACCCGATTGGCGCGGAGTTCGCTTTACGGCGGCCGAGTCGGTATCGTAGGCGCCTCACAACTGAATGAAAGCGGGGCTTTGCCCCCACCCGGCCATTCGCAAGCGGTTTCCTCCCGGAAACAGTCTCACTTGCACCGATATGAGTCCGGGTCGACAAGCTCTCCGGTGAGCACTTCCCTCTGGGTTGTTCTTACCGTTGCGGGCGTCGGCTCTCACCCGGCGTCCGTCTTTGTAGCTTTCGCAGACAGTTCTTCGGAACGGTCCGTAGAAGTTCCGCCAAAAGGCCGGACTCCAGACCATTTTCCGTAACGCCGAGGGAGGACCTGGCACGAATGAGGAGTGACTGGCCATAGCAACGGCCGCGATTAACGAGCCACGGATAAACGATCGAATTCGCGCCCGCGAGGTGCGGTTGGTCGGACCCGATGGCGCCCAGATCGGAATTACACCGCTACCCGAAGCCCTGAACATGGCTCGGGATCTTGAACTTGATCTCGTCGAGGTCGCTGACAAAGCCAACCCACCTGTCTGCCGAATCATGGATTACGGCAAGTACAAGTACGAAGCAGCGCAGCGCGCGAAGGAATCACGCAAGAAGAGCACCAACATCGTCGTCAAGGAAATGAAGTACCGGCCCAAAATCGGCGTCGGCGACTTCGATACCAAGACGAAGAAGGTGGAGCACTTCCTGGCCGAAGGCCACAAAGTCAAGGTCACCATCATGTTCCGTGGTCGAGAGATGCAGCACCCTGAACTTGGTCGCAAGATCCTTGATCAGGTGGCAGCCGCAGTGACCGAGGTGGCAAAGGTTGAGATTTACCCCCGACTCGATGGTCGCAACATGACCATGGTGCTCGGACCGGACAAGAAAGCACAGGCCGCTGCTGACAAGAAGCGCCAGACCGCCGATGCCGGCACCCCCGAAGTTGTGGGTGTCGCTGAGGAAGTCGTCGAGTCCATCCCGACCGAACCCATTCCCGCTCCAGCCCCTGAGGCAGCAGAACCAGTTGCTGTCGACACCGAATCACCCGAGGTCCCGGAAACCCCCGAGGCCTGACCTGAACCCCGCAGCACTGCGGAGTACCAGACGGAGATACCAATGCCCAAGATGAAGACCCATAGCGGTGCCAAGAAGCGCTTCAAGATCACCGGCACCGGCAAGATCACCCGCCGCAAGGCGAATCTGAACCACATCCTCGAGAAGAAGTCCCCTGGACGTAAGCGCCGGCTCGAAGGCGATTTCGTGCTTGCTCCCGGTGACGCCGCTCGAGTTCGTCGTCAGCTCGGGATCTAACAGATCCCGAAGTCTTTCGTTCCTGTCTTTCCCGGCCCGGGCCGTCTGCCCGATGCCGTTTTCCACTGAAACTTTGATTGGTAAAGGAGACCACGATGGCAAGAGTCAAGCGTGCAGTCGCCAGCAAGAAGCATCGTAAGCAGACACTCGAACGTGCGAAGGGGTACTACGGCAATAAGAGCCGTTCGTACCGCTCTGCCAACGAGCAGGTCATGCATTCGCTCCAGTACGCGTTCCGCGATCGTCGCGCACGCAAGGGCGATTTCCGCAAGCTCTGGATCCAGCGCATCAACGCGGCATGTCGTCTCAACGACACGACCTACTCCCGCTTCATCGCTGGGCTGAAGTCCGCCGAGATCGAGGTGGATCGCAAGGTCCTCGCCGATCTGGCCGTCACTGACGCAGCGGCGTTCACCGCACTGGTCGAAGCAGCCAAGGCTGCATCGGCGAGCGCCTGAAGCTTTTCGTACGTCGTTCACTGCCGTGGCTGTCGAACCGACGCCATTGGCGGCGAGCAATCCACGTGTTTCCTCCTTACGGCGCCTGACCGGGCGCCGTAAGGCGCGTCTCGAGGCAGGTCTTTTTGTCATCGAGGGTCCGGTTGCGCTTGGCGAACTGCTGGCGGCCGGAACCACGCTCGATGAGGTCTACGTGGATGTCGATGCCTGGAACGGCGCCGACGACAATTCGGCACTAGTCACGGCGGTAACCCTCGCATCGGCAGCCGGCACTCCTGTGTGGGGTATTGCTCCTGAAGTCTTTGCCCGGGTGTCCGATACGGCGACGCCACAGGGTGTCCTGGCCGTTGCGCCCCGACGCGTTGTCGATCTCGACGTGATGGTGGCGCTCGATGGGCCGATTCTTGTTCTTGTCGACGTTGGTGATCCCGGCAATGCCGGGACGCTGGTGCGCGCCGCCGAAGCCGCCGGAGCTGCCGGTGTGATCTTCGCCGGATCCTCGACCGACGCTTTCGGTCCGAAAACGGTCCGCGCGGCGGCGGGCTCGCTTATGCGACTGCCGATTGCCGAGATACCCGATGCCGAGCAACTGGTCTCTGATCTGCTCAAAGCCGGCCGGGTCGTGATCGCGACGGTCGTCGAGGATGGCATCGCCCCCGAGGATCTCGATCTTGGTGGCTCGCCGGTGTTCCTGGTCGGTTCCGAAGCGCATGGGCTTGATTCGGCTCTGGTCGAACGCTGTGCGGGCACCGTCACCATCCCGATGAACCTCGATGTGGAATCGATAAACGCGGCAGTGGCGGGAGCGGTCGTACTGTTTGAGGCAGCCCGGCAACGACGGGTTGCAGCCAAGCAATTGCCATCCAGTAACTGATTGGACGATGGACCCGGTGCACGACAGGCTCAAGAACTCATGATCGACGACATCGCCCGCATCGGGGCCAGCGCACCTGCACGGATTTCCGCGATGGCATCGCTCGACGAGCTCCGCGCTCTCGAAGCGGAACTGCTCGGCAAGACCGGTGAACTCACTGCCCTGAAGAAGGGTCTTGGGACGCTTGATCCCGAAGAACGCAAGATCGCCGGCCAAGCGATGAACGAGGCTCGCTCCACGCTCGAAGCCCTTCTCGCCGATCGACGCAGCGTGCTCGAAAACGCGCAACGGGCTATCACGCTCGCGTCCGAACGACTCGACCTCACTGAGATCACTGACGAACTCGAGCGGGGGACTGTCCATCTCGTCACCCAAACATGGGATCGACTGGTCGATGTGTTCCTCGGGATGGGTTTCACTGTCGCCGAGGGGCCCGAGGTCGAGACCGATTGGTACAACTTCGAAGCGCTCAACATTCCGGCGGCCCATCCGGCCCGCGGAATGTGGGACACGCTTTATGTGGACCTCGGCGATCCCGAGACGGTTCTGATGCGAACCCACACCTCGCCGGTGCAGATCAGAGTGATGACCGATGGCGAGCCACCGATCTACGCCATCATGCCGGGCCGCGTCTATCGCCGCGACACCGCCGATGCATCCCACATGCCTGTGTTCCACCAGATCGAAGGCCTGGTCGTGGATCGCAACATCTCGTTCGCCGATCTCGCCGGCACCCTTGAGGCGTTCACCAGCGCGTACTTCGGCGGCTCGATCCATTCCCGCCTGCGTCCGTCGTATTTCCCTTTCACCGAGCCTTCGGCCGAATACGACATCAATTGCGTCTTCTGCGAAGGAAGCGGTTGTCGCACGTGCGGGCAGACGGGTTGGCTCGAACTTGGAGGTTGCGGAATGGTGCATCCCACCGTGCTCTCGAATGTCGGCCTCGATCCTGAGGAATGGTCGGGCTTCGCGTTCGGCTTCGGCCTCGACCGACTCGCGCTGATGCGTCACGGTGTCGACGACATCCGTGAGATGTACACCGGCGACGTCCGATTCTTGGAGCAGTTCCCCTCATGAAGGTCCTGCTCACGTGGTTGCAGGAGTTTGCTCCGTTCCCGTCCGACGATCCCGTCGCGCTCGGCGACGTCATGAGCGATCTCGGCATGGCCGTCGAATCGATCGAACGCATTGGTGAGGGACTCGACGGCATCGTCACCGTCAAGGTGCTCGAACTGCGCAAGCATCCCGACGCCGACAAGATTCAGTTGGTCGACGTCGATCTTGGTGATGGCGAACCGCTGCAGATCTGCTGCGGTGCGACCAACCTCACCGTTGGCGATGTCGTTCCGCTAGCGACGCTCGGCACGACGATGCCAGATGGCATGGAGATTGCCCGTCGCAAGATGCGCGGTGAATGGTCGAACGGGATGTTGTGCTCCGGTCGCGAGCTCGCGCTCGGCGAGGATCATTCGGGCATCTACATCCTTGATCCCTCGCTCGCTCTCGGAACACCGATCGTCGAAGCCCTCGGCATTACACCTGATGTCTTATTCGATCTCGAGATCAACCCCAACCGACCCGACGCGATGTCGGTTGCCGGTGTCGCACGCGATCTCGCCGCGCGTCTCGGGCTTCCATTCTCGATTCCTTCACCGACGGTCGAGGAGGTTTCGGGTGACGTCGCCGCGATGACATCAGTCCAGATCCTCGATGCCGATCTTTGCGGTCGCTTTCATCTCCGTGTCATCGAAGGTGTGAAGGTCGAGCCGTCTCCGCGCTGGATCGCTGATCGCCTCTCAGCTCTCGGGATGCGTCCGATCAACAATGTGGTCGACGCGTCGAACTACGTGATGCTCGAACTCGGTCAACCGAATCACACCTACGACCTCGCCAAAGTTCCATCCGGCGAACTTCGTGTCCGTTGGGCCCGCGAAGGTGAGTCGATCACAACGCTTGACGGCATCGAACGCAATCTCACTGGCCGTCGTGATGGTGTGATCACCGATGGCTCCGACACACCGATCGGCATTGCTGGCGTAATGGGTGGCGCTTCCACCGAGATCTCCGAATTGACGACTTCAGTCGTTCTCGAGTGTGCGTGGTGGCAACCGATGGCGATTGCCCGCTCATCGAAGTTCATGGGGTTGCGCTCCGAAGCTTCCGCCCGATTCGAGCGAGGCTCTGATCCCGAGATCCTCGACCTCGCCGCTCGGCGACTTGCAGAACTTCTTGCTCCCTCGGGCGCCCGGCTGCTTTCCGGTTCGATTTCCGCCGATGGTCAGATGCCGGAGCGCAAGCCCGTCACTGTGCGCACCGAGCGGGTGAACCAATTGCTCGGAACCGCAATTGACTCGAATGAAATCGCTGTCATCCTCCGATCGATCGGGTTCGGTGTTGATCCCTCGGACGACTCCGGCATCTTGGCGGTCACCGTCCCGACGTTCCGCCCCGACACCGTCTCGGAAACAGACGTCATTGAGGAGATTGCCCGTCACTACGGGTACAGCCGCATACCGAACCGTCTGCCGACATCGACGCAGACGGGTTCGCTCACGCCGCTCCAACGCGATCGTCGCGTCATCCGGGGCGTCCTCGTTGGGCTCGGAGTGCACGAAGCAATGCCACTGCCTTTCCTTGCCCCAGGCGACCTCGCTCGCGCCGGTCTGCCGGCCGCCGCGGTGACAATCACGAATCCGCTTGCTGCCGAAGAAAGCGTCCTGCGCACGTCGTTGCTTCCGGGTCTGTTGCGGGCTATCGCCTACAACGAGTCCCATCGCACTGATGGAGTTCGTCTCTTCGAGATTGGCAAGATCTTCGGCCTTCCCGCGGCGGGAAGCACGCTGCCCGATGAACGCGAGCATCTTGCCGTCGTTCTCGTTGGCCGCGAAGCACCCGCTGCAGTGCAGGCGTGGAATGTCCTCGCCGGCACGCTCGGATTTAGCGAACCGTCGATCGATCAGTCCGTTTCGCCCGCTGGTCTTCATCCCGGCCGAAGCGGAGCGTTGCTCGTTTCGGGCTCGGTTGTCGGTGAGGTAGGGGAGATCGACCCCGGTGTTCTTGATGCGCACGGGATCAGGGGTCGCGTCGCCTGGTTGCAGCTCAATCTCGGTGTGGCTCTTGCCCTGGAGCACGGCCAGCGCGCCTACCGGCACATCAGCCGCTATCCCTCGAGCGATCTCGATCTTGCCTTTGAGGTGGACGATGCGGTCACGGCAGCCCAGGTCCAGGCCTTGCTGAGCGATGCGGCCGGCGAACTTCTCGTCCGCATTCACCTGTTTGATGTCTTCCGCGGAGCGTCGGTCCCCGATGGGCAGCGCAGCCTCGCCTACCGTTTGCGGCTTCAGGCTTCTGACCGAACCCTCACCGACGAAGACGTCGCATCGGTGCTGGCGGCCTGTGTCGGCGCCGCCGCAACCATCGGGGGCACCCTGCGGGGCTGACCTCAGACCCGGCCCGACGTAATGGTTGGGTGAGGTAATTATGCGGGTCCTTGCATAGTAATGCAATGACCCCTATGCTCTCGGCGTGATCAACGTCGGCATCATCGGCGCTTCGGGTTTCACCGGAGCGGAACTTCTCAGACTCGTCGCTGCCCATCCGCAGCTCGAACTGGCCTTCGCCACCGGCGACAGTCAGGCGGGTGTCCCGGTTGGCGATCTTTATCCCAGCCTCTCGGCTGTCTACGGCGATCTCGACTTTGTGGGCTACGACCCAGCGCTGCTCGATGGTGTCGATCTCGTCTTCTGCGGTCTTCCCCACGGAGCGTCGCAGGCGCTAATGCCGACGCTCATCGAGAACGTGAAGTGGGTGATCGATCTGGCTGCGGATTTTCGGCTGCAGGATCCATCGCTCTATCCGACTTGGTACGGCGAAACCCATGCGGTTCCCGAACTGCTGCCGTCATTCGTCTACGGGCTTCCCGAACTCTTCCGGTCGCAGCTCGTCGGAGCGAGTGCAGTGGCCGTGCCCGGTTGCTATCCGACCTGCACCACACTCGCAATCGCCCCGTTGTTGGCTGAGGGTCTCGTTGAACTCGACACCATTGTTGTGGATGCGGCTAGCGGAGTCTCCGGTGCTGGTCGGCCCCCGAAGCCCAACACCTCGTTTTGTACCGTCGACGAGGATTACACCGCCTACGGACTACTGAACCATCGTCATACTCCCGAAATCGAGCAGAACGTAGCGTCGCTCGCCGGCGTCGATGCTGGATCGGTGAAGGTGCTGTTCACGCCGCATCTCGCGCCGATGAACCGGGGAATGCTCACCACTTGTTATCTGCGGCCGACCGGAACTAACTCCACGGCGCAGTTGCTGCAGCTCTATCGCGACTTCTATGCCGACGAGCCCTTCATCGTGATCACCGATGGTTCGCCGTCGACCAAGGCCTGTCTCGGCTCGAACACTGCGCACATCACGGTGCGGGCTGACGAACGCACCAGACACATCGTCGCCATTGGTGCGATCGACAATCTCACGAAGGGTGCATCCGGCCAGGCCGTGCAATGCGCCAACATCCTCGCCGGCATCGACGAGTCGACCGGTCTTTCCTCGATCGGGGTTTACCCATGAGTGTCACCGCTGCACCCGGATTCGTTGCGGCAGGAATCGCTGCCGGCATCAAGGCCTCGGGAAATCGTGATCTTTCGCTTGTTGCGACTGCGGATGGTGGAGCGGTTGCTGCGGCCGGAGTCTTCACGCGCAACAAGATGACCGCCGCACCGGTGATCACCACCAAATCCCATCTTGCTACCAGCGGGGGCGAAGCCGCTGCTGTCATTCTCAACAGCGGCAATGCCAACGCCGCAACTGGTGAACAAGGTCTCGCCGATGCCGAAGCTATGTGTGCAGCAGTGGCGGCCGAACTTAATGTCGCCGTTGACCGTGTCCTCGTTTGCTCGACGGGTCTGATCGGAATTCCGATGCCCATCGACGTCATCATCGCCGGTGTTCCCGCACTCGTCGCAGCCCGGTCTGCCAGCGGCTCGCAGGATGCGGCAACTGCGATCATGACGACCGACACGCATGCGAAGCAGGTTGTAATCGATGCCGAAGGCTTCACTGTCGGCGGTATGGCAAAGGGGGCGGCCATGCTGTCGCCGAACATGGCGACGATGTTGGCTGTACTGACCACTGATGCCGAAGCGACTCCTGAACAACTCAAAGCTGCGCTCGTGCACGGAGTGGCAGAGTCGTTCAATATTCTCGACGTTGACGGATGCACATCTACAAATGACACCGTGTTGCTACTCGCCAGCGGGCTTGCGGGTTCCGTTGACCAAGGCGCGCTCGAGTCAGCAGTCGCCGATGCCTGCGCGAGTCTCGCGTTCCAAATGTGTTCCGACGCCGAAGGCGCGACCAAGGTTGTTCGAATGACAGTCACCGGTGCGGCCAACGACGCTGAAGCACTTGTCGGTGCCAGGTACGTCTCGCGGAGCAATCTGGTGAAGTGTTCCTGGTACGGATGCGATCCCTACTGGGGTCGAATTGCCAGCGACCTTGGATCATGCGGAATCGAGTTCAATCCGGACACCTTGTCGGTTTCCTACGGCGGCATCACCGTGTGTCGCTCGGCTGTTGATGTTGATCACGATTCGGCTGCAGTAGTAGCCCACATGGCGGGACGGAACCTCGAGATCGTTGCCGATCTCGGTCAAGGAACCGGTCGGGCAACGATTCTCACCAACGATCTCACTCACGCATACATCGACGAGAACATGGGTACCTCATGAGCATTTCAACTGGTTCCTCTGACAAGCCGGGTGCGTCCGTGCCGAACACGCCCGGAATCGCTGAGGCGGTGACAGCCGAAGTCCTCATCGAGGCCCTCCCATACATCCGGAGCTTTTGGGGAGAGACCGTCGTCGTGAAATACGGCGGGAACGCCATGACCGACGCGGCCCTCGCGGAGAGTTTCGCGGCCGACATCGTGCTGCTGCATGCGGTCGGAATCCGTGTCGTCGTGGTGCATGGCGGTGGTCCGCAGATTGGTGACCTCATGGCGAGACTCGGCATGAAGTCGGAGTTCAAGGACGGCCTGCGGGTAACCGATGCCGAAACGCTCGACATCGCGCGGATGGTGCTGGTCGGCAAAGTGAACCGCGAGATCGTCGCGTCAATTAACACCCACGGCCCTCTGGCCGTTGGTCTCTCCGGTGAGGATGCCGGGCTGATTGAAGCCGATCTCCGGGATCCTGAGTTGGGGTTCGTCGGTGATGTCAAGAACGTGAATCCGAAGATCGTCGAGTCATTGCTTACCCAAAACCTCATTCCTGTTATCTCCACAATCGGCGCTGATCTTGCGGGTCAGGCCTACAACATCAATGCCGATGCCGTCGCTGGCGCACTTGCCGGAGCATTGGGAGCGGTAAAGGTCATCTACCTCACCGATATCGCCGGGTTGCTGCGCGACGTCAATGATCCCGAAAGCTTGATTGGTACGACCAACAACCTGGAGATCGCCGATCTGATCAAGACTGGCGTGCTCTCGGGCGGCATGATTCCGAAGATTGATGCGTGCCTAGTTGCCCTCGAAGGGGGAGTCGCTGCTGCGCATCTTCTCGATGGTCGCGTCCCCCACGTAGTCCTTCTCGAACTCTTCACTCGTGCCGGTGTCGGTACGATGATCACGAATGTCGATGGGAGTGGATCATGAATCCATCGACGTCACATACAAAAGCAATGGCGGCGCCGGCCGGACTCGATCACTGTCCGTTCATGCCCACTTACGCGGCTCCGACCGTGAGGTTCGTTCGTGGCGACGGCTGTCGTCTTTGGGATGATGCCGGAAACTCCTATCTCGACTTCCTCGCTGGAATCGCCGTAGTCGGGCTCGGTCATGCGAACCCCGAAATAGCCGACGCGATCTCCGAGCAAGCCCGGACACTCGTCCACGTCTCCAATCTCTACGGCACTGAACCCGGCGCTGATGTAGCGATCACCCTCGATCGGCTCCTTGGCGGCGGGGGACAGGTGTTCTTCACCAACAGTGGTGCCGAGTCGATCGAATGCGCAATCAAACTTGCTCGGAAGTGGGCGAAGCGCGAGCACGGGCCGGAAACGTTCAACATCGTGAGCGCGTTCGGTTCATTTCACGGCCGGACGCTCGCTGCCCTGCATGCCACTGGCCAACCCGCGAAATGGCAAGGTTTCGAACCTCTTCCAGAGGGATTCCGTCACGTCGCCTGGAACGATCTCGCCGCAATGGCCGACGCGATCGATTCGAGCGTTGCTGCTGTCCTTCTCGAATCGGTTCAAGGCGAAGGCGGCGTGAACCCGGCGACGGCCGAGTATTTCGAAGGAGTTCGGCGACTCTGCGACGAGCGGGGAATCCTCTTCATGGTCGACGAGATTCAAACTGGCCTCGGTCGGACGGGCGAGTGGTTCGGTTTCGAACACTTTGGCGTCGAACCCGATGTCGTCACCATGGCAAAGGGGCTTGGCAACGGTATGCCGATCGGAGCCTGCTGGGCGCGTCGCGATGTCGCAGCGGCGTTCTCCCCGGGTGATCACGGAACCACGTACGGCGGTCAACCCCTTGCCGCTTCTGCGGCGCGGGCCACGCTTGCAATCATGGAGCGCGAGAACATCCCGCAGCGCGCGGAGCATGCTGGCGCGACTCTCCGGAAACTCCTCACTTCGCTTGACGGTGTCGTCGAAGTCAGGGGTCTCGGCCTGCTCCTTGCCGCCCAGCTCGCGCCCGGACTCGACGCACGGGCTGTCGCGGCGGATGCGCTCGTGGCCGGCCTGATTGTCAACGCAGTGTCGCCTACGTCATTGCGATTCGCTCCACCCCTGATTGTGAGTGACGCCGAACTTGCCGAGGCCGTCGATATTCTTTCTGCCGTTCTTCGGTCCCACCTCTCGGAGGAACTGTCATGAGACATCTGCTCGAAGTCGATGATCTTTCGCGGTCTGAGTTGCTCGAAGTGCTCGCCTGTGGCGCAGCGCCGGTTTCACCCAAATGCCTCGAGGGGCAGGGAATGGCGCTGCTCTTCGAGAAGCCTTCAGCTCGGACCCGTAATTCCATGGAGATGGCGGTCGTGCAATTGGGCGGCCACCCGCTCACGATTCGTCCTGACGAAGTCGGACTTGATGTTCGCGAAAGCGTCGAGGACGTTACGCGCACACTCTGCGGGTACCACTCGATGATCGGAGCGCGGGTGTTCGAACACTCGAAGCTCGAACGAATGGTCGCCGCCTCGTCGGTTCCAGTCGTCAACATGCTCTCCGATGAGGCACATCCGCTTCAGGCACTGGCCGACATCCTGACTCTGGCCGACGAGTTCGGCGGCGTGACCGGGCTTGCCGGACGCACCGTGGCGTACGTGGGTGACGGGAACAACGTCGCCCGCAGCCTTGCCCTTGCCGCGGGCATGGTTGGCATGTCCGTCAAAATCGCAACGCCCGCGGGTTATGAACTCTCAACGTCAGATCTCGCGCGAGTCACTGCCGCCGGGATCAACATCGAATGCACGCTTGATCCGGTCGCCGCCGTCGTCGGTGCCGACGCGGTTTACACCGACGTCTGGACATCCATGGGCCAAGAAGATGAGGCGGTCACAAGGCGCGCCGAATTCGCCGGGTTCACCGTCGACGACGAGCTGATGTCGGGGACGTCCCCTGAGTCGGTCTTTCTTCATTGCCTGCCGGCGCATAGAGGCGAAGAAGTTTCCGATTCGGTACTCGAGGGATCTCGAAGCCGAGTCTGGCAACAGGCGACTAACCGAATGCACGCGGCACGTGGTGCGCTCGTATGGCTGATGGAGAACCGATGACCGATCCTATGAAGGAGCCATCGAAGTTGGGCAAGACGCAGCGTCAACATCTGATCGCCAAGCTCATTGGATCGCAGGTCGTTGCGAACCAACTAGCCCTGGTCGAGCTACTCGCGGCTGAAGGCGTTGTCGCCACACAGGCAACGGTGTCGCGCGATCTCGAGGACATGGGAGCCATCAAGGTCCGCATGCCCGGCAGTGAATCGGCTTACGCGATACCCGCCCTTCCGAAGGAGCAACGCGCACCGGAGGATCATTTGCGTCGCGTGTTCGGAGACTGGGTGGTCGAAGTCGCTCACTCTGACAATCTCGTCATTATCCGGACCCCTCCGGGTTCGGCACACGTTGTTGCATCGGCGCTCGACCGTTCTGGTTTGCTCGGCATCCTCGGGACTGTCGCCGGTGATGACACGATTCTGATCGTGGTTGCTTCCGATATCGGCGGCGAGACGATCGCCACCCAACTCTCCGAACTTGCTGGTCTGTAAAAACCGATTTCCCCTGTTTCCTCTTTTCGACTGACTATCTCCCGAAGGAATTCTGATGGCAAAGCGTGTAGTTCTGGCTTATAGCGGTGGTCTCGATACCTCTGTTGCAGTTCGATGGATGATCGAGAACTACGGCGTCGAGGTGATCACGGTTGCCTGCAACCTCGGTCAGGAAGGCGACTGGGAGGGCCTGCAGGCCAAGGCGTTCGCGGCTGGTGCGATCGAGGCGATCGTCGTTGACTGTCGCGAGGAGTTCGCGCGCGACTTTCTCGCCCCGTCGCTTAAAGCCAACGCCCTGTACGAGGGCAAGTATCCGCTGGTCTCGGCGCTTTCCAGGCCGGTCATCGTGCGTCACCTCGTCGAAGCCGCTCGGGCTCATGGCGCAGACTCGGTGGCCCACGGATGCACCGGCAAGGGCAATGACCAGGTCAGGTTTGAGTTGGCGACGCGGGCCCTCGCCCCTGATCTTGAGATTCTGGCTCCTGTCCGCAACTGGGGCATGACCCGCGAGATGAGCATCGAATACGCCGAACTGCACGACATCCCGGTCCTTGCGACCAAAGAGAAGATGTATTCGATCGACGACAATCTCTTCGGTCGAGCCATCGAATGCGGCGAAATGGAAGATCCATGGATGCGTCCGCCCGAAGGCGTTTGGAGCATGACAACTGTTCGCGCCTCGGAAGCTCGCGAAATCGTTGTCGGATTCGAAAAGGGAATTCCAGTTTCAATCGATGGCACGAACCATGCCCTCCACGATCTGATCGTGGAGATGAACGACATCGTCGGTTCCTACGGTTGGGGACGACTCGACATGGTCGAAAACCGCCGTGTCGGTATCAAAAGCCGCGAGACATACGAAGCGCCCGGCGCACTCGCTCTGATCCTGGCCCACCAGGATCTTGAATCCATCACGCTTGAGCGCGATGTCATGCACGAAAAGCAGCGTCTCGAAGGTCGGTTTGCCGATCTCGTCTACGACGGAATGTGGTTCTCGCCGCTGAAGCAAGCTCTTGATGCCTTCGTCGATTCGACGCAGAAGTTCGTCACTGGTGAGGTCAGGCTTCGTCTTGAACCAGGTCGTTGCTACGTCGTCGGCCGTCGGAGCCCATGGAGTCTTTACGACTACGGCCTCGCCACCTACGACGCGGCCGACACGTTCAAGCACGCCGATTCTGAAGGCTTCGTGAAGTTGTGGGGACTTGGGATCGAGACGTGGGCTGCGAAGCAGTCAACGGCATCGCCGACTGGAGAGAACTAGAGCATGAGCACCCTGTGGCACGGACGATTCGAAGGCAGCCCGGCGGAAGAACTGATGGCCTTCACGGTCAGCCTTCCGTTCGACATTCGGCTTGCGGCCGATGACCTGACGGGTTCCCGTGCCCACGTGCGCGGGCTCGCTCGGGCCGGGATTCTTTCCGAGGCAGAACGCGATGATGTCCTTGCGGCCCTCGACACGGTCGAGCGCGAGTTGAGCGACGGAACGTTCACCTTTCAACCATCGGACGAAGATGTACACACCGCAGTCGAACGGCGCGTCACTGAACTAGCGGGACCAGCCGGAGCGAAGCTCCACACCGGGCGAAGCCGCAACGACCAAGTAGCCACGGATCTTCGTCTTTTCACGAAGCGTGAACTCGCAGTTGTGATTGCGCGCATCATCCAGTTCCAGGATGTGCTCCACGAGAGGGCCGGTGCCGCCGGCGATGCCTATCTTCCCGGGTACACCCACCTGCAACGCGCCCAACCGGTGTTGCTTGCCCATCATCTACTTGCTCATGGATGGGCGCTCTCGCGTGACATCGACCGACTGCACGACACCCGGCGTCGTCTCGACGTTTCTCCGCTTGGAGCGGGTGCGCTCGCCGGCTCATCGCTTCCGCTCGATCCTGCGGCAACAGCAACGGATCTCGGATTCGCTGGGGTTTTCGACAATTCGCTTGACGCCGTAAGCGATCGCGATTTCGTGGTCGAGGCTCTGTTCGACCTTGCGCTGCTCGGCGTACATCTCTCGCGTCTTGCCGAGGAGATCATTCTCTGGTCGACCGATGAATTCGGTTTCCTCGGACTGGCCGATGCCTACTCGACCGGATCGTCGATGTTGCCCCAAAAGAAGAACCCAGACATCGCCGAACTCACGCGAGGTAAGACCGGTCGCCTCATCGGCAATCTCACAGGTCTGCTGGCAACGCTCAAGGCACTCCCGCTCGCGTACAACCGTGATCTGCAGGAAGACAAGGAACCGCTGTTCGATTCGCTCGACACGATTCTGCTCGCACTCGGTGCGATGTCGGGCTTGCTTGCATCGTCCACATTCCATCTCGACGCAATGGCGCTTGCCGCCGACGCTCCGACGAGCGCGGCAACCGACCTTGCCGAGTGGCTTGTCGCGGGTGGAACGCCGTTCCGAGATTCACACGCAATCGTCGGTTCCCTGGTGCGGCGGAGCCTCGACGAGGGGATCTCCTTGCGCGATCTCGTCGAAGCGTCACCGGAACTCGGTCCCAACGCGTTGTTCCTCTTAGACAAGGGCGTAGCTGTCGGGCGACGTACGACACGCGGGGGAGCAGGCCCGAAGCCTGTTGCCGAGCAACTCATTGCGTTCTCTTCGCAACTTGCAGCATCGAAATCGCGCCTCGAAGCGCTTTCATGATCGCGTCACGATGACCGCAGGTGACTCACCGCGTCCAACCTCGTCGGCGTCAATCGACGCGCCGCTAATTCTCAATGAGTCAGCGCTTGGTGAATCTCCCGATCTTGCTGGAGTGATCACCCATCTGGAAGAACTGACGCCCGCTGATGAGCAGCAAGCGAGCGTCCGCGACGACATGCTTGCGTTTGCGAACGCGCATCCTGACGCTTTGCACCGAAGTTGCGTTGATGGGCACTTCACCGCATCGGCGCTCGTGGTGGAAGAAGGATCCGACCGATTCATCATTCTCTTTCACACCAAATTGCAGAAATGGCTCCAGCCGGGTGGCCATGTCGACGGCGATGCCAACCTCGCTGCAAACGCACTGCGTGAGGCCACTGAGGAGACGGGAATTTCAGGCTTGCGCGTCGTGGTTCCGGCGATCGATCTGGACATCCACGAGGTACGGCCACCGAAAGAAGCGCCTCACCTGCATCTCGATGTTCGATTTGTCGTGCTTGCGCCATCCGGTTCAGTCCCGATCGGAAACCACGAATCGGAATCGTTGCGTTGGGTGACGCTTGATGAACTCGCGGAACTCGGCGCCGATAACGGTCTCGTGCGACTGTCCACGCGCGGTCTGCCGGTGGCCCGTAGCGCGCAGTCCATCACGAACTGAAAGACCCGACTTCTCTACGCCAGATCGCCCGGAGTCTCGCAGTTCGACATGTTGTTGTATCTGGCGAAGAAGTCAACGGGCTCGGTCACCTGACGTCTCTCCTTCATGGTGACGTAGAAACGCGCATTCGGATCGGTTTCGAGGGCGATAACGAAACGCTCGCGGTCGACCATGAACGTCTGCCAGTCGCCGAGCCATTCCTGGACCATGGCTGCGTCCTTGCCCTGCTCAGCGGATGGCGCAATTGCTGCGAGGCGGGAGAGCATGACGGTGAGTGCCGCGTTCGACTGCTGGATGACTTCAGCTCGCGCTCCGGCATCAGGCGAGCTGTAGGCAGGAGGAAGAGCGGAAATGATTCCGGCGGCATCGGTACAGATCACCTGAGCAGCCCGGGAAAAGCTGGGGTCCGACATGACTCCGGGTGCAACCTTTTTGGTCGGACCCCACAACGTGTACGACCACAGGCCGGCGATGAGGATGGTTACGACAATGGCCAGGGATCGGGACATTTTGCGTCGGAACGACATCGGCTCCGCGTCCTCGAACGCTGTGGAATCCTCGGAATTGGCCGTGTCGTCAGGCGTGCCCTCCGGGGTCGGGACGGACGAAACGGTGTCATCGGACATGGCCTCACCTTTGCCCGGGTGCGGCCGGTCCGCCAGTCGGGGCCGGGAATGGGCTGGACTACGGAGCTAGAGACGAAGGAAAGTGATCCTCGTGAACCACGCCGACATCATCGATGATCTGAAAGCCCGTGGACTGGTCCACGATTCCACCGACGCTGACGCGCTCCGGACCCGCCTGTCCGAAGGGGCAGTTTCCGTCTACGCCGGCTTCGATCCGACCGCCGACAGCCTCCACGTCGGCAATCTTGTGCCGTTGTTGCTGTTGCGCAGGTTTCAGGAGTTCGGACATCGTCCCGTTGCGCTAGCCGGGGGAGCGACCGGCATGATCGGCGATCCCGGCGGCCGATCAACCGAGCGAAACCTGCTCGATCGGGAGACGCTTGATGCCAACCTTGCCGCCATTTCCGGACAGCTGCGGCGCCTCCTCGATTTCTCCGATGGACCGAACCAAGCCCGTCTTGTCGATAATCGGGACTGGACCGAGCCGATGGGCGTACTGGATTTCCTGCGCGACGTCGGCAAACACGTCACCGTCAACACCATGCTGGCGAAGGACTCGATCCGCACGCGAGTCGAGAGCGATGCCGGCATCTCGTTCACCGAATTCAGCTACATGCTGCTTCAGGCCAATGATTACCGACACCTCCACGACACCCTCGGCATCGAATTGCAGGTCGGCGGCTCCGATCAGTGGGGCAATATCACCGCCGGGATCGATCTCATCCGGCGTACGTCAGGCAGCCACGTGCACGGGCTCACTGTGCCACTCGTGACACAGGCCGACGGATCGAAATTCGGGAAATCCGTGGATGGGGCGGTGTGGCTCTCCGCCGAACGCACCACCCCGTACGCCTTTTTCCAGTATTTCGTGAATGTCGATGACCGAGATGTCGAGCGATTCCTGCTCCAGTTGACCCTCCTTCCCGTCCCGGAAGTCTCCGAGGTCATGGCCGCTCACGGATCTGCCCCCGAAAAGCGGGCTGCCCAGCGGGTTCTGGCCCATGCCGTCACGGCACTGGTCCACGGCAGCGACGAAGCCGATCGCGCTGCCGGGGCATCGCAGGGATTCACCCGGACTGCGGCAGAACTGAGCCCCGAGGAATGGGCCGATCTGGCCTCGAGCTTGCCGGTTATCGAACTCTCGGGCGCAGACATCGGTCGCGATCTCGTCGAGATTCTGGCTGACAATGGAGCGGTCGGCTCTCGAGGCGAGGGTCGCCGTCTCGTGGCACAGAACGGCGTCTCGCTCAATGATGTTGTTGTCGTCGAGGGAGCGATGCTTCAGGCGACTGATCTCCTCCATGGATCGTGGGCAATGGTCAGGCGCGGGAAAAAGCAACGTTTTGTGCTTCGATTGGCGGTCTAAGAAGTTTCCCGTTCCTCTGTTGTTCAGAGTGCGGCGAGGAAATCGTTGGACAGTGTTTGCATTGGTCAAGGAGTACCGCTAAGTTCTCCCTCCTTCCCCGGAAGCCGCTCTGCGGTTTCCAACCCGCTGCCGGATGTGTATCGAGGCTGAGTTTCAGCCGATTTGCACGCCATCAGGCAGATGGGTAAGGTAGCTCTCCGTTCCTGAAGCGGCCCTCCTCGCCGGAGAGCCCCAATAGGGCGGTGAAATCTACGATCACTCCGGTGATCCGCACTCAGTCACGCAAGTGACGGTTTGCAGTGCCGACCAGGAAACTGGTTGCCACAACGAGTGCATCGAGTTCTGGCTGCCGCAAGGTAACGCTCCCTCGATCAAGTGCTCCTTGAAAACGGAACAGAGGACGAAAAAGCCAGTGCGGGCGATTACCGCAACGGCGACTTCCCGTGCTCATGAACTGCCTCCGGGTAGCTCATGGGGAAGACGTACGTGTCGTAATCGTTCACCATGCAATTCCGGTGAAACTCGAAAGAGTGAATCCAAGACGAAGCTCGAAAGAGCGGAGTCGGTAATGCTCGAAAGAGCAATGCCACGTCGAGATTAAGAGAGGTGAGCCCCTCTCTCTCGGCTCTTCATGATTTAACCAAAGCCTCCAGTAGCCACCTTCGGGTCGCCGCTGGTAGCGGAGGAGAGATCTTAACGGAGAGTTTGATCCTGGCTCAGGACGAACGCTGGCGGCGTGCCTAACACATGCAAGTCGAGCGGGATCCATCCAGTAGCAATACTGGGGAAGATCTAGCGGCGAACGGGTGAGTAACACGTGAGAAACCTGCCCCGAACTTTGGGATAACACGAGGAAACTCGTGCTAATACCGAATACCCTCCTATGGTCGCATGGCCGTTTGAGGAAAGATTTATCGGTTCGGGAGGGTCTCGCGGCCTATCAGCTAGTTGGCGGGGTAACGGCCCACCAAGGCGTCGACGGGTAGCTGGTCTGAGAGGACGATCAGCCACACTGGGACTGAGACACGGCCCAGACTCCTACGGGAGGCAGCAGTGGGGAATCTTGCGCAATGGGCGAAAGCCTGACGCAGCAACGCCGCGTGCGGGATGAAGGCCTTCGGGTT
>CAMCTY010000021.1 GCA_945878725.1 Bifidobacterium breve | reverse complement strand
CATGGTGCCCGGAGTTCCACGGAGACAACCGACGGAATACGGGTATTCGTTGTTGATGACGTAGTGATACATCTCGACCATCTGGCCGTCCCACGGGATCATGCTCGTCATGCCGTGACACTCATCGAGTTGATCATTCGTGATCTGCTCGCCGTTGGCATCGAGCGGCCCAAAAATACCGAACCCATCGATCGCATAACCAAACATCGGTGATTGTTCACCGGCGTTGCCTTGATCAGGCATGCACTTATACGAATAGCCGTGGTAGTGGTACTGCGTGTTGTAGGGATGTCCGAAACACAGGTCGGTCGGAAGCGCCGCGTTCGGGTCGTAAAAGTTGAACGAAGAATCAGGAGCCAATTCCGCGTGCCAAGAAGCGCCAGTCAGGTGTGACACGCCGGTGATCAGCCCATCGAAACACGTAGGAGTTGCATTCACGGTTGGGTTTTTTGGAATGGTGAGCTGGAGGTCGTACGGGCCAACCGGAATTTCAGCGGCATTGGCGTAGCCACCAGCAGGAAGCGCTGAGTAATACGTGTACGCCTCAGTGCCAGGCGCAATCGGGAAGGTTCCAATTGGGTGGTTCGGAACGCCATTACCCACGAGAATTCGCTGGGTGTCGGTAGTCGTAATCTCGAACTTGGACTCCATCGTCACGGAACCAGGAACAGTCGGAATCTTTGAAACGTCAATAATTCCGTTCGAGGCCCAAGGCGTTGACGCAGCCGTCATTGTGAGCGGTGTACAGGTAAAGATCGTGCCCTTGGCTGCAGCAGCCGTGCTTGTCCCGGTGGCAACGGTGCGCAGTTCCTTCGGCGCAATATCAGCGGGAGCCTTCTTCGAACTCGAAGATGATGAGCTACAGCCTGCGACGACCACGAGCCCAAGTGCGAGCACAACAGCGCCCACCCTTAGGACATTCTTCTTTCCCATCAGATCTTTTCCCATCAGATTTTCTCCAGTTCCCAGCAACCTGCTGGACGACAAAATCACGGTAACAGAGACTAAAGATTCCTCTCTAGTTATTCCGCCCAAGTTTTTCCTATAGCCATGAGACGTTTGTCATATCCGACGCGGACCTAGGATCAACAAGTTCCCTATGCCGAAGAAGCCACATCAAGCCCGAAGCATTGAGTCAACGAACCGCATGCTCGATGCGGCGGAAAGTCTCATGCGCGAGGGCGGCCCTCGGGCGATCACCATTGAGGCAGTCATCGAGCGTTCAGAAACGTCGATGGGCTCGTTCTATGCGCGATTCGAAAGTCGGGAAGGGCTCTTTCAAGCGCTCCATGAACGCTTCCTGAACTACGTGATCGAAGAAGATCTCTTCCAGCAGCTTGAAGGCGCAATCGCTCAACCCGATCTGGCGAGTGCGGTCCAAACATTCATCAGCCGCTTGTACGTGATGCAACAGAAGCATCGAGACGCAGGCGCGTTTTTCATGATCTACAGCAGCGGCGACAGCATTATGCGCAAGCAGGGTGCAGAGATAAGCCGTGCATTCGCAGAACTCTTGCATCGACTCGTCAAAGCCCATCGGACAGAGGTTTCACATAAGAATTTGCGCAGTGCATCCGACTTTGCCGCGTTGCTCATTAGTGGCATCGCTCTCGAGGGCTTGCTTCATGAGCCCGGCGAATTCACGGGTCTTGTGCGTTCACAAAAACAGATCGTGAACTCGACCAGCCAAGCAGTTGTGGCGTATCTCAAATACGGCGGCTGATCCGCAGTTTCGTTAAGGCGCGATTACGTCAACACCGATGCTTGCTCATAACTGAGCGTTCAGTCTTTCTCAGCACCGAGAAGCGAGATGAAGCTCACCATCTCCCCCGGGTAACCACCGAGGTTGTGCGTGAGGGCCAACTTGCGTCCTGCCGCGAGGCTGTCGATCGTGCGCTCTTCGGGAGCTTCGCCGCGCAGTTGCAGGAAGGCCTCGAACATCATGCGTAAACCACTGGCGCCGACGGGATGGCCGAAACTCTTGAGGCCACCATCGGGATTAACCGGCAGCTCGCCCTTGAGATCGAACACGCCATCGAGGACGTCCTGCCATGCAGTTCCGCGTGCGGAGAACTGGAGGTCCTCCATGAGTACGAGTTCAGTCGGGGTGAAGCAATCGTGAACTTCGGCCATCGCCACTTCAGTGCGGGCGTTAGTAACGCCGGCCTGGGCATAGGCATCGATTGCGCAAGCCGCGATCTCAGGGAAGGTTGTGTAGTCGTAGGACGGATCAATTAGCCCCGAGCCGTTGCCAGCGACGAATGACAGTGCTTTCACGAAGATCGGCTTGTCGGTGTACTTGTAGGCGTCTTCAGCCCGGCAGACGATCGCGGCTGCGGAACCATCGGCGACCCCAGCGCAATCGAACACGCCGAGGGTTCCCGCCATCTTGGGGGCCTTCTCGATCTGCTCGGCGCTGATCTCCTTGCGGAACTGCGCACGAGAGTTTCGGGCACCGTTGTAATGGTTCTTGGCGGCGATGTGCGTGAGGACCGAGCGCATCGTTTCGTCGTCGACGCCGTACTTGTTGCCGTAAGCGGGAACGATCATCGAGAACATCGCGGCCGCCGTAAGGGTGCGGGCAGTGCCGTCGTTCGGGATCGGGAAGGCGTTGAGGCCCTGGTAGCCCGTGTCCTTGACCTTCTCGGCACCGACAACCATCACAAGGTCGTAGGCACCCGATGCCACGGCGTAGGAGGCCTGACGCAGCGCTTCGGATCCGGTTGCGCAGTAGTTCTCCACGCGGGTGACGGGCTTGTTCTGAAGCTGCAGAGCGCGGGCGAGCGGAATGCCACTCATGCCGCTCTGTGCGGTGCCGAACCAGTAGGCGTCGACATCGTCTTTAGTGACACCAGCCGAGGCGAACGCCTCGTTGCTGGCGTCGATCATCAGATCGTCGAGGCTCTTCGGCCAATTCTCGATGAACGGGGTACAACCCATTCCGACGATGGCGACGCGGTCGCGGATTCCATGACTAGCCACGGATCAGCTTCCCCTTCCAGAAGTAGTTGTGAATGCCGTCAGCGGTGAACAGACGACGGAACGTCATTTCAACGCGACCGCCGATCTGTACTTCGTCGGCATCGGTGTCGGTGAGTTCGATCGGAAGTCGCCCGCCACCGTCAAAGTCGACGACTGCAAACACGATGGGCGGACTGGGCGAGTAGGCGAGACGGTCGACGGTGAACGTCGCAATGGTTCCCTTGACGTCAGCCATGGGCGCCGGTTCCATCTGATCGGTGCGGGTGCCGTCGAACGACACGCGAGACGGAGGCATGAACACCATGCCGTCGACAGTGTCGCGACTGCCGACGAATCCGAACTTCCAGTCTTTGGAACGGGCCGCAGCCGTACCCGATGGTCGAGCCGGTTCGGGACGACGGGGCGGCTCGACATTGATCATGCCGCGCCACGAAAGGAAACGGCCGTAGGCCAGCGGTGCGCCACCTGCGAGTTGTTCGGCGACGGGCTTGGCCGGGCGGTACGAGGCGAGCGCTGGTGTCGTGCGGAAGATGAACACCTCGGCACCGTCGCCCAGAACAACGAGAGCGATGGTCTGCCCCGGTTCGGCATTTTCGAGTGCATTGATAAGCAGCACCGACGGCTGGGCGGCACCGGTGGCGCCGACAACGTCGGTCAAGTCCGCAACAACCTTGGCGGCTCCAAGTTTGGAGGCGAGCGCCGAACCGATACGTGCGGTGGGAGCGGCGACGGCAACAGCGTCGACGGCGTCGGCGCTGATTCCGGCGGCGGTGAGAGCGTCGGCGTAAGCGGCGCGACCAAGAGTTACGTAGGTCACTTCAGAGAACTTGTCGTCCCACACCTTCGAGCGAATCTCACCCGGCTGGCGCCAACGGTCGACGAACTCGTCTGTGGCACTGGCGCCACCGAGATACTCGGCGACAACCGAATCGCCGTCGCCGAGAAGTAGCGCGGCGGCAGCGTCGCCACCTGCAGCCTCGTCGGCTGAGCCGGCAAGGCCCGTGCGCTGATCGGAGGTGACGATCAGACGGCTACCGGTTGAGAGCAGACCAAGGCGCAATGCCCCTGCCGCCGATCGAACCGACGAACCCATGTCGAAGGCCGGAACCGAACCGGGGAGACGCAATGCCGCGTGAATTGTCGTGGCATTGGTCTTGTCGGCGTAGGCCGGCATCACCGTGCTGAATAACACCGCTTCGGGAACCGTGTCGGAACCCCGCAGCGCGAGGCGAGAAGCCTCGACCCCCATGGTGGTCGTGTCCTCGTCGAAGGATGCAACCGTGCGGGTTCCGCGGCCACCTCCCTGGCCGATGAAGGCCGAGATCTGGGTGCGATCGAGTCGTCGATATGGGAGGTAGGCCCCCCACGAAGTGATGCCGCGCATGTCTGCGAGGCTAACTGATAGACCGTCAGAACTCGAAAAGACCACGATCGAAGGAATAAGCGTGCCCAAAACATCATCGGTTCTCAACGAGCTCGGTTTCTATGCACTGCCAGGGCAACCCGATTCGTCGCGCGACCTCATCAATGAAGTCCGCGACGGTGAAGAAATGGGTCTCGGCACGGTGTTCATTTCAGAGCGATACAACAAAAAAGAAGCGGCGACGTTGTGCGGAGCGGCCGGTGCGGTCAGCGAACGAATCCGCATCTCGACCGCGGCCACCAATCACAACACTCGTCATCCGATTGTCACGGCCGGGTTCGCCCGCACGATGCAAAGCCTCACCGGAGGACGCTTCACCCTCGGGCTCGGACGAGGCATCGCTCCGATGCAGGACGCGTTCGGCATCGACCGCATCACCACTGCGCAGATGGAGGACTTCGCCGGCATTATGCGCCGTCTCTTCCGTGGCGAAGTCGTCTTCGGTCATGACGGTCCGGCCGGCTCGTGGCCAATCCTCCATCTCGACGCGACACTCGACGAGCATCTTCCGATGGGGATGGTCGCGTTCGGACCCCAAACGCTTGAACTGGCCGGCCGCTGTTTCGACGAGGTCGTCCTCCATACCTTCTTCACTGACGAGACAACCGCCCGATGCGTGCAGACGGTCAAGCAGTCAGCCGAACGGGCCGGCCGCAATCCCGATGACGTAAAGGTGTGGTCCTGCTACGCCACGATCGGCGATCACATCGGCGAAGACGAGCGCCTCATGAAACTCGTCGGCCGTCTCGGCACGTACCTTCAGGGATATGGGCATCTCCTTGCCCGCACCAACAACTGGGACGAGACCGTCGTCGACCGTTTCTTGGCCGATGAGGTCATCAGTTCAGTACGCGGCCTCGATGTGGTCGGAACCACCGAACAGTTGCAGCACGCGGCAACGCTCATCCCGGCCGAATGGCTGGAGTCGGCGGCGGTCGGTTCACCGGCCGATTGTGTCGCTGCTATCCGCAACCAACTCGCACTCGGCTGCGACGGCGTGATCATGCACGGTGCGACACCGACGGAACTCGCACCGATCGTCGCCGAATACCGCAGGACGCAGGCGTAACCGGCCATGACGACGAAGCACCGTACTTATTGCCGACTCTGCGAAGCTGGCTGTGGAATCGTCGCCGAGGTCTCCGACGACGGAACCGTGCAACAGATTCGGCCCGACAACGATCATCCCGTCACAGCCGGATTCGCCTGCAACAAGGGCCTGTTGTGTGGCGAGATCCACCATGATCCCGATCGGGTCAATCATCCGCAGCGCAAGACCGGCGACACTCACGAGCGCGCCACATGGGATGACGCGAACACCGACATCGCAGCGCGTATGAACGCGATCATCGCCGAGCACGGCCCAGACGCCATAGCCGGATACATAGGAAACCCCGCCGCATTTAATGCCACGGCTGGTCCAGCGCTGGCATTGTTCGTCGCCATGTTCGGTTCGACAAGTCTTTTCACGACGGGCAGTCAGGATTGCTCAAACAAGTTCGCCGTCGGCGAGATGCTTTGGGGCAGCCCCCAGATCCATCTCATCGCCGATGTCGACAACACCGATCACATGTTGTTGTTCGGAACCAATCCTCGCATCAGCAAAGGTTCGTTCCTCGCCATGCCCGATCCCATCGGCCGACTCGGAGCAATTGAGAAACGCGGTGGCACGGTTCGGTTCATCGATCCCCGCCGCATCGAGCCGAACGTCGGTGAGATCGTGCAGGTCAAGCCCGATACCGACGTCTACCTACTCGCCGCCATGCTCCATGAGATCGACGTTCGCCGCGGTTTCGATGTCGACGGCTCGGCCCGCGTCACTGCTCTCGACTCGTTGCGGGAGTTTCTCCAACTGTTCCCGGCAGAACGTGTCGCCCCGGTAGTCGGCATCGATACGGAACAGATCGTGCAACTAGCTCTCGAATTTGCCGACTCACCGACCGCGTCAGTGCACATGTCCACTGGAGTGAACATGGGACGCCAGGGAGCGCTCGCCTACTGGCTCATGCATTTGCTGTCGCTGCTCACCGGAAACTTCGATTGCGTCGGCGGCAACATTCCATCGGCGCGGGGCACTGATCCGGCGCCGGGCACGATCGACCCCGGCCCCGAATCGTTTGTCGACAGCCCGTGGGGGCCATACCGACGCACTGTTTCTTCACACCCCGGTGCTTTGCTAATCGACATGATCCGCGATGGCGCCGTCCGCGCCCTGTTCGTAGCCGCCGGCAATCCGGCGCTGACCATGGGCGGTGGACCAGAACTCGCCGAAGCCCTCGAGTCGCTCGATCTTCTCGTAACCGTCGACATGTACCGAAACGCCACCGGCGAACTGGCCGACTGGGTGCTTCCGGCCACGGACTGGTTTGAGCGAGAGGACCTCAACACCTTTGTTCAGGGAACGCAATTGACCCCCTATGTGCAGTGGGCCGGACCAATCGTCGAACCGATCGGCGAGCGACGCACGGAGCGACGCATCTTCACCGACATCGCCGAGGCCGCCGGAGCACCGGTCATGTTCGGAAACGACGTCGACATGCTGGCGATCATCAACGACGCCGCACTCGATCGGCATGGTCTGTCGATGGCGAAATTGCGTGAGCATCCCGACGGCATCGCAGTCCTTGAGCAGGTGACACCGGGCGGCTTCCTTGATGCCATGCGGCCGGGAGGGATGTTCGACGGCGATCCGGCCATGATGACAACCGCCAAAGCGCGAGCTATCCAACTGTTCGAGGAACTCGAGTCCGAACCATCCGGGACACTCAAGCTCATCACCCGACGCACCGCCCACACGATCAATTCGGCGTTGCAGAACGTCGAGAAGCTCAAGGCCAAAGGCGCCGCCGACAATCCTTTGTACATGGCATCTGTCGATGCGGTCCGTCTTTCACTTGTCGACGGCTCTGCGGTTTGCGTATCGAATCGGTGGGGATCGGTCGAGAGCACCATCCGGATCGACGACACGTTGCGCGACGGCGTCGTCGCCATGACGCACGGCTTCGGCAATGCCGGCACCACCGGGATGCCGGCCGCCCGTCGACATCCTGGCGTCAACGTCAATGCGCTGGCTCCCACAGGTCCCGGAACATTCGATCCGGTGAGCACCATGTCGCAGCTCACCGGGATCCCTGTCGAAGTCACCCCTCTCTGACGCATAAGGCCACTCGCCCGGCGCCCGGCGGCCGGTAGGGTCGGCGCCATGAAACTCGGAGACACCGCCAACGCCGATGCCCTACCGTTCGGAAAGCCACTTGAGGGCGTTCGCGTTCTTGCCCTTGAGCAGATGCAGGCCCTCCCCTACGCCACACAGTTGCTGACCCGACTCGGCGCCGAGGTCATCAAGGTCGAGAGCGTCAAGGGCGGCGACCTCGGACGTGGCTCGCAACCGTCGATCACCGATCCCGATGGTCGCACGGTCGGAGCGACCTTCCTACGTAACAACCTCGGCAAGCGATCGATTTGCGTTGATCTCAAATCGACCGAAGGCAAGCAACTAATTCTTGATCTCGCCCCGAAGTTCGACATCGTGGCCGAGAACTTCAAGGGCGGAGCACTTAGTCGTATGGGCCTCGGCTACGACGACATTGCGGCAGTGCACCCTGCGGTCGTGTATCTCTCCGTTTCCGGATTCGGAAACACCGTCGCAACGCCCTATGACGGCTGGCCCGCCTATGCCGCTGTCGCCGAAGCGATGTCCGGTATCTACGATTACAAACGCGAACCCGATCGCCCGCCCGTTGTTTCACCTGTCGGTGCGCTCGGCGACATCGGCACTGCATTGTTTGGAACAATCGGCCTTCTCGCCGCACTGCGACATCGCGATCGCACCGGTAAAGGCCAGTACATCGATGTCGCCATGTTTGATTCGATGGTGGCGATGACAGACCTCGTGACCAACTTCTGGTCGATGGGTCTGCGCCCCGAGCATGGACAGGGTCTGGCCATGATTCTCGACGGCTTCAAGGCGTCGAACGGTTGGTTCATCGTTCAGGTCGGCCGCGAGCATGAGTTCGAACGGCTCGCCAATCTCATCGGCAAATCCGAATGGCTCACCGACGAGCGTCTCGCCACGCGTGCCGGCTGGCGCGAGCACATGGACGACATGCTGCGTCCCGGCGTCAACGAGTGGGCAGCAGCCATGACCAACATCGACGCCTGCCGGGCACTGGCTGACGCCGGCGTCGCCGCCGGTCCGTGCCTCACCGCACAACAGGTCATCGACGATCCGCACGTGGCGGCCCGGAACATGCTCGTTGAGATTCCCCGCCCCGAAGGCGGCGATCCCGTCCTCACCCCCGGCAATCCCGTCAAGATGTCGAAGATGGCTGACGGTCCCGAGACTCGCATGCCGTGGCTCGGCGAACATACCGACGAGGTGCTCGCCCAGGAGCTTGGCCTCGACAACGAGGCCCTTGGACAACTGCGAGCCAACGGAGTTATCGCATGAGCGCCCCGTCAGACAAGCACCCGGCCACCTGGGCTGTCGAGCAGCACGCGGCCCGATGGAACGCGCAAGACCGAACCGCATGGCTGGACCTGTTCGACGACGAAGTCACGTTCGAAGATCCGGTAGGCAAGAAGCCCAAACTCGGTCGTGCCGCCGCCGAAGGATCCTGGGACAACTCGTTCACATCTGGTCGTGTCTGGACGCTTCATCCACAGCGCATCGTGCCCGGTGCCGACGAAGCGGCTGTCATCATGCTCAACCGTGGCAATCTGCAGGGCAAGGACGTGGAGTTGCAGAGTATCGAGATCTACAAGGTCAACGAGGCCGGCAAGATCGTCTCGGTGCGAGCCTTCTTCGAACAGCCCACCGAATTTGAACTGAACCCGTTCTTCGTTCCCGAGTAAGCGAACGGCTTCATACAGTTCTGATCACGCCATAGCGGCGTGTACGCGAAGAGGGCGCCGGCCGAAGCCGACGCCCTCCTTGCGTTTTCAAACCATCGACTCGTTACTGAGCGATTGGGTACCACTTTGCGTCCGCAGGCACCCAGCACTGGATGTCAACGGGGCACTTGTTGTACGTGCCATTGGCATTCTTCACCGTGCCCGTGGGGGCGGCAGTAAGAACGTCGGCGTGGATCAGCGTCGCAAGATAGGTCTTGCCCTCAACCTGTGAGCCCTTGCCTTCCGAGGCGAGTGCTACTGGAAGGTCGCCAAGGCTACGCATTGCCTTCATGAAGCTCTCACGACTGAGGTTCTTCCCAGCCTTTTCGAGTGACAATTTGATGACGTTGGCGATCGTGCAATCGTTCGGAGGAGAATCCGAGCTGACCTTGGTGCCGTCAGGCAGCGTACGAAGTTCGCCGGAGGGAACTCCCGCGTAGGACTTCACACCGCCGAAGTCGCCTTCCGACATTTTGTCGAACCTGGCTCGGCATTCCTTTTCGAATGCTGTTTCGGTGCGCATCTTGCCTTCGAAATTGACCGAATCGCCGAACACCGTGTAGCAGGTGCCACCGACTGCGGAAGGCTTGAGGCTCTTGCCGCCGTAGGCCGTGCACATCGAAGAGGCAACATCAAGGAAGCTGAACTTCCAGCCGTTGCCGGCAGCGTTGTCCCAGAATCCGCCCGAAGCGGTGAACTGAAGCGCAACCACGATGTTGGTGAGATTGGCAGCCTTGAACGTGTTGACCGCCGCAGCTGATTCGGTGTTCTGAATGCCTGCGTCACCACCAAGGGTGTTCACGCTCACAACCGTAACCTTGTTGCTGTTCTTTTCGAGAACAACCTTTGCTGCAGAAACTGCAGCGACGTGCTCGGGACCGTTACCGGCAAGAATGCCGACAGCAGCACCCTTAGCGATCTGGCCCGAAGCTACGGCTGCATTGACGCCGGCCGTGGCATTGACTTCGGCCGAAGGCGAAATCGAGGTGAGCCATCCGGTGTCGTGCGCCGACTGAGGGGCTACGTCACCAAAGAACGTCGGAACACCCGCCGCAGCGATGCACTCGATGTACTTGGCGCCCATACCACTGGCGTTGATGAAAGCGAACAGCTCATTGTTGATGGTGGCGTCGTCGCACACCTTCTGCGCTGTAGCCGGCTTGACCGGGTCCCAGGTGAGCACAACCGGCTCAACCATACGACCGTTGATTCCGCCCGCAGCGTTCCAATCGTCGAAGTATGACGTGACTCGCTTCGAGAGGTTGCCGGTGGTGAGCGCCGGGGCAAGAGCGATACCCGCTGCCCGCAGACCGTCAAGGTCCGAAACCGCAACACCAATCTTGATTGTCTTCTCAGTGACGCCTGTCGTATTTCCGGCAGGAGCACTGCTGTCATCACTACTGCATGCTGCAAGACCAGCCGTAAGCGACAAAACGCACGCTACGGCCACCAAGCTGCGCAATGTGCGCGAACTCTTCATTTCAACCCCCTGATAGTCATCAAGAATTTCATCTCACAGATATGAGATGCCAAGAGAGTAATACAAAAAAGCGACCCCCTGTGACCCGCGTCACCCATGCCGTTTTTGCGCTAGGTTCGGACATTCGTAGTGGGGTCTTCTTCGGCATCAATCTGATGCCATCTCTACCACCGGGGGTCGGTTACGTCGATGGATCAAGATTCAGTAACAAACGAAAGCTTGGCGAGCCTGACCTCGGTGATCTTCGAGGAAGAGCAGCACCGCCTCGACGCTGCCAATGAAGAGACCATGGTGCTCCCCGACGACCTTCTGCCTGGAGTCGGCGGAAAAGAGATGCGCCTGCGTGAGGGTCTGAAACAGGGCGGGGTCTCGATGATCGTCCTACTGCTGTTGCTCATCGTCGTCGAAGAATTTCAGACCGTGGCCCTTCTCGTCCTCGGCCCCGACATCCAAGAGTCGCTTGATATTTCCGATACGACGCTTCTCGGTCTCATCAGTTTTGGCGGCGTCGTGCTGGTCCTTGCCTCGTTGCCATTTGCTTGGCTGGCCGACCGCTATTCCCGCACGAAGGTTCTCAGCATTGCTACTGGAGTCTGGGGGGCTTGCGGTGTAGGTCTCGGTTTCATCGTGAATCCGTTCCAGATGGCGTTCGGCACTGCAGGAACAGGAATTGGCAAGTCAGCGAATATTCCGATCACCCCTTCATTGATCGCCGATCAGTATCCGATCGGGGTCCGTACTCGCATGTTCGCCGCCCAAACTCTGGGTCGACCAATCGGTCAAATTGTCGGGCCGATCGTGGCGGGCGGAATTGTCCTCATCGCTGGCGACCAAGCCGGTGACTGGCGCTGGGTGTTTTGGATGTTCGGATTCCCGGCTACGGCACTCGCTATTGCGTTTGCCTTCAAGCGCGAGCCAAAGCGCGGTCGTAACGAACAAGAAGCCGTTTTTGGTGAGGACATCACCGAAAGCGAAGTTCATGACGGACCGGTTCGACTTAGCGCCGCGATGGCAAGGCTCAAAAAAGTTCGAACCTTTTATTTCCTCGTCGTCGGCATCGGCGTTCTTGGTTTCGCGCTCGTTGCGGTACCCGCCACCTTCAACCTGCTCATGAAAGATATCTACGGGTATGGGGCATTCAAGCGCGGTTGGATCATGTCGATCACGTGGTCTGTCTCGGTAATTGCGATTCCCATAGCTGGCCGTTACGGCGAGCGCCTCTTTCGAAGGAATCCGCCGTCGGCGCTCAAACTCATGGGCGGATCAATTTTGATGTACGGACTGTTCCTGACCGTCGGACTCCGATTTCAGCAAGCCGCAATCCTGATTGCATTCTTTGCCATTGGCAACGCGTGCCAAGGAATGGCCTTCACCCAATTAGGGCCAACAATCTCCGCTGTCGTTCCCTACCAAATGCGGGCTCAGGCATTCTCGATGGTCGGTGTTTACATCTTCCTGATGGGCGGCTTCTTTGGCGGCCTTCTCACCGGTGCATTCTCCGATGCATTCGGTCAGCGCACCGCCCTCACCGTCGTGATTCCTCCCGCCACCCTCATCGGTGGCCTGATGATCATCTACGGATCCCGCTATATGAAGCGTGACATCTCACTCACGGTTTCAGAGCTCATGGAGATGCAAGAAGAGCAAAAACGAATGGCTGCCGATCCCGAGAACGTCCCCGTTCTCCAGGTACGAAATGTCGACGCCTCCTACGGCACGATGCAGGTTCTGTTCGACGTGTCATTCGAAGTCAAGCGAGGCGAATGCCTCGCGCTCCTCGGAACCAATGGCGCCGGAAAGTCCACCATCCTCAGATCCATAAGTGGTCTACTCAACCCCGACCGCGGAGTCGTCCGTATGAACGGGCGCACGATCACGCTCGTCGATCCTCAGTACCGCGTCGCTCTCGGCATGATGCAGATCCCCGGCGGCGAAGCGGTCTTCCCGTCGATGACTGTCGCCGAGAACCTCGAAGTTTGGAGCGAACTCATCGAGGACAAGACAAAGCGGGCCGAGCGAATGGAAGCCACCTTCGAAACCTTCCCCGAACTCACCCATCTCATCGACTCGAAAGCCGGATCGCTTTCCGGCGGTCAGCAGCAAATGCTGGCCCTCGGCAAAGCGATCATGCTTGAACCCGAACTCCTGCTCATCGATGAGTTGTCCCTTGGGCTCGCTCCGATCGTGGTCCAACGCCTACTCGGAATTGTCGAAAAGTTGAAAGAGCAGGGAACCACCATGGTGTTGGTCGAGCAGTCGGTGAATGTTGCCTTGTCAGTTGCCGATCGAGCCGTGTTTATGGAACGCGGTCAAGTGAAATTCGAAGGACCAGCACAGGAATTGTTGGAACGCGACGACCTCCTTCGGGCCGTCTTCCTGAGCGGCGAGGGAGCCTGAAATGTTGTTCGGACTCACAATTAGCGGAGACATCATCTTTTCTGGCCTCGTTCAGGGACTCGTCTATTCCCTCGTCGCCTTCGGCCTCGTACTCATTTTCCGTGCGACCGGCGTTATCAACTTCGCTCAAGGCCAAATCGGTGCGTTCGGCGGCTACGCCATGGCGTTGCTTTTCATTGAGTACGGCGTGCCTTATGCCTGGTCAGTTCCAGTCGCTCTGGCATCGGGCGTCATTCTCGGAGTGGCATCTGAACTCATTCTCCGACGGTTGTTCACGCAGCCCCGGTTACTGCTTTTCGTCGCAACGCTCGGATTGACTCAGCTCATCCAGTTGCTGCAATTACGCCTGCCAATCCCTGAAGGCAAGGAAGCTGGCGTCAGCTACCCCGTCCTCTTCAAAGGAAGCTGGGAACCGGCCGGGGTAACCGTGACGGGTCCGATGTTGACAATCATCGTCGCTGTCCCCGTGTTGATGCTTGGACTCATGTGGTTGCTCCAGCGGTCACGCTTCGGTCGTCAGGTACGCGCCACAGCCGACAACGCACCTTCCGCCCAATTGGCCGGTATCTCAATCCGAGCCATCTCGACAAAGGTCTGGGCTCTTGCCGGCCTGCTCGCCGTGATTGCGGCTTTGCTCATCGCTCCCGTCCAAGGCGGCAACATCGCAACTGTCAGTTCGGCCCTCGGGCCAACCCTCCTTCTGCTTTCGCTCACTGCCGCGATGTTCGGCGGAATGCGATCATTCCCGATGACAGTCGTTGGCGGCGTCGTCGTCGGTATCGTCAACATGCTCTTCATCACATGGGGGCAGATCGGCGAAGTGCCTCAAGGATCGAATGTCCTTGCCATCTTTGTGATTCTGTTGGTTCTCATCGTCCTGCGCGGTCGCACGACGGGTATGAGCGCAGATGAATGGCAGCTCACAACCAAGATGAAGGCTGCCAACGAGGAGTTGCGCAAGCACCCGCTCTTTCGGGCCTCGACTGCAGCAGGTATCGGCTTGCTCATCGCCGGAGCGCTACTGCTCCCCCAACTTTTCGACAAGCCGACCGATTGGTTGCGCTATTCCGAAATCCTTGTGTGGATCATCGCCGCGCTCTCGGTCACTGTTCTCACCGGCTGGGCAGGCCAACTCTCGCTCGGTCAGTTCGGTTTCGTTGCCATCGGCGCCTACGCAACCGTGAAGTTCTCCGATGGACTACCCATCCCGGTCGCGATTCTGTTCGGCGTTGCCTTTGGAGCGATCGCTGCTCTCATCGTTGGCATTCCCGCATTGCGCATCAAGGGCCTCTTCCTTGCCGTGATCACTCTTGGGTTCGGTCTGATGGTCCGAAACTGGCTGATCTTCAACGATGCCCTTTCCACTACTGGCGGCATCGCAGTTCTCGATGCCAACCGAGCCAAGGGCTACAAGCTTCTGTTTTGGACGGTGAAGGGGAACAACTTCCAGGGCATCTATTGGTTCTGTCTTCTTGTAACCGTCATCGCCATCGTTCTGGTGTGGCAGCTCCGGCGTACCGGCGTGGGACGATCGATCATCGCCGTTCGTGACAATGAACTCACTGCCGCGGCATACACCGTCTCGCCTGCTGCGAAAAAGATCATGGCGTTCGCCATCTCCGGCGGTCTCGCCGCTCTTGCGGGTGGCCTGCTCCCCTTGCTGTCGGCTCAGCTTGAGGTCAGTCCCAACGGCGGCTGGTTCGACGTGGAGCAATCGTTGCGCGTCGTTGCCGTCGCAGTTGTCGGAGGCATTGCGTCAGTGACTGGTGCAATCCTCGGCGTGATTGTCATCGTGGCTCTGCCAATCCTCTTCGACGGCACCCCGCAGGTGAAGCTCTTCGCGAGCAGTATCGGCATGTTGGTCGTACTTCTCTACTTCCCCGGTGGCTTGATCTCGATCATCCACTCGGGGCGCGACATGCTCCTCGGGTGGCTGGCGAAGCGCACCGGTTGGGAACCCCAGCGCAATACCCAGACACAGGGATTGTCAACACTCGCCACCGTCAAGACCCACGATCAGGCCTCAAGCAGCCCACTGGTCGTCGGTGATGTCACCGTTTCCTTCAGTGGTCGTGTCGTCGTCGACAAGGTTTCAATCGAAGTTCGACCGGGTGAGATCGTCGGACTCATCGGCACCAATGGTGCGGGTAAATCCACGCTCATGAACGCCATTTCTGGATTTGTCCCCAGCAATGGAACGATCGAGATCTTTGGAGTTGAAGCCAACCAGCGATCAGCACCTCGACGATCACGCCTCGGCATTGGCCGTGCATTCCAAAATGCTCGACTGTTCGCCTCGCTGTCGGTTCGCGAAACGCTCATGGTTGCGCTCGAGGCCCGCGAACGTACGTTGCTGGTGCCATCCATGCTTTCGCTCCCCCCGTCACCGCAGCGGGAGAATCGCAAGCGCAAACAGGCCAACGAGATCATTGGCCACCTTGGTCTCACCCGCTATGCCGATTCGCTCCTAGGCGAACTTTCCACGGGCACCCGGCGCATCGTCGAACTCGGAGCACTTCTCGCCCTCGACAGCGAACTGCTCCTGCTCGACGAACCCACCGCCGGTGTGGCCCAGCGCGAGACCGAAGCATTCGGGCCGCTGATCCGTTCCATTCGCAAGGAACTCGGTGCGTCCATCCTCATCATCGAGCACGACATGCCCATGGTCATGTCGATCTCAGATCGCATCTACTGCCTTGAAGCTGGCGCCGTCATCGCCGAAGGCACGCCGAACGAGGTACGCAACAACCCGCTTGTGATCGCCTCGTACCTCGGAACCGACGAGCGAGCGATCGCCCGATCAGACAGCTAGTCGTCGTCCGGCGGGTCAGCCCGCCGGCGGCAACTACATAAAGGACGACTCGGCATCCAGGCCGAGTTCGGGGAACGCTCCGACCACGATGGGCTGCATGTTGCCGTAGCCCACGCCGCCACCAATTGGATCGGTGACGCGAACTGTCGTGTCTCGAATCTGATGCAGCAGTCGTGCGTTCTCCGGAGTCGTGCAGTCGGCGATGCGTTCGCCTTCGACGACAAGCGGGCCACGCCACTCGCCGTGATGGTGTCCGTTCCAACCGAAATACAGGCCAGCTCCGAGATGGAAGCCCGTGTCGCCAAGAACCTCGACACCAAACGTACGGGACGAGCCGTCAGACATCGTCGCGAGAATCTGCCCGCCCTTAAGGCGACGGTTGGAAGTGTCGTAGGTGAAGTCCTGCTCAACGTCGGCCATGTGGGTGACCGAACCGTCGGTCTCCTCTATGAGTGCGGTAACGCTCTTTTGCATGAACCCCGGGAAGACGGTTTTGGCGACATTGAAGAACAGGCCGTAGCGGCTGCCGTCAGGACGCTCCATGAGGATCGGGCTCCAGAAGAACTGGAACTGCGCACCATCGAGACCGCGCTGGGGCTCCATGTCGGTTGGAGGTTCACCGACGTCATAACGGACACCCCATGAGTGATCGCGTGTCGACACCCAGGTATCGGGATTCATCTCGGTCCGAACTCCGTCGACCTCGACCCAACCCGAACAGACGCCGATCTGGTGATAGCGGACCAGCTCGGAGGCGACACGGAATGTGGAGCGGTTGTGGGTGCGTTCCTCGACCATCGGTTCAAGAACCGATTCGAACAACCAATCGAAGGCAATCGGCTGCGTGTCGTTTGGTTCGAGAACAAACCGGATCTTCTTCAGCGGTTCGACGATCTCGTAGCGGATCGGACCACCACCCAGGAGTTGAGGATCGTCCGACAGCCGACGGCTCATACGGACCGCGAGTTGTTCGCGACCGCGCGACACGCCCCCGTAGGCGTCCATGACGTTCCGATTGGTGTACTTACCGAGACCGAAACCCAATTGCAGGCTGCCGTCCTTCGCCATTGCTTGAGCGCAGACCTTCTCCGTCCAGGCCAAGTCACTCGTACCGACCACGGCCACCGTGTCGATGATCTGGTGGTTGAAAAGTTCGTCGCCCGCGCTCAGCGGTCCGATCGGATTCGCCATGATGTTTCCCCCAACTCGGTTGTGCGTTTGCGACGGCTCAGACGAGCCAGCGCGAGATTGCGTCGATCACGCAGGCTGGCTTGGTGCCGCCCTCAATCTCGATGGTGACACGCATGATGGTCTGGAGACCACCATTCACTTCGGTTACCTCGACCAGTTCGGCACCGGCACGGACTCGCTCCCCCACCTTGACGGGTGACGGAAAGCGAACCTTGTCGACGCCGTAGTTCACGCCGGCTGAGAAGCCCTGCGCCTCCACGATCTGCGGCAGGAAATAGTTCGAAAGTGACATCGTGAGATAGCCGTGGGCGATCGCCGCTCCGAACGGGCCGTCCTTGGCCCGTTCCGGATCGACGTGGATCCACTGATGATCGCCCGTTGCCTCGGCGAACAGATTCACACGGTCCTGTTCGATGAGCAGCCAGTCGCTGTATCCGAGATGGGTGCCGAGGGCAGCCTTCACGCCGTCGACGCCGTTGAGAATCGTGGTCATCAGGACTCCTGAATGGATGAACCCGGCGTGCGACCAGCCAGGCGGTCAAGTGTGGCTTCGGCTTCGGCGATGATCCGGCGTATGAGTTCGTCAGCCGACGGCAGATCATCGATGACGCCGACAACCTGCCCGGTAGGAAGAATGCCAGCATCAAGATCGCCGTCACACAAGGTGACCTTGGTGAGAATCGGCGTGTTGCCCGCCATGATGACCTCGGCCCACGGAAGATCCATGCGCTTCTTCATATCCAGACCTTCGCGGGCCATCTGTATCCATGAAAGCCCTGTGTACTTACGGAACTTCGCGGCGTTGAAGACTGCCTTGGGAACGGCCGTGATCGGTGAAGCGCCATCCATCTGCTTGACGAGGTCGGTGCGGATGACGCGGTGCGGTGCACCGTCGATTTTCGTGGTGACGATCGTGCCGGTCACACCGGTACCGAGGTAGGCCTTCTTCACCTCGGCCGGAACCGCAGAATCAGAGGTAAGCAGGAAACGAGTTCCCATAGCGACGCCACTAGCCCCGTAAGCAAGTGCGCTCACAAGACCGCGACCATCGAAGTAGCCACCGGCGGCGACAACCGGAACCCGGCCACCCACGACGTCAACAACTTCGGGAAGCAGCAAAGAAGTGGGGACTGAACCGGTGTGACCGCCACCCTCGCCGCCTTGGACAAGGATCGCATCGACACCCCACTCCATGACCTTCTCGGCATGGCGCTTGGCGCCGATCGATGGCATCACCTTGACGCCATGATCGTGCAGGTAGTCGATGAGGTCTTTCTTTGGTGCCTGCGCAAACGAAGCCACCGGGATTCCCTCGCGTACGAGAAGCTCGAGTCGCTGACGGACATCGTCGGCGTCAGCGCGCAGATTGACGCCGAAGGGAGCGGTGGTGCGACGCTTCGTCTCGGCGATGGCGACGACAAGCTCGTCGTACGTCATCGTTGCCGACGCGATGATCCCGAAGGCACCAGCGTTGCATGTGGCCGATACCAGTTTTGGGCCGGCGACCCAGCCCATGCCTGTCTGGACGATCGGATAACGCGAACCCAGAAGTTCAACGAGCGAGGTGTTCAGCGCCGGGTGCATCAGGCCGGCAATTCGCGATCGCGGAACGAGCGGGGATCGAGAACTTCTCGCAGCACAGTGAGTTCCTCATCCGTCGGAAGGCGGGTAGTGGGGATGTCGGCGGGAATGACAAGTTCGAAACCGGTTGCTGCGACGACATCATCGATCGACACGCCCGGGTGCAACGACGCCACCCTCATGTGATGGTCAGGTGTGTTGAAGTCGTAGACAGCGAGGTTGGTAACGACACGGCGAAGTTCGTGATGAGCCTTGACCCACTCCCCCAGTTTCGCGGCACGGTCATAACCGATGCCTGAAACCGTGTCGACCTTCTCAACGAACACCCGATTGGTCTGGTTGCCAATGAAGTACGAGGTCGTGTGATTGATCGTGTTTCCCGGAGCGCCACGTACACCGAGCAACTGCGCCTTCGGCTTTTCCCAGGCCCCGATGTTGGCGATGTTCTGGTTTCCGAACGAGTCGATCTGACTGGCTCCCATCACGACGTGACGACGACCGCCCCAGAGCGTGTCGAATACCGAACGGAATGGAACCCAGCCTTCGACCTCTTTGTCGGTGCCGCCGACCGGGAGGTTGTTGGCCACGAAGAAGGCTTCGCCATCGCTGACGAGGAGATCCGGCTCGAAGGTGGCGCGGGCCAAGCGGGCGCCCAGCATCGGGATGGTGCCCATGCCGGAGGCGAAGATTTCCCCATCGCCACGGAACGTGTCGGCCACTGCGACAACGCAGATCTCGCCGAGGGTTGCATCACTCATCGTGCCGCCACCGCCTTCTGATAATCGGCTTCGCTGCCGGAGAGATACGTGTCGACGAATGCTTTCCAGGTTTCCGGATCACCCGCGGCTTTGGCGTAGTCCTTCTGGAAGGCCTCATCGCGTTCGTAATCAGGCTGGCAGTTTGTGAAGTGTGCGCCGTTCGGCGCTTCGATCACACCGTCGACCATGGACCGGTTGATCTTCATCGTGTGGAACGAGCCACCCGACACGAGTTCGGCGGTGGGAACGATCTTCTCAGCGGAGAGGAACCGGCGGCCGACGGCAGCGGCGTTGAGGAACAGATCGTCGAAGTAGAGATCCGGTCCGAGGAACTGGGCATTACCGCGTTCGTCGGCCCGATTGAGATGCACGAAGGCCGCATCGAGCGTGAGCGCGGGAACGGCGAGAAGTTCTTCACCATCGGCATAGGGCGACGTGACGGTGCGGAGATCCGGTGAGTTCTTCACGACGTCGGAACCGAGACCAGCACGGGTCGGAAGGAACGGGAGGCGCAACGAAGCGGCATAGAGCCCCCACTGCAGCATGCCTTCGTCGTATTCGACGACTTCTGGGATGGATCCGGCCTGACGAGCGAGACGGAAATGCGGTTCAAGCGCGATCGAATCGAGCGAAACGAAGCCGTAGACGAGTTTGCGGACCTTGCCGGCCGCACAGAGCAAGCCGACATCGGGGCCACCGTAGGAAACGATGGTGAGGTCCTTGAGGTCGGTGCGCAGCAGCGCTCGCACCAGCGACATCGGCTTGCGGCGACTGCCCCAACCGCCGATACCAATCGTCATGCCATCAGAAAGCGTGGCGACAGCCTCGTCCTCGGTTATGCGCTTGTCAGCCATTCATTTCCCTTTCCCGTGTTCGACGAAATCATCTCGGAGTTCGTCGGACACACCAGACAGATTGAGTTCAAACGTGAATCCCTGCTCGAAGCGATAGCTGCGCTTGACGTCCCAGAGATCGATTCCGTTAAGGCTTTCCTTTGCCGCACGGATCACCGTGGGCGACTTGGCGGCGATGCTCTCCGCAATCGCGCGTGCAGTGGCGAGAAGTTCATCGCGGGGAACTACCTGCGACACAGAACCCCAGGCGTGGAGTTGCTGCGCCGTGACATTGGCCGAGGTGTAGACCATCTCGCGCATCTTGTGCTGCGGAACGAGTCGGGACAAATGGGTGGCGGCACCCAGTGCGCCACGATCCACCTCGGGGAGGCCGAAGAAGGCATCATCGGAGGCGACGATCACGTCGGAGTTGCCGACGAGACCGATACCGCCGCCGACGCAGAATCCGTTCACGGCGGAGATGACCGGGACCGGGCAGTCGTACACGGCGGCGAAGGCCGCAAAGCAGCCCTTGTTGGCCCCGATGAGCGCCCCGAATCCTTCGGTGTTCTGCATCTCCTTGATGTCGACGCCGGCGTTAAAGCCCCGGCCCTCAGCACGCAAGATGACGACCCTGACGGTGGAGTCCTGGCCCAGTTTCTGCACCTCGTCGGCGAGTTGGAACCACTCGGCGACCGTAAGCGCATTGACTGGCGGACAGTTCTGGACGACCTCGGCAATGCCGTTTGCGCCGACGCTGACTTCGATACCCATAGAGGGCGACGCTACTAGGTGATCTGACGGCTCGTCAGATGCGGCGGGGGCGCATAGGGTTCGCTCCTGACCACAGTGTGAGGGGATGGTTGACGTGGCTCTCGAGATCGACATGACCGGTAAATCGGTGTTTATTACCGGCGGGACCAAGGGCGTCGGTAGGGGTATCGCCCAGCGCTTCGCCGATGCCGGGGCGACCGTGATTGTCTGCGCCCGCAAAGAGGCCGACAACCCGCTCCCTGCCGATTGGCACTTCATTGCCGCCGACCTCCGTGACGGCGAAGCGGCCTGGGCTGCCGTCGATGCCGCCGCGGCGATCACCGGACATCTCGACTGCGTCATCAACAATGCCGGCGGTTCGCCCCCCGCTGACTCGGCCGAGGCTTCACCGCGTTTCTCCGAACGCATTGTCGCTCTCAATCTTCTTGCCCCGATGTTTGTGGCCCAGCGCGCGTATCACCACATGAAGGATCAGCCCACCGGCGGCTCGATCATCAACATTGGCTCGATCGTGGCTCAGCGGCCATCCCCGACCACCGCGGCGTACGGCGCCGCCAAGGCGGGTCTTAAGCAGCTCACCACCACCCTCGCCATGGAGTGGGCCCCAGCCGTGCGGGTGAACTCCATCACCGTCGGCTACATCCTCACTGAACAAGCCGAGCTCTTCTACGGCGAAGGCGACACCCGCCAGCGGATCGAAGCACTCATCCCCATGAATCGCTTCGCTATGCCGACCGATATCGGTGACATTTCCGTCTGGCTGGCCTCGGACCTCGCCAGTTACGTCACCGGCGCCGACATCGCTGCTCATGGTGGTGGCGACCGACCCACTGTCGTCGACGAAGGCGCTTCCTAGATCCATGATTGATCAGCGCTCCGCCGACACCGAACTCGTCCGCCGCTGGTTGGAGACAAACCTCGGCGGAACCGTGACCTCGATTCGCCGACAACCGCGCTGGCGACCGGTCTGGTTTGCCGACGTCAATGTCGATGGTGAGATCCGTGAGCTGGTCGTCCGTGGCGATCGCACCGACATGCCCTTGATCTTTCCGCTCGAGCACGAGATGACTCTGCAGTCGTTGCTCCACGAGCGAGAAATTCCGACACCGGCTGTGCGCGGCTGGATCGACGAGCCGATGGCGTACGTCATGGACCGCGTCGGCGGCCAACAGGATTTCGTTGGTTGCACCGATGCCGACAGGGCATCGGCGGTCGATGACTACCTGCAGATACTCGCCCGCATGCACACGCTTGATGTCGAGCCCTTCGCTGCGGCGGGCATCATGCGAGCCGACACTCCGCAACAGTCGGGCGTACTCGGACTCGCCCGGTACGAAGAGGTTTTCCGGTCTACGAAGAACGGGCCAGATCCATTCATGGAGTTCTGCCTTGGCTGGTTACGCCGCAATCCCCCGATGTCGCTCGGTCGCGAGTCAGTCATTACATGGGACTCCGGCCAGTTCCATCAGGCCGATGGCCGCATCGTCGCTGTCCTCGATCTCGAGATCGGACACATCGGCGATCCGATGATGGACCTTGCGGCGTGGCGAATGCGCGACACCATCGTCGGATACGGCGATTTCCCAACGCTCTACGCCCGTTATGAGCAACTCACGGGCACATCGGTCGACGTTGACGCTCTCATGCGTCACCACTTTGCGTTCACCCTCACGAACCAACTTGCTCTCGGGCAGGCCGTGCGCCAGCCCAACGCCGACACCGATCTCATGACCAACATGCAGTGGTGTTACGAGACCAACCTGTTCGCGACAGAGGCGCTCGCCGAGATCCTCGACATCGAACTTCCTACCGTTGAACAACCCGATTCGAACAAAGGCCGAGCTTCCACGCCCGTCGAGCACATGGCCACCGTCTTGCGCTCACTTTCTGTCGGTGACGGAGCCGTCGACGACGAGTTCCTTCGGTACCGGCTGCGCGCCCTGTTCCGCGAGGCTCGTCACGCGGCGCGAGCGATCGAAGTCGGCGAGTCGGTAAGCACCGACGATCTCGACGATCTCGAAGAACTGCTCGGCCACCGTCCCGACAACTGGTTCGATGGCGAAACCGAACTGGAACGCTTCGTGCTCGCTGATGCTGACACCGGCACGTTCGACGAGACGTTGTTGGTCCTGTTCCACAAGCGGAATCTTCGGGCCCATCAACTGCTGGGGCCGGCCGGCTCGGCGATGGCGACCCATCTGCCGATCCAGACGTTTCGCTAGTTACGGGTGCTGACTGCTGACCGACACAACTTCGCCGGTCATGTAGGAGCTGTAGTCGGATGCAAGGAACACCATCACGTTGGCGATCTCCCACGGCTCGGCGCCACGACCGAATGCTTCCCGTTGCTCAAGCTGCGCCAGGAGTTCATCACTCGTGACCTTGGCGAGGAATGGGTGCATGGCGAGACTGGGGGCAACGGCGTTGACACGCACGTTGTGCGGTGCCGCTTCGATCGCCGCACAGCGGGTGAGCGCCATCACGCCAGCCTTAGCGGCGGCGTAATGAGCCTGACCTTCTTGTGCTCGCCATCCAAGAACAGACGCGTTGTTCACGATGACGCCGCCGCCGTTCTCGTAGAGGTACTTGAGTTCGGCGCGCATGCACCGGAACGTTCCGTTCAGCGTGACGTCGAGAACGAGATTCCACTGATCATCAGTCATGTCGACGATCGGCACCTCGCCACCCAGACCGGCGTTGTTGATGACGATGTCGATTCCACCGAGTGATGCAGCGGCACCGGCAATGAGCGCTTGCACATCAGCTTCGACAGTCACGTCACACGGGATGCCGACGACGCCGAGTTCCGCAGCAGACTCCGCGCAACGACGCTCGTGCTTGTCGGAAATCACGACGGTGGCACCTTCTTCGAGGCAGCGCTTGGCCGCCGAGAATCCGATGCCCGTACCGGCGGCGGCCGTGACCAGAACTTTCTTGCCCGCCAAAAGGCCATGACCAGGAACGTAAACGGGCGAGGAAGTACTCATGACGGGTTGGGCTCCTTGGGCAGACCGAGCACACGCTCACCCAACACATTGCGTTGGATCTCGTTACTCCCGCCGTAGATGGTTTCGGAACGGGTGAAGAGAAACAGTTTCTGATCGAGCGTGAGTTCGTAGGGGAAGCCTTCAGCGATTTGGCTTTCGATCCCGCCGATGTCCATGGCGAGTTCGCCGAGATCGCGGTGCCACGTACCCCAAAACAATTTGGAGATCGAGGCTTCGGGACCGGGGACACCCGTCCCCATCGAACGCAGGGCATTCCATTGCATCAGTTTGAGACCGGTCCATGCGCTCGCGAGTCGTTGCCGCATGATCGGATCGCTGGACGAACCGCGCTCCTTTGCGAGTGCCATGAGTTGGTCCATCTCGCGTTCGAAACCGACCTGCTGCGCCAACGTTGAGATGCCCCGCTCAAGAGCAAGGAGATCCATCGCCACGCCCCAGCCTTTGCCGGGTTCACCGACGATGAGGCCAGCATCGGTGACTGCGTCGGAGAAGAAGACTTCGTTGAACTCGCCGCCGCCGGTGATCTGGACGATTGCCCGCGATTCAACACCGGGCTGATCCATCGGCACGAGCAGGAATGAAAGTCCCTTGTGGCGGACTGATCCGACTTCAGTGCGGGCAACGACGAAGCACCAGTGCGACACATGGGCAAGCGACGTCCAGACCTTCTGACCGTTGATGATCCACTGGTCACCGTCGAGAACCGCTTTGGTCTGCACGTTGGCAAGATCGGAACCGGCGTTCGGTTCGCTGTAGCCCTGACACCAACGCTCCTCACCTCGCAGGATCGGGGGTAGGAAGCGCTCGCGCTGTTCGCTGGTTCCGTGTTCGATGAGTGTCGGACCGAGAAGGTTTTCGCCCATGTGGTTCACACGACCGGGCGCCTGAGCGCGTGCGTACTCTTCGGCCCAGATGATCTGCTGGGCAACGGTTGCGTTGCGGCCGCCGAACTCCGTCGGCCAGCCGAGACCAATCCATCCGGCTTCACCGAGCACGAGCTCCCAGCGCTCGCGGATCTCGAAACCGATCTCCTCGTCACCGGGGCCTCCGCGGCCCTTGAGGGACGCGTACTCGCCGACAAGGTTCACAAGGAGCCAGTCTCTGGCTTCGGCGCGGAACTCCTCGTCCGGGACTGTCGCAATATCGAGGGGAAGACCCATCATCTACCTACCGTGATCGGGGGAACTCGGCATCCGATACGTCATCGGACACCTTCGACAAGGAGCTAATCGTAGGCCGAGTTCCCCGAGTGATCAGCAGTCGGGTCAGGCGTCCAGTTTCAGGAGGCGGGCGGCGTTGCCACGCAGGAACTTTGGCCACACCTCGTCCTTGAACGGGACATCCTTCATCTCGGTCATGATCCGCTCGAGCGACAGGCCCATCGGGAAATAACCGGCGTACAGCACCTTGTCGGCTCCGCGGGTATTCGCGTAGTCAATGATGCGCTGGTCGTAATGCTTCGGAGCGAACGCCGAGGTGGAGTAGTGCAGGCCAGGCCACTTGAGCATCAGCTTGACCATGAGTTCGGTCCAGGGCTGGCAGCCGTGACGCGAGACATAGGTGAGCTCTGGGAAGTCGTACATGACCTCGTCGATCAGTTCCACGTGTTGGCACTGGAACTTCAGACGCGGGCCCGGAATGCCGGTGCACACGAACACAGGAATATCGAGTTCGCAGGCCTTCGCGTAGATCGGGTACATCTTCTTGTCGTTGATCGGCACCTGCGGGAAGCAACCGGCCGGGAACATCGAGATTGAGCGAGCGCCCCATGTTTCGTAGGCACGCACGATGGCTTCGATGCCCTTCATGCCGTCGTTCGGATCGGCACCCACCGACGCCACGAAACGATCCGGGAAGCGCTTGATCGCCTCTTCACCGGTCGCTTCGCCGCCTTCTTCGCGATGACCGACACCGACCATGCCGACGCCGACGCCCCACTTGTCCATCTGGTCGACGGTGAAGGCAACCGGATCGGTCGTCTCGCGGAGTTCCTTCTCCTTGTCCGGCGAAGCCTTGAACATGTACTCGGCCGGGAACTCGAAGTCTTCCTTTGACTCCGCGTCCTTCGTCTGCCTCGTGATGAAGGCGTATTGCGCCTTCAGATCGCGTGCCGGAAATCCGATCATCGTGTCGATGACGGAAATATCTGTCGGCATCCCCATTGCATCCCCCTGAAACGTTGATTGACCTAGGCAATCTACGTCAGGATTGCCACACCCGGATACGTGAGGAACTCGGGAATTACTTCCCGAGAATGCGGTCGGTCTGTTCGCGCTGTTCGAAGATCAGACGCACCAGCCAGTACCGGAAGTACCGACGCAGCGACATCACGATGAACACGGCGCCGGAAGCGACCGCGAGCGTGAGACCGAACGTACCCATTGCGGCGTAGTCGTCCGTCCACGCGCCCCGGGTGCTGCCCTGCGTGGACAGCCAGCTCACGAGCGACAGGATGATGCCGATCAGGAGACCGAGGCGGGAAAGGATCAGCCAGATCCGCTCGGGATTGGACTTTCCTCCGTCGACTTTCAGGGAGTCGACTTCGCCCTGGAACTCCTGGAGGCGAGGTGACAATTCATTAGGGCTTTCAGTGGTGCTCATTTGCTCCTCCAACTTTTTTGGACAGGTAGTGGGTTGACTTGGGTTGACTTAGGCGTGGGATGTTTCGGTGGATCCGCCGAGGTAGGCCTCGGTGAGCACCTCGGCTATCTCCGCAGGAGGCCCGGTCCGCGTGATTCGACCATGCAGCATGATCGACGCGATATCGGAGATGCCGAGAACCGCCTGTGCGAACTGCTCCACCACGAGGATCGAGATTCCCTGCGATGCAAGTTCGGCAACGCGTTCGTAGAGTTCCTCAACGATCAGCGGCGCAAGGCCCATCGAGAGTTCGTCGAGCAGCAGCAGCGACGGGTTTACGGCGAGTGCTCGCGCCATTGCGAGCATCTGCTGTTCACCGCCGGACAACGTGCCGGCGATCTGCTTGCGCCGCTCTTTCAGCCTCGGAAACTGGGCGAACGACCGATCCTGAATGTCGGAGAATGACGTCCCAGTATGTGTGAACATGCGAAGGTTCTCACTGACAGTGAGGTTCGGGAAGATCCCCCGTCCTTCGGGAACAAGACACACACCGGCACGAGCCAGCGAGTCGCTACTCACGCCGTTGACTTCGCGACCGCTGATCAGCAACTGACCGGCGCTCGGGACGATTTGCCCACTGCAGACGGCAAGCGTGGTTGTCTTTCCGGCGCCGTTCGGGCCCAACAGCGCGTGAACCTGACCGGCTTCGAGCTTGAGATTCACGCCATGCAGCACGTCGATTGTGCCGTAGCCACCCCGGAGGTTTCGGAGTTCGAGAATCGGTGTCATGAGGCCTCCTCGACCGTTTCAGTTCCAAGGTACGCAGCCTGAACCGCGCTGTTCGCCTGCACTTCGGGAGGGGTTCCGGACGCAATGATCGTTCCGAAATCGAGTACGTGGATGTATTCGCACGTGCCCATCACGAACGACATGTCGTGTTCGACGAGAAGAACGGCAAGACCCTCGGCGACGAATGTGCGGAGCAACGCCGCCATGTCGGCTGTTTCCTCCTCGTTCAGGCCGGAGGACGGTTCGTCGAGCAGCAGAACGCGGGGATTGCTGGCCAATGCCCGAGCCAGTTCAACGAGTCGGGCCGTACCAGTCGGCAACGTGCCAACCATGAACTCCGACACGTCAGACAATCCGGTCTTCTCAAGGATTTCGTTGCACACAGCGGCCGGGCTGAACCCTGACCGATCCCATGTCTTGCGCTGCTCGGCCGCGACCAGGATGTTCTCCCTCGCCGACAAACTGCCGAACACCTCCAGCTTCTGGAACGTACGGGCGATACCGAGGCGGGCCCGCTTGTACGGGTTTTTGTTGGTGATGTCCTGTCCTTCGAACAACACCTTGCCGCTCGTCGGCTCCTGCAATCCGGTAATCACGTTGAAGCACGTGGTCTTGCCGGCACCGTTTGGTCCGATGAGCCCGGTGACGCGTCCTTCGATTACTTCAATGCTGGCCCGGGAAACAGCCTGCAGAACACCGAAGCGGACAACAACGTCCTTCGTTTCGAGAATTGGCGTCATGACATCACCTTCCTTGGCGTCGTCGGGTGCTCGTCAAGTGCGTCAGTCACATCGAGAATTCGATCGAGCTGGGAGACCTTCTCGGCCGTGAACGGGCGAGTGAGTCCGAGGTCGTTGATCTCGTCCTTGCCGATGTTCTCGGCACGAATCTTCGCTTCGAGCAGAACCTTTTCCTCCCGGGCGTCTTGTCGCCACGGGAGCAGCCCGGCGAGATCGCGTCCGGCGTAGAACACGCCGCCTTCGGGACGGTATGCCATCACGATTGCGGCGATGCCGGGACCGACGAGCGCCAGCTGAGTAAGCCACGTTGGGTTACCGAACAACTCACTGATCGCCGGGAACGAGGCCAACCCGATGGCTCCCATGAAGGCGGCGATCGGATATCGCACTCCCTGTGCGGCGAGCAACAACACGATCGGCAGGCCGACGAACATCGGGAACGAGTCGACTCTGAGCGCTCCAGTTTGCAGACCGAGCATGCAGCCGGCGAAACCGGCCATTGCGCCGGACAACATAAACACGACCATTTTGGTCGTCGTGAGATTCACACCAATCGTGGCCGATGCTGCCGGACTGTCGGACATCGCGATCCATCGACGCGCCCAGCGACTGCGGCGCAGCATCTCCAGCATGAAGAACAGCGATGCGAACGTGATGATCAGGAACATCACGAAGGCTTTTCGATCCATCGTGTCGGTCGAGATCGAGAATCCAAGGATCTTCAGGGGCTTGTAGAGAACTCCCGAGTTCGATGGATCAAGCATCGAAGGATGTCGGATGATGACCTTGTCGGTGAACTCAGCAAACGCCATCGTGGCAAGAGCCAGATACAGACCCTTTAGTCGGAGGGCAGGAAGGGCGATCGCTAGTCCGAGTGGAGCGCAAACCAGCATCACGAGGACGATTCCGATCGGATCGCCGTTCTGTCCCCCGAAGTGGGAGAACAGAACCGCACCGATTCCGGCGATCGCGAAGTTGGCGAAGCTCACCTGACCGGCCCAGCCGATCAGTGGAACCAGCGAAAGCATGATGAGGCCGAAGACGAGGAAGCCGGCGCCGCGGCCAAGCCACACCGCCGACCGTTCACCGAACGTCGTGCCCGTGAACCACGGGATCCATCCGTTGGCCCAGGCCCCGACGATCACGATCAGGACAACGCCGCCAAGACCCGCCTCCCACGGTTTCGTGAGTCGTTCGGTGCGCTTGGTGAGCCGTACCTTGCCGGTCTCGAGTCGAGCTTGCGGAAGGAAGAGAAGAGCGATGAAGAGGATCACGCTAGGAATCGCTTCGCCCGCATAGTTCCAGTCGGTACCGAACGAAAGGAACGTTGTCGAAAATGACGTTGCGAGTCCGATGATCAGACCGCCGGCAAAGGCCATTGGGATGCTCTTCAATTGCGCGATTGCCGCCGCGGCAGCCGCCACGATGATTATGAGCGCGAGGTTCTCAACAACAAGACCGGTCTCGGGAGCGATGAGAATGCCGGCAAGCCCGGCAGTCATGCAGCCAAGGGCCCACGAGGCGCCGCTGATGATTGACGGCTTAGCGCCGGTGAGTCCGGCGAGACTGCGACTGTCGACAACCGCTCGCATGGAGATGCCGAGGCGGGTGCGATAGAGCAGCCACCGCAGGGCCACCGCTACGACAAGAGCGATGATGACCGTAATGATTCGGTGCCATGTGGCGACGACCGAACCAATTTCGATGCCCTTCGACTGCTGATAGAAGTGGTCGAGCGTCCGGCCCGTCTTGGGGCTCCAGACGGTGAGGGTGACTCCCATGAACGTGAGCATCAAGCCCACGGTCACCATCAGTTGGACAACGAGCGCGGCATCGCGCAGGCGCCGCATGATGAGCCGATCGAGACCGATGCCAATAAGTGGGGCAACGATGCCGAGCGTGATGAAGATGCCGAGCAACGTCGGTACGTGCCATTGCACGGTCACTTGCCAATAGAAAAACGCTAGGAAACAACCGATCGCGGCGTGCGCAAAGTTGAAGATGCCGGTCGTCGCATACGTGACAACGAGGCCGCCTGCGGTGATCGCGTAGATGCCACCGAGAGCGACACCGACCACCAGGAACGTCGAGATGTTCTTGGAGTCGAAGAACGACGCCGAGCCCCAGCTCTTGTTGATCACGAAGGCAAGAATCAACCCGACTACGGCCGCGGAGATCAACCTGGAATTGAGCTTGAACCGCATGTTTCCCCCTGCTGGTGCGGCTGCATGGATGTGAAGGGAGGGGCCAGCCCAGTCGAACTGGCCCCTCCCGGCACTACTGCACTACTGCGTTACTACTTGACTGACTTCGCCGCTTCCTGCGGATCGATCTTCACGGTGGCGATGTACTTCGGATTGCAGTCGAGCTTGCCGACCTCTTTCGGAGTGACACGGATGAACTTGCCACCCTGCATCTGCATCATGACCATGCATTCGGAGAACACCTTTTGGCCGACGCGGGCACCGATCCAACCGTCAGCGTCAAACTTCAGAGTCTTCATGGTCTCAAGGATCGCGGCACGGGTGATCCCGTTCGCTCCCTTGGTGGCGACAATCGAATCGATGGTCGCCTTGAAGGCCATACCGGCCTGCCATGCCTGTGCACCGAATGCGTCGGGCTTGCCGTTGCTCGCAGTGACATAAGCCTGATTGGCGGCGTTGCTCGATGCCTCTTCAAACGGAAGGAACTGCATCCAGACATATGTGCCTTCGACTGCTGTGCCCTGTGCCTTGAAGTTTTCGGTATAGCAGGCCAGCGAGCAGCCCCAAATCTTGACCGAGTCGAGGCCCTGTGCTGCGGCTTCCTTACGCATCTTCGTCATGGCCACATCGTTTGAGCCGTTGTAGACCATATTGTCGTTACTGGCCTTGATGGCTTGGACGTAGGTCGTGAAGGCCGCCTGCTCAGCACGACCCGAGACCTTCATCGCATCAGTGACGTTGATACCAACCTGCTTGGCTGCCGCGATCTGGTAAGTCGCCGACTGGATTGTCGTCGGAAGATCGCCGGGAACAAGGAACAAAGCGTTGATGCTCGGAGCCAATGTCTTATAGAATTCGAAGGTTCCGACGAACGCTTTGAGATCACGAACACCGGTAAGCGTCGTGCAGGATTCGGCGACGGCCTGAATGATGAAGGCGGTCGGCGCACACTGCTCGTTGATGTCATTGGCCAAAGCGGCGTAGTCGGGAAGTCCCGTTGCCACGCCGGCCTTGTCGACGCACGTGTTCAGGACCGACGTGTCCGGGTTGAACAGGGCGTTGCCACCAACCATTGCGACTGCGGTCTTGCAGGCGTTGATGATGCCGTTCTTGGACTCGGTCGGATCAAGCTTGGAATCCCATGCTTCGACCTTGAGCTGACGGCAACCAATGCCGCCATTGGCATTGACGTACTTCGCATAGGCATTCATGGCATCGACGTTGCCCTGGAACAATCCGGGAGCAAGTGCCGAGCCGGTATCGGCCATAACTTCGACAGTGATCGTGTCGGCACTGACGCCGATATCGGTCGCTTCGAGCGTGGTTTTCGAACACGCGGCACTTGCGGCCTTAGCCGGATCCGCTGTCGAATTCTCTGAATCGGAGCCACTGCGGCCACAAGCGCCGGCCACAAGACCAACGCTGAGCACCGCAGAAAGCAGTATTAGACGGTATCGCTTCACTTTTGTCCCCCCTGAGTTTGGTAACTGCATTGGTGAGGATAACCGAGTTCAGCGACTCGTGTGTGACGACTGCCACAGACGAGGAGCCACCCGATTTCCGTAGCGCCCGGTCCCCCTGGGTCCGGGCACTGTTTGCTGATTGGTCAGCTGGTGATTCCGCCGTCCATCACCATGATTGAGCCGGTGATGTAACGAGCTTCATCGGAACCGAGATACGCAAAGAGGCCGGCCAGTTCTTCCGGTGCAGCCACGTCGACATTGTCTCGGGACATCTTCTTCATGCGACCCCAATCCGCACCATCCGGTGGGATGAAGGCTGAGTACATGTTGGTCTCCACGCCACCGGGGGCAACAGCATTGACCCGGATCGGCGTGTCGTATTCCGTCGCAAGCGCCTTGGTCAGCGCGACCACGCCGCCCTTCGACGAGCAGTAACCGGCGCTCCACGGCTGTCCCATGACGCCCGCGGTGGATGCGGTATTGATGATGACGCCATTGCCACGCTCGACCATCTGGGGAAGAACGCCGCGGCACATGAGGAACGTGCCAGTGAGGTTTACAGCAATCATGCGCGCATAGAGACCCGGATCGACCTCGTGGCTGTTGGCGAATCCGCCGATGCCGGCGACGTTGCACAGCACATCGATCTGACCGAAGGCCTTCGTTGCGTCGGCGATGGTCGCCTCAACCTGCGCCCAGTCGCTCACGTCACACGCAAACGAAATCGCATTTGCGCCGATGCCGTCGGCGGTTGCTTTCGCACTGTCACCGTTGACGTCGAGACATGCGACCTTTGCGCCCTCAGCAGCAAGCCGCTGTGCGACCGCACGACCGATTCCCGAGCCGGTGCCGGTAACGACGGCGGCCTTGCCTGCATAACGCTGTTCCATGATTCCCCTGTAAAACGTTGAATGAATGAGTTAAGTGATCGTGTTTCGGTGAGCCCGTGCGAGGGATCAGTAGTGCGAGGGATCAGTCGAAGGTGAGCACGCCACGGGCGATGCTGCCCGAATGCATGTCGTGTACGACGTCGGCAAAATTCTCCATCGGGTATGTGGCCGAGACGAGTTCGTCGAGCATGAATTCGCCGCGACGGTAGAGATCGATGATCTGCGGAATGTCGCGATGCGGGCTGTACGAACCGGCGCGAGAGCCGATCACACCACGCTCGTTCTGCGTGAACCGTTGGTACGGAAGTTCGAACTTGGCATCGCCACCGGGAGTTCCGATGATGACGACAGTGCCGCCCCAATCGAGCATCTCGAGCGCATTGGAGGTGACAGTCGGGTGACCCACGACGTCGTAGACCCAGTCGACGCCACCGGCGTTGAAGGGACCCGAGAGTTCGGTATCCGAATACGGCACAAGCTTGCGGACCTGTTCCACGACATCGTCCGAACGACCGTCGATGTAATCGGTGGCGCCGAAGGCACGGGCGAGTGCCTCCTTCTGCGGTTCGGTGTCGATGGCGATGATGCGACTGGCACGACGCACGCGGAGAGCCTGAATGGCGTTGAGCCCGACGCCACCACAGCCGTAGACGACGGCGGTGTCACCCACCTGGACATTCGACCGATAGAGAACAGAACCGGCACCTGTCATCACGCCGCAACCGACCAGGCATGCCGACGTGAGCGGAACGTCCTTGGGGATCTTGACGGCCTGGATCGCCTTGACAATCGTGCGCTCGATGAAGACCGAGGCTGCGGCAAAGTTCCAGCAGGGATCACCATTGAGCGTGAACGGCTGAGCCATATTGCCGAGGGTCTGACGACAGCGCGTCGGTTTGCCGGCCGCACAGGCCTTGCACATACCGCATGCGGCGAGAGTCGAGATGATCACGTGGTCGCCGACTTCGACATTGGTGACGCCAATGCCGATCTGATCAACGACGCCAGCACCTTCGTGACCAAGCACCGCCGGAGCGGGCCAGCCGAATAAGCCAGCGGCAGCGGTGACATCGCTGTGGCACACGCCCGCGGCGGCGATGCGCACGATGACTTCGCCCGGACCCGGATCACGAACTTCGAGACCGGTAAGAACTTCGGCGCTTTCGCCGGTGAACACGATGCCCTTCATGACTGCCCCCTGAATACGTTGTTGTTGTTGGTGATGGTGACTACACAAGCACGCTGACGGATCAGCTTGCCCAGATGATCGACTGCCATTCGGTGTATGCGTCGAGGCCCCACGTGCCACCGTCGCGACCGATGCCCGAGAGCTTGAAGCCACCGAACGGCGTTTCGTGGTGAGTCTGCACACTGTTGATGCCGACGCGACCCGAACGGATCTGCTTCGCAATCTCGAATGCGCGGGGGGTGTCTTGGCTGAAAACGTAGGAGAACAAGCCGTAATCGCTGTCGTTGGCGATTGCGATGCCCTCTTCTTCGGTGTCGAACGGAACTACGACGACGACCGGGCCGAAGATCTCTTCACGAACAGGCGACATCGTGTTGTTGCAGCCGGCGAGCAGTGTCGGGCCGACATAGAAACCGGAATCCATACCCGGATCGCGACCATCAACAATGAGTTCGGCGCCTTCGGCAACACCATTGTCGATGTGGCTGAGGATGCGCGACTTCTGCAGTGCCGAGATAACCGGACCGACCTGCGTCGATGCATCAAGCGGATCGCCGACCTTGAGAGCGCGTGCGGCGCCGGCAAGTCGAGTGACGAGTTCGTCGTAGCGACTGCGATGCACGATTACGCGAGTCGGTGCGGTACAGATCTGGCCTGAATGGAAGGCCCACACACTGGCGATGCCAGCGACGGCCTTGTCGATATCGGCGTCCTCGGCAACGAGGCATGCACCCTTGCCACCGAGCTCATGAAGTTGACGCTTCATCGACGGCGCACCAGCGGCGACAATCATCGAACCGACGGCGGATGAACCAGTGAAGCTGACCATGTCGACGTTGGGATCGGACACGAGGTTGGCGCCGACGCTGGCCTGACCACCGGTGACGATGTTGACGACGCCCTTCGGGAAACCGACGTCCTCAAGAATCTTTGCGAGTTCGATCACGCAGAGCGGATCCTGCGGCGCCGGCTTCATGACGACGGTGCAACCCACCGCAAGAGCTGGGGCGATCTTGCCGACCATTGAAGTCGTCGGGAAGTTATAAGGAGCGATACACGCGACGACGCCGACGGGAACCTTGCGAGCAAGGCCACCCATGAGGGCTCCGGCGGCAAGCGGCGTCGAGCCGATCGGCTGAGGGGGCAGAGGGCGGCTGAGATCCTCCAGCGCGCCACGGGCGTAACGCTCGAAACGCGAGATCGCAACGGGAATCTGCATGAGCGAACCGACCGATGAAGTAGCGCCGGTCTCGCTAATCACGAGGGGGATCAGATCGGGCGTGCGCTTGGCGAGTTCCCGGCCGGCAGCGGCGAGAAGTTCGGCTCGTTCTTGCGGTGTCGTGCGACTCCAGGCCGGGAAGGCTTCAGCAGCAACAGCAGCGGCAGCAGCGACATCGCCGGCCGAAGCCTCGGGCGCCTGTGCCACAACCTTTTCGGTCGCAGGGTTGATGATGTCGTAGGTGCCGTCTCCACCGGAGACCCACTCGCCACCGATGAGTTGACGATATTCAGCGTTCTTGGTTGCCATGGGTCCGACGTTATGTCAGACGGCGCCGTGCG
>CAMCTY010000020.1 GCA_945878725.1 Bifidobacterium breve | reverse complement strand
TGGACGATGTCGTCGATCATCGAGACGCAGGTCGCACTAATTCGTGCTCAGGTCGGCACCGGCCGCGCAATCTGCGGGTTGTCTGGCGGCGTCGATTCCGCCGTTGCTGCTGCGCTCGTTCACAAAGCCATTGGTTCGCAACTCACGTGCGTGTTCGTCGATACCGGTCTGATGCGCCAAGGTGAGGGCGAACAGGTCGTCGAAACCTTCCAGCGTCATCAGGGCATCGAACTGATCCATGTCCGTGCTGGCGATCGGTTCTTCGATCGACTCGAAGGGATCACCGATCCCGAAGAGAAGCGCAAAGCGATCGGCGAACTCTTCATTCGTGTCTTTGAGGACGCGAAGGTTGGTCTCGATGATGCCCGTTTCCTTGTGCAGGGAACCTTGTATCCCGACGTCATCGAATCGGGCACGAAGGACGCAGCCAAGATCAAGAGTCATCACAATGTTGGCGGGCTACCCGACGACATGGACTTTGAACTTGTCGAGCCCTTGCGCGCGCTGTTCAAGGATGAAGTGCGCAAGGTGGGCGCCGAACTAGGCCTTCCCGACGAAATTGTGTGGCGTCAACCGTTTCCCGGTCCGGGACTCGGTGTCCGCATCATCGGCGAAGTCACGCGCGACAAAGTCGCGATGCTGCAACACGCCGATGCGATCGTGCGGGAAGAAGTCAAAGCGGCCGGCCTCGAACGCGAGATTTGGCAAGCCTTTGCCGTTCTTCCCGACATCCGTTCTGTCGGTGTCATGGGCGACGAACGCACCTACGGGCATCCGATCATTATCCGTGCGGTCACAAGTGAAGACGCCATGACCGCCGACTGGGCCCGACTTCCCTATGACCTGCTCGAACGCATGTCATCGCGAATCATCAACGAGGTCCCGGGTATCAATCGCGTGGCCTACGACATCACCTCAAAGCCCCCCGGCACCATCGAGTGGGAGTAGCTGTTCTGTCTACCCGGCTGGTGTCTCACTAGGTCAGAATGGGCCTGTGTACATTTCCGCGAAGTCTGATTACGCGATGCGGGCGCTACTCGTGTTGGCCACGGAAACCGAGGGGCGGCCGATGAAGGCCGAGAGCGTCGCCACGAGTCAGTCGATGCCGCTCAATTTTGTGGAAAACATCCTGGCCGAATTGAAGCGATCCGGATTGGTCTTGTCGCAGCGCGGTGCCTCGGGCGGTTTCCGTCTTGCCCGTCCTGCCTCATCAATCACGGTGGCCGATGTGATTCGAGCTGTCGATGGTCCCCTTGCTGAAGTCCGGGGCGAAAGTCCCGACGCGATTGATTATGTGGGTCCAGCCGAACATTTGCGCACGGTCTGGGTCGCGACGCGGGCCAGTCTGCGGACTGTGCTTGAACACGTGTCGTTGGCCGACATCGTGGCCGGCGAACTTCCGGCGGCCATCACCGACCTGACCGCGGACCCTGAGGCTTGGTTGCGCCGCTGACGGGTTCTTAGGTGCCGGCGAGGCGGGCGACGATCGGTGCGAACGATTCCACGGCGTCGGCGCCGACGGTGACATACGACAGTCCGTAGCGTTCGCGGCGTTCGATGATCGTTTCGCACAACTGATCGACGGTGCCGGCCAGCGCGTGCGGTGATTCGAGCGCTTGTGCTCCGGTGAGCCCGAGCGCGGGGGCGACCATGTCTGCGAACGCTTCACGGTCATCGGTGACGACAGCAAGGTGCACGCGAGTCTGCAGTTCGATGTCGTCGTAGCGATCACCAGCTGCTTCAACAATCCATTGGAGTTTTTCCTCGGTGGCCTCACCGGTTGCGTTGGGCCCTGCACTTGCGTCAATGACGCCGGCGGCGAGTGACACGTTTATGCCGATGATGTCGGCCTGTTGTGCCGCGAGGGTGAGCATCCGCTTGCCGCCACCGCCGAGAAGGATCGGAGGGCCGGGCTTCTGGAGAGGCTTCGGCGTTCCCTCATGTGCGGTGACGTTGTAATGGTCTCCGGCGAACGTGACGGGTCCGTCAGCAAACAATCCCTTGATGATCTGAAGTGATTCGGCCAGACGATCGATGCGCACGCCGGGCCGATCTAGGACGATGCCGGATTGTTCGTAATCGGTTGTCATCCAGCCGGCACCGAGCCCGAACTCAAGGCGACCGCCGCTCAGGATGTCGATAGTGGCGGCTTCCTTGGCCAGAAGGACGGGATGGCGATAGTCGTTGCACCACACCAACGTGCCGATTTTGAGCGTCGTGGTCGCTTCGGCTGCCGACACGAGCGCGGGGGTGACAGCGAACTGTTCGTCGAGGTGATCGGCGATTGTCAAAGAGTCGTAACCCAGGGCTTCAACCTGACGGGCGAGCGCGCGCCAGCGGTTGCCGTCGTCGGCGGTTCCGGTGAATCCGCCGGGCGGTTCGCTGGCCTGAATGCTGAATCGGAACGGCTTCTGGCGGGGGAGTCTGACGCTCATGATGGAATCCTCTCAGCGCATTGCTGCGCCGGCGTCGATGGGCAGCGTGATGCCGGTGACCATGCGAGCCTCGTCGGAACTGAGCCACAGCAGCGCGTTGGAGATGTCGTCGGTGAGTTGAGCCCCGCCGCCGAGAGGCCGTTGGCCGGTGTAGGCGCCGGTGGTCCGGGGATCCTCGGCGATGATGCGCGGAACATCAGGATCGTTCCCCATGACGGTGTCGACAGCGCCCGGATGCAACGAGTTCACCCGGATGTCGTACTGACCGACCTCGAGGGTCAGCGAGCGCATCAAACCGACGAGGCCGTGTTTCGTGGCGGCGTAATGGCCGAGGTACGAATAGCCGCGCAGACCAGCAGCAGAACTGATGAACGTGATGGCGCCGCCGTTACCGGCCTCGATCATGGCGGGCAACGATGCCTTGACCGTGCGCCAGACGCCGGTGAGATTGACGTCGAGAACAGTCGCCCAATGCTCCTCGGGAACTTCCCAAGTGAGGTGATAACTCGCGACTGCGGCATTGGCGACGACGACGTCGAGCCTGCCGAAGCGGTCGACGCCCTCAGCCACGGCTGCGTCGAGTGATGCCTGATCGCGCACATCGGCGACGTGGGCGACGATGCCACGACCCTCTTGTTCGACGAGGCGCACGGTCTCGTGCAGATCTTCGACGGTCGCCGATTCGTAGCTGACGTCAGGGAGAACCGGAGCACAGACATCGACGGCGATGATGTTGGCGCCCTCGGCGGCGAACCGGCGAGCGTGGGCGCGCCCCTGACCACGGGCGGCGCCGGTGATGAACACCACTTTGCCCTCGAAACGTCCTTCGCTACGTGCCACGAATGCCCCCGAAATCCAGTTGATGACCCGGCGATGATTCCGGTTACCTGTTCAGTTTCTACTACCCGGCGTCGACCGACGGCCGCTGATGGCTTTCCCAGCGAATCGACACCACCGGGTTCGAGTCCCGATCTAGCGTCCGGTCATGTCTGAAAACTCCTCCGGCCCGCACACTGGCGAAAACGGCGCTGACGATCTGTCCGATTTCGATCGAGGGTCATTCGCCCATAAGGGGATCGTTCACGATGTGTTTCGCAGTGGAGAGGGACCTGCCGTAATCGTGATTGCGGAGATACCGGGCATTACGCCCAAGGTTGCCGATTTCGCCCGCAGGGTTCGAGCCCTCGGTTGCACGGTGTTGCTGCCGGTTTTGTTCGGTGAACCCGGACGTGAACCCTCGGGTCGCTACATCGCATCCTCGATCGCCAAGGCCTGTGTGGCGCGGGAGTTTGCGGCATTCGCCACAGGCAAGACAGCGCCTGTATCGGAATGGCTGCGAGCGCTGGCTCGATTCGCCCATGGCTCCTGCGGTGGTCCCGGCGTCGGTGCGGTCGGCATGTGCTTCACCGGCGGATTCGCGCTCGGCATGATGGCTGGACCCGAGATGATTGCCCCGGTGCTGAGCCAACCCTCGTTGCCCATCGGTTTCACGGCGAAGGCCAAGGCCAGCGTTCAGTTGAGCTCGGAGGATCTGCGCATCGTGAAAGAGCGCGTGGCTGAAGGTGCCTGCGTCATGGGACTGCGGTTCACGGGTGATCGGGCGGTTCCGGCCGAACGGTTTGAGACATTGCGTCGCGAACTCGGCGACGGATTTATCGGTGTCGAGATTGATTCATCCGAAGGGAACGCATGGAGAATCCCGAAGAACGCTCACTCTGTCCTCACGGAGCATTTCGTCGACGAGCCGGGGCACCCGACGCGTGACGCTATGGATCAGGTCCTCGAGTTCTTCACGACCCGTCTGGTTGATCCGCCGAATTAGGCCCGGACGAGAACTCTCGTCGCCATCCCGGCAGGAGCACCGGTTGGCCGGGCACGTCGCCGAGCGGCATTCTGCCGCTGCACGATCGCGTCGATCGCATCCATCATGCGCATGGAGTCGCCAAACCATTGGGGCAGACGCCTTCGATCGTTGACGTCAATGCCATTGCGTCGTTGTCGCTCGCGCAGATTGTCGGATGCTTCGAGAGCGGTGACTCCGGGTGGGTCGAGGGCCGAGGGATTGGCAAGAATCTCCGAACCATCGGGTCGCCAGTGGTGAACGGTGCCATCTGTATCGGTCGTGACGCCGATGTTGCGACGATGTACGAGTCCGTGGTGATAGCGACATTCGGGGATGAGATTCTCGACATCGTCGTGACCGCCGAAGGCCCGATGATGGCGATGGTGGATCTGCACGACTGTTGCCGTGCACCCGGGCCAGGCGCAGGTGCGATGGCGGGCGTGCACGGCTCGACGTTGTTGCGGTGTGATGGTGATGGTGCGGCGTCCGAGGTGGAGCGGATCGCCGTTACCGTCCTCGAGGACGGTTAGGAGCCCGGCGTCGCAGGCCAGCCAACGAGCAGCGTCGCGTCGGATGGCAACGCCGGCGGGCTCCAGAACATCGCCGGCACTCGCTGCTCTGCCAGTGCCGGCGATGTCGGCAGGGTCGATGAGTGTGTCGACCGGAACATGCACGACAAGTTGGGCGGTGAATCCGCTCGGCTGCAGGGTCGGTGGTGAGGAGGCGGGCGCGGTTTCGCACAGGCGCAACAGACCCTCGGCGCGCCATTGGCTGCGATCGAGTTTCATCGGTGCAGGGCCATCAAGAGCAGCGGCGTGTTCTCGCTCAGCGCGTACCGCGGCGGTGGCGGTTTCGAGACTGGCCAGTACGAGTTCGCCCTGCACATGATCGAAACGAGCGCGTAGTTCGACGCCGTCCTCGTCGCGGATGACGATCACCCGACCGATGGATGTCGACTCGTGGCTGGAGGCTTCGGCGAGTTCGGCCGCCTCGACCCGGCGCCAGGTTGAGCAGATGCGCTGGACCTGACCGACAGTTGCATGGACGGCGAGGTCGACGAGTGCCGCTTCGGTTTCGGAGGTGGCAACGCGGATGATTGGTTCTGCCTTCGAAACCGAAAGCCGGCCCTCGGTGACGGCCTCGGCGAGAACGGGAAATTCATGCAGAGCCCGACCAAGTGCGGCGATGCTGCGCGCCCGGCGCGGACCGAGCTGGCAGTGCCAGGTGGCAAAGAACTCGACCGAACGACATTCCCACTGGGAGTGCAACCGCCGAATTTCGACTTCGGCCAGAACAGATGCCAGTTCGGCCTCTGCCGCCGAGAGCGTGCTGGCTAACTCGCGCGATCGGTCGACCAACTGATCGTCGGTGAGTTCAGCGGCGCCCTGAGCGAGCTTGCGTGCGGTGGATTCCACAACGGTTGCCGGTGTGCCGCCGGCGGTGAAGTTTGAAGGGGCGGGCTCATGGCCTACACTCTCGAACATACGTTCGATTTTACAAAAACCGACCCCGCCCGTCAAGAGGTTCTTCGAGAAATTTCCGGCCGATAGGGTGGCCCCCCCATGACCGATGATCTGCTTGAAGGCCTCAATCCCGTCCAGTACGAAGCGGTCACGCACACGCACGGGCCGCTGCTCATCGTGGCGGGTGCCGGCTCGGGCAAGACCCGTGTTCTCACCCATCGCATCGCCCACCTGATCCAGGCCGAGGGCGTTTCGCCGTTCGAGATTCTGGCGATCACCTTCACGAACAAGGCCGCTCAGGAGATGAAGGAGCGCGTCGCCGCGCTCGTGGGTCCGGTCGCCGAGAAGATGTGGGTGTCCACGTTCCATTCGGCGTGCGTCCGCATCCTTCGTCGAGATGCCGGTCGTCTCGGCTTCCCAGCGTCGTTCACGATCTACGACCAGTCTGATGCGCAACGACTGACGAGTTACGTCATCCGTGATCTGGGTCTGGATGCGAAGAAGTTTCCGCCGCGCTCAATACACAGTTCGATCTCGGCAGCGAAAAATGACGGCTACGGGGCCAAGGCCTATTCGGATAAAGCGTCGACAATCTTCGAGCGCAAGATTTCCGATGTTTACAACGAGTACCAGGCTCGATTACTCAAGGCCGGGGCGATGGATTTCGACGATCTCCTCGCCAACACAGTTGAGCTTTTCCGTCAGTTCCCCGAGGTACTCGAGACTTATCAGCGTCGGTTCAGTCATGTGATGGTCGACGAGTACCAAGACACGAATCAGGTCCAGAACGAACTCGTTCTCATGCTTTCGCAGCCACAGGGCAATGTGTGCGTAGTAGGCGACAGCGATCAGAGCATCTATCGCTTCCGCGGTGCCGACATGCGCAACATCCTCGAATTCGAAAACGCGTTTCCGGATGTCACGGTTGTTCTGCTCGAGCAGAACTATCGCTCGACGCAGACCATTCTCGATGCCGCCAACGCGGTGATCGCCAACAACTTCGGGCGTAAGCCGAAAGAGTTGTGGACCGACAGCGGTCACGGTGATGCGATCATTCGGTATCAGGCTGACGATGAAGCCGACGAAGCGCAGTGGATTGCGAATCAGATGATGGCGTTGCACGACGCCGGCCACGTCTGGTCCGACAGCGCGGTCTTCTACCGAACGAACGCGCAGAGTCGCGTGATCGAGGAATATCTGATGCGCGTTGGCATCCCTTACAAGGTCATCGGCGGCACGCGTTTCTACGATCGACGCGAAGTGCGCGATGCACTTTCGTATCTGAAGTGTGTCGTGAATCCATCGGACGAAGTCAGCATGAAACGGGTTCTCAACGTTCCGAAACGCGGGATCGGCGAGTCCTCAGTTGGGCGTCTTGATGCATGGGCACGCAGCCACGGACTCGCATTCGTAGAAGCACTCCGCGAATCCGCCGAGGCCGGAGTCACGGGTAAGGCACTGAAAGGTATTGAGAGCTTTCTCAAACTGCTCGATGACCTCCAATTGTTCGTCGACGATGGTCCGTCTGCGGTGATCGAAGCAGCGATGCAACGTTCGGGATATCTCGAAGAACTCGAGGCCGAGCATTCGATCGAGGCGGAAGGGCGCATGGAGAACATCGCCGAATTGGTGGGTGTTGCCCGCGACTTCGGTTCGATCGACGAATTGCTCGAACAGGTTGGTCTCGTGGCTGATATCGATTCGCTCGATCCGGATGACTCTGCCGTCGTCATGATGACGCTTCACTCGGCGAAGGGCCTCGAGTTTCCGAACGTGTTTCTCATCGGAATGGAAGACGGCATCTTCCCGCACATGCGCTCGATCGGTGACCCCGACGAACTCGAAGAGGAACGACGTCTGGCTTACGTAGGCATCACTCGTGCACGCGAGCGGCTTTACATGACCCACGCGTGGGCGCGGTCGATTTACGGAAGCACGCAGTACAACCCGCCGAGTCGCTTCTTCGAGGAGATTCCTTCGCAGTTGGTGACAGTGGTCGAAGGTACGCGTCGCCAATCACAGGGCGCGTCCGGTGGAACAAGTGGTGGAACAAGCACCGGCACCTACGGACGATCATCGGGCGGACGATCATCGGGGAGTTCGTGGAGCAACCGAACAGCGACGAAGAATAACGATGACGACTGGAGTGGTTCGGTCATTGGTGGCCGGTCGCACAGCGACGAATCGATTGAGGCTGCGCTAAAGCCGGCCCCTCCGGCGCCGAGTGGAGCCGATCAGATGGGGCTACGTGTCGGTGACGATGTCCATCATGGAAAGTTTGGCGACGGAGTCATCACCGCCATCGAGGGTTCCGGTGACAAGGCCGAGGCCGTCGTGCATTTCCGCGGTGTGGGCGAGAAACGCCTGCTTCTGGCCTGGGCGCCACTCGCCAAGCGATAGGGAAGCGCTGACGGGGTGGGGGTCAACGATTTGTTTCTGACGATTTGTCAGATCCGTTAGGCGTACCTAACATGGGAGATGTAAGGCATGCCTAACTAGTTCTGACTTCCGGGAGGCCACCATGAAAACAATGAAGAAACCAACCAAGTCTGCGGCGACCGAAGTGCCGTCGTCTCGGTCTCGTCGGAGTCGCGTGACCCTTGTGGGGGCGCTTGCACTCGTGGTTGGCCTTATCGCGGGGGCGTGCGGATCGTCGTCTTCTTCGGATGAGTCAGGACCGCTGACTGTCTATTCGGGCCGAAGCGAATCGCTCGTGGCACCTCTTTATGAGATGTTCACTGCTGAAACCGGAATTGCGATCGAGGCTCGCTACGGCGATAGCGGTGAGCTTGGGGCCCAGATCATCACCGAGGGCAGCGCATCGCCTGCCGATGTGTTTTTCTCTCAAGACGCCGGAGCGCTCGGAGCGGTCTCAGCTGCTGGGCGCTTGAGCAAACTCCCGGCATCGATTCTTGATCAGGTTCCTTCCAAGTTCGCGGCCACAAACGGAACGTGGGTTGGGATCTCAGGCCGTGTTCGTGTCATTGCCTACGACAACGTCAAGGTGACGAACCCGCCAACCTCAATAGACGGTCTGCTTGATCCGAAGTGGAAAGGGCAGATTGGTTACGCGCCGACGAATGCTTCATGGCAGTCGTTCGTGACTGGCTTGCGCGTTCTGCGGGGTGAGGATGGGGCCGAAGAATGGCTCCGAGCCTTCGCCGCAAATCAGCCCAAGGCCTATGAAAAAAATGGCGCCGTTCTCGATGGGATCGCGAAAGGTGAAGTGCAACTCGGTCTCGTCAATCACTATTACGTGCAAGAGCGGATCAAGGCTAAGGGCGCCGAGAACGTGAAGATCTCGAACCAGTACATCGGCAATGGTGATCCCGGAGGTCTCGTGAACGTGGCCGGCGTCGGCATTCTCTCGTCGTCAAAGCACAAGACCAGCGCACAGAAATTCGTTGAATTTCTCCTCAGCCCGACGGCACAGCAGTACTTCGCGGACAAGACCTTCGAGTTTGCCCTCGTGGGCGGCATTACTGCTGCTGACCCATCACAGCCGACTTTGACGTCGCTCCAATCTCCTTCGATCGACTTGGCTGATTTGGCATCACTTGAGCAGACCCAAGAACTACTTCAGAAGGTTGGACTTCTGACGAAGTGATGATGACGAAGGAAGCGGTTTCAGATCGAGAATCGGTGGTTCGTCATCGAGCCTCGGGGCCACTCGGAGTTTCACCCGTCGTGGCAGTTGTCGCCGTATTCGCGGCGACAACTGCCGCGCTGCCGCTTCTGTACCTTCTGATTCAGGCGTCATCGCGTGGCTTGGACAACGTTGTCCAAGAAATCTGGCAGCGACGCACTTTTGATCTAGCTCTCCGGTCACTGTCGCTTGCGCTCGTCGTGACGTCCTTGAGTTTGGTGGTGGGGGTTTGCTCTGCGTTTTTTGTTGTGCGCACGAATCTTCCTGGCTATCGGATCTTCGCAGTTGTTCTTGTGCTCCCGTTAGCGATTCCCTCCTACGTCGCCGCGTACGCGTGGATCTCGTGGCTTCCATGGCTTGCGGGCTTCTGGGGGGCCGTGCTCGTTCTCACATCAATTTCATTCCCCTTCATTTTTCTCCCCGTTGTGGCGTCACTTCGACGCATTGACGCTCGGCAAGATGATGTTGCTCGTTCGCTGGGGCTCACTTCTAGCCAAGTCGCGTTTCGTCTCACGCTCCGCCAGATTCGACCAGCGGCGACTGCTGGAGCACTGATGGTCGGGTTGTATTCACTCTCGGATTTCGGGGCAGTGGCGACGATGCGTTTTGAGAGTTTCACCTGGGTGATTTTTGGTGCGTACCGCGCTGGGTTTAATCCCACCCGCGCCGCGGTTCTCTCACTTGTACTCGTTGTCATCTCGGTCATTTTCGTCTGGCTGGAGTTCGTTGCGCGCGGCGATGGCCGGGCCGCAACAGTTGGAGCAGGTGTTTCTCATTCTCCGGATCGGGTCGACTTAGGCGCAAGCCGAATTCCTGCGGCGGCACTTCTTGTCGGGGTCGTCGTCGTGACGTTGGCCATCCCACTCGTCTTGGTACTGCGCTGGTTTTTTGAAGCAGCCGGCACGGGTGTTGACTCGAGTGAGCTTCTCGGGGCGGTGCGCCAAACGGTCTTTGTCTCGTTTCTGGCCACAGCCGGCGCCATTTTCTTTGCGGTTCCCGCCGCCGTGCTTGCTGCTCGTGTGAAAGCCCGTTGGGCTCAATCAACCGAACGCATCGTGTTCGTCATTCACGCTCTTCCCGGCATTGTTATTGGCTTGGCAGTTGTTTACCTCGGCATTCGATTGGTTCCGTCGATGTATCAACGGTTACCGATGTTGATCTTTGCCTATGTGGTTTTGTTCATGTCGCTTGCTGTCGGTTCGGTTCGGGCCTCGGTTGAGATCTCGCCGATCGCACTTGAGGATTCAGCGCGCTCGCTCGGTCTTTCGCGCTTTACCGTCTTTCGGAAAGTGACTCTTCCACTAGCGCGACCAGGGATCATGACGGGAGCAGCATTGGTATTCCTCACCGTCATGAAGGAACTGCCAGCAACCATCTTGTTGCGTCCTACTGGCATGGACACATTGGCCACTGAGCTCTGGAACCGAACGAGTGTTGCTGACTACGCGGCCGCATCACCCTACGCTCTGCTACTGATTCTTATTGCTGCAATCCCTGCAGCGCTGCTCACGGTCACTCGGGAGACACGGTGAAGACAACGCTCAAGGTGGAGTCAGTCACAAAGTCCTTTGATGGCGCGCGAGTCGCTGATTCTGTTTCCTTTTCTGTCGAATCAGGACAGATTGCTGTAATCGTTGGTCCATCGGGCAGTGGCAAAACCACCGTTTTGCGTTGTATCGCCGGATTTGAACGTCCTGACTCGGGAACGATTTCAATCAATGACGATGTGGTCTCCGACGACACAACGTTCGTCCTTCCTGAGCGCCGTCACGTCGGTTACGTCCCCCAGGAAGGTGCATTGTTCCCGCATCTTGATGTGGCGGGCAACGTTGGATTTGGACTTGAGCGTTCATCACGTCGCAATGCCCGTATCGCCGAGTGCCTTGAACTCGTTGGCATGAGCGGCTTCGAACGTCGGCATGTCGACGAACTGTCTGGTGGACAGCAACAGCGGGTGGCGCTCGCGCGCGCACTGGCCCCACAGCCCCAACTCATCGTCATGGACGAACCGTTCTCAGCTCTCGATGCGGCCATGCGACCGGAGATTTGTGCTGATGTCGTTTCTGCACTGCGGGCCGAAGGGGCAACCGCAATCATCGTCACTCACGACCGAATCGAAGCTCTTGCCGTTGCCGATCGCATCGCAGTGATGATGAACGGTTCAGTTATGCAATACGACGATCCGGTGACGCTGTATCGAAATCCATCATCGGACGAAGTAGCGGCATTTCTCGGTGATTTTTATGTCGAAGGTGGAGTTGCTCGCAACGGGCAAGTAACGACAGCCACAGGAAGTTTCGCTACTGGTGAGAGTGAACTCTCGGGTGAGGTCGATGTTGTTCGACAAACACCGCAACTTCGTGTGTTCCCGTCAAGACCATGACCATCGAGGCGATGACTGCCTAGCCGATGATTACTTGTCTGAGGTGCTCGTCGTTGTCTCGACGGCATCTCCACGTAGGTCCACGATGACGTTGCCGTCGTCGGTGATGGTCACCGGATAATCGGTGAGGCCGGCCCCGTCGGCCGCCACGATGGACCCGTCGCATGGGTCACGGAAGTCACGCGACTCGGCCTGCCATTGAAGCGTGCACGATCGGCTCTGTCCGGGGCGGCGGGCGTCGAACGCGAACCATCCCGTGCCGGGATCGTCGCCGATGTGCTGGAGGTAGATGTCGCGCCTTCCACCTGACACGTCGGAGAACAACAGAGGCCCTCCGGAGGCGATGTTCGAGGCCCTCGAAGCGGCCCGACCGGCGTCGTAGGTTTCGGAACCGAGTTTCACCTCAACAGTTCCCGATTCGGTGAGAGAAGGAATCGCCACCACGAAAAGGAGGAGGACGAGACCAATCCCGATGACGATGCCCGCGACGGCAAGGATCACCGATCTCGGGGCGCGGGTCTTGGTTTCCTTGACCGGGCTCATGGGCCAAGTATCGCCTCATGGGGAGGGGCGGGTGAAGTCGGCCCCTCCGCCAGCGAGGGTCGTCAGCGAGGGTCGCCGGAGCGGGTCAATCAGAGAGGGTCAGGAGGGGCGGTTTGGGAGGGATGCCTTCGGACTGACTACGTTGTCGCCGTGGATCTTCTCGAATTTCAAGGCAAGCAGTTCTTCGCTCAGTTCGGCATACCCGTATCTGATGGACGAGCTGTCACATCCGTAGACGAGGCACTGGCCGCCGCAGAGGCAGTCGGTTACCCGGTCGTCGTCAAGGCCCAGGTGCATGCCGGTGGTCGTGGCAAGGCAGGCGGCGTCAAGCTCGCCAACAATGCCGACGAAGTGCGCGAGCACGCCGGAAACATTCTCGGACTCGACATCTCGGGGCACATCACGCGCACCTTGTGGATCGAGATCGCGTCGGACATCGCGGAGGAGTACTACGCGTCGTTCACGCTCGATCGTTCGGCCAAGAAGCATCTCGGCATGCTCTCCAAAGAGGGTGGCGTCGAGATCGAAACGGTTGCCGTCGAAAACCCCGACGCGATCGCCAAGATCTGGATCGACCCTGTCGACGGCCTCACCGAAGAGGTGTGCCGCGCATGGGTGCTGGCCGCCAAGCTCAACCCCGACGTCACCGACGGTGCCGTTGCGCTGCTGCTCAAGCTCTACACGGCTTACGTCGAAGGCGACGCCGATCTTGCGGAGATCAACCCGCTGATCGTAAAGACCGACGGCAACGTCCATGCGCTTGACGCCAAGGTCACCCTCGACGACAACGCTGAGTTCCGCCACGAGTGGGACGACTACGCGGCAACGCAGGTACGTGACGTTCGTGAAGAGGCTGCGCACGAGAAGGGCCTCCAGTACGTGGGCCTCGACGGAAGCGTTGGCATCATCGCCAACGGCGCCGGTCTCGCAATGAGCACGCTCGACGTGGTCAATCAGGCCGGTGGCGAAGCCGCCAACTTCCTGGACATCGGCGGCGGCGCCAACGCCGACGTCATGGCCGGAGCACTTCAGGTCATCAACGACGATCCGAAGGTCAAGTCGATCTTCATCAACATCTTCGGCGGCATCACCCGCGGCGAAGAAGTTGCCAAGGGCATTATCGAAGCGCTGTCGCGAGTCGACATCGCTGCTCCGATCGTGATCCGCCTCGACGGCACCAACGCCGAAGAGGGTCGGGCGCTGCTTGAACCACACCTGTCGGACAAGCTCCAGAGCAAGCCCACCATGCTCGAAGCCGCTGCTGCCGCAGTCGCACTCGCGAAGAAGAACTGAGGAATCCTGTGAGCATCTTCGTAGACGAGAACACAAAGGTCATCTACCAGGGCCTCACCGGTTCGCAGGGTCGCTTCTACGGCCTGCGCAACCGCGATTACGGCACCAATGTTGTTGGTGGCACGAACCCCAAGAAGGCCGGCGAGGACGTCGACGGCATTCCGATCTTCGCCAATGTCGGTGAAGCTGTTGCTGCCACTGGCGCCAATGCGTCATGCATCTTCATCCCCGCTCCCGGCGTGCGCGCTGCGATCATGGATGCCGCTGAAGGTGGCGTCGAATTCATCGTGTGCATCACCGAAGGTGTGCCGGCACATGACGAAGCGTGGTTCTACAACGAACTCAAGCGCGACTTCCCGAACGTGCGCCTTCTTGGCCCGAACTGTCCCGGCATCATCAGCCCCGGAAAGTGCAACATCGGAATCACCGCTGGCGAGATCGCCAAGCCCGGTGGCCCGGTGGGCATCGTGAGCCGCTCCGGCACGCTCACCTACCAGGCGCTCTATGAACTCAAGCTTCAGAACATCGGCGTCACCACGTGCGTCGGTATCGGTGGCGATCCGGTTCCCGGTACGTCGTTCATCGATTGCCTCGAGGCATTCGAAGCCGATCCCGACACCAAGGCCGTCATGATGATCGGCGAAATCGGTGGTTCAGCCGAAGAAGAAGCAGCCGAGTTCATCAAGAACAAGATGTCGAAGCCGGTTGTTTCCTACGTCGCCGGTGTCACGGCTCCCCCCGGGAAGAAGATGGGCCACGCTGGCGCCATCGTCTCGGGTGGCAAGGGCACTGCCGCCGCCAAGATGGAAGCACTCGAAGCCGCTGGTGTGCGCGTGGGCAAGAACCCCACCGAAGCCGGCGAACTCATGGTTGAGGTTGTGCGCGAGCACGGCTGGGCCTGAGCCTTCCGCTTCAACGTTGTTGCACGAAGGCCCTGCTATTGCGCCGGGCCTTCGTCGTTTTCCCTAACGTGTCGTCATGACCGACGCTGGCCCTCCGCATCTCGTCACCGACGAGTTCGCCACACTGCGCGCGCTGTTCGACTTTCAGCGGGAGTCATTCGTGCGCAAGGTCTCGGGTGTGAGCGACGAAGCAGCAGCCCGACAACTGTTGCCCTCGGACACCACGTTGGTGTGGCTGGTCAACCATCTTGTCTTCGTCGAGGAGTACTGGTTCCTGCATTGTTTCGCTGGGCAGGAGTTCGTGGCCCCTGATTACGAGCGCGGGCCGATCGGTGTCTCGCTCGAGCGTTACGTGCTCGCTCGTCAACGGGTCGACGCAATGCTCGATGCTTCGACTGACCTGAATGCCGAATGTGTGCAGGTAGGCCGGGGTGAGATGGTGAACCTCCGCTGGGTGCTCGGGCACATGCTTGAGGAAGTCGCTCGTCACGCTGGTCATGCCGACATCATCCGAGAACTTTTGGACGGCGACACCGGGCGTTGAGACTTCCCGTCACCGGCGCCTAGCCGGGAAGACCCCTTCTGGCGTCCTGATAGATTCGCTGCAGTATGCGACTCGCTGTTTTGGCTTCCGGAAGTGGAACCATCCTTGATGCCATGTGCGCGGCTGGTGTGCCGGTTGCCGTGGTCGTCGTCGACCGTGCGTGCGGGGCGCAGGAAGTCGCAGCTCGCAACGGCATTTCCTGCGAACTAATTGAGCGCCGCACCTATGGCCCGGACTTCGACCGCCACGGCTTCACGGCCGAGGTTCTCGGTGTCCTTAGCGGCTGGGACATCGAACTCGTCGCCATGGCTGGGTTTGGCACCGTGCTTGGTAAGGGCATGTTCGACGCGTTTCCCGGACATGTGCTCAACACGCATCCCGCCCTTCTTCCCTCCTTCCCGGGTTGGCACGGCGTCGCCGATGCGCTTGCGTATGGGGTGAAGGTCACCGGTTGCACCGTGCACATCGCCACCGAAGAAGTCGACGCTGGCCCGATCCTCGCTCAGGAGGCGGTTGTCGTGGAACCCGCTGACACCGTCGAATCGCTGCATGAACGCATCAAGGCCGTCGAGCGCCGTATTTACGTTCGAACCATCTCCGAAATTATCGAAAGGGGCAGTGTCCAATGAGGGCTCTCCTGTCCGTCTATGACAAGTCCGGTGTGGTCGATCTGGCGCGCTCCCTGAACGATCTCGGTTGGGATCTCGTTTCAAGCGGTGGCACCGCCCGGGTGATCGCCGAAGCTGGCATCCCCGTCACCGATGTTGCCGATCTCACCGGCTTCCCGGCGATCCTTGGTCACCGAGTCGTGACGCTCCATCCGAAAGTTCACGGCGGCATCCTCGCCGACCCGACAAACCCCGAACATCGCGCCGACATGGATACCTACGGCATCGAGTCGATTGATCTTGTCGTCGCCAACCTCTATCCCTTCTCGGCCGAGCCGTCGATCGAACTCATTGACGTCGGTGGCCCGACGATGGTTCGCGGTGCTGCGAAGAACCACGCGCATGTCGGCATCGTCACTGACCCCTCGCGGTACAACGAGATTGTCGACGAACTGAAGGCCAATGGTTCGCTGTCGCAAGCAACGCGAACGCAACTCGCCCGTGATGCATTTGCGCACACCGCGGCCTACGACGCCGAGATCCTTGCCTGGTTCGACGCGGGCATGCCGGCCGCCGGCTCCGCATCCGCAACCGCCAATGGGGAGGCCGACCTTCCCGCAACGATCAAGCTTTCGCTTGTGCGCGATCAGGTGCTTCGCTACGGCGAGAACCCGCATCAGGTTGGCGCTCGTTACTCCGCCGTCGGTGAAACCGGTTGGTGGTCGACAGCAGTGCAGCATGGCGGCAAGGAGATGAGCTATCTCAACGTGTATGACACCGAGGCAGCATGGCGTCTCGTGCACTCGATCGGTGAGCGTCCGGCGGCTGTTGTGATTAAGCACGCCAACCCGTGTGGTGTCGCTGTAGCCGACGACATCCTTACCGCCTATACGCAGGCGCATGCGTGTGACACCGTCTCGGCCTTTGGTGGAATCATCGCCGTCAACCGCATTGTGACTCTTGAGGTTGCGCAAGCGATCGCGCCAGTGTTCACCGAAGTGCTCGTTGCCCCCGGGTACGAGCCCGACGCTCTTGCCGCGCTGCAGGAGAAGAAGAACCTGCGCATTCTCACTGCCGTTGCACCAGGTGCGCCGGGGTTGTCGCTTCGTCCGATCGACGGTGGTTACCTCGTGCAGACTCCTGACCTCGTCACCGACGATCCGACGAACTGGACTGTCGCAACTGATCGCGTGCCGACGGCAGCCGAATGGATCGATCTTGTGCTCGCTTGGCAGGTCGTGGCCAAGGTGACATCGAACGCGATCGTTCTTGTCAAAGATGGTCAGGCCGTCGGTATCGGGTGCGGGCAGCAGAACCGACGCGATGCCGGCCATCTTGCGGCAGTGAAGGCCGAGGGCCGCGCGGCGGGCGGGGCCTATGCATCGGACGCGTTCTTTCCGTTTGCCGATGGGCTCGATGCTGCGATCGAAGCTGGTGCGACCTGTGTGATCCAACCGGGCGGGTCGATCCGGGATGAGGAAGTCATCGCCGCCGCCAACGCCGCCGGCCTCGCGATGGTGTTCACGAGCGAGCGCCACTTCCGCCACTGACCCTCTCGCGCACTGCAATTGCAGGAGTCGAAGAGCGAAGCGACCTAGATTTCAGACTCGTGATCATGAATTGGTTGACCTCGCTACCGACCTTGGCTCTGCTTTTGATCGTGATGTCGGTTATCGGGGCAATTTCGGCGTCTCTCTACCTTCTGATCGATCGAAAGATCGGCGGCCATCGGGAACATGCAGGTATGGCCGCGGCCGCTTATATGACGGCCCTCGGAAGCCTGTTCGCGATCTTGACTGGTTTCCTTATTAATTCTGAATACTCGACGCTTAGGGAGGCCCGGCAGATCGTCGGAACGGAAGCGGCCGCGTCGAGTCGACTGGCGTCGGCAACGGAGGGACTCCCTTCGGTCGACGCATCGGCACTTCAAGTGCGGCTCGGGCAGTATCTGCGAGACGCATCCACGAGTGATTGGAAAGCACTCGCCGATGGAGATGCGCAGGATTCACCTGCGTTCCTTTCGTTGCGCGAACTACAGGCCACTGTCTTTTCTATTTCGAGTCGCCCCTATGCCCCTGCGGCGACAGTCGATGCCATGGACAATGCAATCGCTGAGCTCACCTCGTCTCGTCGTGAACTCATTTCGCTGGCCAATAGCGAGATGCCATTTCAACTCTTCGCCTTAAGTGCCATTGCCGGTCTTGCCCTCATTATTAATGCGATGTTTGTCGCCCTCCGTACGGGGGGCAGCACGACGTATGTCGCCGTCGGCATCATCGTCATCGTCGCTCTCGACCTTGCGCTGATCCTTGGAATATCAGCGCCGTTCCGGGGCCCATTCATCGTGGACAAGGAGCCGATCCAGACGATGTCGGAGGAGGTCCTGCAGGGTGTCTATCTGCCGTGGGTAGGCCCAGGTTCGACAATCGCCACCGACGCTGGGACCTGTGACGCCGATCCTCGAGGATGTCTCACGATCGAAGCTGGCGACTCGATCCAGTTGGGTGCACTGCTGCGAGTGGGTGCCGATTCGATGGGTATTGGTAGGGATTCCCGTCGGGGGATTGAGCTCGCCATTGATTATCTCGACGCGGAGTTCGATGGGGCCCCCGGAATGTTGCTGGGCCATTCGGTATCGGTTGTTGCCGCTGACGATCAGTGTTCGGCCGCAGGGGGACGGGAAGGAGCAGAGCGCATCCTTCTCGGATCGCGGTTGGCCGCAGTTATCGGGACGTCCTGCTCAGGTGCGGCATTGGACGCTGCCGAACCGATCTTCTCGCGCGCTGGCATTCCGCTGATGTCGGCGCAGAATACGGCCCCGGGTCTCACGTCGATCGTCAAGCCGGGAAGCACCTACGCCAGAACCGCTCCGAACGATCTGATCCAGGGTTCGGTGGTCGCTGACTTCGTCGTGAACGGGCTCTTAGCAAAGACAGTCGTCGTGATCTCGGACGGCACCGTTTACTCGGAGCAACTTGGGCAAACGTTCGTGGCTCGCCTCGGCTCCATCGGGGCCACCGCGCTTCCGACTGTCATTGCTCCGAAGGGGAGTGACTTTTCGGCAGTCGCTCGATCGTTGGTCAATGCCGGTGCCGATGCGGTTTACATGCCCGTCAATTCGCCGGTGTGCGAGGACCTTATGGACGCGATCGCGGACACTCCCGGTGGCGGGAAGATGGCGGTTGTCACGAGTGATGCCTGTGCCAACAGCGACGTCGTGCCTGCCGCTACACGTGTAAGCGCGTACGCGTCGGGGCCGGACATCGCAGCACTCAGCAGAAAACCGTTCTACAGCGAGCAGTACGAGAAGGCCTACATCAGCACCTTCGGCGGTCAGCCCCTCTCGGTCTGGAACACCTCGGCATTCGACGCGACGAATCTGCTCTTCGATTCGATCCAACGAATTGCCGTATTGGGCGCGGACGGATCAATTTCGATTCCTCGTTCGGCGCTCGTCGAGGCCATCCGTGTGATCAACGGCTACCGGGGAGTCTCTAATCAGATGGTGTGCAAACCGACCGGCGATTGCGCTCAGTCAGCGGCGATTGCCGTCTACAAAGCACCGTTCTGGCCGGTCGGTCCGAACGCCGCAAATTCGACGCCGGTGTTCTCCAAGACTGAAACGCTGGCCGCAGTCGTGGCCCGAAACTGATCTCAAGGAAATCCGGAAGTTCACGATCACAAGGTTCCGGTTGGGTAAGACTGCACCGATGGAATGTCCGGTCACAGGATTCAGCCACGTCCAATTTCGTTGTGCGGATGTAATTGCATCGCGCAAGTGGTACGAGCTTGTTCTGGGGATGGAAGCATTCGTCGAGTTGCCCGACACCATCGCCCTTCGCCACACGCCGAGTCGATTGGTACTCGTGCTCTCGCCAGGGGATGTTGATCAGGCCGTTTCACCGCTTGACCATCTGGCCTTCGCGGTTCCCGACGGCGAAACGCTCTCGGCCTGGGCGGATCATCTGACGCAGTCGGGAATCACCCACGATGGCGTCGTTTCCGAACTGGGTAAGCCGTCACTGCAGCTCGTCGACCCCGATGGAAACTCAATCGAACTGGTTGCGCCTGCTCCGAAGTGATGGCGGCCGGCACAACTCTTCGCTACTGGAAGAGAAAAAGATCGCTTCCGGTTTCGGCCACGAGTCGGGCGAGGACGTCGAGGGGCAAGCCGATGACGTTCGACGGGCTGCCGGAGATGCCGGCCACGAACAATGCAGCCGAACCCTGCATGCCGTAGCCACCAGCCTTGTCGAAGGGTTCGCCGGTTGAGACGTACCAGTCGATCCACGCGTTGGGGAGATCGGCGAAGGTCACGTCGGTGGTGACAGTGGCGGTACGCACGATCGATCCGGACTCATCGGGCCAGCGGTAGACGCACACACCGGTGTGGACGTGGTGAGTGCGGCCGGAGAGGCGACGGAGCAGTGCGCGCGCCTCAGAGTCGTTGATCGGTTTACCGAGCAGTGCACCGTCGAGATCAACGGTCGTGTCGGCTGCAATCACGAGTTCACCTTGGACGGCGACGGCCTTTGCTTTCGCGATGGCGAGACGCTCGACGTAGCGGGTGCCGGTTTCGCCCGTCTCGACTGATTCGTCGATGTTGGCGGGGCGGATTTCGAAGCGCAGCCCGAGACCTCCGAGCAGTTCGGAGCGGCGCGGTGATCCGGAGGCGAGAACGAGTCGTTCGCTCATCCGCCGCTCACGGTCGCATCGGCAAGGGCGTCGGGAGGAGCGCTGGCGTCGGCATCAAGCCAACCTTCGGGAATGATCACATCGTGCGGGCCCGTCTGGGTGCCGCGAGGTCGGGCGGCTGTTTCGGGGGGTACGACAAGCGTGAGATCGAGCGATGCAAACGTGTCATCGAGTTCTGCGAGTGTGCAGAGTGAGGTGAGTTTGCTTCGAACTTCGGAACCTACAGCGAAGCCGGTGAGATACCAGCCCAAATGTTTGCGCATCATGCGCATGGCACGGTTCTCGTCAAGGGCATCGGTCAGCAGCTGAGCGTGCCGGGTCGCGATCACGGCGACTTCGCCAAGCGTGGGTTCGGTTCGGATGGGTCGTCCGGCGAACGCATCAGCGAGTTGTCCGAAGAACCATGGTCGGCCGAGACACGCACGGCCGACAACGACTCCAGCGCAACCGGTTTGGGTCATCATCGTCAGTGCATCCTGCGCCGTCCAGATGTCGCCGTTGCCGAGGATGGGAACATCAGGAACGGCCTCGACGAGTTCGGTGATGGCGCTCCAGCGGGCCCGTCCCGAATAGCGCTGTGCGGCGGTGCGGGCATGGAGAGCAACGGTTGCGGCACCGGCATCGGCGGCGAGGCGACCAGCTTCGATGAAGGTAACTCGTTCGTCGTCAAGCCCGATGCGCATTTTGACCGTCACGGGCACCTTGCCCGCCGCCTCAACTGCTGATCGAACAACGGCCGCAAAGAGCCGGGGCCGGGCGGGAACCGCGGCACCGCCACCGTGGCGGGTCACCTTGGGGGCCGGGCAGCCGAAGTTGAGATCGATGTGATCGACGAGGTCCTCACCAACAAGCCGTCGGACCGCTTCGCCGACGACGACAGGATCGGTTCCGTAAAGCTGCAGCGAACGCGTCGATTCATTGGGGGCGAACGACGCCAGCTGCCAGCTCTTCTCGACGTCCTCCATGAGACCGCGGGCATTGACCATCTCGCTGACGTACAGGCCGGCGCCGTACGTCCGGCACAGCTGGCGAAAAGCGATGTTGGTGACGCCGGCCATGGGAGCGAGCACGACAGGAGGATCGACCGTGATCGGCCCGATCTGGAGGGGCTTGACCGTCGGCATGGTCGTGACGGGAACGGGCTGCGCAGAGCCGGGATCGGAAAAAGGAGACGCTGCCACTAACCAACACGGTAGCGAGGGCCGGTAGGGTCAACCACATGTCTGCTCAGGTGCTTGATGGGGAACTTGTCGCCGCCGGGATCAAGGAGCGGCTCGCCGGGCGGGTCAATGCTCTGATCGGGCGGGGAATCACCCCCGGGCTCGGCACGGTTCTTGTCGGTGACGACGGTCCCTCATCGAATTATGTGTCCATGAAGCACCGCGATTGCGAGGCTCTGGGCATCTCGTCTCATCACGCTCACCTGCCCGCCGATGCCACCCAGGACGACGTTCTCGCCGTCATCGACCGGTTCAATAACGACCCAGCCGTCGACGCCTACCTGATGCAGTACCCGTTTCCTAAGCACCTCGACTTTGAGGGCGCATTGCTTTCCGTCGATCCGGCCAAAGATGTCGACGGTCTGCACCCCGTCAATCTCGGACACCTCGTGCAAGGTGTTGACGGGCCGCTTCCGTGTACGCCCGCCGGCATCCAGGCGCTTCTTGCGTATTACGAGGTTCCCATCGAGGGTCGTCACGTCGTCATCGTCGGACGGGGCCTCACGATCGGGCGCCCTCTGGCGAATCTGCTCACGCTCAAGCGGCCCAATGCCAATGCAGCGGTGACCGTCGTGCACACCGGCGTCGCTGACTTGTCGACGTACACGCGTCAGGCCGACATCATCATCGCCGCCGCCGGATCGCCCGGTCTGATCACCGCAGACATGGTCAAGCCCGGTGCGGCTGTTGTCGCCGCTGGTGTTTCATTCGAGGGCAAGAAACTGGTTTCTGATGTCGCCGATGAGGTATCCGAAGTGGCCGGATGGCTGTCACCGCGCATTGGTGGCGTCGGGCCGATGACACGGGCGATGTTGTTGGTCAATACGGTCGAAGCCGCAGAGCGACGCGCGTAGCCTTTCCACGATGACTCGCATCGCCGACCTCCTTGCTTCCGGACGTACCTGTTCGTTTGAGTTCTTCCCTCCGAAGACCGATGAAGCCGCACGTGCGCTCGAACAGACCATCGCCGATCTCGCCCCGCTCGATCCGTCGTTCGTGTCAGTTACCTACGGCGCCGGTGGTTCCACCCGCGAGCGCACACGCGACGTCGTGATCAATATCGAACAGAACATCGGCATCACAGCGATGGCGCATCTGACCTGCGTCGGCCACACCCGCGCCGAAATCGATTCGCTGCTTGATGAGTACAAGGCCGCCGGTGTGTCGAACATCCTGGCGCTGGCCGGTGACCCAGTCGTCGACGATTCCGGTGACGTGGCCGAGAGCGAATTCGGATTCGCCACGGAACTCGTCGAGATGATCGCGGCCAAAGGGGATTTCTCCATCGGAGTCGCCGCCCATCCCGAGGGCCATCCGCGCTCGCCCGATCTGTATTCGGACCGGCGTCATCTGGCCGACAAGCTGAACATGGCGGACTTCGCTATCACGCAGTTCTTCTTCGAACCAGAGCCCTATCTACGCCTCGTTGAAGGACTCGCCGCATTCGGCTGTACGAAGCCGGTGTTGCCCGGGATCATGCCCGTCACGAACGCCGCCCAAGTTGTGCGTTTCGCCGAGCTCGCTGGCGCCGCGTTCCCAGCCCATCTTGTCGCCCGCTTTGATGCGATCGCCGATGACGGTGATGCCGTTCGGGCGCTTGGCGTCGAGCTGGCGAGTGAACTTTGTCAGCGCCTTCTCGATGAGGGTGCGCCGGGTCTGCACTTCTACACACTCAACCGTTCGACAGCCACACGCGAGATCGCAACAAACCTCGGTATCGATAAGTGGGCGTCGCGCTCAGCCGAAGCACCGAAGTAACGCGACATGGCTGAGCGGGTTCCGGGGATCTTTCGTCGCGGCGCGCGGATTCTTTCTCGATACATCCGTGCCAATCCGTTGGCGTTCTCGCTATCCGTACTGGGTGCAGCCATCTACGCGGCGGCTGCTGTCGGGACGACAGTCATCATCGGTCGGGTGACGAACACGGTCATCATCCCCACCTTCGAGTCCGGCCGTGTTGAGCGGGGCATGGTCATCTCTGCGGGCATAGCGATTCTTGCTGTCGGGTTGGTCCGGGCGTCGACGATCATCCTGCGGCGCTATTTCGCAGCGATGGTTGCCTTCCGTACGCAACGCAACTGGCGCCGCCAACTCGTAGCGACCTATCTCGAAGTGCCCCTGAAGTACCACCGGGAAACACCGACGGGCACGTTGTTGGCCCACGCCGACTCCGACATCGTCGCCGCGAGCGAAGTGCTCAATCCGCTTCCGTTCAGCATCGGCGTCGTGACACTCGTTGTCTTTGCAATCATCAATCTGGCCATGGTCGATTGGCTACTAATGATGATCGCCCTGCTGCTTTTCCCCGGACTCATCATCATCAACCGTCTCTACACGCGTCGGGCCGAGTTGCCGCTCGGAGATGTGCAGCGGCGCGTTGGTCAGGTCAGTCGGGTCGCGCACGAGAGCTTCGATGGTGCGCTCGTGGTCAAGACGCTTGGTCGCGAGCAGGACGAGGTCGATCGCCTCGCGGTCGCCGCCGATTCGTTGCGCGAGTCGCGCGTGACGTTGGGCCGAATCCGGGGCACCTTCGAGCCGTTGATCGAGGCGCTTCCGAATCTCGGCATCATCGCCTTGTTGCTCATCGGCTCATGGCTGGTCTCGGTCGGTCGCCTGAATACCGGTCAGGTTGTGCAGGCCGCAGCCCTGTTCGGGCTACTCGCATTCCCCATGAGAGTGTTTGGCTACTTCCTTCAGGAACTTCCGCGCTCCGTCGTGGCCAGCGCCCGACTTGATGTCGTCATCGCAGCTGAACGCGAAGCGCTCGCCACCGGTGGTGTGCCGGTTCTGCCGGACACCCCACTCGCCGTCCGGTTCCGCGATGTCACGTGTCGTCATGGTGAGGATCCGCCGGTGCTCGAGCATCTCGACCTGGAGATCCCGGCCGGCAAGGTGGTGGCGCTCGTGGGTGCGACCGGTGCGGGTAAGTCGACGCTGTGTGAGTTGCTGCCGCGTCTGGTCGATCCGGAAATCGGCGTCGTCACGCTCGGTGGCATCGATCTGCGCGAACTTGATCCGGCCGAGGTTCGCGATGCAGTAGCTCTCGTATTCCAGGAGACGTTTCTTTTCAACGAGTCGGCGCGCGAGAACGTCACGTTGGGCGAACCCGTTTCGGACGAGCGGCTTCTCGAAGCGGCATCGATCGCCCACTCGATCGATTTCATCCGGGCGCTTCCCGACGGTTGGGACACGGAAATCGGCGAGCGCGGCATCACGCTTTCCGGCGGGCAACGTCAGCGTCTTGCTCTGACCCGCGCCTTGCTTCGACGACCGCGTGTTCTGGTGCTCGACGACGCAACTAGCGCTGTAGATCCTGTGATCGAGGCGGCGATCCTGCGCGACCTGAGGTCATCACTGGCGACGTCGACACTTGTCGTGGCCCATCGCATCTCGACAATCGAACTTGCTGACGAGGTCGCATTCCTCGACGGCGGCACGATCGTGGCTCGAGGCTCGCATGCCGAACTTCTCTCCAGCTCGCCGGATTACGTGCGACTTGTACAGGCTTACAACGATCTTTCGGCCGGTGAGATCTCATGAGCGCCGACGTGACTCCGGGCAGCGATCTGGCCGAACACGACGATCTGGCCCGCCTGGAACACGCAGCCGCGTTCGATGACCCGACGGCACTCGACCATGAGCGAGCCGAAGCAGCAGCGGCTGCCGACGCAAGCGAGAAACGCGGCCGGGCACTTACCGTGCTTCGGCGAGGGCTCGCCGAGAGTCCCGAACTCGGACGCGGCTTCAAGATCACCGTGCTGTTCGCAATCATCTCGGCGATCGGTCGACTGACTATTCCGATCCTCGTGCAGCAGATCATCCAGAACGGTCTGCTGGCCGATGAAGGCTTCCGTGTGGGCTTCACGCTTACAGCCTGTGGGCTGGCGGCGGCGATCGTGGTCAGTGTTTCGATTCTCAGCCGAATCACCTATGTCCGCCTTGTGCTCACATCAGAGTCGATGCTGCGGAACCTGCGGGTTCGAGCATTCGGCCACGCCCATGCGCTTTCGGTGGCCGATCACAACGAGACGCGCCGCGGCGATCTCACTGCCCGCGTTACCAGTGACATCGAAACGATCGCCCGTTTCGCCCAGTACGGCGCAGTGGCATGGATCGTCGACACCGTGGTCGTAGCCGGAACCCTGATCGTGATGTCGTTCTATTCATGGCAACTCGCGCTCGTCACGATGTTGGTGGCGACGCCGATCCTGCCTCTGTTCCGTTTTATGCAGCGTCGTCAGCTCAAGGGCTATTCGATCGTGCGCACCCGCGTCGGCCAGACGTTCTCGGAAATCTCCGAGTCGGTGCAGGGCGCAGCGCCGATTCGCGCCTACGGCCTGCAACGACGTTCGCGTAAACGCCTCGATGTTGCGATGGATCAGCAGTACAAGGCGGAGATGAGCGCAGCCCGATGGTTCGCCTTCATGTTCCCGCTCGGCGACGCCTTCGGCGGCATCGCCCTTGCATCCGTCGTAATGATTGGCGCGTGGTGGGGTCCCGGCTGGGGACTCGACGCTGGCGGTCTCATTGCGTGTCTGTTCCTCGTGCAGTTGATCCTTGGCCCGATCGCCGAAATCGGCGAGATCCTTGACCAGACCCAGACCGCGATCGCCGGTTGGGCAAAGGTCCTGAATCTGCTTGATCAACCCATCGACGTTGTCGAACCGCAGAACGGGACCGAACTTCCTGCCGGTGCACTCGCGCTCGACATCGAACACGTCGGATTCACCTATCGCACGGGTGGCCCGGTGCTCACGGATGTTTCGATCGCGATCCCGGCCGGCACGGCGGTGGCGATCGTCGGCGAGACCGGTTCGGGAAAGACCACCTTCGCCAAGTTGCTGACCCGCCTGGCCGATCCGACCACCGGGGTCATCAGCGTGGGCGGAATCTCCCTTCGCGATATCCCGGCCGCGTCGCGCGCTGAGCACATCCGGATGGTTCCGCAGGATGGGTTCATGTTCGACGCGACCTTGCGGGAGAACATCGCAATGGGCCGCAGGGGAGCCACCGACGCCGATGTGGAAGCGGCGATCAACGAACTCGGACTCGACGACTGGGTGGCCGGGCTTCCTCACGGCCTCGACACCGAGGTCGGCGAACGAGGCGAAGGCATGAGTGTCGGCGAACGACAACTCGTAGCTCTAGCCCGCGCTCAGCTGGCCGACCCGGGTCTACTCGTGCTCGACGAGGCCACGAGCGCCGTCGATCCCCGCACCGAACGGACACTCACGAATGCCCTGCACCGGCTGTCGGAGGGACGTACGACGGTGAGCATCGCCCATCGGCTCTCCACTGCCGAGCAGGCCGATCTGATCCTGGTCTTCGACAAGGGCGTGCTGGTCGAGCGGGGAAGCCACGACGAGCTCGTGGCCGAGGGTGGTCGTTACGCCGAGCTCTACCGCAGCTGGTTGGGCAACACCGGCCAATCCTGAAGCACGAGCGCCGCAGGGGTTCTAGGGTGCCGAGTCATGGCAAGCAAAGAGTTTCATGCTTCTCAGGAAGCAGCGGCGCAGCGTCCCGTTCCCACCCCGGCAGCAAACATTCAGGAGCAACGTCAGCGGATCGACGATGCCATGAGCGCCATTCCGCTCGCTGCGGGAACCACAGCGACAGCGGCTTCGCTCGGCGGCGTGCCGGTGATCGATTGTCGGCCTGACAATCTCGCCGCCGACACTCCGGTGATCGTGTATCTGCACGGTGGCGGATTCCGGATCGCTTCGGCCCTTGCCTATCGCTCGTATGGCACCCATCTCGCTTCGGCGCTGAGCGCTCGCGTTGTGCTTGTTGACTATCGACTCGCCCCGGAGCACCCGTTCCCCGCGGCACTCGATGACTCGGTTGCTGTCTACCGCGCTCTCCTCGCTGAAGGCATTGACGCATCACGGCTCGTCATCGCAGGCGACTCCGCCGGAGGCGGCCTTGCTGCCTCTGTGGCGCTCCGCACGCTCGCCGACGGCCCTGTTCCTGCGGTTATCGTGTGCTGCTCGCCTTGGGTCGATCTGACGGTTACGGCCGCGACCTACGAAACGCGCTCCGAGGCGGACAAGTTGTTCTCCCGGACATCGGCCGAGGATGCGGTGCTGGCCTATGCCGTCGGGAGCGAGGTCACCGATCCGTTGCTGTCGCCGGTGTTCGGCGATTGGACGGGTGCACCGCCGCTATTGATCATGGTTGGCGACGCGGAAGTTCTGCTCGACGATGCCCACCGACTCGCAGCAGTGACGGGCGATGCCGGTGTCGATGTGACACTCAGCGTGTATCCCGAAATGCCACACATCTGGACCATGAGCTATCCCGCATTTCCTGAAGCGGTGGCGGGTGTCACCGAGATTGCGGCATTCGTTCAAAAGCACGTGACTGATTCCCGAGCCGGAAAGATCTGATCCTGATGTCCACAGCCCCGAAGAGTTCTTCCGACGACCGACCGGCGCTGTCCGCCGAACTCATCGAGCAGTTCTCGCTGCATGGTCGCTGTGCGGTCATCACTGGTGCCGCGGGTGGTATCGGTCGTCAAGCTGCCATCACCTTCACTCAGGCCGGCGCTGATGTTGTTATTGCCGACGTTGGTCTCGATGGTCTCGCCGAAACAGCTGAGATGGTCGCCGCCGCCGGTGGTCACGCCACCGTGGTACCCACCGACGTTTCTGATCGCGATCAGGTCAACGCGCTCGCCGATGCCGCCATCGCCGCGCACGGCCGGCTTGACGTCTGGGCCAACGTTGCCGGTGTCATCCGCTATATGAACATCGTCGACGCCACCCCCGAGGACGTCGAGTTCATCACCAAGATCAATCTGTGGGGCACGTACTGGGGCGTCGCCGCTGCTGGTCGGGCGATGACGAACGGCGGGTCGATCATCAACGTGTCGTCAGCGGGTGGCGACATGCCGGCGCCAACGCTCTCGATCTACGCCATGACCAAAGCGGCCGTGTCGCATCTCACGCGTTGCGCGGCAGTCGAACTTGGTGGTGCAAACATCCGCGTTAACGCAATCGCACCTGGTTTCACCGACACGCCGATGGTGCAGGGTCGTTGGACGAATCCCGACGGCACAGTCAACGAAGCCGTGCGCAAAGAACTGATGGGTGCGCGCGCTGCACAATCGCCGCTGCAGATCATCGCTACGCCCGAAGATCAGTCCTGGGCGATGCTGTATCTCGCCAGCGACGCATCGCGATTCGTCACCGGACAGGTGATCCGCCCGAACGGCGGCGTGGTGATGGCATGAACACGAATTCTGACTACCAACTTATGAATGGAAACGAACAATGACCACTGGTGACAACTCTCCAATCCCCGACTTCCTCTCTCGTCTCCGTGTTGACGGCCGCACGTTCGTCGTTGCTGGTGCCGGCGTGGGCATGGGGCGTATGACGTCACATGCACTCGTGCAGGCCGGAGCGAAGACCGTTGTGTGTGTCGATGTCGACGCGGATCGCGCCGCCGAGATCGCTGCCGAGATCGGACGCGCTGGTGTGGCATGGGTCGGTGATGTCACGACGCGTGAAGGTGTCGCGAAGCTCGCCGCCGATGCCGAGGCGATCAACGGTCGTATCGATGGCCTTGTCGACATCATCGGCATGGCGCGTTGGGAATCCATCCTCGACATGACTGATGAGACCTTCGACTGGGAGATCGACATCTGCCTCCGCCATGCATTCCTGCTCTCGCAGGCGTTCGGTCGGCGCATGTCCAAGACCAATGGCGGAACCATGGTGTTCATCGCGTCGGTCAGTGGCCTCACTGCCGCACCGATGCACGCGGCATACGGCGCGGCCAAGGCCGGTCTCATGGCATGGGTCCAGACACTCGCCATCGAACTCGGTGGTTTCGGTATCCGCGCCAACGCTGTTGCTCCGGGCACGATCCTGAGCCCCCGCATGGCAGCGGCCTTCACCGACGAGCAACGAGCGCTTAACGCCGCGAATTCGCCGATGGGTGAGATGGGATCGACCTCCGACATTGCGTCGGCAGCGCTGTTCTTCTCGAGTGACATGTCGGCCTATGTGACCGGCCGCACACTGGTCGTCGACGGGGGAGTGGACTCCAAGTTCCCCTATCCCGTGACACTCTGAGGCTGCGTTTTCTCGCTTCGAACCTCCTCTGACTAGTCTCCACTGAGGCCGAATTCCGGCATCTTCGTACGCCGCACTTTCCCCCGGAGGATCATCGTGAAGACCCCAGTTCGCGTCGCCGTAACAGGCGCTGCAGGCCAGATCGGCTACAGCCTTCTTTTCCGTATCGCCAGTGGCCAGATGCTTGGGGCCGATCAGCCTGTCATCCTCCAACTTCTCGACATCACACCCGCCATGGATGCCCTCAAGGGTGTTGCGATGGAACTCGAAGACTGCGCCTTCCCGCTGCTTCAGGGCATCGTGCGTTCGGACGATCCCAACGAGGCATTCGCCGACATTAACTACGGCCTTCTCGTCGGTGCCCGTCCCCGTTCGAAGGGCATGGAGCGCAAGGATCTCCTTGAGGCCAACGGCGCGATCTTCACGGTGCAGGGCAAGGCCATCTCCGACAATGCCGCCAAGGATGTTCGCATCCTCGTCGTCGGAAACCCGGCCAACACCAACGCCCTCATCGCCATGAACAACGCCCCCGATGTTCCGAATGAGCGCTTCACCGCGATGACCCGCCTCGATCACAACCGTGCGATTGCACAGCTTGCGGTCAAGACCGACGCCACCGTTCCCGAGATCACCAAGATGACGATCTGGGGCAATCACTCGGCCACGCAGTACCCCGATCTCTTCCACGCCGAAGTGAAGGGTCAGAACGCCGCCGCTCTTGTCAACGACCAAGCCTGGCTCGAGACCGAGTTCATCCCCACCGTGCAGCAGCGCGGCGCGGCGATCATCGAAGCACGCGGACTTTCCAGCGCAGCGTCGGCCGCGAACGCCGCCGTTGACCACATGCGCACCTGGGCACTCGGCACCGATGCTGGCGACTGGGTCTCGATGGCCATTCCGTCCGACGGCAGCTACGGCGTCGCTGAAGGCCTGATTTCCTCGTTCCCCGTTACGTGCGCCAACGGCAAGTACGAAATCGTGCAGGGTCTCGACATCGACGACTTCTCGCGTGCCCGCATCGACGCATCGGTTGGCGAACTCGCCGAAGAGCGCGACGCCGTCCGCGAACTCGGCCTGATCAAGTAATCCTGATCAACAAGCCTTATCGGTGACACTCGCCGCGTTCAGCGCAGCGCGGCGAGTGCATCACCCAGCCCGGCGAACAATTCGCCGTTGCTGATCAATGCACTGACATCGCCACCCAGTTGCAGGTTGCCGCTCATGAAGGCGGCTTGGGCGCTGATGAGACCGATGTGTATGGCATCCGCGATCGACCGGTCGCATGAGAAAGCAACAGTCGGGTTTTCGGCCGCTCCGACGTGAAGTGAAACGCTGCCGTTCTCGAAGCGGATGTGCCACGTGATGGTGTCGTCGTCGGAGCGCACGGTCTGCTGCAGGATCAACGTGCTGTTGAGGCTCGCTGTCCTGAGAGTGGCGTCGGCTCGCAGAGCGGCATCGGCAGCACTGAACCATTCGGGAGTGAGATACGCGGGCACCCTCCGACACTATTCGCCGTAGAGCGCAGTCCCACCGGTTCGGGATGGTTGCTCTCCGGTACAGTCGCCGCATGGGGTTCAGGGGCAAGTTAAATGAGCAGGCAAACTCGCTCAACGGGGGCCAGATCCTCAAACAGACCGACGGCCTTCTCAGCGATTTCGAGGCTCGTTCCAGTGTGGTGCTTGCGCCATGTTGAGAGTTCTCAGCCACGTGGGTCGGCTCGAAGGGATCACCCTTCCTGATGATCTCGTGTCGCGCGTCGAGATCATTGCGATTCCTTCGACCGGTGAACTTGATGATGGGGTCACCGGAGAGGTGCTGCTCAGCACGCCGACCGTGATGCCCAACCTCGCACATGTTCTGTCGCGCGGCGTGCGTTGGACGCATCTCATCGGTACGGGGATCGATGCGTTTCCCATTGATCTGATCGGTGATGACTGCATCCTTACGAATTCGCGTGGTCTAAGCGCCATGCCGATTTCCGAGTGGGTGCTGGCCTGCATGTTGGCGTTCGAGAAACGAATGCCGGGATCGTGGGTCACCGAGCCACCGAAGGCCTGGAACATCCCGTCGCCTGGTTTCGGGACGCTTGAGGGCGGAACGCTCGCGTTGCTGGGCATCGGTGGTATCGGCACTGCGATTGCCGAGCGGGCCCGACCATTCGGGATGACCATCAAGGCATTGCGCCACAGCGACGCCCCAAGCCCTCTTGACTATGTGCAATTGGTGTCGTCGATCGACGAACTCGTCGATGGTGCCGATCATGTGGTGCTGGTTGCGCCGCTAACCGACGCAACTCGGGGATTGTTCGACGATCGTGTCTTCAATCTCATGAAGCCGGGTGTGCATTTCGTCAATGTTGCCCGCGGTCCGATGGTCGTTGACGACGCGTTGCGACGCGCGCTCGACAACGGGATCGTGGCGTGCGCCAGCATCGATGCCCCGGATCCGGAACCGGCTCCCCCCGGCCACTGGATGTACGACCATCCCGGTGTGCGGCTGAGTCCGCACAGTTCTTGGCACTGGCCGGGTGCGTTCCCTGCCATGTTCGAGATGTTCATCGCGAACCTGAGGCGTTACCTTGATGACGAGCCCCTGCTCTCAGTCGTGAATCCCGCTGACGGTTACTAAAACGGGCGGCCGACAAAAGCCGACGAATTCACTTCAACTCGGTCGGGTGTCGCTGAGTCGGGGAAGGATGCCGCTAGTCTCCCGGCCGTGCGATCCTCCTTTTTTCACCCACTTCTGGCCGTCGGTATTGATCCTCAGAGTCTGATCCAGTCAGTCGGTCTCATTGGTCTCTTCCTCGTGGTCTTTGCCGAGTCGGGAATCATGATCGGCTTCTTCCTCCCCGGCGATTCGCTGCTGTTCACGGCGGGCTTGCTTACCGCTGGCCTCATGATTGACGGCGAAGAGTTCGTCCTCGCCGGTGGCCACATCTGGATCGTTGCTCTTGGCTGTGTGATTGCGGCAATCGCTGGCGATCAAGTCGGATATGTGTTCGGCCGCAAGGTGGGCCCGTCACTCTTCAAGCGGCCTGAGTCACGCCTGTTCAAGCCTGCGTACATCGAGAAAGCGGAAGGCTTCTTCGCCCGACATGGTGCGAAATCCATCGTTCTCGCCCGTTTCGTGCCCATCGTGCGCACCTTCGCCCCGATCGTGGCCGGCGCCTCGAACATGCACTACCAAACCTTCGTCAAGTTCAACATCATCGGTGGAATCATCTGGGGAGCGGGACTCACGCTGCTCGGATACTGGCTGGGCACTGCGTTCCCAGCGATCGGTAAGAACATCGAAATCGCGATTCTCATCATCGTTTTCGTCTCGCTGCTCCCGGTGGCCGTCGAGTTCATCCGCCATCGTCGTAACGCGGTTTCAAAGGGCAAGCACGCCGCCTGATCTGGCCTCCAGTTGAATGGCGGCTGCAGTTCAATCGGACTGCAGTTCACTCAGAACTGCACCGCAAAACGACGACCGGCACCGCCTGCTTCCAACGGGAAGTGGTTCGGTACCGGGCGAGAACTGCCAGTAGCTGTGACGGGCGCAAGCCCGCCGGGTCAGTACTTCTGGCCTGAGAGTTTGCGGTTCTTGAGCTTCGACTTGAGATAGTCGCGGTTCATCATGGCGATGAAGTCGATCGGGATTTCCTTCGGGCACGCCTCTTGGCATTCGCCGTAGTTGGTGCACGATCCGAAGAACATCTCCATGGTCTCAACCATGTCTTCGGTGCGCTTCCAACGCTCGGCCTGGCCCTGTGGGAGCAGACCGAGATGGGCGAGCTTCGCTGAGGTGAACAGCTGACCAGCGCCATTGGGGCAGGCCGCAACACATGCGCCACAACCGATGCATCCGGCGGCGTCCATGGAGGCGTCGGCGGCAGTCTTCGGAATGAGGATCTCGTTTGCGTCGCGGGCACCACCGGTGTCGGCAGTGATGAAACCACCGGACTGGACGATGGCGTCGAACGCACTACGGTCGACCATGAGGTCCTTAACCACAGGGAAGGCGGCGGCACGGAAGGGTTCGATGGTGACGGTTTCGCCATCATGGAACTTGCGCATGTGCAGCTGGCAGGTGGTCGTGCCCTTTTGGGGGCCGTGTGCCTGTCCGTTGATCATGAGGCCGCAGGTGCCGCAGATACCTTCACGACAATCACTGTCGAACACGATTGGCTCGTGTCCCGATTCAATGAGGTTCTCGTTGACGGCATCGAGCATCTCGAGGAAGGACATCTCGTCCTTCACATCGGTGGCTTCGTAGGTTTCGAATCGGCCCGGATCGTTGACGTTGTCTTGGCGCCAGACCTTGAGTGTGAGTTTCACGTGATCTCCAGTGTTTCCGCTGCTACTTGTAGCTGCGCTGTGAGGGCTTGACGTTCTCGAAGACGAGTTGTTCCTTGTGGAGTGTCTGTGCGGTGCCCGCACCGTTCCACTCCCATGCACCGACGAACGCAAAGTCCTCGTCATCGCGCAGCGCCTCGCCGTCTTCGGTCTGATGCTCGACCCGGAAATGACCGCCGCAGGATTCTTCGCGCATGAGCGCATCGCGGCACATCAGTTCGCCGAGATCGAAGAAGTCGGCAATACGGCCGACCTTTTCGAGGGACTGGTTGACTCCGTCAGGATTGCCGAGCACACGAACGTTCTTTTCGAACTCTTCGCGCAGCGCGGGAATCTCGCTGAGTGCTTTCTCAAGACCGTTCTGGTCGCGAGCCATGCCGCAGTAATCCCAGACGAGTTTGCCGAGTTCCCGGTGGTAATACTCCGGGGACTTGGTGCCACCGATGGACAACCAACGGTGGGAAGCGTCGTGGACGGTCTGCTCGGCGGCCTTGAAGACCGGGTCGTCGGTCGAGACCGAGCCCTTTCCGAGGAGGCCGGCGAGGTAATCGCCGACCGTGTACGGAGCCACGAAGTAACCGTCGGCCAGACCCTGCATAAGTGCCGAAGCGCCGAGTCGGTTGGCGCCGTGATCGGAGAAGTTTGCTTCGCCGAGGGCGTACAGGCCAGGAACCGTGGTCATGAGGTTGTAGTCCACCCAGAGGCCGCCCATTGTGTAATGGCTGGCGGGGTAGATGCGCATCGGAACCTTCATCGGATCCTCGTCGGTGATGCGCTCGTACATGTCGAAGAGATTGCCGTAACGCTCGAACACCGTCTCCTTGCCGAGACGATTAATCGATTCGGCGAAGTCGAGATAGACACCGTTCTTGAGCGGGCCGACACCGCGACCTTCGTCGACGACGACTTTGGCGGCACGTGATGAGATGTCGCGCGGAGCAAGGTTGCCGTAGGCCGGGTACTTGCGCTCGAGGTAGTAGTCGCGGTCTTCTTCGGGGATTTGGTCAGCAGGACGGTTGTCGTCGAACTGCTTGGGAACCCAAATGCGACCGTCATTACGGAGCGATTCGGACATGAGCGTGAGCTTCGACTGCGTATCATCGCTAGCTGGGATGCAGGTCGGGTGGATCTGCGTGTAGCAAGCGTTGGCGAACAAAGCGCCCTGCTTGTGTGCCCGCCATGCCGCCGTTGCGTTGGAGTTCATGGCGTTAGTTGAGAGGTAGAACGCATTGCCGTAGCCGCCGGTAGCGAGAAGGGTTGCGTGACCCGACCAGCTCTGCACATCGCCGGTGGCGACGTTGCGGGTGACGATGCCAACGGCGACGCCGTCTTTCTTGACGACCTCGAGGAGCTCGGTCTTCGTGTGCAGTTCGACACGACCGAGGGACACCTGCTGCATGAGGGCCTGATAGGCACCCAAGAGAAGCTGCTGGCCTGTCTGGCCTCGTGCGTAGAACGTACGGCTGACCTGAGCGCCACCGAATGAACGGTTGTCGAGAAGGCCGCCGTACTCACGAGCGAACGGAACGCCCTGAGCGACGCACTGGTCGATGATGTTCACACTGGACTGAGCGAGGCGGTAGACGTTCGACTCACGAGAGCGGAAGTCGCCGCCCTTCACCGTGTCGTAGAAGAGGCGGTAGATGCTGTCGCCATCGTTCTTGTAGTTCTTGGCGCCGTTGATGCCACCCTGAGCAGCAATCGAATGTGCACGTCGGGGCGAATCGTGGAAGGTGAAGCACTTCACCTGATAGCCGAGTTCGGCCAGCGTGGCGGCCGCAGCCGCTCCGGCAAGACCAGTTCCGACGACGAGAACGGTGAACTTCCGCTTGTTGGCGGGGTTCACAAGCTTCATGTCGAACTTGTGATTGTCCCAACGATCCTGGATCGGACCACTCGGGACTTTGGAGTCAAGCGTGATTGTGCTCATTGTTGCCTCCTTCAGCCGACCACGCCGGTAACGACGGCGATCGGGAACGTGATGTTGACGCCGGCGACCAGGACTGCGAAGCCGATTGCAAAGCCCTTGCGCAGCGGGTTGTGGCGAGGGTTGAAGTGAGTGCTGAGTGAACCGAGCGACTGGAAGATGCTCCAGGAACCGTGGAAGAGATGGAAGCCCAGGGCCAAGTTGGCCACGATGTAGAGCGCCGCGACCGGAGCCCGGGAAAGGCTGGTCGAGACGTTGGCGTACGGGTTTCCGTAGACGAACTCGGGATTGGCCCAGCCCCAGGTGAGATCGGCGAGATGCCACACGATGAATAGTCCGACGATGATGCCGCTCCAACGCATTGTGCGAGCAGCCCAGTTGACGGCGACGTAGTCACGCGGCGACTGGTAGCCGACCGGGCGGGCCTTACGATTAATCATCGTGAGGCTGTAGGCGCAATGGATATGTAGAGCAAAGGCGCCGAGTAGGCCCGCACGCAGGATCCAAAGGACACCCGTCGGGGGAATGATCGGAACCAGCAACTCCCGCAGGAACTCGGCGTACTCGTTGAAGTGCGATTCCCCGAGATACATCTTGAGATTGCCGATCATGTGGAAGAGCACGAAGCCCATCAACATGATGCCGGTGAGGGCCATGACCCACTTCTTGCCGACCGACGACCGGTAGAGGTCGATGATGGCAAGCGGGCTGCGCTGGTGGGGCTTCACAATCGGTTTCGACGAAACGTCGGATGTGAGTGCCGGAGGTTCTTTGGTTGCTGTCACGGGCGGACCTTTCCTGCGAGATTTCTGTGACTCCGGGGAATTCGGATTCGGGAGGAATCGAATTCTGAGGAGAATCAGTGCCCGGACCCGAACCCGCAGGCTCGGTTGAGGACACCTTCACGCTACTCACCACACGACTCCCGCGGCGAACCGTAGAACCGCTCTCGCGGGCGATAGGTTGAGTGCCATTCGTCATCCGGGCCACTCCGTCCGGACAGGGGAGGAGCCACGATGTCTGATCGTCCAAGCACACTCGGAAACTTGCGAGCCTCGGGTTGGCTGAGCCGGCCCGTCAAGGAAGAAGTCCGCACAAACGCGATTGAGCGGATCAAGGCCGGCGAGGCGCTCTTCCCGAACGTTCTGGGCTACGAAGAGACGGTCATGCCGCAGCTTGAGAATGCTTTGCTGGCCGGTCACGACGTGATCTTCCTCGGCGAGCGCGGACAGGCCAAGACCCGCATGATCCGATCCCTTACCGGGCTCCTCGACGAGTGGATGCCGATCGTTGCCGGTTCGGAGATCAATGACGATCCCTACAACCCGGTCTCGCGCCACGCCCGCGACCTCGTGGCCGAGATGGGTGACGACACCCCGATCGACTGGGTGCACCGCGACAGTCGCTTCGGCGAGAAACTGGCGACGCCCGACACCTCGATCGCTGATCTCATCGGTGAGGTCGATCCGATCAAGGTCGCCGAAGGCCGTTACCTCTCCGACGAACTGACGCTCCACTACGGCCTGGTTCCCCGAACCAACCGTGGCATTTTCGCGATCAACGAACTTCCCGATCTTGCCGAGCGCATCCAGGTCGGTCTGCTGAACGTGCTCGAAGAGCGCGATGTGCAGGTGCGCGGTTACAAGGTTCGTCTTCCGCTTGACGTGCTGCTCTTCGCATCGGCGAACCCGGAGGATTACACCAACCGCGGTCGGATCATCACGCCGCTCAAGGATCGCTTCGGTGCTCAGATTCGCACGCATTACCCGCTCGATGTTGAGACCGAGGTCATCATCGCCCGTCAGGAAGCCCGACCGCTCGAAGCGCCGGGCATCACGGTCGAGATCCCGCAGTTCATGGCCGAGATCATCGCCGAACTTTCACAACTCGCTCGGCGCAGCCCGCACATCAACCAGCGTTCGGGCGTTTCCGTGCGTCTGACTGTTTCGAACCTTGAGACGCTTGTTGCGAACGCAGCAAGGCGCACACTGATTCAAGGCGAAACTGATGTTGTCCCGCGCGTGTCCGATCTTGATGCGCTCGCATCATCGACGGCGGGCAAGCTCGAGATCGAAACGATCGAAGACGGACGCGACGAGCAGATCGTTCATCAACTGATGCTTGCCGCCGTGCTTTCGATCTTCCGCGAATACATCGCTGTCGAGAATCTGCGCGACGTGGTCGAGGCGTTCGAAGGTGACCGGATCGTTCAGGCCGGCGAGGATGTTTCCGCCGCCGAGTACGTGGCGCTGCTTGCCGAACTACCGGGTATCGCCGGTCCGGTGGCCGAACTCACTGGTGGCAACAACTCGCCGGCGATGGTCGCGAGTGCGGTCGAGTTCATTCTTGAGGGGCTACATCTCTCGAAGCGTCTCAACAAAGACGCTGTCGGGGCCCGCGCCCAGTACCGCGGTCGGGGCTGACATTCCCCTGCCCTTACAGGGCAGCGTTTTCAGAAGGCTTGGTTTTCAGAACGCCTGGATCTCAGAAAGCTTGGTTGACTGCTTCGCGCAAACCGTCGGTTCCGGCGATGACGATGCGTTCAACAGTCGAACCAAGGAAGATCCCGTGTTCAACGATGCCCGGTGTGGCGGCAAGAGCAGCAGCCAACGCCGGAGGATCAG
>CAMCTY010000019.1 GCA_945878725.1 Bifidobacterium breve | reverse complement strand
CTTCGTATCGCTGTCGTGCACATCGGAACCGATTGGTATGCGATTGGCGACAAATGCACCCATCAGGATGTTTCTCTCGCCGACGGTGAAGTGAATCCCGCCAAACTCGAACTCGAATGCGGGAAGCACGGAAGTTGCTTCTCGCTCACAACGGGTGAACCGAACTCAATGCCGGCCACCAAGGCCACTCCCGTGTACACGGTGAGGATCGATGATGACGCCGTCTACGTGGAGATCGACTGACATGGGTGAATTACGGATTCAGGGTTTGAAGGCCGAAGTAGTCGGCCGCGAAATTCTTCACGGGATCGATCTTGTTGTCGGTTCGGGTGAGGTCCACGCCGTCATGGGCCCCAACGGTTCGGGCAAGTCGACGCTTTCGCACGTGTTGATGGGTAAGCCCGGGTACACCGTCACCGCCGGTTCGGTAACTCTCGACGGCGTCGAGATTCTCGGAATGCCGACGTGGCAGCGTGCTCAGGCCGGCCTCTTCCTTGCTATGCAGTATCCGGTGGAAGTTCCTGGAGTGAGCCTCGACGATCTTCTGAGTGAAGCGCTTTCGGCAACCGGGCGCGATTCTTCTATCGTCCACGCGGCAGTGGCGGCCGAAGCCGAACGCATTGGTCTGGCCACGCGGCTGCTTGACCGTCCCGTCAACGTGGATCTTTCTGGCGGCGAGAAGAAGCGGAACGAAACGATGCAACTCGCTGTGCTGCGTCCCCGCTTTGCCATTCTCGACGAACTCGACTCGGGACTCGATGTCGACGCGCTTCGTGCGTGTTCGCGCCGTGTCGAAGAAGCCACAACCGAGTTCAACCTTGGTGTCCTTGCGATCACCCACTACACGCGTCTTCTCGAAGAACTGAAGCCCGATGTTGTCCACATTTTGGCCAACGGTCGGATCGTCACCAGTGGCGGCCATGAACTCGCAGATGAACTCGAAGAAACGGGTTATGCGAAATGGGTCACCGACGAGGACGTCGCCGCACCAGTTAGCGAAGCTGATCCGTTCGCTGATCCGTTCGCATGAGCCCGAGGGCGAAGGCTCTCGCATCTGACGAGTTAGCAACACGTCTTGCCGAAGTTCCGCAATGGGCGGTGATCGACGGTCGTCTCCATCGCGAGATTCGCTTCGGCGATTTTCCCGAGGCATTCGCCTTCATGACGAGAGTGGCGCTCGAGGCCGAGAAACTCGACCATCATCCTGATTGGTCCAACTCGTGGAACCTCGTCGTCATCGACATCACGAGTCACGATGCCGGTGGAATCACCGGGCTGTGTTTTTCACTCGCATCAGCAATCGACGGTTTCGTCGATCAGTAGACGCGCTTAGGCGTTGGATTCCTCGATGCCCTGAGCCAGAGTGTTCCAAGCCAACGTCGCACACTTGATGCGCACCGGGAACTTCACAACGCCGCGCAGCGCTTCGAGATCGCCGAGCTTCACGTTGGCGAGTGCTTCCTGTTCGGCTGCTTCAGCTTCGCTGCCCTCGAGTGAGCTCTCGTGGATCGACATCATCGCCTTGAAAGCCCGGGTGAGCTCGGCAACTTCGTCGGTGGTCTTGCCCTTCACGGCGGCGGACATCATCGAAGCGGATGACTGGCTGATCGAACAGCCCTGACCCCCGATTCGGATGTCGGCGACCACGCCGGCATCATCAAGGTCGACGTACACGACGATCTCATCACCGCAGAGTGGGTTGAAACCCTCGACCCGATGGGCGGGAGGCGTTTCGAGTTCTCCACGGTTTCGCGGGTTGCGATAGTGATCGAGGATGATCTCGCGGTAGAGGTCTTCAAGACCGGGCATCGGCAGATCTCACTTGTGTCAGGCGGACAGGAATAGGATACGGGACTAGAAGGCGAAGAACGCGCCTGCTTGTTCAAGGGCATCGCCGAGGGACTCGATATCGGAGGTGTCGTTGTAGATGTACACCGATGCCCGGGCGGTTGCACCTACCCCAAGAAGCTTCATAAGTGGCTTTGCACAATGATGACCGGCCCTCACGCACACGGCGTGCTGATCGAGGACCTGGGACACGTCGTGGGGATGAAGGTCCTTGAACGAGAAACTGAAGACGCCGCCACGGATACTTGAATCAACGGGGCCGTGGATGGAGATGTCGTCGCCGAAGCGCTCCGAGAACGTGGACAGGGTGTACTCGGTCAGAGCCCGCTCGTGGGCGCGGACATTGTCCATGCCAAGTGCTTCGAGATAGTTGACAGCCGCACCGAGACCGATGATCTCAGCGATAGCCGGCGTGCCGGCCTCGAACTTCCAAGGAAGTTCATTGCACGTGAATCCGTCGAGGCGGACATCACGGATCATCTCGCCACCACCAAGGAACGGTGGCATTGCGTCGAGCAGTTCTTCGCGGCCCCAAAGGACGCCGATTCCGGTGGGTCCAAGCATCTTGTGTCCGGAGAAGGCAAGGAAGTCAGCGCCCATGGCTTGAACGTCGGTGATTGAGTGCGGCACCGACTGGCAGCCGTCGATGATGCTGATGGCGCCAGCAGCTCGGGCAGCGTCGGTAAGTGTCCGGACCGGATTGAAAGCTCCGAGGACATTCGACATGGCGGTCGCGCTGAGAGCTTTGGCTCCCTTGAGCAGGGAGTCGAGATCGGTGAGGTCGAGCTGGCCGTCGTCGGTCAACGGGATCCAGCGCAGTTCGAGATTCTTCTCGGCGGCAAGCATGTGCCAGGGCACGATGTTGGCGTGATGCTCCATGTGAGTGAGCACCACGACGTCGCCGTCGGACAGGTTCGCTCGGCCCCAACTCTGAATGACGAGGTTGAGCGATTCGGTGGCGTTCTTCGTGAAAATGATCTCGGCGGTGGAGCGGGCGTTGATGAATCGTCGGACACCTTCGCGGGCGGCTTCGATCGCGTTTGTGGCTTCCTCGGCGATTGCGTACACGCCACGGTGCACGTTGGCGTTGAAGTTTCGGTAGTAGAGGTCCATGGCCGCGAGAACCTGCTCGGGCTTTTGGGACGTGGCGGCGGAGTCGAGGTACACGATCTGCTTGCCGTGCACGGTGCGCGACAGGAGAGGGAAGTCAGCTTTGAGGCTGGTGCCGCTAAGCGGATCGGAGGCCGGTGCTATTGCCATGCGTCGTACCCCTCAGCTTCGAGTTTGTGAGAGAGCTCCGGTCCGCCTGATTCGACGATGCGACCCTCGATCAGCACGTGGACGAACTCGGGCTTCAACTCGTCGAGCAGTCGTTGGTAATGAGTAATGGCGAGGATTCCGAGATCAGGCCGCGATGACTGAACTTCGCGGACGCCCTTGGCCACGACACGAAGTGCATCAATGTCGAGACCAGAATCGGTTTCGTCGAGGATCGCGATTTCGGGTTCGAGGATGGCCATCTGAAGAATCTCGTTGCGCTTCTTCTCACCGCCGGAGAATCCTTCATTGAGATAGCGATCGGCGAACGACGGATCCATGTCGAGACGGGTCATCCATTCCATGATCGACAGACGCAGCTCAAGCATCGAAAGGTCGATCCCCTTGCGAGCCGACCATGCTTGGCGCAGGAAGTTGAGGACCGAGACGCCTGCGATTTCCTGCGGGTACTGGAAGGCGAGGAACATGCCGGCCTTCGCCCGCACATCGGTGGACCAGCCAGTGATGTCGTCGCCCTGGAAGAGGATTCGGCCCTTCGTGACCTCATATTCGGGGCTGCCCATGAGCGTCGACGCAAGGGTGGACTTGCCGGAACCGTTGGGGCCCATGAGCGCATGGACTTCACCGGCACCGATGGCGAGATTTACGCCACGGAGGATCTCGACGGGATTATCGCCGGTGGTGGAGACGTGAAGATCTTCAATGGCGAAGACAGGGGCCGAAGTGGGGGCGGGGGCCGAAGTGGAGAATGAAGCCATGACGTGAGTCTATGCGCCTGAATGGATTCGCACTACGGCCGTAGGAGAAATTATGACGAGAACAAAACGGACTCACCAGCCCCGTTCGACCCATTCCTTCAAATGGGGCCGCTCGGCGCCGATTGTGGTCCAGTTTCCGTGACCCGGAAGCACAATGGTGTCGGCCGGACTGGTGAAAAGTCGCGTGTCGAGCGACTCGATAATCGCGGCGAAATCGCCGCCCGGGAAGGTGGCGTTGCCGGGCCCGCCGGGGAAAAGCGTGTCCCCGCTGAACAGAAGCGGCGAACCTTCGAGAGCGAAGCACATCGAACCCGGGGTGTGGCCTGGAGTGGCGATGGTCCGCAAGCGGAGCTTGCCGATCTCGATCACCGAATCGTCTTCGAGGATGCTGTCCCAGCCCTCGAGCATCTCCGAGTCGGCGGCGGTGACGGCCACGTCATATCCGGCCTCCCGGACGGCAGGAACGGCCTGGATGTGGTCCCAGTGGCCATGGGTTTCGATGACGCGACGAACTCCCAGTACACGGCACAGCTCGAGGAGGCGCTCGTGCTCATTGGCGGCGTCAATGAGGACCCCATCGCCGGTTTCGGTGCAGCGCACCACGAACACGTTGTTGTCCATGGGGCCCACGACAACGCCGTGAACCTCCCAACCGGTCTCGGCAAGAAGCAGGGTCATGTCGAAAGTCTCGCCGTTCGGGGCGTTCGATGTGATGACCGCACCGGAATTGGGATAAACATTCGAAGTCAGCTCAGGCGCACAAGGGGACTCCTGCCGTGAATTTCGCTTTCTCTGAAGAGCAAGAAGAACTCCGAAACATCGTTCGTCAGTTCCTGGAGGCCAAGTCCTCTGAGGAAGCAGTGCGCGAACAGATGGATACCGAGCGTGGGTACGACCCCGACGTGTGGTCGCAGATGGCAGAGCAGCTCGGTCTGCAGAGCCTCACCATTCCTGAAGAATTCGGTGGTCAGGGTTACGGCTATATCGAACTCATCGTCGTGCTCGAAGAGATGGGCCGCTCTCTTGTGTGCGCCCCGTACTTCTCCTCCGTCGTGCTCGCTGCCAACGCAGTTATGCAGTCGGGCGACGAAGCAGCCAAGGCTGCGATCCTTCCCGGCATTGCGTCGGGCGAAACCATTGCGACCGTTGCGTTCACCGAACTGAACGGCAAGTGGGACGAAAGCGGCATCGAGGCCACGGCGACAAACGACGGTGGCGTCTGGAAGATCAGCGGCACGAAGTCCTACGTCATCGACGGACACACCGCGAACGTGATCATCGTCGCCGCCCGCACCGCCGCTGGCGTGAGTTTGTTCTCGGTTGCCGGTGACGCTGCAGGTCTTACCCGCACCGCCCTTGCGACAATGGATCAGACGCGCAAGCAGGCGAAGCTCGAATTCGCCGGTGTTGAAGGCACGCTCGTCGGAACCGATGGCGCCGGTTGGGCCACGCTCGCAACTGTTCTTGACCTCGCTGCTGTCGGCCTCGCCGCCGAGCAGGTTGGTGGCGCTCAGATGTGTCTCGACATGGCTGTGCAGTACGCCAAGGACCGCGTTCAGTTCGGTCGCCCGATCGGATCGTTCCAGGCCATCAAGCACAAGTGCGCTGACATGCTTCTTGAGGTCGAGTCGGCCAAGTCGGCGGCCTATTACGCCGGCTGGTGTGCTTCAGAACTCAATGACGAACTTCCAGCGGTCGCTTCGCTGGCCAAGGCGTATTGCTCAGATGCCTACTTCCACGCTGCTTCGGAGAACATCCAGATCCACGGTGGCATCGGTTTCACGTGGGAGCACCCGGCGCACATGTACTTCAAGCGTGCGAAGTCCTCGGAACTCCTCTTCGGTGATCCGACGTACCATCGCGAACTTCTCGCACAGCGCATCGGCATCTGATCAATTGATCACCGGTCCGATGATGGATCTTTCGTGATCGTTGTCTTCATCGTCCTTGCGGCGGTGTTGGTTCTTGTAATCGGACTTGTCGCAGTGGGTCAGTTGGCCGGGCGTCTTTCCGCGGAAGCACCGACGTCTCTCTACGATCTTGACGAGGCGGTTGAATTCGTCGCCGACGGACTTCCCGAAGACGTCACGGCCGATCTGACCTACGACGATGTGCGCAAGATGCTCACGTGGCATCTCGACTATTTGCGTGATCGCGGAATAGCCCGATCCCAAGGCGTAAACGAACTCGTCAGCGGTCCACTCGTCGCCGCCGAGGACGATGCCTTGGCCTACGTTCTCGGACGAGCGGCTGATGCGGAACTTCCCATCGACGACGTCTGGGTGGCGCAAGTGATCGCCGGCAATGAGCGCTATCTCGAAGCGATCGGCGCGATCGGGGCGCAACTCGACGCAATTGCTGATGCGGACGAGAACGGCGATCCGACGGTCTGAACTGTCACTGGTCTGAACCTCCGAAAGCTCCGCGTGCTCGTCTACGCTTGGGGCATGGAACGTCCGGTGAAGTTCGAACACAATCGTTGGGTCGGCGACAAGCGTTCGCTCGTTGTGTACGACGTCGACAACATCAATGACCCGGCGATCATCACTGAACTGATGGCTGCCGAGACCTACCTGTGCTTTGGCCCCGACACGTTGGCCGAAGCCCGTAACCGTTGCTACAAGCCCTACAAGGGCAACGGCAGCGGTCTCGCAAACGCAGACTGATCCCGCTCGTCGACCAAGTCGACGTTGGGCAATGCTTCCGACAAGGGTCTACCTGTATCCGGAGATCACTGTTACGGCCGTATGCTGAGTTCACATGGAGAAGCTCTTCCGATCCGGTGATCTTGAACTCGCGGGTCACATCGCGCGTCCGCGGATTGCACCAGGCACCTCGGTTCCGGGGCTCGTCATCTCGCACGGTTTCCCTCATCTGAATCAGGGCGGGCGATTGTCGGCCCGTTCGTTCCCTGAGTTGGCCGAGCGCATCGCCAACGAGATGGGTTGGATGGTTCTTGTCTTCAACTTCCGCGGTTGCGGCGAATCGGAGGGCGATTTCTCATTGCTCGGCTGGCGCGACGATCTTCTTGCCGCCGCCGCCTTCCTCCGTAGCGTCGAAGGCGTCTATGGCGTTTGGGCGGCTGGATTCGGCAGTGGCGGTTCGATGTCGATCAACGCCGCAGCATTAGATCCAGAAATTCGCGGGGTCGCCGCTATCGGTTCACCAGCAGATTTCGACGATTGGGCAAATCATCCGCGACGACTTCTCCAGCATGCGCGTGAAACTGCGATCATCCGGTCGGCATCGTTCCCCCCGGTGTTCGAACCATGGGCGCGCGAAATTCGTCAGGTGAGCGCGGTCACCTCAGTGAAGTCGTTGGCGCCGCGACCATTGCTGCTCTTGCATGGATCTGATGACGACATGGTCCCGGTCTTCGATGCACGGGCAGTCTCGGATGCGCACGGCGCGGCTGATCTCAGGATCATCGAAGGCGGTGGCCATCAGCTGCGTCACGATCCTCGTGCCGTCGCAGTGCTGCTCGGTTGGCTTAACCGACAGCGTTCGGCCAGCGCCGCTCAACGCGCCAGCTGAACGACGCATCGAGGATTGTTCTCGACGAGCGGCACATGACTGTCCCGCCGGAGCGTTGATCAAACGGTTTTGGGTTCCTTCTTCGCCTTCGCGGCGGCCTTCTGTGCCTTTTTGAACTCTCGCACCCGAAGCAATCCTTCGGCCGATCCGATGTCGGCCACCGACCGAGGGGCTTCGTCGGAGAATGGTGCCGCCGCCTGCTCCCAGCCCACCGGCTTCTTGCCGAGGCGTTTGGCGAGAATGGCCATAAAGATCTTGGCCTTGTCGTCGCCGTAACCGGGAAGCGCGCGCAGGCGGGAGTAGAGCTCGTCGCCAGTGCGGACGCCCTTCCAGATCTTTCCGGCGTCGCCGTCGTAGTTCTCGGTCACGAATACGCAAAGTTCGTGTGTCCGCTTGCCCATTGAACCTGGGAAACGATGCAATGCCGGCTTTTCGCTAAACACGGCGACGAAGTCGTCAGGGTCCATGGCCGCGATCGCACGGGCGTCGAGGCCCCCGAGTCGCTCGGTGAGCGTCCACGGCCCCTTGAAGGCCCATTCCATCGGAACCTGTTGATCGAGGAGCATTCCGATGAGCAGAGCAAGCGGATCGGTGACCAGTAAGTGGTCGGCCTCGGGAATGCCGGTGACGGGGAGCGTGGGTGTTGCCATTTCCGAAACCTACTTACCGGGTGAGCGGATCGGGCGATTCGGTATCGATTCCGTGTCGAGCGATGGCTTGCTCGGCCACGATCGGATCGATGATCCCGTCCGAAGCGAGAGCCGAGAGCACCGCCACCTCGACGTGTGCCTCGTCTGTCTCGAAGAATCGGCGAAGCGCTTCTCGGGTATCTGAGCGACCGAAGCCATCAGTGCCGAGAGGAACGAACGTCTTGGGGACGAACCGCGCGATCTGATCCGGAACCGACTTCATGAAATCGGTGACGGCAATGATCGGTCCGGGAGCAGAACCCAGTTGCTCTGCCACACGTGAGACACGCTGCGTTTCAGTGGGATGGAGTCGGTTCCAGCGCTCGACGTCAAGAGCGTCCTCGCGAAGCGCCTTGTAGGACGTCCCGCTCCAGAGTTCAACGCCGATTCCCTGTGCGGCCAGTGCAGTCTGTGCCGCGCGTGCGGCGAGGTGAGCACTCCCGGAGAACACGATCGTGGCCTTCGCCTCAACACCATCGGGCGAAGGCGCCCATCGATAGAGGCCACTCATGATCTCGTCATTGGTGAGATCGGCCGGGCGCACCGGCATCTCGTAGTTCTCGTTGTACGACGTGACGTAATAGAAGACGCTGTCGCCACTTCCTCCTGGGCCTCCGTACATGCGGTGCAAGCCGGTCTCGACGATCGCGGCAAGTTCGTAGGCGAACGCCGGGTCATAGGCCTGGCATGTCGGAACGGTGGAAGCGAGGACGAGACTGTGCCCATCCTGATGCTGCAGGCCTTCACCCATCAGCGTGGTCCGCCCGGCGGTCGCACCAATGAGGAAACCCTTTGCCTGCGCATCGGCGGCGGCCCAAATGAGATCGCCAACGCGTTGGAAACCAAACATCGAATAGAAGATGAAGAACGGAACCATCGGAACTCCGCGAGTGGCATAGCTCGTGCCGGCGGCAGTGAAGCTCGCCATCGAACCAGCCTCAGTGATGCCCTCTTCAAGGATCTGACCGTCGCGTGACTCGACGTACGAAAGCAGCAGCGATGCGTCAACGGGTTCGTACAGCTGACCTTGCGACGCGTAGATCTTCAGTTCGCGAAACAGTGCGTCCATGCCGAAGGTGCGTGCTTCATCCGGAATGATGGGCACCACCCGGTGGCCGAAACCGACAGACCGACACATGCCACGCAGCATCCGCGTGAACGCCATGGTGGTCGACACCGCTTGCCCACCAGAACCCAGAGCGAACTCGGCAAACACCTCGGGATCGGGGAGTGCCAGCGGTCGACGAATATCCAACGACCGTGTGGGGATTGGTCCATCGAGGGCACGTCGGCAGTCGACCAGATACTGATTCTCCAGCGAATCCACCGGCGGGCGGTAATAGGGGGGCTCGTCGCTGTCGAGCACGGAGTCAGGGATTTCGTCGGTGAGGCGGAGTCGATCGCGGAACTCACGGATCTGATCGTTGCTGAGTTTCTTCACCTGATGGGTCGCGTTGCGACCTTCCACAGTGGAGCCCAGCGCCCAACCCTTCACGGTCTTTGCGAGGATGACGGTCGGGGCACCCTTAGCTTGTGTGGCGGCGGCGTAGGCGGCGTAGACCTTCTTGTAATCGTGACCGCCGCGGGGGAGTGCGCGCAGGTCTTCGTCACTCAGATGCTCAACGAGTTGGCGAAGACGCGGGTCAGGCCCGAAGAAGTGTTCGCGGATGTACGCCCCGGACTCGACGGCGTAACGCTGCCACTCGCCATCGAGGGTGGAGTTCATTTTCGCAACGAGGACGCCATCTACATCTCGAGCAAGAAGATCGTCCCAGCCTTCGCCCCAGATCACCTTGATGACGTTCCATCCGGCGCCGCGGAACACACTTTCGAGTTCTTGGATGATCTTGCCGTTCCCGCGGACAGGGCCGTCGAGTCGTTGAAGGTTGCAGTTCACCACCCAGACGAGATTGTCGAGTTGTTCGCGACCTGCGAGTGAAATTGAACCGAGCGTTTCAGGCTCGTCGGTTTCGCCGTCGCCGAGGAAACACCACACCCGACTCGCGCTGGTGTCGTCAATCTGCCGGTTGTGGAGGTAACGACAAAAGCGTGCCTGGTAAATGGAATTGAGCGGGCCGAGTCCCATCGAGACGGTCGGGAACTCCCAAAAATCGGGCATGAGCCAAGGATGCGGATAACTGGACAGGCCGCCGCCGGCGATCTCGCGGCGGAAGAGATCGAGTTGCGACGCTTCGAGTCGCTGTTCGAGATAGGCCCGGGCGTAGATGCCGGGAGACGCGTGACCTTGTATGTAGACGTGATCCCCAGCACGACCGTTGTCCTTGCCTCGGAAGAAGTGGTTGAACCCGACCTCGTAGAGCATTGCCGAAGATGCGAACGTCGAAAGATGTCCACCGATGCCGTCGTCATGCTTGTTGGCGTTGACGACCATCATTGCGGCGTTCCATCGGAGGTACTGACGCAGTCGCTTCTCGATCGCCTCGTCGCCAGGGAACCACGGTTGTTCTTCCCGGGCGATGGTGTTGACGTATGGCGTCGAGACTTCGGCCGGCGTCCCAATCTGTAGTTCCCGGGCTCGTTCGGTGAGACGCGAGACGAGGTAGCGCGCCCGCATCTTCCCCTGGGCACCAACGACAGCGGCGAGCGAATCAAGCCACTCTGCCGTTTCTCCCGGATCGGCATCGGGCAACTGACTTGCTAACTGATCGAGGTTCATTGGCCCATGATGCCCCGGATGGGGTGTTACCGGTGGGTAGGGGTGTGACCAGCACGTACCAAGCACTCATCGTGGTGTGTCACGCTTGAGGAGTGACCCTTGTCGTGTACACCGATGGTGCGTGTAGTGGTAACCCCGGTCCCGGCGGATGGGCATGGGCGGAAGTCGATGGCGGATTCGGCGCAGGGGCCGAGCCCCACACCACGAATCAGAGAATGGAAGTCACGGCGGCTTTTGAAGCGGTCAAGTCCCACACCGATGCGATCGAAATCGTGAGTGACTCGACCTATGTCGTGAACTGCTTCAACGACCGATGGCACGAGGGTTGGATCCGGCGTGGTTGGCGCAATTCGCAACGCCAACCTGTGGCCAACCGCGATCTTTGGGAACCGTTCATCAATCTTGTGCTCGAACGGGGCAACGTCAGTTTCCGATGGGTCAAGGGCCATGCTGGCGATCCGATGAATGACCTCGTCGACCGACTGGCAGTCGAGGCGGCCACCGCCCAGCGGCTCCTCACTGGGGACGCACCCCCGAAGGTTTTGGGACCGCCCGATACCTTCGGCACGGGTGAGAGCATGACGCTCTTCTGAGTAGGCTCTCGCCCCATGGATATCAATGGAATCTCAGCAATCGTCACCGGTGGAGCATCGGGAATCGGCGAGGCATGTGCACGTGCCCTCGCCGCCCGCGGAGCAAAGGTGCTCATCGCCGATGTGAACGACGAAAAGGGCAATGCGCTCGCCACTGAAATCGGCGGCGCGTTCGCTCATGTCGACGTCACCAACACGCAGGACATCATCGCTGCTGTCGAGGCTGCCGGCGAGATGGGTCCGCTGCGTGCTCTCGTGAACTCGGCCGGTATCGGTGCCGCCAGTCGCACAATCGGCAAGGACGGCAGCTACGACTCGGCCTTCAACCTTGATTACTGGCGCAAGGTGATCGACATCAACCTCACCGGCACCTTTGACTTCATCCGCATTGCCGCCACAGCGATGAGTCGTACCGAGCCCCTCGAGGGCGGCGAGCGTGGAGCGATCGTCAATATGGCCTCGGTCGCAGCGTTTGATGGTCAGATCGGGCAAGCCGCCTACTCCGCGTCGAAGGGTGCCGTTGTCGGCATGACTCTTCCGATCGCACGTGACCTTGCCGTCGTCGGAATCCGCGTCAACACGGTTGCCCCGGGTCTCATCGATACGCCGATCTACGGCGAAGGCGAAGGATCCGAAGCATTCAAGATCAACCTCTCGAAGGACGTGCTTTTCCCCAAGCGTCTCGGCTTCTCAAGCGAGCTTGCGAGCATGGTTCTCCAGCTCATCGAGAACTCGTACATGAATGCCCAGACGATTCGTGTCGACGGTGGAGCACGCCTCGGCCCGAAGTGATCAACAGCGTGGTTGCCTGAAGCAATCGTGCGACAGGACTTCGGACCCGTCGATCCGCGTGCCCTCCGGGGCGTCGGGTCGCCGGGTCCGGTTTTGTTTTTGTCAGCTTGGATCGGGAAGCGACGACGTTTCGTCGAGAACTACTCCTGCATCGACGCGTAGGAGTCTCGTGAACGGAATGGTCTCAAGCAGCCGACGGTCATGGGTGACGAGGATGACGGTTCCGGGGAACGCGCCAATCGCGGTCTCGAGTTGCTCGATGGCCGGCAGGTCAAGATGATTCGTGGGTTCGTCGAGGACGAGAGTGTTGACGCCGACGGCCTGGAGCAAAGCGAGTGTCGCCCGCGTCCGTTCGCCCGGTGAGAGTGACGAGGCAGGTCGTTGCACATGATCGGTGCCGAGACCGAACTTGGCGAGAACCCCACGGGCCTCGGCGAGTTTCGCGTCGCTTGCGCGGATGAACGCATCAAGCAGCGTGCCGTCGCCGGAGAAGATGTCGCGGGCCTGATCGATCTCGCCGATGACGACACCTGGTCCCTGCCAGCGCACTCCGGAAGTCAGCGGAACTCGACCAAGGAGTGCGTCGATGAGAGTCGTCTTGCCGGCTCCGTTGCGGCCGACGATTCCGATGGTTTCTCCCCATCCGATTTCGAGTGAAACAGGACCAAGCGTGAAGTCGGGGCGTTGGACGACCGCGCTGTCGAGACGGGCGACGACTGCGCCGGCCCGGGGTGCAACGGCGATTTCGAAGTTGAGGTTCCAGCTCTCCCATGGCTTGTCCACGGAATCAAGGCGTTCCATCGCGCGATCGGTTCGGCGTGCTCGTGATGCGAGTTGTTCGGTCTGATCTTTACGGAACTTCCGGCCCATCTTGTCGCCATCGCTGTTGTTCGACTTCTCCTTCTTCACGCCTTTGTGGGCCCACTCGCGTTCGCGTTGGGCCCGCGACTGGAGATCAGTGCGCTTCGCATCGAACTGACTGAAGTCTTCCTCGGCGTGGCGGCGGGCGACATCGCGTTCGTGAAGAAACGCATTCCATCCGCCGGCGAAGAGCGTGAGTCGATGGCTGTGCTCGTCGAGTTCGGCTACGTGGGTAACGACGTTGTCGAGAAATGTCCGATCATGGCTTACGACAACGAGCGGCCCGGGGAAACCGATGACGAATCGCTCGAGGTACTCAAGTCCGTCGAAATCGAGATCGTTCGTTGGCTCATCCAGCAGCAGAACATCGAACCGGGAGAGCAGTAACGCGGCGAGACCGGCGCGGGCAGCTTGTCCGCCGGAGAGCGACGTCATGTTCGCGCTGAGGATGGCGGGGGTAAGTCCGAGCGATTCGACGACCTCTTCGGCGCGAGATTCGAAATCAGCGGCGCCGAGGGCAAGCCAGCGTTCGAGGGCATCGCTGTAACGATCGTCGGCACCATCCGCGGCGGAAGCCAGATCTTCCATTGCCGCGTCGAGTTCGGTCTGTGCCGGTCCGACCCCGGTTCGTCGGCCGAGATAGGCCTCGACAGTTTCATCGGGGACCCGTTCGGTCTCTTGTCGGAGTTCCCCGACGGTCGCGATGCCAGGCAGCCGAGTCACGGCTCCGGATTCGGGTTCCAATCGCCCCGCCAAAATGCCGAGCAGCGTGGATTTACCTGCGCCGTTCGGCCCCATAACGCCGAGTCGCATCCCGGGGGATGCGGTCAGGTCGACCTGGTCGAGGATGGTGTGTGGGCCCCGGGAGAACGAAACTCCCTTGACGTGAATCGTGGCTGACATCGGGGGCAGGCTACAGATCGGGGCGCCACCGCCTGTCGGACCGATCCTCCGCCGGTGCCGGGTGGACCGCTACGATCGTACGAGTGTTCGTTTTAGGAATCGACCCCGGTCTGACCCGTTGCGGGTATTGCGTGCTCGAAGTGCCCCCCAACGCGGCGCTTGTGAGCGGTGCGACCGCCCGACCAAAGGCCGTTGCCCTCGGCGTGATTCGCACATCGCCAGCCGATGAGGTGCACCATCGCCTTGCTGAGTTGCAGTTCGAGTTGCGGGCGCTCATGACCGAATTTCCGCCAGTGGCGCTCGCGGTCGAACGTGTCCTGTTCCAGGTCAATGTCCGCACTGCCATGTCAGTGGGTCAGGCCTGTGGTGTCGCGATGGTCGAAGCGGTCAATGCCGGGTGTGAGGTTGTGCAGTATTCGCCCAACGAGGTGAAGCTTGCGGTGGCAGGTTGGGGAAACGCCGACAAAGCACAGATGCAACAGATGGTGCAGACCTTGCTTGGTCTGGCCAAGCTTCCTGATCCCCCCGATGCTGCCGATGCCGCCGCGCTTGCCCTTTGCCACATAGCAATGGCACCCATGCGTGATGCCGCAGCACGGGCCGGAGCTCGCTGATGATCGGTTCAGTGCGGGGAACGTTGCTCGATCGCTGGCCCACCGGCGAAGTGCTCATCGAAGTTTCCGGAATCGGCTACCGAGTGATCATCACGGCCGGTACCGCCGCAGGTTTGTCGGAACCGGGCTCCGAGGTTTTCCTGCATACACATCATCACCGCCGTGAAGATTCAGAAACGCTCTACGGCTTTGCCACCGCTGACGAACGCATTGTCTTTGAGGCATTGCTCTCGGCTCATGGGGTCGGCCCTTCCTTGGCATTGGGCATCCTTGGTGCACACCCACCTGCGTCTCTGGTGCGGGTGCTCGCCGACGATGATCTTGACGCGCTGTGTCTCGTTCCGGGAGTCGGAAAAAAGACCGCCGCCCGTTTACTCATCGAACTCAAGTCGAAACTCGACATTCCGGGACTCGACATCGGAGCCCTCACTGGCACAACTGCGCCGGGTGGCGCATCGGGTGCTCGTAAGGGAACGCCGCTTGGCGACGTGCGGGATGCGCTGGCCGAACTCGGGTACAGCCCGGACGAGATCGCCGATGCCGTTCGTTCGCTTCCGGAGGATGTCGGTACCTCCGAATTGCTCCGCCTCGCTCTGCAACAGTTGGCATCCTGATGCGCGACGAAATCCTTTCTCCCGAACCGACGCCCGAGGATCTCGAAACGGCACTCGACGAGCGGGATCCCGGGTCGAATCCCGCAGGAACCGATGTCATCGGCGAAGAGGGAGGACTCCGGCCGCGCCATCTCGACGATTTCGTCGGCCAGCGCGAACTCAAAGAACACCTCGGAATCATCCTTGAGGCCGCGCGTCGTCGCGGTCAGTCGGTCGATCATCTGCTTTTCGCTGGCCCTCCTGGACTCGGCAAAACCACGCTCTCCGGAATCGTCGCCGCCGAACTAGAGGTTGGGCTGCACGTGACTTCGGGCCCCGCCCTTGATCGTGCTGGCGATCTTGCTGCGATTCTCACCCGACTCGGTGAAGGTGATGTGCTCTTCATCGACGAGATCCATCGGTTGAGTCGAAACGTCGAAGAGGTCCTTTACCCGGCGATGGAGGATTTCCAACTCGACATCGTGCTGGGCAAGGGTCCGGCGGCGCGTTCGATCCGTCTCGATCTTCCGCGGTTCACACTCGTCGGGGCCACGACTCGCACAGGGCTCATCACGGGTCCGCTGCGCGACAGGTTCGGCCTTGTTGCACGACTGGATTACTACGACGCTGAGGAACTTAAGGCCATTGTGATTCGCGCGGCCGGAATCCTCGGAATCGAAATCGATCCCGACGGTGCCGCGGAAATAGCGCGTCGCGCTCGCGGCACGCCTCGAATCGCCAATCGTCTGCTTCGGCGGGTCCGTGACTTCGCCGAAGTTCGTGGGCACGGTTCCATCGACCACGAAACCGCTCACGAGGGACTTGCCGTCTTCGGCGTCGATGATCTCGGCCTCGACAAGGTCGATCGGGCTGTGCTTTCGAATCTGTGTCGCAAATTCGGTGGCGGACCAGTCGGACTCGGCACCCTCGCGATCAGCATCGGTGAAGCAGAAGAAACCGTCGAGGATGTCTACGAGCCGTTTCTCATTCAGCAGGGACTTCTCATGCGCACGCCGCGCGGCAGGGTGGCGACTGCCGCGGCTTGGGCACATCTTGGTCTCGTCGCTCCTGCCGATGCCCGACTCGCCGCCGACTCCGGACGCATGTTGTTCGAGTCCTGAGGCCCTAACCTGCTCGGGCCGTGGAGACCTCCGACTTCGACTACGACCTGCCTGACTCAGCGATAGCCCAGCATCCGCTGGATGTCCGCGACGCGGCCCGTTTGCTGGTCGATCAGGGCCCCCTGAATCCACCGACGCACAGAGTCGTGCGCGATCTCGCCGACCTGCTCGACCCAGGCGATCTGCTCGTGGTCAACAACACGAGAGTGCTGCCGGCCCGTCTCCACCTGACGCGTTCAAGCGGCGGCGCCGCCGAGGTCCTTCTCTTGGACCGGCTCGATGACGGGGCCGTCGACTCGGTGGGGCATTCGCGTTGGGAAGCGCTTGTGCGCCCGAGCCGCAAAGTCGCTCCGGGAACGGAACTGACACCCGCCGGCCCCGGTGACGAACTGCGAATCGTTGTTCACGACGATCTTGGTGAAGGCCGCCGGATTGTGGAACTCGAGTCCTCGATTCCGTTGCTCGATGCCCTCGAGCGACACGGCGTGATGCCATTGCCGCCGTACATCACCGAACGACTCGACGAACCCGAGCGATATCAGACCGTCTTCTCGCAGCGACCAGCCTCGGCGGCGGCTCCGACCGCTGGCCTACATCTCACGAAAGAGGTGTTCGCCCGATGCGAGGAACGCGGAATCGGTCGCGCTGAGGTTGAACTTGTCGTGGGGCTCGGAACGTTTCGCCCGATCGCTACCGATGCCGTCGAAGATCACGTGATGCATTCGGAGGCCTATCGCATCCCGCCCGAAACCATGGAGGCTTGCGAGCGCACGAAAGCCGCCGGTGGAAAGGTGGTCGCTATCGGGACGACGGTTGTGCGCGCTCTCGAAAGTGCCGCGGCGTTCGGTGCGTCATCTGGTCGAACCGAGTTGTTCATCAAGGGCGATCACGAGTTCAAGATCGTCGATCGCCTGCTCACGAATTTCCATCTACCGAGATCGTCGCTCCTCGTCCTTATCGATTCGTTCGTCGGGCCACGCTGGCGAGATCTCTACGCCGAGGCGATCGACGACGGATACCGCTTCCTTTCTTTCGGAGATGCCATGCTCCTGACCCGCCGCGACCTCTGGATGACTCCGTGATCGAACCGACCAACGAACGTGTTTTGCAGCTCGAGATTCTGGCGACAGATGACCGCGCCCGAACGGGAGTCGTGCATACGGCCCGCGGATCGTTCCGCACCCCGTGCTTCATGCCGGTGGGAACCAGAGGTGCGGTGCAGACACTCACGTCGGCAGATCTTGAAACGCTTGGCGCCGAGGTGATTCTCGGAAACACCTATCACCTCATGCTGCGCCCGGGTGCCGAGTTGATCGCCGAAATGGGCGGACTGCACGGTTTCGCTGACTGGAACGGACATGTCCTCACCGACTCGGGTGGATTCCAGATCTTCTCCCTTGAGCCGAAAGTGACTGAAGAAGGTGCTCGGTTCCAATCGACCTATGACGGCAGCTATCACCACCTGAGCCCGGAAGGCAGTGTCGAAGTGCAGCAGGCACTCGGCAGCGACATTCAAATGGTGCTCGATGTGTGTCCGCCATTGCCGTCAACTGACGAGGTTGTGCAGGCCGCCGTCGATCGTTCGGCGGCATGGGCGGCACGGGCAAAACTCGCACATGCTCCGGCACGGTCGAACGGTTCGACGCAAGCCCAGTTCGGCATCGTCCAAGGTGGCATCAACGCCGCGATGCGGATCGAGAGCGCGTTGCGCACAGTCGAGATCGGATTCGACGGCTACGGCATTGGTGGGCTGTCGGTGGGGGAGACGCGTGAGGAGATGCTGCCGGCCCTTGATGCGACGACAGCCACCCTCCCGATCGACCAGCCTCGGTATCTGATGGGCGTCGGCGATCCGGTGAGCATCGTCGAGGCTGTGGCTCTGGGAGTCGACATGTTCGATTGTGTGCTTCCGACCCGTTTAGCCCGACACGGAACGATCCTCACGAGCAGCGGTCGCATGAATCTGCGCAACGCCAGATTCGCCCGTGATCCTGGGCCCCTCGAGGCCGGATGTTCGTGTCTGGCCTGTTCGCGTTGGTCGAGGGCGTATCTCCGCCATCTCCTCTCCGTGAACGAGCCAACGGCGGCCCGTCTGACCACAATTCACAACGTGCATTGGCTTCTTGGTCTCATGGAACAGGCCCGAAATGCGATTACCCAAGGCACCTATGACGGGTTCCGAGCCGAGGTGGTCTCGGTCTGGGGCTGATCTCAGGGGCCCCAAAGCGCTCGTGCGGAAAAGCGAGGCCTCCAGAGCGGTAACGTGTCGGCGTTTGCCTTCCCGACTTCACGACACCGATTGAGTACTTGAACCAATGGCACCTCTGATTCTGATTCTGTTGTTCGTCGTGGCATGGGTGATTCTCATCGTGCCGAAGCAGCGGGAACTCAAACGACACAATGCCCTCGTCGCTGGCCTTTCTGTGGGCGACGACGTCATGATCGGTTCCGGGATTTACGGAACGATCGTCTCAATCGACGGTGACCTCGTTGAGATGCAGATCGCCCCGGGAGTCGAGATACGAATCGCTCGCCGTGCAATTGCGTCGTTGGTCATCACTCCTGATGCGGAAATCGTTGACGAGCTTTCCGGTGAACTCGAACCGGGTGACGAAACTGATTCGCTCAATGGCGGTGCCGACCGATGAAACGTTTCCGTGGATACGGAGCCCTCCTAATCATTGTTGTCATTGCTGCCACGACCTTGATTTACACCGTGACGGCTGGCAACAAGCCGCTTCTCGGTCTCGATCTCCAGGGCGGCGTTTCGGTTGTGCTCAAGCCGACCGGCACGGTTGAGAGCGACACGCTTGATCAGGCCATCAGCATTATTCGTCAGCGCATCGATTCACTCGGCGTGGCCGAACCTGAAATCACCCGCCAGGGCGACAACATCCTGATCCAGATTCCGGGTGTCAAGGACAAAGACCGTGCGATCGCCCTTGTGGGCCAGACCGCTGAACTTCAGTTCCGGCCAGTGCTCGGAACGATCCCCGTGACTCCACCTGACACCGAGACAACGACCACCTCGACACCCGTATCGAGTGTGACGACCATTGCCGGTGATGCGACCGCCACCACCTTGGCGCCTGCCGATCCCACAACGACTCTCGAGTCGGTCACCACGACGACCGAGGCCGCCAACGGCGGCTACACGGACCAAACCTGTATTGACGGCGTGACTGAAGAGCAATCGAATCCGAGTGGTCAGGCGCTTCTTCCCCAATGTGAGGATGGCGTTCTCGTCGCTACGTACGCGGTTGGCCCGGTCTCGCTCACTGGCGGCGCGATGGACACCGCCCGTGCAACGCTGCAGAACGGACAATGGACCGTCAACCCCACCTTCAAGGGTGGTGCTGATGGGATTGGTCTCTTCAATGGAGTTGCTGCCCAGTGCTTCGCGAAGTCGCAGACTTGCCCGAGCGGACAGCTCGCAATCGTGCTGGATGGTCGTGTTCTTTCGGCTCCGACGATTCAGCAGGCCTCGTTCCAAGCCGATCAGATCGAGATCTCCGGTGACTTCAAGGAGCGAGAAGCTAAGGACCTTGCGACGGCGCTCAAGTACGGCGCACTTCCCATTGAACTCGAGCAGCAGCAGGCCCAGATCGTGTCGGCCACACTCGGTCAGGATGCGTTGCATGCCGGTCTGATCGCTGGCCTCGTCGGCCTGATCGCCGTTTCCATCTACATGATGGCCTTCTATCGAATACTTGGATTGTTTGCGGTACTTAAGCTCGCTATCGAAGGTGCGCTGCTGTGGTCGATCATCTCGTGGCTCGGGACTAACAACGGTCTGGCCCTGACGCTGGCCGGCATCACCGGCATCATCGTTTCGATCGGTGTCTCACTTGACTCGAATGTCGTTTACTACGAGCACCTCAAGGAAGACATCAATAACGGCCGTTCGATACGCAGCGCAACCGACAAGTCCTTTGTGTCGGCGTTCTCCACGATCGTCAAGGCTGACGTTGCATCCCTTATCGGCGCCGGTCTGCTCTGGTGGCTCACTGTGGGACCGGTTCGAGGCTTCGCCTTTTACCTTGGCCTCTCGACGATGCTTGATCTACTGACATCGTGGGCGTACATGCGACCAGTAGTGAAGTTCGTGACGAAGTCGCGATGGTTCGGGCATTCGAAGCTGCTGGGTCTGCCTGCCGAGCGACCCCAACCCATTCGGGGCCGTAACTCTGCACCTGTATCCGCCGCAACCGAGGAGGCGAATCGATGAGCGTGCTCGGACGCCTCAATCGAGGCGAAACAAACATCAATTTCGTGAAGTGGTGGAAGCGGGGCCTCGTGTTCTCGGCTCTCCTCGTCATCATCAGCGTGGTCTCACTTTCGACGCGTGGGCTCAACCTCGGAATCGATTTCGAGGGCGGGGTGTCATGGGAAGTCCAGGCCCCCGGTGTCTCTGTTGATGAAGCCCGGAACTCGCTGGAAAAAGTGGGCGAGGGTGCGGCAAAGATCCAGATAGTCGGAACCGACATCCTCCGGGTGCAGGGGCCTGAAGCATCGCTCGAGCACGTCGCCGAGGTCCGTCAGAATCTCGCTGAACTTGCTGAAACAGATGTGTCCAATGTGAGCGTGTCGACGGTTGGTGCGTCGTGGGGTAGCGACGTCACCGCTTCGGCCATCAGGGCTCTGATCGTCTTTCTCATCGCGATTCTGATCTATCTCACGATCCGACTTGAGCTGCGTATGGCTCTCGCCGCAATCCTCGCAGTGGTGCACGACGTCCTAATCAGCGTCGGTGTGTACTCCGTATTCCAATTCGAAGTCACTCCGGGCACTGTCATCGCATTCCTGACCATCCTCGGTTACTCCATCTACGACACGATCGTGGTGGATGACAAGATCAAGGAGAACGAGCGTCTGGTTGGGATGACTGGTCGCATGACCTACACCCAGATGACCTCGCTCTCCATGAACCAGGTGTTGCTGCGGTCGTTGAACACTTCAGTCGTTTCGCTGCTTCCAGTGCTCTCGTTGCTCATCGTCGGAGCGTTCATCATGGGAGCGGTCACGCTGGAAGAGTTCGCCGTGGCCTTGACTATTGGTCTTACGGTCGGCGCCTACTCCTCGATCTTCGTCGCTGCTCCGGTGCTCGTGTTTCTCAAAGAACGCCAGCCCAAGATCCGCGCCATCCGTGAACGGCTCGAAGCGCAGGGCATCTCAACTACGGCGAGTCCGGAACGTCTGGCCGAGGCCAGAACCAGCGCCGGAACAGTTGCGTTAGGCAGCGATCCCTCGGCGGCCAAGCCGAAAGCATCGGGGCCGACTGCATCTGGTGCGATACCTCCCCGTCCGCGCAAGAAGACCCGCAAGCGCTGAGCCCATGTGCCGGGCACGTGAGGCGAACCTGTACGGTGAACCTATGTCGCTCGATGCCGACGCAATCTTGACTACGGAGTTCTGAGCGGTGGCCACCGTTGATCGGGTGCTTCCGTGGCGGCGCCACACGGCCCCGCCTTCGGTTGAGGTTGCCCCTCTAGTCGACGCCTTTCAGGTTCATCATCCACGGGCGGCGACCGGGATGATCACGAAGGCGTACGAGGTTTCGGCCGCGGCCCATCGGGGCCAGTCACGTAAATCTGGCGAGCCTTATGTGACTCATCCTGTTGCGGTTGCGCGTATCTGTGCCGAACTCGGCCTCGACGACGTGACGATTGCCGCGGCATTGCTGCACGACGCCGTCGAGGACACCGGCATCACCCTCGATGATGTCGAGCGCGATTTCGGTATCGATGTGGCGCAGATCGTCGACGGTGTCACGAAACTCGATCGCATCAAGTTCGACTCGAAAGAGGCCCAGCAGGCGGCCACCGTCCGCAAGATGCTGGTGGCCATGGCCAAGGACCTCCGAGTTCTCATCATCAAGCTGGCGGATCGACTGCACAACATGCGCACGATCGCGGCGATGCCGGCGTGGAAACAGGAACGCACTGCGCAGGAGACCCTGGATATTTACGCCCCGCTAGCCCATCGCCTCGGAATGCAGGAACTCAAGCAGCAACTCGAAGATCTGTCATTCGCGTCGTTGCACCCAAAGCGCTATGCCGAGATCGATCACATGGTGGCGACTCGGGCACCCGAGCGCGAGGACTATCTCGAGAAAGTTCTCCAAGACGTGCGGGGGCGTCTGAGCGAATTGAATATCGCTGCAGATGTCACCGGTCGACCGAAACACCTCTGGAGTATTTACGAGAAGATGGTTGTGAAGGGCCGCGACTTCGACGAGATCTTCGATCTAATCGGTATCAGGGTCATTGTCGACACCGTCAAGGACTGTTACGCAGCGCTCGGATCGATACATGCGACGTGGAAGCCGGTACAAGGTCGGTTCAAGGACTATGTGGCGATGCCGAAGTTCAACCTTTACCAGTCGTTGCACACGACGGTCGTGGGGCCGGAGGGTAAACCGCTCGAAGTTCAGATCCGCACCCTCGAAATGCATCGGCGGGCCGAGTTCGGTGTTGCTGCCCACTGGAACTACAAGGACGATCACGGCAGTACTGCAGATCTTGCCTGGCTAAATCGCATTGTCGACTGGCAATCAGAAACCTCCGATCCCACGGAGTTCATGGCGAATCTCAAGATCGACCTCGATCAGGACGAAGTGTTCGTCTTCACACCAAAGGGCAAGGTCGTCACACTGCCCAAGGGTGCGACCACTATCGACTTCGCCTACGCGATCCATACCGAAATTGGACATGCCTGCATCGGGGCGAGAGTGAACGGGCGGCTTGTTCAACTCGACACTGAACTCCAGTCCGGCGATTCGGTGGAGATATTCACGTCGAAGGTGGGTGGCTCCGGACCATCGCTCGACTGGCTCAAATTTGTCGTGACCCATCGGGCCTCGAACAAGATCCGGGCATGGCAATCGCGTGAGCGGCGCGAGGACGCAATCGAGAACGGCTCGGACGACGTGATCAAGGCGCTACGTCGTGAGGGCCTTCCCGTGCAGAAGGTGCAGCAATCGAAGATCCTCGACGAAATTGCGGATGAGCTGAAGTACGACTCGCTTGATGCGCTTTACGCGGCAGTGGGGTCACATCAGCTTTCGGCCAAGTCAGTTGCCGAGCGCGTCCGCAAGTTGCTCGAAGGTGGCGATCCGACCCGCGAGGAGCAGCTGCCCACGACTGTGCGTGCTCCTCGGCGGTCGGCGCGTGCAGGAGGAACTCCGTCTGGAGTTCACGTCGAGGGTCTCGACGATGTCATGGTTCGCCTCTCCCGATGCTGCACCCCTGTCCCGGGCGACGAGATCATGGGTTTTGTCACCCGAGGGCGTGGTGTCTCGGTGCATCGTTCCGATTGTGCGAACGCGGTCTCTCTGGCGGTCGGTCAATCGGATCGCCTCATCGACGTCGAGTGGGACAACGACATCGCAGCGATGTTCATTGCGTCGATAGAAGTGAAGGGACTTGATCGCTCGCGACTTCTGCGAGATGTATCGGCGGCCTTGGCCGATCACCACGTGAATATCGTGTCGTGCAACACCGTCACCGGTTCCGACCGGATCTCGACCATGCGTTTCGACTTCGAACTCGGGGAGGCTTCGCACCTCGACCCGCTGCTGTGGGGCATCAAGCAGATCGACGGGATCTACGACGCATACCGGGTTCTACCCGGCAAGGGTGAACCGGTTCGGTCGGACCTGCTCGACGCCGACGTCTGACACTGGGAATTGTTTGGCGCAGTACCCGAACGCCGGGGGTTCGTTGTCCAAGTGGCGGCGCCGGTAGTCTTGAGGATCGTGTCCGATTCGACGTCCAGCCCCCGAATTGAAGCCTTCAAGGCGCCGGTTGGAACTCGCGACGTCTTGCCTCCCGAATCGGCCCGCTGGCAGCAGCTCATCGCCGAATTTGCCGCTCAGGTCGGGCGCGCCGGATATGGACTCGTCCAGAGCCCGATGTTCGAAGAAATCGGCGTATTCAACCGAATGGGTGAGGGCACCGACGTAGTCCGCAAGGAGATGTACGACTTCCTCGACAAGGGGGATCGACACCTTGCGCTCCGGCCCGAGGGAACCGCGTCGATTGCTCGTGCCTATATCCAGCATCGTCCTTCGACGCCATGGAAGGTCTGGTACGCCGCTCCGAACTTTCGTTACGAACGCCCGCAGGCCGGCCGTTTCCGCCAACATCATCAACTCGGTTTGGAGGCTCTCGGTTCGCTTGATCCCGATCTCGATGTCGAGGTGATTTCGATTCTCTGGGATTTCTACGCGTCGATCGGATTACGTCAGGTCGAACTCGTACTCAATTCGATGGGTACTGCGGAAGACCGGCGCCGATACATCGATGACATCCGGAGCTGGTTGGTGGGTCGTATTGGCGACCTCGACCCCGCAGACGCCGAGAAGGTCGAAGCGCATCCGATGCGGGTACTTGACTCCAAGCGGCCAATCACGATTGCCGCAATCGCCGACGCTCCCCGGATCACCGATCGTCTCTCAGACGACGCGATGATTCGGTTCGAACGTGTTCAGGCCGGCCTCGTTTCGCTCGGGATTCCCTTCCGCCTTGAGCCACGCCTCGTGCGCGGCCTCGATTACTACACCCATACGACGTTCGAGTTCGTGAGCAGTGCGCTTGATGCCGCGCAGTCCACCATCGGTGGTGGCGGTCGCTACGACGGCCTCGTGGAATCGCTCGGCGGCCCGGCTACTCCTGGAATCGGTTTCGGTTCCGGTATCGAACGGGTACTGCTCACCTGCGATGCCGAGGGCGTGTTCGAGGCTGACGAACAGCGAGTTGACGTCTACGTGATCGACACCGCCGGAGGCGACGCCGGCCGCGATCTCTCCGTCGAACTCCGTCGGGCCGGCATCGCTGCTGAGCGTTCTTTCGACGGCCGCTCGATGAAGTCGCAGATGAAATCCGCTGACAAATCCGGTGCTGCGCTGGTGCTCATCATCGGCGGCGACGAATCAGAATCAGGCACCGTAACCATCCGCGATCTCCGCGGCGACACAGGACAGGAGACGGTCGACCGAGTCGCCGTCGTCGCCGTCGTCGCCACCCGACTTTCCTGAACCCAACCTAGGAACCCCCGTGACTGAATCTCTTCCCATGCGCACTGACCATTGCGGAACCCTGCGGGCCGCCGACATCGGTCGCACCATTGCCGTTTGCGGCTGGGTCGCTCGTCGCCGCGAGCATGGCGAGCACCTCGCATTCATCGACCTTCGTGATCACACCGGCCTCGTCCAGTGTGTCGTCGATGGCGCCGCTGATCTCCGCTCGGAGTATGTGGTCCGGATCACCGGCACGGTTCGTATCCGTCCCGATGGCACGACCAACGCCAATCTTCCGACCGGCGAGATCGAACTAGGGGAGTGCGAGGTCGAGATTCTCAATATCGCGGAACCGCCGCCGTTCCAGCTCGACGACCGAGTCGAAGTCGATGAGATGGTGCGACTTGCGCATCGTTACGTTGATTTGCGCACCGAGCGCATGCAGCGAAATCTCCGAGTTCGCGCCAAGGTGAATGCGTCGCTGCGCAAAGCCATGGACGATCAGGGTTTCGTGGAGATCGAAACTCCGATGTTGATCGCTTCTACCCCCGAAGGTGCTCGCGATTTCGTTGTGCCGAGCCGTCTTTCACCCGGCAGTTTCTATGCCCTTCCTCAGAGCCCTCAGTTGTTCAAGCAACTCTGCATGGTGGGCGGCATCGATCGCTACTACCAGATCGCCCGCTGCTTGCGCGATGAGGACCTGCGCGCTGATCGTCAGTTTGAGTTCATGCAGCTCGACGCCGAAGCGAGCTTCGTCAGCCAGGAAGAAGTGTTGGCATTCATTTCCGTGGCTGTTTCGGCTGCAGTGGGTGCGGTTACCGGCGGAACCATGAGCGACGTTCCCCGGATCACATGGCGCGAGGCGCAGGAACGATTCGGATCCGACAAGCCCGACACGCGGTTCGGTATGGAACTCATCGAACTCACGCCTGTGTTCGCGAAGACGGAGTTCAACGCGTTCAAGGCCGACTGCATCAAGGGCATCGTCGTCGATGGTGGCGCCGAATTCACCCGTTCCAAGCTCGACGATCTGACCGATAAGGCAAAGCGCTGGGGTGCGAAGGGCCTCGTTTGGATGCGGGTCAAGGACGGCGGAGAACTCGACTCACCAGTCGCCAAGTTCCTCACCGAGGACGAACTCGCTGGTCTTGTTGCCACATCCGGAGCGAAGACCGGAGACCTCCTGCTGCTCGTCGCTGACGATCGACCGAAGGTTTGCCATGTGCTCGGCCTTCTTCGTCTGGAGCTTGGTCGCCCGCCGGTTACCGAGGGTGGCTTGCAGTTCCTCTGGGTTGTCGACTTCCCGCTGTTCGAGGCGCTCAATGACGACGGAACCCCCATCCCTGCCCATCATCCATTCACGATGCCGCACGCCGACGATGTGCATCTCCTCGACACTGGAGTCCCCGCCGATCTTCTGAAGGTTCGTTCGCAGGCCTACGACCTCGTTCTGAACGGTTGGGAACTCGGCTCGGGAAGCGTCCGGATCCATCGCGCTGACATCCAGAAGCGGATGTTCACGTTGTTGGGGATCGCGCCCGATGTAGCGCAGGAACGTTTCGGATTCCTCCTTGACGCTTTCCGGTTCGGGGCACCGCCCCACGCCGGGTTCGCCTTCGGGATCGATCGTCTTGTTGCTCTACTGGCTGGCGAAGAGAACATCCGCGAGGTCATTGCGTTCCCGAAGACGCAGTCCGGAACCGATCCGCTGACGCATGCGCCGACGCCGATCGATGCTGCACAACTCGAGGAACTGGGACTACGTCTACTTCCCACCAAGAAGAACGACTGAGTCGGGTCGAGGCTGACCGGTAGCCTCGACAAATGGCCGAGGATCTGTTTGCTGCAGCTGCTGAAGATCGACTCGTTCGCCAAGCGCCGTTGGCGGCACGGCTTCGCCCGTATTCGCTCGACGACGTGGTCGGCCAGGAGCATTTGCTCGGTAAGGGAAAGCCGCTGCGAGCGCTCATTGAAGCGGATCGGCTTTCGTCAGTCATCTTTTGGGGACCACCGGGCACGGGCAAGACATCAGTGGCCCAACTCATCGCCCGAACGACCTCGAAGGCATTCGAACAACTGTCGGCGGTGACCGCCACAGTGAAAGACGTTCGGGAAGTCGCAGCCCGAGCCCAGGATCGTCTGGGTCAACGCGGTCAGGGAACGATCCTGTTCCTCGACGAAGTTCACCGTTTCAACAAGGCGCAGCAGGACGCGCTGTTGCCGTCAGTCGAAAGCGGACTGCTCGTATTGATCGGCGCAACCACCGAGAACCCTTTCTTCGAGGTCAACCCGCCGCTTCTCAGCCGCTCCACGCTCTTTCGCCTGGAACCACTGTCAGTAGAGGCCTGCACACAGTTGGCTCATCGGGGACTCGCGGCCGAGAAGGCGACGATCGATGACGATGCACTCGCGTTGCTCGTCGACCGCGCTGGTGGTGACGGTCGGCATGTGCTCACCAGTCTCGAGGTCGCGGTGGCTCTGGCCCATGAGCATCCCGATGCTGAGCATGACGCCACGGGAGCAATCGTCGATGAGTTGATCCGCGTCACGCTGGCCGATGTCGAGGCTGCCCTCGGCACAAAGGCGCTGCGATACGGACGCGATGATCATTACGACGTCATATCGGCGTTCATCAAAAGCATCAGGGGATCCGATCCTGATGCGGGTCTCTACTGGCTGGCCCGCATGCTTGAAGCCGGAGAGGACGCTCGGTTCATCGCCCGGCGTCTGGTGGTGCTGGCCAGCGAGGACATCGGTATGGCTGATTCGTTCTCTCTTGTGATGGCTGACGCCGCCGCCCGTGCCGTCGAATTCGTGGGGCTGCCCGAGGCGCAACTTAACCTTGCCCACGCCGTCGTCCATCTGGCCACCGCGCCCAAATCGAACCGGGTGACAGTGGCTCTTGGCAAAGCGCAGTCTGATGTGCGGGATCGGGCCGGCGGCGAGGTCCCGAATCACCTCCGCGACGGCCATTACAAGGGGGCGAAGAGCCTCGGTCACGGGCAGGGCTACGACTATCCTCATGACAGCCCCGAAGGCTGGGTCGACCAGCAGTATCGGCCGGCCGAACTCGAAGGTCGGGTCTATTACGAGCCATCCCCACATGGCGCCGAAGCTGAGGTCCGAGACCGTATGGATGTAAACGACCAGAACTCCCAAGAGCCTCAGTCATGAGCACTATTTCCGTCGTGCTGATCGTGGTCGCAATCGTCGGTCTTGTGATCGTCGCTATGGCTGTTCAGTCGCTCATCACCACACTTCGATCACTCCGTTCAACAGTCGAAGATCTCCGCGCTGAAACGCTCTCGGCAGTTGCTGAACTTCGCGCGACCGTAGCTCTGGCGAACGGCGAGATCGAACGGGTCGACTCGCTTCTCGACACCGCCGAGACGGTAGGTGCACGCGTCGAAGCGACGTCGCGATTGGCATGGCTCGTGATGCGGAACCCACTCGTGAAGATGGCATCAATGTCGGTCGCCTCCGATCGAGTGGCGCGTCGTCTCACTCGAGATGAACGCGAGATCGCGGTAGTGACACCTCTTGCGATCAGCGCTGGAGAACGTGGTTCGTCGCGTCGTAAGCGCCAGTCGCTGAACACAACGTCGCGTCAAGATCGGCGAACTTCCTGATGCTCAAACGCGTTACTTGGTTCACCGTGGGCACCGTCGTTGGAGCAACCGGAACTGTCGTCGGTTACCTCCGTGCACGAGAACTTGCCCGGCGTCATGTGCCCGAGAATGTGCGCGACGCCGCGACTCGCGCGGTCGGGATTGCCGATTCTGGGGTCCGTGTGGCCATTGACCGCGGATTTGTTTTGGTGGACGGTCTGCGGACCAACGCGGAGGCCACAAAACAGACCCGCAAACAGACGGAACATCTGCTGCGCGAGCAACTTGAGCGCGCCGGTCTCTGAACAGGTAGTACGCGAGAACCCTCAGGAAGTCATTGAGGGTTGTGCTCCTCTGGTTGAGAGTTTGGCGGCTTACGGGTCCGTGCACTGACTCGTCAATCTGGAACGAATTGGCACCTAAAGGGACACAAAAGACGCGTTCCCGAATAACAAATGTGCGGAGTTTTCCGTAGATTTCTCGGGTGCTCCAGATACCTAAACCCACACGTCGTGGGCTTGCGGTTGTGCTGGCGTTCGCGTTGTCGGCCGGGGTGGTCCCAGCAACGTTGCGCCCGTTAACAGCTTCAGCCTCCACGGCGAGTCAGATGGACGCGACGGCAACGTCGGGTTCACAAACCGCGGACGCGTCAACCACCCCTGACGCGAACGCAACGGCGACGACGCCGATCACACCGACGGTGCGCTACGGCACATCGTCGTTCGGTGATCCGTTCTCGCCGACGATCACGTACGGGACGACGTCGGGATCGACGTCACCCTCCGCGCCGCTGTCACTTGCCGCCACCCCCGGCTCGACAACGATTGCACTCACATGGAGCACACCACAGACCGACGGCGGAAGCGCCGTCACGCAGTACAACGTCGAGAGGAGCACCGACGGCGCAACATGGAGCAGTGCCGCGACCGTTTCTGCCTCGACATCACCGTTGGGCGCCACCCTCACTGGCCTGACGAACGGTACGGCGTACTACGTGCGCGTCTCGGCAACGAACGTGGTCGGCACGGGCCCCGCTTCGTCCACCACGGTCACCCCAAGCACCAACGCGAGTTCGCCGCTGACCCCAGGGCAGGGGACTGTCCCGATTCCGGCTGGTGGCTATCCGGCTGCAGTCGCCGCGGACTCCCCAGTGGGCTACTGGAAGCTCGATGACGCTGCTGCCTCAGCCACGGCCGCTGACTCTTCCGGGAACAGCCTCAACGGCCTCCCGACGGCCGTCACCTTCGGGGCGGCCAACTCCTCGCCACTAGGCGGATCGGCCGCCACCTTCAACGGAACGAGTAGCCAGATCCTTCTGCCTCGCTCTCCAATGTTCGTCTCGGGCCCGAGCACTTTCGAAGCGTGGATCAACCCGACCTCGACTGCTGCCACCAACGTGATTTATTCACGGGGTCAGAGCGGCGTGGATGCCTTTGCCTTCAACACCCAAGTTGGCGGCGGTCTCCGCGCCTACCTCCCGGGTGGGGTCCTGGTTGAAAGTGTCAGTGGAATCATCCCCACCGGCCGCTGGACCCATGTCGCAATGTCCTACGACGGTTCACAGGTCGTGTTGTTCGTCAACGGAGCGGTGGTTGCATCTGCGCCGGTATCACTCGCAATTAATCCGGCGTCGTTCGACTTACCCGAGATGATCGGTGCCCAGGCCAATAATGCAACAGGTACCGCTAGCAACATCTTCTTCAACGGGAAGATCGCACAGGTTGCTGTTTATGCGAGTGCATTGAGTTCCACGCGCATTCAGACTCACTGGCAGGCGGCGGGCAATGCGCCTGGCGCTGCTGCGGTTCCGACTGCAACTGCGGGTGATCAGCAGGTTCGTCTCGATTGGGCTGCTCCCGCATCGAATGGCGGCTCGGCGGTTATTGGTTATCGGGTCGAAGCCTCAACCAATGGTTCAGCAGCATCGCCGACTTGGTCGACTGTCGTTGCGAACACGTGGTCGGCATCAACTGCGTTTCTCGTCACCGGACTTACGACCGCGACACAACTGACGAACGGAACCGCGTACTGGTTCCGCGTCACCGCAATTACTTCTGCCGGAGCTGGAACGCCAAGCGCCGCGGTTGCAGCGACACCTTTTGGTCTGGCTGCTCCTCCCACTGCGCTTGCAGTGAGTAATCCGGCGTCGGGTCAGGTGCAGCTGTCATGGACCGCGCCTTCGGCAAATGGCGGTCTGACGATCGCTGGCTATCGCGTCGAGCAATCGGCGAATGGTGGTGGCACCTGGACGGTGCTTACGCCGAATACCGGCACGACGGGTCTGTCGTTCACCGTCACTGGCCTTACTGATGGTCAGACGATGGTCTTCCGCGTAGCCGCGGTGACAGCAATGGGTGTTGGCTCGTGGGCCACCGCGTCGACAAACTCGTCAACTGTTGCCACGGCACCCCGTGACTTCGCAGTCACGACATCGGACCAGACGTTTAGTTTCACGTGGGTTGCGCCGGTAAACAACGGCGGCTTCCCGATCACTGGATACAAGCTCGAGAGTTGTCAGAGCAGCATCGTCTGCACGCCGACGACGGTGGTTAACGCGTCGATCCCAGGAAGTGCCACGGCATTTACGGCGCAACTTCCGTCGTACGCCTCTGCCTATACCTTCCGCCTCACGGCGATCACTGCCGCAGGTCTTGGTTCTCCTGCGACGGTGACTGTTGGAAGTTCATTCACTGTGTCGATGCCCGATGGACTGAGCGCGACTGCTTCAGATCAGCAGGTCGTGCTTTCGTGGAGCGCGCCCACGCAACTTGGAAGCATGCGTGTTCAGGGTTATCAGGTTGAGCAATCGAATGACCGCGGCATCACGTGGTCAATGCTTTCGCCAGGATTCCTCAGCGGTCTTACGTACACGGTTCGAGGATTGACGAACGGTTCTCACTATTTGTTCCGCGTGCGCGCTCTGACTTCTGCCGGGTTGGGTTCGCCAGCGGTGGTTGAGTCGATGCCCTCGGGCTTGGCGGGTACACCGCGTGACTTTGCCGGGACATCACCTTCGTCGGGGACTGCGCGACTGACATGGAGTGCACCGACGGATCTTGGCGGCCTCACCCTTCTTGGGTACAAGCTCGAATACAACACATCAAGCTTCACGTCGGGTTGGTCCAACTTCACGACGGTCGGACCCAACGTCACCAGTTACGACTGGACGAACCTCACGAACGGCACCACGTATTATTTCCGTTTGAGCGCTGTCACCTCTGCAGGCGCTGCGAGTTTGAGCGGGGCTTTGACGGCCACCTTCGTTTCGTGGACTGCGACGGCACCGACAACCTTTACCAGCACAGCAGGAGACCGCCAGGTAACTCTCAGTTGGGGTGGCGCAAACTTCAACGGCGGCTACACGGTCTACGGCTATCGGGTTGAGCAGAGTTCCGATGGGGTGAATTGGACAGTCCTCGAAGCTACGGAATATTCGGGCAGTTTCATTTCCCGGGGACTCACGAATGGTGTGACCTATCGATTCCGAGTCGCTGCCGTTACTGCTCGCGGAGTTGGCGAGTACTCGTATGTCACAGGTCAGCCCAATGCACTGCCGTTGGCCCCACAGAATCTTTCGACGACAGCGGGAGATGGCCGAATCACTCTGAATTGGACAGCACCGCCAAGCAATGGGGGACTGCCGATTCTTGGCTACCAAGTTCAGAGTTACAGAGGGGACATTGGTTGGTACGTGATCCTCGGCAATTCGGGATCGACGGCAACTTCGGTGACTGTTCCTGGCCTTACGAACGGCACAACGCTTTGGTTCCGAGTAGCAGCGATTACCAGCGCAGGTGTTGGCGAAGTCAGCGCCCAGACTCTCGGTACGCCGTACATCGCGCCCGCTGGTGCATACAACCTTGTGGCGACGCCCGGTGATGGAACGCTCGCGTTGAGTTGGACTGCTCCGGCTGCCAACGGCAACACGGCATTGGGTGGCCCGTGGTCAATTATTGGGTATCGCATTGAACAGTCGGCTGATAGCGGCGTCACATGGGTGGCGCTCGCCGATCCGCTGACGCCTGTGAGCACCGTGACCTACACCGCCTACGGATTGACCAACGGCGTGACCTACCAGTTCCGCATTACGGCGCTAACCCAGGCAGGTTCTGGTGCCCCGGCATTTGTTGCGGGTACGCCGATGACGACGTCAAGCGCCGTTCAAGGCCTGACGAGTTCTCCGTCGGACGGGGCCGTGACGCTGACATGGCGAGCACCGCTGTCGAACGGTGGTTCAGCTATCACCGGTTACCAGCTCGAGTACTGCACGCCTTGGTGCGCGAGTCCTACAACGTTGGCCGATAGCAACATTGATCCCCTGGCGACATCGTTCACGCTTAATGGATTAACGAACGGCTCGGGTTACAACTTCCGGTTGCGGGCGCGGTCTGCGGCTGGTTTGGATCCGAACGGGGCGACAGTTGCAGCAGTGCCGACAAGCATCCCGGGCATCGTCGATGTACTGACGGCCTCAACCCAAGTGGTTGGGTCCGGCGCGGCGCAAGCGACGTATGTGACGCTCAGTTGGTCGGCGCCGCTGGTGCTCGGCAGTGACATTGCTCGCACCTATTCAGTCGAACTGTCGCTCGATGGCGGCACGTCGTGGTCGATGGTCTCCTCGTCGCAAACTGCCCTCGCCTTCAGCTGGGCACCGAACGGTGTTGCTGCTGGAACGCTTGCGTCGTTCCGCGTCCGAGCGATGAACATCGCTGGGGTGGGACCTGGGTCGATTGTGTCGACGACGGTGCCGGTGCAAACAAGTGGTGCGCCACCCGGAACTGCAGGGGCGCCACAAGCGCTCCAAACGACAGGCGGTGACTCTCAGGTCACGGTCTCTTGGGCCCCTCCGGCAACGACGGGGGGGCTCCCCGTCACCGGCTATCGGATCGAGTCGTCTCCCAACAATTCAACCTGGTCGGTACTTTCGACTGCGGCGACATCGCCCTACGTCGCATTTGGTCTTACGAATGGCACGGCGATGTATTTCCGTGTCGCAGCAATCACTTCGGCAGGAACTGGCGCAACTTCGGTCGTGAGTTCGTTGCCAGGAAATGCCCCGAGTGCGCCGCTGGGCGTGACTGGCACGTTCACCGGGTCGACGCTCACGCTTACCTGGAGTTTCCCTGCCGACTCCGGTGGTTCCGCCAACATCGCAGTTATTGAGAGGTCAACCGATGGTGGGGCGACCTGGACGTATATCGGCAACTGGGGCGTAGCTACGTCGGCAACGATTGACGGTGTTCCTGCAGGTTTGGCAACGCTATTCCGGGTGTCGGCACGTAATTCCTTTGGTGCCGGTTCAGGAACGGTTGTCTCGGTAACTGGCCCGACACCTACTGCAGTAAGCGCCGTGCAGAATCTTTCGTCAGTCAGCACTCCTGCGGGAGCGACCGTGAGCTGGACAGCACCGGCAGTTGCAGGCGCATCAACGGTGACTGGTTACAAAGTTGAGCGTTCGGCAAACGGCACCACGTGGACCACGATCTCTGCGGCACAGACTTCTCTCACCGCCGACGTCACCGGATTCACTACTGGTTGGTCAGAATTTGTGCGGGTAACCCCAGTTGTTTCAAGCGGAACTGTTTCCGCTTCGACGATCAAGGTGATTGCCGGAACCCAGTTCTTGGCACCTACTGCGTTGTCTGCAGTAGCCGGCGACGGAACGACGACTGTCGCGTGGACCGCGCCGACGATGACGAGCGGTCTCACGATTCTTGGCTACCAAATCGAACGATGCTCCGGAGCTTGTGGTGGCTCGAGTGCTCAGTTCGTTGTCCTAACACCGAACTCAGGTGTCGCGACTGCTTCCTACGTAGCAACGGGACTTGTGAATGGTGTGAGTTACACGTGGCGCATTTCTGCAGTGACGAACTTCAATGGTCTAAGCCTTGGCGCAACAGTCTCCAGTATCCCCGTGGGTCTCCCGGCAGCACCAGCTGCGGTTAGTGCAGCGGCCGTTGATGGCGTTGCGACACTGACGTGGGGCGCTCCGACAACACTCGCTGGTGGGGCGCTTCTCGGATACAAGATTGAGACATCGATAAATAGCGGTTCCACGTGGACCGTTGTTACACAGCTGGCTGATCCGGCCGTGAACACGTACACAGTTTCGGGTCTGACGAACGGTACGAGCTACTGGTTCAAGGTCTCGACCGTCACAACTGTCGGCACGAGTGTTCTGGGTTCGATCGGTGCCGCGCTTCCGTTTGCTCGATTGGCTGCGCCGCAGGTGTCAGCAACTCCGGGCAATGGCCTCGTAACTCTTGTTGCCGCGGCGAATCAGACCATGCAGAACCCGTTCACCGGAACTTTCGTTGGTTACCGCATTGAACAGAGCCTTGATGGTGTGAATTGGCAGCTTGTTACGCCATTGGCGATCACTAGTACGCCGACAACGCTTGGTGTGACGATTCGAGGCTTGGTGAATGGAGCTCAGTACCGCTTCAGAATTACTCCGATCACCACAGCTGGTGAAGGTGGCTCAACCGTTGTCTCGGCTTCGCCGTTCGTGGTAGCGAACGCAGTCGGTCAGCTCGCGTCGAGCACAGGTGATGCGAGAGTCACTCTCACCTGGACCGCGCCAACATCGCTTGGTGGCGCATCAATTCTTGGATACGCCATCGACCGTCGTGTTGGAAATTCCGGAGCGTGGGACGTACTGACTCCCAATACCGGAACTGTCGATACCAGCTACACAATGAATGGTCTCGCGAATGGCACGACCTATGGCTTCCGAGTTCGAGCTGTCACCGACTCGGGTCCGGGTGCTGATGCAATCGTTCTCGCAATGCCATCGACGATCGCTAGCGCCCCGATAAACGTGTCGGTGTACTCAAACGGTTCCCGTCTTGCGTATCTGAACTGGACCGCACCAGTTTCAAATGGCGGCTACGCATCTTCCTATTACCGAGTCGAGCAGTCGAGTGATAATGGCGTCACGTGGCTGTGCATCGGCAGCGAGGTCAACACCACAGCGCTCCAGGCCTCAGGTCTCGTAAACGGGCAGACCTATCTGTACCGCGTGGCGTTGATTACTCGGATGGGCCTCGGTGTCTGGAGTGGAAGCGTCGCCGTGACGCCGAATTCGGCGACGGGTGGATCGGTTTCGCTTCTGCGCACAACGCCAGGCGATGGGCAGATGCGCCTTGATTGGGCTTCACCAGTCGACACTGGAGGCTCACCGGTTGTTGGATACAAGATCCAACTCGGTGGAGTCGTGCTCACTGAGAACACGGGTTCGACCTCGACCAACTACACCGTTACAGGTCTCACAAACGGGAGCTACTACACCTTCTACGTCACGCCTGTAACAGTCGCAGGTGCAGGAACCACTCAAAGCGTTCAGTCTCGTCCGCAATCGGTTCCCTCCGCTCCGTTGAACCTGCGCGCGGTTTCTACCGACGGTGAAATCGATCTTTTCTGGGCTGCACCGACGAACCTCGGTTGGGTGAATATCGCCGGCTATTCGGTAGAACGATCGAGCGACGGGGGTGCCACATGGCTTCGCCTAGGTGAGACAAATGATCTCCAGTGGTACGCCGTGGGTCTCACGAATGGCCTGACGTATCAATTCCGTGTTTCGGCCTATTCATTTGTCGGTGTCGGTTCACCTTCGGTTGTGAGCAGCGTCCCGCTCGGGCAGGTGACAGGTCCGGTCGGCCTGACCGCGGCTCGAGGGAATGGACAGATCACCCTGAACTGGTCGGCACCGCTTTCAAGCGGCGGACTTCCCATTCTTGGTTATCTGATTACGGGCTATTGCATTGCTGGCTCGGGATTGTTGTGCGGAACCTTCAGTACTAATTCAGCATCGCAAACAGTGATTACAACGCTCACTGCTCCAGGTGCCATGAGTTATGTCGCAAACGGACTGATCAATGGCAACACCTACGTATTTAGTGTCACGGGTACACGTGCGCCGCTTTCGCCAAATGTTGGAACCTTCGTAAACGGGACGAATGTGGGTTCGATTTCTTCGACGGTTGCGGTTACGCCGTGGACGATTTCGACGCCACCAACCATGCTCACTGCGACGGTCAGCGATCCGGCGACTTCGTCCCCGAATCCTGCGCCAGGAACTTCGGCAAGAGTTGTGCTTTCTTGGGGCGCACCGGTTGACAACGGTCTTGCGACCGCAGTCGGCAGCCAAAGTGCCGGTGTTGTTGGCTATCGAGTCGAGAAGTCCACGGATGGCACGAACTGGTCAATGATTACTCCGAATACGGGGATCACGGCATTGACGGTGACGGTCAATGGCTTGGTGCCGGGCCAGCGAGTCTGGTTCCGAGTCTCCGCGCTGACCGTTGCTGGGTACGGCGATGGCTCGGTTGTTTCGGTGATGCCTCTGGTGGGTGCGTCGGCACCGACCGGACTAAGCGCATCGAGAAATGTCACGACGGGAGACGTCTCCCTCTCGTGGACTGCTCCGAACTCCACAGGTGGCAGCTCGGTGATTGGCTACAAGATTGAGTCCTCAATCAGCGGTGGCGTTTATTCGACAGTCGTCGACAACGCAGGGACGGCAACCACGTACACAATCCGAGGCGTCATTGCTTCGTCGTATTACAGCTTCCGGGTCTCGGCAGTTACCGCCGCGGGTGTCGGCGCGGGCGCATTGGTGACGGTTGGAGGAACCGTGCAGGTGGGCGGCTCTCCGCTGCTTCGTGCAACACCGGGCGATGGAACAGTTGCACTCACATGGACTGCGCCCGTCGGGGTCACGCCGACGGGTTACAAAGTTGAGTACCAAGTAGTCGGGGCGGGCACGTGGACGTTGCTCACCGCATCAACTGGTTCAATCCTGACTTCCTACGCAGTGAGTGGTTTGATCAACGGCACGACTTACTCATTCCGCGTGTCTGCCGTAACTGCGGGTGGAATCGGTACCGGAGCAATAGTTTCGGCTCGGCCACTTGCGGTGGCCGATGTGGTGGGTGGGCTTGGTGCGGTCGCTGGCGATGGATCGACGACGCTCAACTGGAACGCGCCGGTAGTGCTCGGCGGCATGACGGTTCTTGGGTACCGGATCGAGTTGTGCACCACGAGTGCATCGGTATGCGTGGCATCCGATGTCGCCAACTTCACTGTTCTGACGGCCTCGACCGGAAGTACTGCAACGACGTATTCGCTTAATGGCCTTACCAATGGAACTCCCTATTGGTTCCGGATCTCGGCGGTCACTGCCGCTGGTGTTGGCGCAGGTGCAGTCGTGAGCGCAGTTCCTGGCACCGTTGCTGGCGCGCCACAAACTCTGATTGCGGCAGCAGGCGATGGACAGGTGACGCTCACATGGAATGCAGCGACGACGATCACCGGTGGGGGAACGATTAGCGGCTTCCGGGTTGAACGTTCGACAGACGCGGTGAATTGGACAGTCATTTCGGGTAATGCCGGCACGAGCGGAACAATCACAGTTGATGGTCTGACGAACGGATTGAACTACTGGTTCCGTGTTCGTGCGCTGACGTCTGGTGGCGAAGGTGCATTCGCACTCGTTTCAGCAACGCCGATGGCGACAGCGTCGAATGTCCTAGGTCTTGGTGCAACGCCGGGCGACGGATTTGTTGTACTGGCTTGGAGCGCGCCCGCGGATACTGGGGGACGTTCGATAGTCGGTTACCGGATCGAGCGATGCACGCAAGGAGTCGGCTTCTGTCCGATTGGCTCGGCTGGTTACGTAACGAACTACTACACGGTGGTTACCGCACATACCGGTTCAGCAGGTACGAGTTACACCGCGTACGGCCTCGCAAACGGAACTGAAATTTGGTTCCGAGTTACGCCGCTAACCCAAGCCGGCGGCGTCGCTGTTGCTAGTGGTTCGCCGGCAACGATTTCGGCAGTTCCATCGTCAACCCCGTCTGGCCCGATTGAACTCAAAATCACGAACACAGGAACTCCCAACTGGACGTCAACGGC
>CAMCTY010000018.1 GCA_945878725.1 Bifidobacterium breve | reverse complement strand
GCCGCGATGGCGTGCCTTTTGAAGAATGAGCCAACGAGTTACGGTGTGTGGCGAGGTTAACCAGTGATGGGAAGCCGGAGCGAAAGCGAGTCTTAATAGGGCGAATTAGTCGCATGCTGTAGACCCGAAGCCGAGTGATCTATCCATGGGCAGGTTGAAGCGGGGGTAAGACCCCGTGGAGGACCGAACCCACCATGGTTGAAAACATGGGGGATGACCTGTGGATAGGGGTGAAAGGCCAAGCAAACTCGGTGATAGCTGGTTCTCCGCGAAATGCATTTAGGTGCAGCGTCAGGTGTTCAGCGGTGGAGGTAGAGCACTGAATGGGTTAGGGGCCCTACAAGGTTACCGACCCCAATCAAACTCCGAATACCATCGCTCCAGAGCCTGGCAGTGAGACTACGAGGGATGAGCTTCGTGGTCGAAAGGGAAACAGCCCAGACCGCCAGCTAAGGCCCCAAATTCTGGACTAAGTGGTAAACGATGTGAGACTGCCCAGACAGCCAGGAGGTTGGCTTAGAAGCAGCCACCCTTTAAAGAGTGCGTAACAGCTCACTGGTCGAGTGGTCTTGCGCGGACAATGTAACGGGGCTCAAGTCCAGAGCCGAAGCTGCGGATGCGTCGTAAGACGCGTGGTAGCGGAGCGTCGATCTCGGAGTGAAGCGGCGGGGGAACCCGTCGTGGACCGTGGTCGAGTGAGAATGTTGGCATGAGTAGCGAAAGAGGGGTGAGAAACCCCTCCGCCGAATGCCCAAGGGTTCCTGGGGAAGGCTAATCCGCCCAGGGTAAGTCGGGAGCTAAGGCGAGGCCGAGAGGCGTAGTCGATGCACAACCGGTTGATATTCCGGTACCGCTGTACTCGCGCCCATACCAATCCATTGTTGCTAAGGGGCTGTCACCTTCGGGTGGCGAACCGACCCACGATGAGGCGGTAAGCAATGAGGGGACGCAGGAAGGTAAGTGAACCCAGGCGCTGGTTGACCTGGGGTAAGTGTGTAGGGAGGGGACTAGGCAAATCCGGGCCCCATAAATCCTGAGACACGACGCCGAGCCGTTTAAGGTGAAGTCACTGATCCTATGCTGCCGAGAAAAGCCTCTAGCGAGCTGGTACAGCGCCCGTACCCCAAACCGACACAGGTGGGCAGGTAGAGAATACTAAGGCGATCGGGAGAACTGTGGTTAAGGAACTCGGCAAAATACCTCCGTAACTTCGGGAGAAGGAGGACCCCATCAGGGTGACGGACCTTGCGTCCCGAGCTCGAAGGGGTGGCACAAACCAGGGGAAAGCGACTGTTTACTAAAAACACAGCAGCGTGCGAAGTCCTAAGACGATGTATACGCTGTGACGCCTGCCCGGTGCTGGAAGGTTACGGGGAAAGGTTAGCCTTCGGGCGAAGCTTTGAACCTAAGCCCCAGTAAACGGCGGCCGTAACTATAACGGTCCTAAGGTAGCGAAATTCCTTGTCGGGTAAGTTCCGACCTGCACGAATGGCGTAACGACTTTCCTACTGTCTCAACCACAGACCCGGCGAAATTGAAGTACGAGTAAAGATGCTCGTTAGCTGCAGAAGGACGGAAAGACCCCGTGGACCTTTACTATAACTTGATGTTGGGCTTTGGTATGTGTTGTGTAGGATAGGTGGGAGACTTTGAAGCATTGGCGCTAGCCAGTGTGGAGTCAACCTTGAAATACCACCCTGCACATGCTGGGGCTCTAACCCACGCCCGTTATCCGGGTGGGGGACAGCGTCAGGCGGGTAGTTTGACTGGGGCGGTCGCCTCCTAAAGAGTAACGGAGGCGCTCAAAGGTTCCCTCAGCCTGGTTGGCAATCAGGCGTCGAGTGCAATGGCACAAGGGAGCTTGACTGTGAGACCTACAAGTCGAGCAGGTGCGAAAGCAGGACATAGTGATCCGGCGGTTGCGTGTGGAAGCGCCGTCGCTCAACGGATAAAAGGTACCCCGGGGATAACAGGCTCATCTTCCCCAAGAGTCCATATCGACGGGAAGGTTTGGCACCTCGATGTCGGCTCATCGCATCCTGGGGCTGAAGCAGGTCCCAAGGGTTGGGCTGTTCGCCCATTAAAGCGGTACGCGAGCTGGGTTTAGAACGTCGTGAGACAGTTCGGTCCCTATCCTCTGCAGCCGGAGGAAATTTGAGGAAGGCTATCCCTAGTACGAGAGGACCGGGATGGACGTAGCTCTCGTGTGCCAGTTGTCCTGCCAAGGGCATGGCTGGTTAGCGACCTACGGAAGAGATAAGCGCTGAAAGCATCTAAGTGCGAAGCTTGTTCCAAGATGAGATTTCCCACAGGGTTAACCTGGTAAGGCCCGTGGTAGACCACCACGTTGATAGGCCGGAGGTGTAAGTGCGGTAACGCATTCAGCCGACCGGTACTAATCGGCCGAGGGCTTGGATCGACCAAGATGTTCGTGCTCGCTATGGAGTTCTGAAAGGGCTCGGCAGCTGTTTTCCCACATGATGTGGGAATCGACAGCGCCGCTCTTTTGACAAAGGTTTCGGTGGCTATGGCGGTGGGGTCACACCCGTTCCCATTCCGAACACGGAAGTTAAGCCCACCAGCGCCGATGGTACTTGGGAGGAGACTCCCTGGGAGAGTAGGACGCCGCCGGATTTCTCAAACAGAAAGGACCCCGTAAGGGGTCCTTTCGACGTTTTGCGCCCGTTTCACTTACTCGAGACCTTTCGGATCTCGCGTCGTGCTCGTCTGGACCTCGGAGAGAGTGCCGGATCGAGTGGTCGGATCGAGTGGTCGGATCGAGCGGCCGAATGGAGCGGATGAGGGGGCTTGTGCCCCCGCCCGATAGGTTGTCGCCATGCCTCGCCCTTCGTCTTCTGATTCATCGCGCTCCGGCAGCGGCCGTCCCAGTGGCCCAGCCCGTGGGCGGAGCGGCTCTGGGGCCTCTGGTTCCAAGCCGGCGGGCCCTCGCTCGTCGGGAGCAAAGCCGGGTGCAGCTCGGGGTTCTGGCCCCACGGGTCGACCCGCATCGTCGTCCGGCCGCCCTTCTTCTGGCTCTGGCCGTCCTTCGTCCGGGACTGGCCGTCCGAGTTCTGGCACCGGCCGTCCGTCTTCGGGTGCCGGCCGTCCGAGTTCTGGCACAGGTCGCCCAAGTACAGGGCCCGGCTCTGGGCGTCCATCGTCTGATCGTCCGTCATCTGATCGTCCGTCATCGAGTCGCTCATCGGCAGGGTCGTCCGCAGGTCGGCCAAGTGCAGGCCGCCCCTCGGCTGGTCGACCCAGTGCCGGACGTCCGGCATCGAGTTCTGGCTCCGGCCGCCCGGGAGCTTCCCGTTCGGCTTCAGGGCAGGCCCGCAGCGGTGCTGATGATCGCGCCGCTCGTCGAACCGGTTCAGGTCGCAGTGAGCGACCCGATAATCCGGGCTGGGCCGACGGCCCGGCGCTCGAAACACCCAAGAGCTGGGGAGGTGTCGCCCGCCGTGGCGCCGGTGCTGCGACCGGTAAGCGGGTCGTAGGTGCGTCTCGAGCCTGGCGTGATGCGGTTGAGGCCGCCACACCGCAACGTCGTCCTTCGTCCGCTCGTCGAGCGGCACCAGTGGCCGATCCCGCTGCCGCCGAGCGAGCTGACGCTGAGCGCCGTGCCGCTCGTGACGCTCGCTCAACCGAGGAATGGGTTCTTGTTGAAGACGTGCGCGAGGACTCGACCAAGCCAGCCCCGAAGGCAACGCCAAAGCGTCAGCGTGATCCGGCACCGATCGACCTCGCTGGCGAGGTGCGCGAGCAACTGAGCAGGGCCGTCGGCGGTGCGAGGCGCGAACGAGTCGAAAAGCGCCTTGCTGAGGCAGCCGAGCACTTCGAGGCCGATCGTTTCGGCGACGCCGCTCGGATCCTCAAGAAGCTCACTGATGAAGCGCCGACAGTGGCTGCAGTCCGTGAGCTTTACGGCATCACGCTTTATCGGCAGGAGAAGTGGAAGGCAGCGGCACGCGAACTCGAAGCGTTCCGTCTGCTTGCCGATTCGACCGAGCAGAACCCGGTTTTGGCCGACTGTTATCGGGCCTTGCGTCAATGGACGCTGGTCGATGAGCTCTGGCTTGAACTTCGGCAGGTTTCACCGACGGCGGAATTGGTAGGCGAGGGTCGAATCGTGATGGCTGGTTCGCTGGCCGATCGCGGCCAGATCGTCGAAGCAACGAAGTTGCTTGAGCAGGGATGGAGCTTCCCGAAGAAGCCGAAGCCGCACCATCTTCGCCGGGCCTATGCGCTTGCCGATTTGTATGAGCGGGGTGGCGAAATTCCGAAGGCTCGGGCGCTGTTTGAGAAGCTCCGTCTTGCCGATCCCGATTTCGCCGACGTTCGCGATCGGCTGCGCGCGCTGGACTGACCCGGGCGGGCTGTCACACCCGTTCGTTAGCTTCTGAGTTCTTCCCCCACTTCGAGTTCACGCACGAAAGTTTGTGCGTTTTGATGCACGAGAGTTCGTGCGTTTCGTCAGGGAGAAGCAATGCCAGCACAATCAAGAATTTCGAAATCAGGAATCTCGAAATCAGGAATCTCGAAATCAGGAATCTCGAAATCAGGAACCGTGAAGTCGCGTCCAGCACGGACGGGCCAGAAGAAGACGGTTGCGGCACAGAGCCGGTCCGGGGACACCCGTGCTCGGGTGGTGGATTCCGCCATAGCCCGCGGAACGAATCTCGTGATTGTTCGTGCGGTCATTAACCGGGAACCCGAACTACGGGTTTTGGCCTCCGGCGATGAGGTGCTGGCCTTCGACATGACAATCCGCGCCGATGACGGCCCGGCCGAATCCGTTCCTGTCATCTGGACCAACCCTCCTGCGGCTGCCCACAACTTTGTTGAGGGCGACGATGTTGTTGTTCTTGGAGGTATTCGGCGGCGATTCTTCCGATCAGGCGGAACGACGGCCAGTCGCACCGAGCTGAACGCGCGTCAGATGGTTCCTGTCAGTGCCCGGGCAAAGGTTCGCTCCGCCCTTGATTCAGCACTCGGGTCGCTGGCCGAGAGCTCCCCGTGAGGCGACGGGGGCGCTCGTGAGCGTGTTGCGGAGGGCATAGGATCAACGCCCGTACCTAGGAGATCGATGCAACAGCGCATCGTGGTGATCGAGGAGTGGCATGACCGATATTCAAGGGTTGTTGGGCGAAGGCGCCGACGAGCTGCTTTCCTTCACGTGCAAGGGCATCACCCGCGATCAGTTGACGTTGCCCGGTGGCGACATCGTCGACCGCGTCTACGCCATGAGCGATCGTTCGCCTCAGGTCATGCGTAATCTCCAGTCGATGTTCGACCACGGCCGCCTGGCCGGAACTGGTTACGTGTCGATCCTTCCGGTCGATCAGGGCATCGAGCACTCGGGTGCCGCATCGTTCGCTCCGAACCCGGCCTACTTCGACCCGAAGAACATCGTTGAACTGGCCATCGAAGGCGGCTGCAACGCCGTCGCCTCGACGTTCGGCGTGCTCGGCTCGATGTCGCGCCGCTACGCCCACAAGATCCCGTTCATTGCCAAGCTCAACCACAACGAACTGATGACCTACCCGAACGAATTCGATCAGATCATGTTCGGCTCGGTGGAGGAGGCCTACGAACTCGGTGCGGCCGGCGTCGGAGCAACCATCTACTTCGGTTCTCCGGGCTCGCATCGCCAGATCATTGAAGTGGCGGAAGCATTCCATCACGCCCACCAGTTGGGTATGTTCACCGTTCTTTGGTGCTATCTCCGCAACGACGGTTTCAAAGTCGATGGCGTCGACTATCACGACGCCGCCGATCTCACGGCGCAAGCGAATCATCTTGGCGTAACGATCGAAGCTGACATCATCAAGCAAAAGCTGCCGACCAAGAACGGTGGCTACAACGCGCTGAAGGGCTTCGGCAAAACCTCGCCGCTCGTCTACGACGGTCTCGTTGAGGACAACCCAATCGACTACACCCGCTGGCAGGTCGCCAACTGTTACATGGGCCGCATTGGGCTCATCAACTCCGGTGGCGAGTCGAAGGGCTCCTCGGATCTCGCTGACGCCGTCCGTACGGCGGTCATCAACAAGCGCGGTGGCGGCACTGGTCTCATCTCGGGTCGTAAAGCGTTCCAACGCCCAATGGCCGAAGGCGTCGAACTGCTTAACGCGATTCAGGACGTCTATCTCGACGAGTCGATCACCATCGCCTAAGGCGTCGTCCGGATCGGTGAACGGTCTGGCAGTTCAGACCAGTTCAGTTCGGTTTAGCTCGGTTCAGTTCAAATCGCGGAAGACCACGCCGGTGCGCGGCTTCGGCGAGAAGAAAGTCGTCTTCGGCGGCATGCGCTCGCCGCCGTGGGCGATCTCGACAATCTGAGCAACGGTTGCTGGTCGGAGAAGGAAACCCACCTGGGCTTCACCTGAACTGACTCGCGCGATCACATTGCGGATGCCGTGCTGGTAAACGACGGTTGGTTCGGGCAACGCCGCAAGGGCAATGTCGAGTCGACTCGTGTCGAGATCGCGGGCGGCAGCGATCACCTCGGGCCGGGGACGAAGCAGCGCCGTGCGATCGGGCAGTACCAACGCCAGGCCGCCTGCTTCTTCGAGGCGCCTCACGGTTCTGGATCCCGTGATCTCGAACTCGCCGATTTCAAAGAACGGTTCGAGGGCAGCGAGCACGTCGAATCCCTCTGGCAGACCTGAAACAAGTCGATGGATCGGACCGACGGTGAGTTCGTCATCGACAAGTTCGACCACGAAACAGAGAACCGACTCGGCGCCACCAGCATCGCCGTCGTTAGCACTGCGTCGCTCGTCGCGATAGGCGAGTGATGTTTCGTAGCGATGGTGTCCGTCGGCGATCACGATCGGATGAGCGCTGACGGCAGCACCGATCGCCGCCACATGGGATGGCTCGGTGATTCGCCAAACCGTGTGGGTCACGTCGTCCACGGTGAACCGGGAGAGCGGTTCGTCGTCGGTGTCGAGTAGGGCAGTCAATCCAGCCGAGGGGGATAAGCCCCACACGGGCGAGAGGTTCGCCACCGTCGATCGGAGCAGATCGAGCCGGTCACTCTTTGCCTTCGGCGTGGTGAATTCGTGGGGGAGGATGCCATCCTCGCCCGGTCGGCTGAGTTCCATTGAGCCGATCACGCCAGTGGTGTGACGAGAGATGCCGTCCTCGTCGATGACTTCCATCCGGTAGACGGTGAACGATGGTTCAGCGTCCTCGACCAGGACCCCTGAAGCGCGCCACTCGGCGAAAACTTCGGCGGCATCGACATAGGGATCGTTCTGGGGGCGGGCCGGATCGGCAACCGGAAGGTCGATCCGCACCGCGTTCGTCGGTGACGCCAAAAGCAGCTCCGCTCGCTGCGCAGGACTGATCACGTCGTAGGGCGGCGCCGTCACGTCAACCAGATCGGACTCGGCGGTGTTGTAACGAATTCCGTGGAAGGGCTCGAATCGTGGCACCGCTAAGTCCTAGCAGATTGCGCAGTCAGTTTCGGACGGTGGGAGACTGAACAAATGGCGTGGGCGTTTGATCTCGACGGGGTGATCTGGCTTGGTGATCAGCCAATCGCCGGTTCGGTCGACGCGGTCAACCACTTGATTGGTTTAGGTGAGCGCATCGCGTTCGTCACCAACAATTCGTTCAGCCGACGAAGCGCCATCGTGGAAAAACTCGGACGGCTAGGTATCGACGCGACCGACAGAGTGATCACATCGGCCATGGCCGCTGCGACTCTCGTGAGCGCAGGTGAACGGGCGCTGGTGTGTGGTGGGCCAGGGATCATCGAGCAGCTTGAGCTTCGGGGTGTCGAGGTCATCAACGCAGGCGAAGAACATGCCGAGTCGGCTGTTGTCGATGTTGTCGTGGTGGGATTCCACCGGACATTTGATTACCGGCGCATGACGATCGCCTCGGGAGCAGTTCGCTCCGGAGCCCGGCTGCTGGCGACCAACGATGACGCGACCTATCCAACAGCAACCGGCCCAATTCCCGGCGGCGGGGCGATACTCGCATCGATCATGACGGCCGCGGGGGTGCAACCGGAGATCGCCGGCAAGCCCCACGAGCCAATCGCTGATCTCACCCGCCAACTCCTCGGTTCAACGGGAACGATGGTGGGGGACAGACCCGACACCGATGGTCGTTTCGCTCGCACCCTCGGGTATCGCTTTGGACTCGTGCTGAGCGGCGTGACCAGCACGGCGGACCTTCCCACCGAGCCGCCGGCCGATCTCGTCGCCGGCGATCTTGCCGAGTTGGTCCAGCAGGCCCTGTCGGCAAAATCCCCGGACCGGTAGCGTCTCCTCGTGGCCACCCGACGACGACTCGATGCTGAACTCGTGAGGCGGGGACTCGCACCGAGTCGCGAGCGGGCCCAGGCCGACATCTTGGCGGGACGCGTGATCGTCGGCGGTGCTCCTGCGACGAAAGCGTCGAGGTTGGTCGACGCCGGCGAAGCAGTCCGGATCCTTGGACCCCCGCCCCGCTTCGTCAGTCGGGCCGGCGCCAAACTCGAAGGTGCGATCAGCGAGTTCGATCTGGCCCCCTTGTTCAAAGGCGCTCGAGTGCTCGATGCCGGCGCATCGACAGGGGGCTTCACCGAATGCTCCCTGCTTTACGGGGCTGAAACAGTGCTCGCAGTCGACGTCGGCCACAACCAGCTGCACGAAAAGCTCCGGGCCGATAGCCGGGTCCGCAACATCGAACGCACGAACCTGCGCACCCTCGATCCCACGATCCTCGGTGAACCCGCCGACATCGTCGTCGCCGATCTTTCGTTCATCTCGCTGCGACTGGTTCTTGCCCCTGTGTTCGCGGCCTGCCGGCCCGGCGCACTTATGGCTCTGCTGGTCAAGCCCCAGTTTGAGGCGGGCAAGGTCGAGGCGAGCAAGGGAAAAGGCGTGATTTCTGATCCTGTGGTCTGGCGTCGGGTGCTTGCCGAGGTGTCCACCACACTTCTCGAGCTTGGAGCGGCCATCATGGGGACCATGGTCTCGCCAATCACCGGCTCTGACGGAAACGTCGAATTCATCGTCGTCGGTCGGACACCCGGCGGCGCCGATCCGATTTCTGGTCGAGTGGCGTTGTCGGCCGACGGGGTCTCATCGGCTCTCGATGACCTGATCGCGTCGATCACCCCTGTCGTCATCGATGATTTGGCCGACGATCTGGCCGACGATCTGGCCGATGATTTGGCCGGTGCCTGAGATGGCAACAATCGCCTTCGTTGTTCACCACGATCGCCCCGAAGCAGTACTCGTGGCCGCAGAGATTGCAGCGTGGCTCGAATCGCTCGGGCATGACGTTTGTCTGCCGTTGGACGACGCCATTCGCACCGGCCTTAATGCTCTCGGAGTTACCGACGACGAACTTGCCGAGCGCTCCGATGTGGTCGTGAGTCTCGGCGGCGACGGAACAATGCTGCGTGCGGTGGCGCTTGTCGCCGAACACAGCGTGCCGGTCATCGGAGTGAACTTCGGCCAACTTGGGTATCTCACCGACGTTGAACCCGACGGGCTGCGTGCTGCGCTCGAACGTTATCTGGCCGGCGATTATTCAATCGAGGAACGAATGCTCCTCGATGTCCGCGTCGAATCACCATCCGGTTCGGTCACCGAGGAGCATTCGTTCGCCCTCAATGAAGCAGTTCTCGAAAAGACCTCGAGCGGCAACACCGTTCGCCTCGATGTTGATCTCGACGGCACCCGGTTTACGCCCTACGCCGCCGACGGGCTGATCGTCGCCACCCCAACCGGGTCGACCGCCTACGCGTTCTCCGCCCGAGGGCCGATTGTGGAGCCGACCCATCGTGCTGTTCTTCTCACACCGGTTTCGCCTCACATGCTCTTTGATCGCACACTCGTCCTTGATGCTGATGCCATTGTCCGGCTTGAGGTCTCCGGGCATCGGCCTGCCGCTCTTGTCGTCGATGGTCGACCTCTTGGGGAGTTGCAACCCGGCGATGTCGTGCACTGCCGTGCCGCTGACCACGTGGCGCAACTGGTGATGTTCGGCCCCCGCGATTTCCACGCGATCCTCAAGGCCAAGTTCGGTCTGGCGGACAGGTGACGGCATCATGACCGCAACCGCCCCGAACGCATGCTGACCGAACTGCGCGTCCGCGATCTGGGCGTGATTGCGGAGATCACCCTCGCCTTTGGCCCAGGGATGACCTCGGTAACCGGCGAGACCGGCGCGGGAAAGACACTCGTGGTGACCGCAATCGAGTTGCTCGTTGGAGGGCGCTCTGACGTCGGAATGGTCAGGCCCGGGGCGAAGGAAGCCACGGTCGAAGGTCGTTTCGTTGTGGGTGACGAGGAAGTCGTCGTGCGCAGGGTGGTGCCCGCCTCCGGTCGTTCCCGGGGCTACATCGATGGCCATCTCGCGACGTTGGCCGAGCTGAGTCAACGAGGTGCGGCGCTGGTCGACCTTCACGGCCAGCACGATCACCAGTCACTTCTGACCCCGTCGATCCAACGGCAGGCTCTCGATCGTTTCGGGGGCATTGATATCGAGCCTCTTCGGATCATGCGCAAGCAGATCGCGGCCATCGATGCTCGGCTGGCGGCACTCGGAGGCGATGATCGCGAGCGGGCCCGTGAAATTGATCTGCTCCGCTTTCAAGTCGACGAGCTCGTCGCCGCAGGGCTTACGTCGGCCGACGAGGACGACGAACTTCGAGCCGAATCGGAGATTCTCGCCGATGCTTCGGGACATCGAGAGGCGGCCGGTGCGGCCGGTGACGCCCTGTCTGAAGAAGGCGGCGCGAAGGATGCTCTCGCCATGGCGCTGGCGGCGATGGGCGACCGAGCACCGTTTGCCGAGATCGTTGGCCGCCTGCACGGAGTGGCCGCCGAACTCGATGATGTGGCCGCCGAGATCCGCCTCATGGGTGAAAGGATCGACAGCGATCCAGAACGTCTTGCGGTAATCGGCGAGCGGCGTCGGCTTTTGCAGGACCTGCGCCGCAAATACGGCGAGTCGGTTGCCGAGGTGATCGCATGGCGTGACAGCGCTCTCAGTCGTCTGGAAGAACTCGAAGGGCGCGACGAAATCGCAGCGGCCCTCGACGCGGAGCGTCGAGCGGCGTTAACCGACCTCGCGAGGCTCGAATCAGAGGTTCTGGCTGCTCGAACCGCAGCGGCTCCGAAACTCGCGGCGGCTGTCCAGTCGCAGCTTCCCGATCTTGCGCTGGCCAAGGCGAGAGTCGAGATCGAGGTAGACGGAATCGCCGGGCGCGATGTGAGCTTTCGATTCGCGGCCAACCCAGGGATGCCCCTTCAGCCCCTTGCCAAGGTGGCATCGGGCGGCGAGCTCGCCCGGGCGATGCTGGCCCTGCGTCTCGTGCTCACGGAGGGCCCGCCCCTGCTCGTGTTCGACGAGGTTGATGCCGGAATCGGCGGAGCGGCTGCTGTTGCTGTTGGTCGATCGCTGGCCGCAATTGGTGCCGATCATCAGGTCCTCGTCGTGACACACCTGGCCCAAGTCGCGGCATGGGCCCATGCTCACGTTGTCGTAGACAAATCGGTTATCGACGGACTCACGGTCACAACGGTGGCGACCGTCAATGACGAAGATCGCATCACCGAACTCGCCCGGATGCTTTCCGGAACACCCGGATCGGCCACGGCCCGTGACCATGCCCGCGAGTTGCTCACCGACGCCCGCAACTGACCGAGACGTGGTCGGCACGGAGCAACTGTCGCCGGCAACGGTCGCAGGTCACGGCCGCATCCGCCGTCAGATGCGTAAACGACCGCTATGGTGTGATCCCGACGTGGTAACCGGCGCCGGGAGATGCAAACGATGACCAAACACATCTTCGTTACAGGCGGTGTCGCTTCGTCGCTTGGCAAAGGCATCACCGCTTCCTCGCTCGGCCGACTGTTGAAGAGTCGTGGCCTGCGGGTGACGATGCAGAAGCTCGATCCTTATCTCAACGTCGATCCCGGAACAATGAATCCGTTCGAACACGGTGAAGTCTTCGTGACCGACGATGGTGGCGAGACCGATCTCGATCTCGGTCATTACGAGCGCTTTATTGATGAACCGTTGAGCCGCGACTCGAACGCAACGACCGGCTCGATTTACTCGGCCGTCATCGCCGCCGAACGACGCGGTGACTATCTCGGAAAGACTGTGCAGGTCATTCCGCACATCACCGACGAGATCAAGCGGCGGATCACTCGTCTTGCCTCCGATGATCTCGATGTAGTGATCACCGAAATCGGTGGCACCGTCGGCGATATCGAAATCCTTCCGTTCCTTGAGGCGATTCGTCAGTTCCGGCTCGACGTCGGTCGCGAGAACGTTTGCTACGTGCACGTCACTCTCGTCCCGTTTATTGGTCCCGCCGGCGAACAGAAGACCAAGCCGACGCAGCATTCCGTCACGGAATTGCGTAGCCGTGGCATCCAGCCTGACCTCATCGTGTGTCGGAGCGAATCGCCCCTTTCGGCCGAACTGAAGCGCAAGATTTCCAATCTCTGCGACGTTCCAGTTGATGCCGTCGTGAATGCCGCCGACGCTCGCAATTTGTATGAAGTGCCGTTGATCATGCACGACGAAGGACTCGACGAAGTCGTGTGCAAATTGTTCGGTTATGCCGATCGCCCGATCGATCTCTCCGAGTGGGTGAACCTCGTCGAGAAGGTCGAGAACGCACAGACGCCCGTGAAGGTCGCTTTGATCGGCAAGTACGTCTCGCTCCCGGATGCGTATCTCTCGGTCGTCGAGGCACTCAAGCACGGCGGCTTCTTCCATTCAGCAAAAGTCGACATCGAATGGATCCAGGCTGAGGACGTCACCACTCGACTCGCCGAGGGCTCTCTCGACGATTTCGACGGGATCGTCATCCCGGGTGGGTTCGGCGAACGCGGAGTGGAGGGCAAGATCGCAGCGGCCGGCTATGCCCGTGAAGCCGGCGTTCCTTGTCTCGGACTGTGCCTCGGCATGCAGGTGATGACGATCGAATACGCCCGCAACGCCCTCGGACTCGCCGGAGCCCATTCAAGCGAGTTTGATCCCCAGACCCCATTTGCAGTCATCGATCTCATGGAAACCCAGCGCGATGTCACCGAGAAGGGTGGCACGATGCGTCTCGGCGCTTACGTGGCTCAACTCGTCCCCGGCTCCAAAGTTGCGGCGGCCTACGGGACCGAAGTCGTCTCGGAGCGGCATCGCCATCGTTACGAGTTCAATCCGAAGTTCCGCGGCCGTTTCGACGGAAGTGGATTCGTTTGTTCCGGAACGTCCCCTGATGGCCGCCTCGTCGAGTTCATCGAACTTGAGGATCATCTATTCTGGGTCGGCACACAGGCCCATCCCGAGTTCAAGAGCCGTCCGGAACGTCCGGCGCCTCTTTTCCGCGACTTCATTGGTGCCGCTTTGGCCCGGGCCGAAGGTCGCAATCCGCATCTGCCTGATCTCGGAGTCGAGTCGGTCGGTTCGCACGCTTCGCCGTCGGCGTGACCGGCAACTTCAAGCACCTCGCCGACGAGGTCATTCATCGCGGGTACATCATCACGTTGGCGAACGGCAGTTTCGAGGCCCCCGATGGCACGCGTTTTCAGCGTGACATTGTTCGTCATCCCGGTGCGGTATCGGTCGTTCCGCTTCACGATGACGGAACAGTCACGCTTGTTCGGCAATACCGGGCAGCGCTCGACTGCGAACTGCTCGAGATCCCGGCTGGCAAGCGCGATGTCGAAGGTGAAGCTACGGAACTGACGGCATCGCGCGAGCTCGCCGAAGAGGTTGGGTTTCGTGCAGGGCGGTTGGAACTTCTTGCCGAGTTCGTCAACTCCGCCGGTTTCACCGATGAACGCTCATGGGTGTATCTCGGACGCGATCTCGAAAGCGTTCCGCTCGACCGGCAGGGCATCGAGGAACAGCATCTCAAGGTGGAGAGGTTCCCTCTCGTCGACGTACCAGCGATGATCGCCGACGGGCGCCTCATCGATGCGAAGTCGATCATTGGCCTAACGCTTGCGATGCAACGCCTCGGGGTCGGCGGTGTCTGACGAGATTCGGCTGCCACTCGATGTCGAGGATTTCCTCACATGGCTGGTAGCGGAACGGGGACGATCCTCGAACACACTCGCTGCGTATCGACGTGATCTCACCGGTTACTGGCTGTGGCTCGTCGAACGTGGCGAGGATCTCAACGATGTGACCGGAAGTGACCTTGATGCCTACGTCGGCCACTTACGTGCGCGAGGTCTCGCTCCATCGTCGGTCAAACGCTCGCTTGTAGCAGTGCGATCGCTGCATCGGTTCCGCTCGGAGGAGGGTCTCGCCGAAACCGACCCATCGGCCTCGATCGAGACGCCACGCGTGCCAGCCGGATTGCCAAAGGCGCTAACTGAATCGGAGATTGACGGATTGCTCGCGCAGGTCATTGGCGACGATCCCGTTTCACTTCGCGATCGGGCCGTGCTTGAGGTTCTCTACGGAACCGGTGCGCGCATCTCGGAGATCTGCACACTTGGGATGGCAGACGTCGACCTTGACGGTGGCTTGTTGCGACTTTTCGGCAAGGGCTCAAAAGAACGCGTGGTCCCTTTGGGACGCTGGGCCCGTGTCGCCCTGGCCGCATGGCTGGGCGATGGGGCAAGGTCCTCGATGGAACCGGAACAGTGGGCCAAGCGAGGGGATGCCGACGCGGTATTCCTGAATCAGCGCGGTGGGCGTCTCGGGCGTCAGGGTGCGTGGGCGATTGTGCGTAAATATGGCGATGCCGCCGGTCTTGGCGAGCGACTCACGCCCCATGTGCTTCGCCATTCGTGCGCCACCCACATGCTTGATCATGGAGCGGACATCAGGGCGGTGCAGGAGTTGCTTGGTCATGCATCGATCACGACGACTCAGGTGTACACAATGGTGTCGAACGAGAGGCTTTTCGCTGCGTACGACGCAGCACACCCGCGGGCGAAGGCTTCCCGCCGCTAGATTCATGTCATGACAGACGCCGAGTCGCCCAACGAAGCCCTGAACGATCTGCACGATCGTCTCTCGGACCAGATCGAGGAACTCGAGGCGCGCACTGCTGCCCCAGATACCGATGCCAGCTTTTCCGATACGGCACAGGTGACCGCGGAAATCGATGAACAGCGTTCACTCACTGCCGAACTGCGCGAACTTCTCGATGATGTCGAACGTGCGCTCGCCCGACTCGATGACGGAACGTACGGTACCTGTGAGATCTGCAGCGGCGAGATCGGCGATGAGAGACTCGCCGAGGTGCCGGCAACGCGTTTCTGCATCGAACACGCAGCCTGACGAGAATCGCCTTGGCGTCGATCGTTCATCTTGCCGGCCGATTCTTTGGCAGCCTCCGTCCCGGAGGGCCCTCTGATGCACAAGTCGATGCAGTGCGCGCCCAGCTGAGCTCGGCCGAGTTTGAAATCTGGTCGAGCATGCCGGGTCCGGATCGTCGACATTCCGCCGGAGTGGCCGTGCGAGTCGACGAGATTCTGGGTCCGGATGCCGACCGCCCCGTAATGGCGGCCGCCCTTCTCCACGATTCGGGCAAGGTCGATTCCGGGTTGCGTACACCCGGACGGGTAGTGGCCACCGTTATGGCGGGTCTGGCGAAGCACGACGAGGTCACGATTCGACGTTGGGCTGCGGGTGGTGGCTACCGACGCCGAGTCGGGCTCTACCTGCTTCATCCCGAACGAGGTGCCGAGCGTCTCGAACGCTGCGGAAGCGATCCTCTCACCGTGGCGTGGACGCTCGAGCATCATCTCCCGCGCGGCGAGTGCACCGTTGATCAGCATTTGGCCGATGCGCTTCGCGAGGCCGACAACGACTGAAATCCGGTCCTACCGTGGTGTTTCTCCGGTGGCACCAATCTCAACAGTTGGGGGTCTACCGTTGTTTCGGTCCAGCGACGGGTGAACATCGCCTATCCAGACACAACCAACCATGATCACGCTCGAGAACGTCACAAAGACCTACAAGAACTCGACCATCGCTCTACGCGGTGCGAATGTCGAAATCGCCAAAGGCGAGTTCGTCTTTCTCGTCGGCGCCTCTGGTTCCGGGAAGTCGACGTTCATCCGGTTGCTCAACAAGTCGGAAACTCCCGATGAAGGGCACATCTACGTGGCCGGCAAAGACATCGGTCAACTTTCCAATTGGAAGGTCCCATTTCTTCGCCGCAACATCGGCTGTGTCTTCCAGGATTTCAAGCTTCTGCCGACGAAGACCGTTTCGGAGAACGTTGCCTTTGCCCTTGAGGTGATCGGCCGACCGCGCAGCGTCATCGACGCGCAGGTGCCCGCCATCCTCGATCTTGTTGGTCTGTCCCATAAGGCCGAAAGCTTTCCTGACGAACTTTCCGGTGGCGAGCAGCAGCGGGTTTCGGTAGCCCGGGCATTCGTCAACCGGCCACTCATCCTTCTTGCCGATGAACCGACCGGAAATCTCGATCCGGCCACGTCGGTCGGGATCATGCGTCTCCTCGACCGGATCAATAAGACAGGTACCACCGTCGTCATGGCGACCCACGATCGCGGCATCGTCGACACGATGCGGCGCAGGGTCATCGAACTCGACCGCGGATCGATCGTGCGCGACCAGGCCCGCGGCGTCTACGAGTAGGACCAGGACACCCCCATGCCTATCAAAGTCGATTACGTCGTCCGCGAGACCACCTCGAATCTCGGACGGAACATCACGATCACGCTCGCTTCGATTATCACCGTTGCGGTTTCGCTCGCACTTGTCGGAGCGTCGCTCATGTTGCGCACGGGCGTTGAAAACGCAACCGCCCGCTGGCAGGGCGGTATCGAATTCGTGGTGTTCTTGCGACCCGATGCTACCCAAGCTCAGATCGATTCGGTTAAGAATGCGCTGGAGTCAAGCCCCGAAGTTGACGGCTACGAGTTCGTCAACAAAGAGGCGGCCTACGCCGAGTTCAAGAATCTGTTCGCCGATTCACCAGAGTTGGTGGACAGCCTCACTGCCGAGGATCTGCCGCCATCGTTCCGGGTTGAGCCGGTTAACAAAGAAGTCGATGCGGTCGATTCGCTCGGCTCTCAGTTCACCAAGAGCCCTGGCGTCAAGCAGGTTGTCTTCGCCTCGAAAACCATTCGCCTTATCCAGCAACTCTCAAGTCGACTCACGGTCGGCATTTTCGTTGTTGCTGCGTTCCTTCTTGCCGCGGCCGGCCTGCTGATCCTCAACACGATCCGTATGGCGATGTTCGCCCGTCGCCGCGAGATCGAGGTCATGAAACTCGTCGGGGCCACGAACTGGTTCATCCGTGTGCCGTTTATGGTCGAGGGCCTGGTCCAAGGATTGGTCGGAGCACTCCTGGCCATCGTCGCACTGGCAGCGTTCAAGCCGTTCTTCCAGAAATGGCTTCCGAACCCTGAAGACATTCCTCTTGTCAGCGGTTTCACCGTCGGCGGGGGAGAGACGGCATTCATCTTCATCACGCTCGGTATCGTCGGCATCCTCATCGGTGCCATTGGCGCCGGCGTAGCTGTTTCCCGCTTCCTCGACGTCTAGTCCGGTTATCACTACCGGCTTACGGAAGAACCGGATTAGTCAATAACGACGCTGTGCTGCATGTCGAGAAGACCGGTTTCGACGTCGTAGATGAAGCCGCCGATGATGGTTCCCACCGGAAGATACGGATAGGTGCGAACCATCTCGATGTCTCCGGCAAGGGCTTCGGCCTGATCGCCAATGAGATTGAATTCGACACCTTCAGGATCGTTTCCAGTTGTGTCGAGGACCTTCTTGCGCAGACCGGGAAGCGTGATTTTGGCTGCGCCACAATCGGTGTGCTGGATGATGGCGATGCGCTCAACCTCAAGTTGGTTCACAGACTTCACGAGTGATCGAAGTACATCGTGGGTAATGCGAGCTCCAGCGTTGCGCAGCACATGGATATCGCCGACCTGAAGGCCGAGAATCGCCAGAGGATCGATCCGGCAATCCATGCAGGTGACTACGGCAAGATGCTGGCACGGAATCGCTCCAAGCGTGCCTGAGCCGAACGATGCCGCAAAGGCGGTGTTTGCGTCGATGAGGTCAGTGAATGCATTCACGGCTGTGGATTGTAGGTGGCGAAACAGGGGATGTCAGCGCACTGGCAGCCCTCAGTCCTATCGACGATTCCGGTACTGTCCGGAGATGGGTTGGTCCGACGTTCTCGCTTCGGCCGATGTGGCCAATGGTCAGGTCGTCGCAGTCGAATGCGGCTCCGACGAGATTGTCGTGTGGAGAACCACTTCGGGTGAACTGGCGGCATGCGATGCCCGGTGCCCACACCAGTGGGCGCATCTCGCGACAGCCGGAGCCGTCGATGGCGATGAACTTGTCTGTCTGAGCCACTTCTGGCGGTTCGCTACCGATGGCGCCGGATCGAAGCTTTCGGCAACTGGCCGGCGTGACGAGAAATCGGCGAATCGCACTTTTCGGGTCAAGGAGCGTGACGATCGGATCCTCTTGTGGTCCGACGATGGCGGTGACACCTCATCGGGCTGACTCTTTCCTAGACTGTCGGCACAAAGATCACCGTCCCGGAGGAAGATCGTGCCGCCAAGCCCAGTTCTCACCCAAGAGCGTTTCAGCGCCCAGACCGTTGCGGCTGGTGGACAGTCGGGTGTGGTCGAGAAGACCATGACAATCGGCGGCACGTTGTCGGCGGTTGGCGTGCTGTTTGCCCTGATCCTTGCCTCCGGTGCCTACGGATGGTCGCAGGTCAGTCAGACGAAGGTTGCTGCCACCAACGCCGCTGGACAGTTACTGGTCGACTCCAATGGCGATCAGATCTACAACAACACGACATCGATTCCGGGTTGGCTGTTCCTCGCCATGATCATCGGCATGGGATTCGGCCTCGTAACCGCGTTCAAGCCGAAGATCGCTCGGTTTACCGCCCCGCTCTATGCGCTGTTCTACGGAGCGGTGCTCGGTGCTATCTCGGCGGTCTACAACCAGAGCTATAACGGAATCGTCGTTCAGGCGATCGGGGCAACGCTCGGCGTCTTCATCGTGATGTTCTTCCTGTACGCCACCCGCATAGTGAAGGTGACACCGAAGTTTGTCCTCATGGTGGTGGCCGCTACCGGCGGAATCTTCGTCATGTACTTCGTGACGTGGATTGCTCAGTTGTTCGGCGCCAACATCGCTTTCTGGAACGAGCCTTCGTTGTTGGGCATCGGAATCAGCATCGTGATCGTGATCGTCGCTGCGCTGAACCTGGCCCTCGATTTCAACTTCATCGAGGAGGCATCGAAGTCGGGTGCTCCGAAATACATGGAGTGGTACGGCGCCTTCGGGGTGACGGTCACCATCGTGTGGCTCTACCTCGAGATCCTGCGCCTGCTTTCCCTGCTTCGCCAGTAACAGATCAGGGCTGGATGGTCGCTTTGCGGGCTTTGCGGGCGCGCAAGACGACCGTGACAAACACCGCAAGGAGAATGAGCGCTCCGGCCGCCAACGGAGCACCGGCGGCGCGCCCTGCGGAGGAATCGTCCCGTGGGACCTCCATCTGCTCGACGAAGTTCATGCCCGGGGCGGTTCCGTTGGGGCCGACGAGGGTCGAAACCGGAGCAGTCGTTGTTGTTTCCACAGAGGTGAGCGTAGGCGGCTATGCCTCGGCGGTGTCGTCGCCGGCGGCGAAGTGCGGCAAGAATCGACGATGTGGACGACACGACATTGGATAGCGAACAGTTCTTCGACAATGCCGCCCGGGATGCCTCGGAGACGGTGCTTCGGCAAGCTTTCGTCGCAGCCCAGTTGGGAATGCCAACTGAGGATTTCGAGACGGCGGTCGAAACACTCTGGATCATCTTCGAGGCGTTGCTCATTGACCATGTTGCATCGTCGGAGGTGGGCTCTCGGGACGGCGCTGAGCAGTATGTGTCTCTCGACGATCGCTGGCGCCGACTTGTCACTGCTGCGGTTATTCACACGTTTGTTCTCAGCGGCGACTTCGTCATGCCCGAAGCGTTGCTCGTTGCCGTCGAAGAGCGCGCTGCCCGTCTCGTCGCCGGACAGATGTGGCACACCAGGAGACCACCAGCCCAAGGCGCTCTGGTTCTCGGTGTTCACGCCGCGCTGTTGCATCTTGAACGAACCGGCGTATCGGGCAAATATCCGAACAAGGATGACGCCGACGCACTTCAAGAGATCATCGCGCTGGCCACCCTCGGAGCGGTCATGGCCCGGGGGACTGGCACCAACCGCGTCGACTCCGGAGACGATCGCCCCGAGGAATCAGAACAATCGGGACGATGGGCGCGATCATCGCAGTCCGTGGCGGAATCATTCGGTATCGCAGGCGTGCAGTTGGTCGCGGTGCGTCGCGAAGGTTGGGCCTGCGACGAGTGCGGCTGCGTCTTCTTCGGGCGCGTTGAAGCGGGAACCGCCTACCCGGATCGGATGGCTCCCGTCGGGAGGGGCGGACCGTGTGATTCGGTCACTGCATGCGCCTGCCATGAGGCGCCCCTCCAACGACGGGTCCGTTAACTAGCTGTATCAGTCCCGATCGTCGGGACTGGCCTGCGAATCGGCGAAGGCCCGCATACGAGCGATCCGTCCGTCGTCATCGAAGACCATGGTGTCGATCGTGACCATCGAGATGGTCATTTCGCCGAGGTCGACATCAACCTTGAAGCTGAAGGCAGCCTCATTGCCGACGACGCACACGGGGGTGATGCGGGTGAGCTTGATTTTGACGCCCGAATCGGCGAGAGCTTGGTAGAAGGCACGGACGCCTTCAGCGCCTTCATGTGCGGGCTCACCGATGGGATCTTCAACCCACGGGTTGTCGTTGTACAACGACATGATCGTGTCGACATCGCCGGCGGAAACGGCAGCGATGTAGCGATCGGGAACAGTGACGAGTTCTTCGCGTGATGCCATGTCAGTCTCCGTAGATGATGACGCCACGGATGTTCTTGCCATCGCGCATGTCCTGGTAACCGTCGTTGATCTGCTCAAGCGAGTACGTCTTGGTGACGAGTTCGTCGAGCTTGAGATGTCCTGATCGGTAGAGGCCGAGGAGCTTCGGGATGTCGTAGCGCGGGTTGGCGCTGCCGAAGATCGTTCCGACGATCGACTTCTGCTGCATAGCGAGATCGAACAGGTTGAGGTTGACCTCGTTGTCGGCCATGTTGGCGACGGCGGTGTAGACGAGCTTTCCGCCCTTGGAGACCATGCTCATGTACGTACCGAGGTCCGCACCCTTACCTTCACCAGTCGTGACGATGACCTTGTCGGCGTTGCGTCCCCACGTGAGTTCGGCGAGAAGTGCCTGACATTCTTCGACCGAAGCGGCGGCGTGCGTGGCGCCGAACTTCTGCGCTTGCTCCCGCTTGAATTCAACCGGGTCAAGAGCGATGACGTAGCGCGCGCCGGCGAGATGCGCGCCCTGCACGGCGTTCATGCCGATGCCGCCCGTTCCGATGACGATGACGGTTTCGCCAGGTGAGACGTCAGCGGCGTAGGTGGCCGAGCCCCAACCAGTGGTGACGCCACAAGCGACGAGGCACGCCTTGTCGAGGGGAAGATCGGGCTCGATCTTCACGAGTGAGTTGATGTTCATGACGGAGTGCTCGGCGAAGGTGCCAAGGCAGCACATCGTGGCGATGTCCTTGCCGTCAAGGCTGTGATGACGGGACGTGCCGTCGGCTTGGCGACCCGAGAGGAGATGGGCTCCGTTGTCGCAAAGGTTCTGATGGCCGCTGGCACACGACGGGCAGCGTCCGCATGACGGCACGAACGAGGTCACGACGTGATCGCCCACGGCGAGATCGGTGACTCCGGGGCCCACTTCGATGACGACACCGCCACCCTCGTGACCCATGATGATCGGGTACTGCTGCCATCCGAGCATGTCGAGAATCGACTGGTCCATCGCCATGTCGCCAGTGACCATGTGCTCATCGGAATGGCACATACCGCTGGCGGCAAACTTGACCAGAACTTCGTTCGTCTTGGGAGGATCGAGTTCGATCTCCTCGATGACGTACTCGGTATGCGGTCCGTAGAGCACGGCTGCCTTGGTCCTCATTGTGTCCCCTTGTGAACGGTCGTCGCGCGCCGGATGGCGGAACCTCGCCAATCTAGGCGGTCGGCGTGTCGAGCGGCACAGCGCGGGAGAGATCCTGCTACATTGCGTGTGCTAGTCGATAATTTGTGTCACATATTCCGTTCGTTTCACTCCGGATCGTTTCATTCCGAAAGAGGGGCACTCATGAGCACACCCATCGCCGAACGACTCGGAGTCGAGTTTCCGATCTTCGCCTTTTCCCATTGCCGCGACGTCGTCGCGGCGGTGACCAACGCCGGCGGTTTCGGCGTTCTCGGTGCTCTGGCCTTCGGTCCTGAGCGACTTGAGATCGAACTCAATTGGATCGATGAACATGTCGGCGGAAAGCCTTACGGCGTCGACTTCGCCATGCCAGTGAACTATGTCGGCAAAGGCGGCGGCGAGGACTCGTCGTTCGAAGCTCTCGACGCAATGATTCCTCAAGAGCATCGCGATTTCGTCGACGGATTGCTCGACAAGTACGGCGTACCCGAGTTGCCTGAGAATCTGCGTGGGGGACCGGTGGCTGCGGCCGGACTCAACGTCGATGCAATGGGACCGAGCCAGGTCGAGGTCTGTCTCGCTCACCCGAACGTGAAGATGATCGTGAATGCCCTCGGTCCACCCCCGATGTACGTCATCGAACGGGCCCACGAAGCCGGCATTCTCGTTGGTGGCCTCGCCGGCTCGAAGGTGCACGCCGAGCGACAGGTCGCGATTGGCGTCGATGTCATCGTCGCCCAGGGAACTGAAGCCGGTGGTCACTGCGGCGAGATCTCGACGATGGTCCTGATCCCCGAAGTTGTCGATGCCGTAGGTCCCGATGTTCCGGTACTCGCTGCGGGTGGCATCGCCACGGGTCGTCAGATGGCCGCTGCGCTCGCTCTTGGGGCCCAAGGGGTCTGGACCGGATCCATGTGGCTCACCGTGACTGAAGCGGACACAAGCCCCGTGGTTCTGGAGAACCTCCTCGCCGCGACGTCGCGCGACACGGTGCGCTCAAAGTCAATGACCGGTAAGCCGGCCCGCCAACTGCGCACGGCATGGACCGAGGCGTGGGAGGCCGAGGACTCACCGGGCACGCTGCCGATGCCGCTGCAGGGGATCCTCCATCAGGAGGCGGGACAGCGCACACAGCGCGCCGGTACTCGCGAGCTCATCGGTTTCCCCGTCGGACAGATCGTCGGTCGGATGAACAAGGTCCGACCGAGTCGCGATCTCGTGCTCGAGATGGTGGAAGAGTGGATTGAAACCACCGAGCGGCTCAGCCGCATGCTCGGCGAATCCTGAGTTCGAAAGTCCGTCCGATCCGTTCACCTGCCTTTACGGGAGATTGTCATGACCGCTCTTGAAACCCCGGTTCCGCTGCTTCACGCTCCGAGCACGTACGACCAAGGCGTCCCTTACGAGTACTACCGCTGGTTGCGCGACAACGATCCGGTGGCCTGTCTCGATCACCCGACGTACCCCGGCGAGAAGCTCTGGGTCGTAACGCGTCATGCAGATGTGCAGCGCGTGTCTCGCGATGCCGCATCGTTCCGCAATTCGCCCGACCCGTTCCTCGATGAGGGCAACATGGTCACCAGCGATGCGGCCGGAGCCTCGGAACTGATGATCAGTCTTGACGCACCCGATCACATGAAGTTGCGCAAGATCATCAACAAGGGATTTACGCCACGACGGGTCGCCGATCTAAGCGAGCAACTGCGAGTGCGTACCGATGCGATCATCGACGGCCTTGCCGATCGCACCAGTTGCGATCTTGTCCACGATCTTGCGTTGTGGCTCCCTCTGCACGTCATCGCTGACATGGTCGGTGTTCCCGAAGAAGATCGGGCGCAGGTATTCGAATGGACGGAAAAGACGTTCGGATTCGATGCCTCAGTAACGCCCGAAGAGCGCGCTGCGGCGACCATGGAAATGTTCATGTACGCCGATGCAATGTGCGTCGAACGCGAAAAGAACCCGAGTGACGATCTGATGAGCGTGCTGTTGCACGCCGAGGTGGATGGCGAACAACTGACGCGTTTCCAGATCGAAGTGTTCTTCATGCTTCTGCAGAATGCAGGCAGCGAAACCACTCGAAACCTGATTACAACCGGAACGTTGGCCCTTCTCGAGCATCCCGATCAGAAGCAACTGCTCGAGAACGATTTCGAGCTGCTTCCGACCGCAATCGAAGAACTGCTTCGTTTCACCACACCGGTTGTCCACTTCACCCGCACTGCGTCGGTCGATGTTGAGGTTGGCGGCAAGATGATCAAGGCGGGGGAGCGCATCCTCATGATTTACGCCGCGGCCAACCGCGACGAACGCGCCTTTGCCAACCCGGATTCGCTCGATGTGCGTCGCGACCCGAACGAACACGTGGCATTCGGTGCGGGTGGTCCGCACTTCTGCCTCGGCGCGAACCTGGCCCGTCTCGAGGGACGGATCATGTTTGAGCAGATCCTGAGCCGCTTTGAGGGCTTGCGCGTCGACGGTGACCCCGCCGACTTCCCTCGGGTGTACTCGAACCTGATCGACGGTTTCGCCGAACTCCCGATCAGTTGGGATCGCATCGTTCTTGCGAAGTAGTCGCCACGCTGTCGCCCGAGAACGCCCGAGGGTGCAGCGTCAGACCTTGACGGCTTCGATGTCGAGCTGAACCTTGATTTTTTCACTGACCAGAACGCCACCGGTGTCGAGAACCATGTTGAAGTCGATGCCCCAGTCTTTGCGGTTGATCTCGGCCTCGGCGGTGAAGCCGACGCGGGTCCCGCCCCACGGATCGCCACCAACGCCGTCGAATTCAACGTCGAACTCGACACTCTTGGTGATTCCTTTGATCGTGAGATCACCGGTCAGGTAGTACTCGGCACCGTCGCCGCGCACACCGGTGCTGGCGAAGGTCATGGTCGGGAAGTTCTCGACGTCGAAGAAGTCGGCACCGCGGACGTGCTCGTCACGGCCGGCATCACCGGTATCGATCGACGCCATCTGGACCGTTGCGGCGACGGATGACATCAGTCGATCCTCGCCGATGGTGATTGCACCTTCGACGGCTCCGAAGCGACCGCGGACTTTGGTGATCATGAGATGGCGGGCAGTGAAGCCCACCGTGGAATGGGTTCCATCGATGTTCCAGGTTCCAGCAGTGAGATCGTCGAGTGAGGGCATGAGATGGGCTCCTTGGGAGGGTTTCGTTGGGTGCGGCGGCCGTAAGCGGCCTCTGCTTTTGATTGCGAGCGCAAGTATTACCTAAAATGGTTGCGGACGCAACCTTTGCGGAGTGAAAGGGATTAGCTAGGGTCGGGGAATGACGACGTGGCTCTCGGATCAGGAAATGGCGGCGTGGCGCGGAATGGTCGAGGTCTATGCCTCGGTCATAGCCGAGCTCGAAGCGGATCTGCTGGCCGGTCACGGACTGTCCAGTGGGGACTACGGCGTGCTGGTGGCTCTCTCTGAAGCTCCCGACGAGCGATTGCGAATGTGCGACCTCGCCTCACAGTTGCACCTGTCGCCCTCTGGTCTGACCCGCCGAATCGACGGAATGGTCAAGGCCGGTCTCGTGGCACGGACGCCGTCCCCAGACGATCGCCGTGTGATGCTCGCGATGCTGACCGATGAAGGTCGGGTCCGACTCGAACAGGCCGCCCCGGATCACGTTGCCGGAGTCCGCCGTGCCTTCCTCGACCATCTCAGCGAGAAGCAGATCAGGAATCTCGGCGACGCTTTCGCTGCCGTAACCGAGCAGCGTGCCGCCCAGTCGCCTCACGTGCAGGCGACCGCGACGGCTAGCTGATCGCTATTCGTATCTGGCACCCATCTGGCGCAAAATGTCGACGAGTTCTGGAGGTTGATCAGGAGGTCCGGCGCCGGGAGTGAACGTGACCGGCCCCATCTCCCCGCTGTAGTGGAACGAGCCGTGAGTGACATGTCGCTCCCACCAAACTGGTGAGCGCGGGTCGCGACCGATCGAGATGCCTTCGAACGGCGACATTCCGTAGAGCATGGTCACGTCCACCGGTTCGCCGATGACGGAACCATCGACGAGCAGCGACATGCGCCACGTGTTGGATCCGATCGCCTCGAACGATGCTTCGAGGCTGTGACGTACAGCGGTCAGTCCTGGCGCCGTGATTGTCGTGAGCTTGCCGCGGCCGTTGTTGTGCATGAGTACTGCAGTCGAATTCTCGACGATGTAGAGCGCGTAACCGCCGCTCTGATCGCCATGGGCGACAAGCGTGCCGATATCGGAAGCAGTGACCACGACATCGAGTGCGAACGTGAACGAGCGCAACCAGATCAACTGCAGCGCACGCCAGCGTTCAAGGGTGGGGGTACCACGCCAGAGCGTTAGCGGCTGCTGGACGACTTCGTTGCGCGGCGGCCGCAGGACGTACTTGAGACCGGTTCCCTCGTCGAGCGGAAAGATCTGCCCGTCCCATGCGGCCGACTCCCATGCCGCTGCGAGTTCGGCGAGCTTTTCAGGTTCCAGATCGGCGAGGTTGTGCAGCTCGGTTCGATCATCGATCAGGTTGTACAGCTCCCATTCCGTTTCGTGGAAGGGAGTGAAGGGCTGATGAAGCGTGACGATTTCCCAGCCATCTCGGTAGAAACCACGATGGCCGATCATCTCGTAGATCGCCTCGGTGCGCTGTGCTGGCGCGTCGGCCGCACGGAGTGTCGGAACCATGCTGGAACCGGTCATGGTCTTTACTGCCACGCCATTGCGCTCGGCGAGCGGATCGACGCCAATCAGTTCCAGCAGCGTCGGAGCGAGATCCGAGACATGCGAGTACTGGCGACGCTTTTGGCCTTCGTCGAGATGACCAGCCGGCCAGGAAAACAGGAACGGAACCGTGTGGCCGCCGGCATGGGTGTTGATCTTGTAAAGGCGGAACGGCGTGTTGCCGGCCATGGCCCAACCGCGCGGGTAGTGAGGAGAGCTCTGTGGCCCGCCGATCAGATCGAGACGTTCGAAATCGGTTTCGACATCGTCACCAGTCGTGAGGTGAACCATGTATGCGGCGGTGCCGACCATCTCGCCTTCACGAGACGCTCCGTTGTCCGACATGAAAATGACGATTGTGTTGTCGAGTTCGCCCATCGCTTCAAGATCGTTGAGGAGGCGTCCGGTGTTCCGATCAACATCAGAAACCATCGCCGCGAAAACTTCCATGTAACGGGCGTAGAGCTCTTGTTGTGTCGCGTCGAGAGTGTCCCAGGCCAGCACATCGTTATTCGCTTCAGAATTGCGGGGTGCGAGTTCCGTGTTCGCATCGACAATGCCAAGTTCGCGCTGACGTGCGAATCGTCGGGCTCGGATTTCGTCCCAACCGTCGGCGTATCGACCTCGCTGGGTCTCAATGTCGTCGGCTTTGGCGTGCAGCGGAGCGTGAATCGCACCATGAGCGACATAGAGAAAGAACGGCTGCTCAGGATTAGACGCTTTGCCGGCCTTGATCATGGCCAACGCTTCGTCGGTGAGATCGTCGGTCAGGTAGTAGCCCTCGGGATACGTGTCGATCTCAACGGGTGTGTTGTCGCGCACGAGTCGATGCGGATGATGCAGATTCGTGAACCCGTCGAGGAATCCGTAGAACTGGTCGAAACCGCGCTGGCACGGCCATGAATGACGAGGGCCGGCATCGGACTGATCTGAGTCCTTGGCCAAATGCCATTTGCCAACCATGTAGGTGGCGTAACCGTTGGCCCTGAGAGTTTCGGGCAGGGTCCCGACGTCATCGGCGAGTTCCATGGCGTAACCCGGGAAGCCGGGGTCAGCGTGGGCGACGGTGCCAACGCCAGCCGCATGAGGGTTGAGTCCGGTGAGGAACGCGGCACGCGTAGGCGAACACATAGGCGTGGAATGGAAATCGATGTACTGCAGGCCGTTGTGAGCGAGCCGATCGATGTTCGGTGTGTCGATCTCGCTTCCGTAGCAACTGAGATCGGCATAGCCGAGGTCGTCGACAAGGATCACGACGACGTTCGGCGCTCCCTTTGGCGACTCCGGGCGCGGCGGCCACCACGATTCAGACGTGGCGAAGACCCGGCCTACCTTTCCTTCGAAACCCTTATACGCGTCATCAACTGAATCGGTTTTGGGCACGTCAGCGACCTGCGCTTCCGGCGACGAGGGTGCTGACCTGGAAGCCTCCGCACACGGTGTAACTCGCCGCGAATGTCAGCGCCGCCGTGTCGTCGGGAGGGAATACCTTGATCTTGGCCGATTCGGCCGAGCAGGAATTACCGCCAACGCCTTGGTTTGTCGTATGAAGCGTGGCGCTCGCAGTCTTGCCGGGAGCGATCGAGACAGTTGCCCCCTCGGCGCCTTCGCGGCCAGCGGGCTGTCCGATCTGGTTGCCGGACGAGTCGAGCACTGAAACTCCGGGGAATCCGCGCAGCTCGCAGGTTCGCTTTCCGGTGTTTGTGAGCACGAGCGGTGTGTAGACCTGCCCGGCACCAGCGTTTGGCTCTCCGAGTGACGCCGACAACTCGTTGGTCGCGCAGTGGATGCTGGCGATAGTCGCCCTCGTTGAACTTGTCGATCCTGCCGGTTTGGTGGTGGCGGGGCCGGTCGAGGATGTCGAATTGGCATTGGTCGAATCTGATCCACAGCCAGTCAGAGCAAGACCCGACACGGCGGCGACGATGATGGCAAGACGAAGTAGGCGCATGTCGCAAGGCTAGGGGCTGACGCTCGATCGGTCGGCGGATCAAGCGTGTATTTCGACGCGTCGCCGAGGCGGTCCCGTTTGCGACAAGATGTCTGCTGGTATCCAGAACGGAAGCCAGTGCACGAGGGGGACAGCTGTGAATGCCGATCTAGTGGCCGAGTTCCAATTCACCGGTCAGGACGTACCGTGGTTGCTGGCGGATCTCGCCGAGCGCCGACCCGATCATCCGGTGCTCATATGGGAACCGAAATCAGGCGGCGGACGCACCTGGACCTATGCGGAGTTCTGGTCTGATGTTCAGCGCCTCGCCGCTGGCCTCGCCGCTCGTGGAATCGTCAAGGGCGACCGGGTCATCATCCATTCGGACAACAGTCCCGAGATGGTTCTTTCTTGGTATGCGTGCGCAACGATCGGCGCGGCTGGTGTTACGACGAATACGCGTTCCGTTGCGGCCGAGATGAACTACTTCATCACGCACACGAATGCTGTTGCTGCGATCACGCAACCGCAGTACGCGCACACGGTTGCCGAGAGCGGTCCGGACCTTCAATGGATCGTTGTCACCGAGGACAATTCGGGTGAAGCGCCCACTCCCGATCAGGCCGCTCACGGCCTCAACTCATTCGAGTCGCTGTTCGGCAAGGTTGATGACTGTCCTCGACGCGATCCCGAGCCAATGCTCCCGGTTGGCGTGATGTTCACATCGGGCACGACATCTCGTCCGAAGGCTGTAGTGCACACGCACGCCAACATGCTGTGGGCAACGCGGGTGGGGCCGAACAACATCGGCATGCATCCAGATGGCGTCTACCTGATTTATCTCCCGTTCTTCCATGTAAACGCACAAAGCTGGTCAATGTGGAGCACGCTCGGAGTTGGCGGAACGATCGTTCTTCAGCCGAAGTTCTCGGCGAGCCGCTTCTGGGAAGTGATCGTCGAACACAACGTCACCCATATTTCTCTGATCCCGTTCGTCTTCAACGCAGTTGCGGGCAAGCCGATCCCGGAGAACCGACTCGAGGTAGGGGTATTCGGGGCGGTCGTTCCGCCGCTTGAGCAGATGCTCGGATGCCGAGTTCTCCCCGCGTACGGCATGACCGAAACGGTCACGCACGCAACGAGTTCCGGACTCTACGGGAGCATTCCTGTTGGCTCGTTGGGTAAGGCAACGCCTGGATACGAAACTCTTGTCGTCGATCCCGAGACCGACGAGGTCGTCTCCGATGGTCGCGTGGGCGAACTGTGGCTCCGCGGTACCCGCGGGATCCAGTTGTTCCTTGAGTACTACGACAATCCGGAAGCAAATGCGAAGAGCTTCACCGCCGACGGTTGGTTCAAGACCGGCGACATGGTGCGCATCGGCGAAGGTGGCGCGATCTTCTACACCGAACGCGATAAGGACATGCTCAAAGTCGGCGGCGAAAACGTTTCCTCGAAAGAGGTCGAGGATCTCTGTCGCACAGTGGTCGGTGTCGGTGAGGTCGCGATTGTCGGCCGTTCACATCCCATGCTCGATGTCGTGCCGGTGGCATTCGTCATCAAGGCTGCGAATGCGCCCGACGATGCCGAACTCGAAGCATCCGTCATCGATCTCTGCAAGAAGAACCTCTCTGACTTCAAGGTTCCCCGCGCCGTGTATTTCGTCGATGACTACCCGAGGGCAACCCTTGACAAGATCGCCAAGAACCAACTGCGTGACATGGCTGACGCCATGCCCGAGCCATTCTGAGGAGCACCATGACACTTTCGAGTTTCGACGAGTATCCGATCCATCAGGTCCCCAAACCGATCGCACAATCGGGGACAACCGATCGCAACGCGTACGGCCGCTATTGGATGGGGGCCACTCACCGCGAGGGAGCGTTCCAAATCGAGGTGGCGTTTGGCCGCTATTCCAACCTCGGCGTGCAGGACACGTCCGTATCTATTGCGCGTGATGGCAAGCAGTACGCATTTCACGGTTCTTGCCGTGCGCCATCGGATCCCATGGACACGAGTGTCGGTCCGATGCGACTCGAGATTGTCGAACCCTTCCGGCAATTGCGTGTCGTCGTCGAACCGAACGAAACCGGGATCACGTGCGATCTGCGCTGGCGGGCCCGTGTAGGTGCGCTCCTCGAAGATCACACGGTGATGGTCGACGGTCCCCACACGATCCTCGACATGGCTCGGTATTTGCAGTTCGGGACGTGGGAAGGCAACGTCACCGTCGACGGCGAAGTGACCGAACTGCGCCACGAGGAAGTGGTCGGAATTCGGGATCGGTCGTGGGGTGTTCGTCCGGTCGGCTCGCCGACTCCAGGTCGCCCCAGCGCAAGTACTCCGAACGCATGGCTCTGGTCGCCTATCCACTTCGAAGACGAATGCGTTGTGGCCGGATGGTTCCAGCGCCCCGGTGGTGTTTTCTGGCGACCGGATGGGCACCGCATCGGAATTGTCGACCCGGTTCCGCAGTCGGTATCGCTCGAAGACGCATCCGTCAGTCGTTTCGATCCCGTGGGCCAGCGGCTTACGTTCAAGCCCGGAACCCGTTGGGTCACAAGTGCATCGATCGATCTTGTCGGCGACGACGGGGCGGGCATGGAACTGGAACTCGAACCCATCGGCCGTTTCGACATGAGGGCCCTCGGCTACATGAACCCCGATTGGGGTCACGGAATGTGGCACGGCGAACTGGAACTCGGACGAGAGGACTGGTCGTTCGACGAGATCCATCCGCAGGATCCGACGCACCAACACGTCCATCACATCGTTCGCGCAAAGCTGGGCGACAAGGTGGGCGTCGGAATCTTCGAGCAGATCATCTTTGGTCCGCACACGCAGTTCGGGTTCAAAGACATTCTGGATGGCTCCGCGGGTTGACCCGCAGGGCGCCGAGTAGTCCGTGACGGAACCACTGAGAGTCAGTGAACTGATTGGTGTCTATGACGCCGACGGTTCCGTTGTGGGTGAGATCCGTTACTGGGTCGGAGCCCGTTTAGGCCGTTCGCATTGCTCCCTGTGCGACATCACGCACGGAACGTTTCGAGAGCGATCCGAATGGCGCGCGTTCCGAGAACTGTTGCCGGTCGAGTTCACGACATGGCATCGAGACGATGCACCCGCAGGTGTGATCGGCGCGTGCGGAGCGAACTTCCCCGTAGTGCTCGCACGTGTTGATGCCGAGATCATGGTGCTTCTCGACGAGACTGCATTAGAGGGTCTCGGAGGAGATGTCGATCAGCTCGCCGTCGCCATTGCTGACCGATGCGCCGAACTTGGTCTGGTCCTCGACCTGGCGCGATAGCTTTCCCGAGCGTTCAGGATTTCGCAACATGGGATCCACACGGTGGGGTGAATCTTAGAGACTCAGGAAAATAGCGACGCCCACAATCGCTCGGGCCGTCCATGCAGCTGTTCGTATCCAGTTCGTAGAGACGAGTCGGTCAAGAAGAGCCGGATCGCGCTTTTCACTGAGTCGGCCATGGAGTGGAGCCGACACAAATGCCGTCGTTCCGATCGCAACTGCTTCCGCAATCGCACCGACCCACGGAAGCCACCACGCGATCCCGTCCGGCGGCCAGGCCAGCAACGCAAGGACGCAAAGGCCCTCGACCGCCATAAGGGGACCGACAATGAACGTGATCCGTGCGGTGTGTTCAGCCTCGTAGGCCTTGAACGCCGATTCGGGAACTTGTTTCATCAGCGGATAGTGAACAACCTGAATTGTCCAGATGACCCCGAACATGCCTACGGAAGCGAAGACTTGAGCGACGACGATGAATGTCTCGAGTGATTCGCTCATAGGTCGATCTCCGCAACGACGGCGAAATGGTCGCTGGCCCAGACGCCTTCGAATGAGGAGTCACCCGTCAGCCAGCACCGTTCGACATGGCCGACGTTTCGGCGTCGTGGTGCGCTGACCATCACGTAGTCCAGTCGTCGATTCGGGTGGATGGCTCGGCGGGGAACGAGCGGATTCTCGGATGACCAGGTATCGCCTCTGGTCGCGTTTCCGCAGGCATCCCATGCGTCGACCATCACGAAACCGTCGACGAACGGAACCGAAGCGCCGGTGACTGATCGGATCTCGTCGGAATGTGGGACAGCATTGAGATCTCCGCCGAGAACAACCGGAAGGTTGAGGCGCCAACCGTCGACACCGCCCGAAGCCTCCGCGAGGTGTCCGCACAGAGCCCGCAACTGAGCGCAACGGGTTTCGGTGCGATCAAGTCCGTGTTCGAGATGGGTGCCGGCCACGATGAATTCGCCGCCACTATCGGCCGGCCGCGCCACCCGGGCAATGAGAACGTGGCGCCAAGTCGGCTCGCCGAACTGATCGGGGAGTGCGATGGCGGTAACTATCTCGATGGGCCAGCGACTGAGGATTGCATTCACAACCCAGTAGGGCGCTTCCGGATAACGATCGAATCCGGCGAGCGACGCCGCGGTGACGGTATGCATCGAGAGTGAGTCGGCAAAGACCTTCGCCTGGGTGGTGCCATCGGGTTCCACCCAAGACTCTTGGAGCATGACGACGTCAGGATCGGCTTGGCGGATGCCGGACTCAATGGCCGGATGTCGGGCCTGCCAGTCACCGATTCGACCTTGGAGGTTCCACGTCATCGCTCGCACTGGTCAATCCTGCCCCGAATCGGCGAAGCGGACGTTGCCCGACGGGGATTTGTCGGCCGACAATCAGAGAAAGGGAGGCGAAGATGGTTCGGTCGCGGGAAGATGGCGAAATGACATCCGAAGAAGCTTCGTCCCCGCCGCCCATCGATAACTGGAACCGACTCCTCGATGGCCGGGTTGCGGTCGTCACAGGTGGTGCAGGAGGAATCGGCGGAGCCGTCTCGAGTTTGTTCGCTCAGCATGGAGCGCACGTCGAATTCATTGATGTCGACGCTGATGCGGCGCACGCGAAAGAGGCCGAAATCGTCGCCGCGGGAGGTTCGGCGCGTGCGCACATCGCCGATGTTCGCGATGCGGCCGAAGTCGCCCGGGTGGCGGCGGATGTTCTCGGTGCCCATCCGTACGTGAGCGTTCTCGTGAACAACGTGGGGGATTACCGCCCGCTCGTGCGATTCCGTGAGTCAACGCCGGAATCATGGAAGGAGATGTACGACATCAACCTGTTCCACATCTTCGCTGTGACTCACGCATTTTTGAACCCGATGATCGCGGGCGGCGGCGGCTCGATCGTGAACATCCATTCTGTTGAAGGAATGCGCGGTTACCCGGGCGAACCGGTCTACGGATCCATGAAGGCTGCGGCAGCCGCGTTCACGACCGATCTCGCTGCTGGTATGGGGCGTCACGGGATTCGAGTCAATGGCATCGGCCCGGATCTCACTCAGACGGCGCAGGTTGACTACATCGGCACGTCAGTGGGTTCCGAGCACCTCTGGGAAGCATGGGCGCCGGTCGGTCGTGTCGGTTGGCCAGAGGATCAGGCCCGAGTGGCGCTCTTCCTTGCCTCGGATCTCTCGTCGTTCGTCACGGGACACAACGTGCCTGTCGACGGCGGCACCAAAGCCGGAGGCGGTTGGTTCTGGTCTCCGACCGCCAACCGATTCGTAAATCGCCCGACTGGGCTTTAGCCGCCCGGTTTCACCTCCGGGGGTCCGTGTGTCGTATCGTCATGAATACGACAAATGCGCTCGTGGAGCGCTCAGTACGAGGAGACAGCCATGCTCGGACCGGACGATCATTACGCCATCATTTCCGCCGACACCCATGCGGGTGGAAGCCATGCCCAGTACCGCGAGTATCTCGATCCGAAGTACCGCAACGATTTCGATGCTTGGCGCGAGAAGTACAAGAACCCGTTCAAGGATTTGAAGGACACCGATCTCCGCATCCGCAACTGGGATAGCGATCGACGTGACGAAGACCAGCTCGGTGACGGCGTCATCGCCGAGGTCATCTACCCGAACACGGTCCCGCCTTTCTTCCCCAACTTCGTGCTGTTCGCTCAGCCGCCGACGCCCGCTGAGTACGAGCACCGTCACGCTGGTGTGCAGGCTCACAACCGTTGGCTCGCCGACTATTGCTCCATCGCCCCGGAGCGTCGTGCCGGTATCGGCCAGATCTTCCTCAACGATGTCGATGACGCGATTGAAGACGTCAAGTGGTGCAAGGAGAACGGTCTCCGTGGCGGCATCCTCATTGGCGCCGTTCCTCCGACGGCTGACTGGATCAAGCCCCTCTACCATCCCGATTACGACCCGTTGTGGGCCGTGTGCCAGGAACTCGATGTTCCGGTGAACGCGCACAGCGGCACTGGTTCACCGAAGTACGTGCCGGCTCCGGCCATGCCTCTCGTGCATTTCATCGAGATTCCGTACTACTCGCAGCGTCCGCTTGTGCACCTGATCCTTTCCGGTGTCTTCGAGCGTTTCCCGAAGATGCGTTTCGCTCTGACCGAATCTGGTTGCTCGTGGATTCCGGCATTGCTCGAATCAATGGACAACCTTCTCGCCGGCATGCGCGGCAACAAGGTCGGCGAAATGCGTTTCGAAGGCGAGACGGTGCCGCCGCGGTCAGCGACCGAGTACTTCCAGCAGAGCTGCTGGGTCGGCGTCAGCCAGCCCACGCCAGCCGATCTCGCCGCTGGTCTTGGCCCGGTCGGTATCGACAAGATCATGTGGGGCAGCGATTACCCACACGAAGAAGGCACGCACCCGTTCACCCGTGAACATCTTCGCCAGGTGCTTGGTCATCTCGACCCGGCAGAGGTGCAGCAGATCCTCGCCGGCAATGCGGCGTCGTTCTATGACTTCGACCTTGCTGCTCTTCAGCCCCTCGCCGACAAATACGGCCCGACGGTCGCGGAGATCGCCGTGCCGCTCACCAAGCTTCCTAAGAATCCCAATCAGGCTCTCGAGCGCTCGGCCGCTCAGCTGTCACAAGCCAGCTGAAGCCCGATCAACTGACGTTTCGAAACTGAAGAAGCCCGTCCGAAATGTCGGGCGGGCCTCTTTCGTGTTTTCGTCAATGAACCGCGGAGCCGACCGCGATGCTGCGGCAGGACTCAGGCGAAGAAACGAGTGAGCAGCGTCAACGCGCTCAGCGCAAAGAGTCCGATGGCTGGAGCGGTCTCGGAGGTGGTGTCGCCGAGACGCGAGTGGACACGCACCGCGAGGGCGAAATAGATCGTCAATCCGAGGGCGGCAAGGATGCCAAGCGTTGGCATGGCAAGGCCGATGAGGAGCCCGAGGGCCCCAAGGATCTTGATGAGCCCGAGGGTCCGCTCGAAACCCGGAAATCGGCCCATGCGGGCAACGAGGTCGATGATTTGCGGAGCACCACGAAAATCCATGGCCGCACTGCCCAACATGACGATGGCGAGCACCAGGGAAAGGAAGACCGAAATTCCACTCATGAACCAAGACGCTATTGCTCCGATCCGTGGATGCCGTGGATGCCTGAGAATCATGGGGCGACGCGGAGGGTAGATTCATCCCCATGAGCGAGTACGAACCAAGCCCCTGGGAACCCATTGCCGACCACGTTGAGCGTTACATCGCTACCAACGGGGAGGACGGCTTCATCTGGGAGGGTGGCGAGGTCATCATCCTGACCACAACCGGAGCGAAGAGCGGCAAAGAGCGTCGTACGCCCCTAATCCGCGTGACCGACGGCGAGCGGTACTTCGTCGTCGCCTCGATGGGAGGAGCGCCGCAGAACCCACAGTGGTTCCACAACATGGTGGCGAACCCGGAAGTCACGATCCAAGATCGCGGCGAGGTGATGCAGTTGACCGCCCGAGTCGCTTCACCCGAGGAGAAGGCCAAGTTCTGGCCCATTGCCGTTGCGGCATGGCCCGATTACGACAAGTACCAAGAGTCAACCGAGCGTGACATTCCGCTCATGATCTGCGAATCGCGATGACCCGCACTCCCCGTTGCTCGGTGCGTTCGGGGAGCAGAAGTTCGTGACGTCGTTCCTTGACCCCTCATTGTCGCGGGTGAAGTCGCTTCTGCGGCCGTTGGCTCGTCGCGTCGGACTCGCCAAGGGCGAACCGGTTTGGTGGGACAAGCAATCAAAGCCGCAAGCAGGGTCGCTCGGTCTCGGGGACGCCTCATGCAACGTGTGCGGGTGGAGCGGAGCCGAATTCGCCGATCCGTTTCATTCCGAAATGGCCACGTGTCTGCAATGCCGCAGCATTGCTCGAGACAGGTTCCTCCTCCGATGTTTTCTTTTGCGCAATCCGGAGCCGTGGGGCCTTCGGGTACTCGAGACAAGCCCTCGAATGGGTCGCGACTATCGCCGGATGATGCGGCGGTGGTTCGAATACACGGCCAGTGATTTCGATGAGTCCAATCATGTTGCCGACATCAAGGTCGATCTCATGGCGATCGGTCTCCCGGACGACTCCATCGACGTTCTCCTTACGCCGCATGTGCTCGAGCACGTCCCCGACACGGCATTGGCCCTGCGCGAAATCTGGCGCATCCTCACTCCCGGCGGGCGGATGTATTTGCAGGTGCCGCTGCTTCAGGGCGTCACTGCACCGCCCATCGAGCCCGAGTTCCACGGTGACGACACCCCGGTGTTCTGGCGTTTCGGCTGGGATCTCACCGAGACGTTGCGCGCTGTCGGCTTCGAAACGACTGTTCTGGTGACCGACGAGTGGTGCGACTCGCTGTCCGGGGTGTCACCACGCCCCGCTGAGATCGGCGACGGTTTCGCCATCAACGACATTTGTGATCACGTCGTCGTTGACGATCTTGTCGCGGTGTCGACACCAGAAATCACCCGACGATTCGGTTTCCTGGCTACCTATCAGTTTGCGACATGGGAATGCATCAAGCGCTGATCAGGAAATCCCTGACCATTCCGCTTGAACCTATGCGGTGGCTTGTTGTGGGTTGCCTCGGCATCGCCCTGTTGGGCTTGGCCGTTCCGTTCCCGGTATTCCCACCGTGCCCGTTGTTGACCGTCACGGGCGTTCCCTGTCCGATGTGTGGCATGACACGCTCGGTCCGTTCGCTTGCCGTCGGCGACATCAGCGCATCGCTTCGCTACCAACCATTCGGAATGATCGCGGCACTCGTCGGTCTTGGCGTGCTGATCATGTGGGCGACGCCGACCACCCGCCGGATCGACTCGGTACGCGTCCCGATCGTTGTCGCCATTTCCTGCGTCGCGATCTCGTGGATCTGGAACATCGGTTTCAACCCGACTTTTTGACGCGCGTCTCAACAAAACGAAAGCAGCCCCGGACGGATGCCCGGGGCTGCACTCGATGTGGAGAGAACTCAGGCGGTGACGCCCTGGCTTTCCCAAAGGTTGTTCGCAGCATTTTGAGTCTGGACAATCCAGATGAAGATGCCGACGATGGGAAGCAGTATCCAGAGTCCGTTGATCGCCGAGACTCCTTCAGGCAGGCCTGCACCCTTACGAGTGCTGCCGATCTGTGCCGGGATCAAGAAGATGGCGACGATCGAGCAGAAGATGGTGATGATCAGCCCCAAAACGCCAGAGATGCCTTCGTTGCTGAACTCGTTGGTTTCTTTGAACATCGCGTAGTGCCAGTACAGCCCGTAGATACCGAGCGTCACGATACTGAGCAGAATCACGACAACCGGATTTCGGATCTTTCCTGTTGGTCGCATGGATCCCCCTAGGGGTAGATGAATCGTCGAAGAAGTCGACACGTCACCTTATGCTCAGTGGCTGGCTTGAGAAGGGGACTCTTCCGGCGTCTCATCCGCAGTAGGTTCGGGTCGGGGAAATGGGGGCACCATGGTTTTCGACCCGCTCGTTGCCGATTTCGATGATCCGGGACTTGCCGAGTTGCGGCGATCCTGTCCGGTTTCGCGAACCGAATCAGGGCCGTGGTTCTTGGCCCGCTACGAAGACTCAGTGGCAGGTGCAAAAGACGTTGACCGCTTCGTGGCGAGCTTCCGCGAAGCCGGCGTCGTCGTTCCCGATGAAGAACAACTCATTAGCGAGATCCCGGAGCCCCGGCACGGACAGATCCGTCGGATCATTAATTCGGCGATCGCCGCCCACCGAATCACCCGGGTCGAGCCGTTCTGTGTGTCGCTGTGCAACGAGCTCCTTGACGGGATCCTCGAACGTGATGATCCCGTCGATCTGATTGCTGACTACGTGATGCCAGTGCCGAACAACGTGATCGCCCATCTGCTCGGGGCTCCTGCCGCCGATTTCCGTCGATGGGCGGCGTGGTCCGATGAGGTAGTTCAAGGTACGTATCCGACGAAGAATCGAAACGACCGAGGCGAGGGCCTGGCCGGGGCCCATCCAGAGTTCGTGGAGTACGTGGATGCGCTAATCGCTGATCGTCGTCGCCAACCCGAGGACGATTTCATCACGAGACTCGTGAACACCGAGGTTGACGGTCGGCAACTCACCGACATCGAGACACGCACACAGCTCGTATTTCTCTTCATTTCGGGGAATGAAACGACACGGCACTTGATCGGCAATCTGCTTTGGCGCGTCGTAAACGATCCTGCGTTGTTCGCCGCGCTCGATGCAGACCGGTCGCTAATTTCGAACGCGGTGGAGGAGTCGTTACGTCTCGACCCGCCGGTGCGCTTCCTTATGCGCAATTGCATGATCGATACCCAGTTGCACGGCGAATCGATACCCGCCGGCGACAAGGTGGTTTTCGGCCTGGCATCGGCGAACCGCGACGAGCAGCAGTTCGACGACTCACAGAACTTCAGCATCGATCGACCCGATCAACGCAGCCATCTTGCCTTTGGCGGCGGGCCGCATGTTTGTCCCGGAGCGGCGTTGGCCCGACTCGAAGCGCGAGTCGCGATCGAGGTCTTTCTGGACAGGGTGGGCTCGGCGACGGCGATCGATCCGGGAACCTACGACGGGGTACCAGTGTTTTGGGCGCATGGCCCCCGGACCCTTCGCGTACGCTTGGAGCGCTGAAGGGATGGCCTTCGGCCGAATGTTCGGGGGATAGCTGTGGCCGGTCGTCTTGAAGGCAAAGTCGCGATCGTGACTGGCGCTGCACGCGGTCAGGGACTCGCAGAAGCGCAACTCTTCGCTGCAGAAGGCGCCGACGTGATCGCCGGCGATGTCCTCGATCATGACGGTGAATACCTCGATGTGACGTTGGCGGAGAGTTGGGCCGCCGTAGTCGCTCTGGCAGTTGAACGGTTCGGACGCGTCGATGTGCTGGTCAACAACGCCGGGATCCGTTCCGACGGCCTTGTTCACGAGATGCCAGCTGCAGACTTCCAGCGCATCCTCGACGTCAACCTCATGGGGCCACTGCTCGGGATTCAAGCCGTCGTTCCGCATATGAAAAAGGGCGGGTCGATCATCAACGTTTCGTCCCTGAACGGTCTCGCCGCTCAGGGCGGCAGCGCCGCGTACACCTCGTCCAAGTTCGCGTTGCGGGGTCTGACCAAGGCGGCCGCGCTTGACCTCGGCCCGCTCGGTATTCGGGTGAACGCAATTCTCCCGGGCGTGATTCGCACACCGATGGTGGCGTACATCGTCGATCAGCACGAAGAACGTCTGGCATCTGGGCTTCCGTTGGGACGCATCGGTGAACCAATGGACGTTGCTCAGGCCGCGGTGTTTCTCGCCAGTGACGACGCCTCATGGCTCACCGGAATCGATCTGCCCGTCGATGGCGGCCACACGGCAAGTACGCCGAAGCTCTAAATGGAACGCCTCGATCTGGTCGATCCCGAGCTGTATCGGGC